>CACOPQ010000004.1 GCA_902629125.1 uncultured Alphaproteobacteria bacterium
GGACAAACTCTATTGCCAACACTTAAGCAAAGACTGGCGCAGCCTACTGATTTAATAGATTTATCCGGTATTGGAAGTTTATCCAGTATTGAGGTTGGACAATTTGTTAAAGTTGGCGCTATGACAACACATGCGGAAGTAGCTAGCTCCAAGGAAATTCAAAAAGCACTCCCTGCTTTATCTGATCTAGCAGAGGGAATAGGTGACCCGCAGGTTAGGAACAGAGGCACCATAGGTGGGTCAGTTGCAAATAACGATCCAGCAGCTGACTATCCAGCAGTTTGTTTAGCCTTGAACGCTATAATTACAACAAATAAACGGGAAATAACGGCTGATGATTTTTTCACGGGGATGTTTGACACTGCGCTTGATGAAGGTGAGTTGATAACCTCAATTAGCTTTCCCATTCCAGAAAAAGCTGCCTACATGAAATTCCCAAACCCAGCTTCCCGATATGCATTAGTTGGCGTTTTTGTTGCAAAAATGAGTTCCGGTGCAAGAGTAGCCGTTACGGGAGCGGGTGAAGATGGTGTCTTTAGAGCGAGCAACTTAGAAGATGCGTTGAACCAACATTTCAGCGCAGAAAGCCTTAATGATTTATCTATTTCGCCGGATGGTTTGTTATCGGATATACACGCGCAAAATGACTACCGTGCAAGTCTGGTTGTAACCATGGCAAAAAGGGCAGTGACTGCTGCTAGCTGAAAAAGCGATAATTTATTCATTGAAAAGGTGCCCGTCGCGGCACCTTTTTTATGAATTCACAAAAGAAATATAGTTCTCTAGTGGTTCCCGGTCGGGTATCAAGGCATTTTCTGGTCGTGACCAGTCTGCATATCCCATTGCCATACCACAGACAACTATATTTTCATCTCCAACTGGAATAAATTCTCTAATGGTCTTATGAAAGTGTGAGAACGCCGCTTGTGGACACGTTTCCAAGCCATGGCTTCTTGCAAGTACCATTACGTTTTGCAAAAACATACCAAAATCAAGCCAACTACCAATTTTTAGATCCCGGTGAATGGTAAATATCATGCCAACTGGCGCATCAAAAAATATAAGGTTACGATCATGCTGGGCTTTTGTTTTTTCGAAATCGCCTTTCTTGATCCCAAGCAGGCCATATAAATCCCACCCGACTTTGCGACGGCGACTTTTATATGGCTCGAAAAATTCATCCGGATAATAAGAAAATTCTGAGTCATTCTTTGCTTTTGGATCATTTGCTGCAGCCAAAAGGCCTTTTCCAAAACGCTTGAGTGCGTCACCTGTCATCACATGTCCACGCCAAGGTTGCATGTTTGTGCCGCTTGGCGCCCTCCCCGCTAAAAAAAGTATCCGTTCTATAATCTTCTTATCTACCGGTTGATCGAGAAAACCCCGCAATGAGCGGCGTTGCGATATAGTGTCTTCAACCGCATTTAAAGAAGATAATCCTGTTTCAATGATCGGAGCTTTAGTCATGACTTTGCATAAACCTTTATTTCTCTAGGTGTATTTAATTCACTTGAACCTTAATTGATTGCTATGAACTACCGGAAAGATGGCGTATTAGCAACTAGCGCTTATATTGATTATAATGATGTTAGAGCAACCACTAAAATCATTAGCTTTGTTGAATGTAAATTGCATTTTTAAAATAGCCTTCTAAAGGGTAACTATTCAATGTCTTTTAAAGATCTTATTTCTGTCCAAGATACCCAAGAGCTTTTAGCGAGCGGAAAATATGTAGCTAACGAGTCGCTGGCTACCGCACTATTCTTATCACTTTCATTGAAGCGCCCATTATTCTTAGAAGGTGAAGCAGGCGTTGGAAAAACCGAAATAGCAAAAGTATTATCAAAGACGCTGGATCGACGACTGATAAGACTACAGTGTTATGAAGGATTAGATGTTAATAGCGCAGTTTATGAATGGAATTACTCAAAACAAATGCTTCATATACGGTTAATGGAGGGAAAACCAGATATCGATAAGGAAGAAATTTCAAAAGATCTTTTTTCTGAAGAATTCCTTATCAAACGTCCACTTCTTCAGGCACTGGAACCGCAAGCTGGTGGAGCGCCAGTCTTACTTATTGATGAATTGGATCGGACAGATGCACCATTTGAAGCCTTCTTACTTGAAGTACTTTCTGATTTCCAAATTACGATCCCTGAGACGGGTATAATTTCAGCAAATGACATTCCTATCGTATTAATTACATCCAACAGAACCCGAGAAATACATGACGCATTAAAACGCCGGTGCTTTTATCATTGGCTAGATTACCCTTCAGCTGATCGCGAGCTTAAAATATTACAACTTAAGGTGCCAGAGGCGCCAGAGATCTTGAGCAATCATATTGTAGCTTTTGTCCAAAAGCTCAGGAAAATGGATCTCTTTAAAAATCCAGGCGTCGCAGAAACAATTGACTGGGCGCATTCGTTAATTCAGCTAAATCATCTCGCCTTAGATTATAAAGCCGTGGATAATACCTTGGGTGTTTTACTAAAATACCAAGATGACATAGGTAAAATACAAGGTGATCAAGCGCATGCTATATTATCAGAGATTCAGGCTGAGTTAGGAATGGGAAGTCAAACTTGAATTTAAAAACATTAGAGGAGTCCAAACCTAACATAGCTAACCAATTAAACAACGGATCTGGTGAGAAACTATCCGACAATGTTTTGTATTTTGCACGAGTACTTCGCTCAGCGGGAATACCTATCGGATCGGGAAGAATACTAGAAGCTATAGATGCTATCAACAAAATTGGGCTTGCAGACAAATCTATTTTTTACTGGGCGTTACATTCGGTATTTGTTCATAAAAATGAGCACAGGGAAGTTTTCGATCAAGCTTTTAAGCTTTTTTGGAAAAACCCAAGATTACTGGAAAAGATGATGCAACTGGCACTCCCAAAGTTAAATACTGGTTCCCCTGAAACAAGTGATGCCGATATATATCGGCGAGTACAAGAAGCCTTTAATACCGATAACATTCCTGAAGACAATAACTTGGATACATCAACCAACGACGAGCTGGAATTCGATGCCGTGATGACATACTCTGAGACTGAATTGCTTCAGGGAATGGACTTTGAACAGATGTCATCTGAAGAAATTAACAAGGCAAAAAAAGTTATTGCTCAAATGGATCTATCGATTCCGCAGGTTAAAAGTCGTCGCTTTAAAAGCTCTTCTTTAAAAAGGAAAATTGACCTGCGACAATCTCTCAAAGAGGCGAACAAGTTTTGTGGCGAATATATTCCATTGAGGTATAAGAGTAGAAAGGATAAGCATCCTCCAATTATTGCCATCTGTGATGTTTCAGGATCTATGACAAGATATTCAAGAATGCTTTTGCATTTTATGCACGTTCTCACGTCTCTCCGGAACGATGTGCACACGTTCCTGTTTGGAACGCGACTAACCAACGTGACACGTTTTTTAAGATTTAAGGATGTTGATGAAGCTCTAGCCGCGACAAGCTCAGCTGTTGAAGATTGGTCGGGCGGCACTAGAATTGGAGACTGTTTAAAGGAATTTAATTTTAACTGGTCCAGGCGAGTGCTTGGTCCTGGCGCCATTGTGCTTTTTATAACTGATGGACTCGATCGCGGAGGCGGTATTGGTTTGAGTAAACAAGTAAAGTTAATACAAAAATCAAGTAAACGTTTAATTTGGCTCAATCCACTGCTGAGATATGAAGAATTTACTCCAAAACCCACAGGGGTTAAAGCTATACTGCCATATGTTGATGAGTTTCGACCTATACATTCCTTGGAGAGTATGAACCAATTGGTAAATGCGTTATCAAAAACTGATTTACAATCAAGGTTTAATATGGCTCCTTGGCTACAAAAGTTGAGTGAAGTCGAGAACGCCGAGCCTCACCAAGGAGACGCTTTATGGAAAAGAGTAACGATGCAATAATAAACAGCGATGTATTGAAGACAATCTCCGAGTGGTCAAACTCCGGGATGAAAACGGCGATTGCTACGGTCATTGATACCTGGGGTAGCTCACCACGACCAGCAGGAAGCCAACTCGGAGTGAATGAAAGGTGTGAGATGATTGGGTCGGTGTCTGGTGGTTGCATTGAAGGTGCTGTTGTAAAAGCCGCACTTGAAGTCATGGAAGACAAGAAACCTCAAATATTAGAATTTGGTGTATCGAATGAAGATGCCTGGGAGGTTGGTTTAGCTTGTGGTGGGAATGTCAAAGTCTACGTCGAGGCCCTTGAAAGTTAAAAGAAATGCGTGATGAAGTTCTCAAGAAAATACTGCGTGCTCAAGATCATAAAATTCCCATAGCACTGATAACAAGGCTATCCGATGGTTCGCAGGCAGTTGTGGATAGAAAGAAATCTATCGACGGTGATATGACATTTAGTCAGCAAGAGTTAGAGGAAGTGCTTTCCTGCATCAGAGATGATAAAAGCCGTTCATTAGGTGGAGGGGAATACTTCGCCCGCGTATTTAATCCAAAGCTTAGAATGGTAGTGGTTGGTGCAGTTCATATAGCTCAAGCTCTGACACCGATGGCGGCACTAGCCAACTTTGAAGTAACAATCGTCGACCCACGGGGTTCCTTTGCAAGTGACGCAAGGTTCCCGGGTGTAAACTTGATGGATGAATGGCCTGACGAAGCGTTAGTAAAACTAGCCCCCGACACAAGGACGGCGGTTGTAACGCTTACCCACGACCCAAAACTTGACGATCCCGCATTAGAAGAGGCGTTAAAAACAGATGCATTTTATATAGCTTCACTTGGAAGCAAAAAAACGCATTCGAAACGATTAGAGCGTCTCCGCAAAGCGGGGTTTAATGAGAAGACGTTGAAGCGGATTAATGGACCCGCTGGTTTGGATATTGGAGCTGTCTCGCCGTCGGAGATAGCTATTTCTATTTTAGCCGAATTGACTGCTGTCCTGCACCATAAAGATCTTAGATAGAGCTTGAAGGTCTAGTAATGTTTTTTGGAAGCCTTGCATTAGATAAAGCAGAGAATGCTATTTTAGCTCACACGCTAAAGGTAGGAAAAAAAACGTTTAAAAAAGGACGAAAACTGTCTTCCGAAGATCTATCACTTTTGGGTAGGGAAAATATAGAAACTCTCATTTGCGCCAAACTTGAGCCAGGCGATATTTTTGAAGACGATGCTGCCGATCGCATAACATCGCTTATTATAGGAAAAAACCTAAGAAAAGGCTCCGCAAGCACGGGGAGAACCAATATTTATGCCGATAAGAAGGGGCTGCTAAATTATGAAGCCAAAGCCGTTAATGGGTTTAATTCTATAAACGAAACGGTGACGCTTGGGTTACTTCCATCTTGTCAGCACGTAGAAAAAGGCCAAATGATAGGCACTTTAAAGATAATACCGTTTGCTATCTCAGGTCTAGTTATGAAGGAGATAGAAAAATTTTCTAGTCTTCATCAACCTCTTTTTAATTTAAGGCCATATGTTAAAAAGACTGCTACCCTAATTCAAACGCAGTTGACGACAACGAAAGCATCTGTACTGAATTCAACCGCAGAAGTGACGATGGAACGTCTCAAAATGTTGGATGCAGTCCTAATAAATGAAACACGGTGCAACCATTCTGAAAACGAACTTTCATCCAAGTTATATACGGCCCTTACCGCAAAGCCCGATATTATTTTAATTGCTGGCGCATCTGCTATTGTCGACAGAAGGGATATTGTTCCATCCGCAATTCAATCAATTGGGGGTGAAATTATCCATTTTGGGATGCCGGTGGATCCAGGAAATCTGATATTATTAGCCTCTTTCAAAGGTACACCGGTTGTTGGAATTCCTGGATGCGCGAGGTCACCAAAACTCAATGGTTTCGATTGGGTGTTATGGAGAATAATGGCCGGTTTAGAGGTAATGGGTGAAGATATAATGAACATGGGTGCGGGTGGTTTGTTAAAAGATATTTCATCAAGGCCTCTACCTCGCGGCAGAGTAAGTCGACTCGAGCAATAGGCTGGTAATTTAGGAACTATGAATGACGGTGGGCATAGATATTCATGCAGTTTTACTGGCTGCTGGTCGGTCAAGAAGGATGGGACGCAACAATAAGTTATTGCTAGATGTTGATGGTGTCCCGCTTGTGCGGAAATCAGCAATTAATATTTTAAATTCAAATGTCGCAGATATGACAGTAGTAACTGGATTTGACGAAGACAAAATCGTAGACGCTTTAAGTGACCTGAATGTGAACTTTGTCAAAAACGTTAACTTTCGGGAAGGCTTAAGTTCATCTTTGAAAGCGGCGTTGGCTAATATCACCCCTTCTCCTTCCGCCGTGATTGTTTGTTTAGCGGATATGCCAAAGATCCAGCCAGAGTATATAAATCGACTAATTGAGAAGTTCGATCCTTCAATGAACTGCGAAATCTGTATTCCAACAAACAATGGAAAACGGGGAAATCCAGTCCTCATAGGGAGCCGTTTCTTTCCGCATATCTTTGAGACAAGCGGCGACTACGGCGCTAAACACGTCATGAAGCAGCATCCCGATAAAATAGTAGAAGTTGAAATTGGGACTTCTGATATCCATTTTGACATCGATACGCAGGATGAATACGACAACTTCACAACTAGCGGTATTTCAACAGGTAGTGAATGATGGCAAACGAGCTATATCAAAAGCAAATAATCGAATTAGCCCGCGAATCACGAAAAAGAACACGAATTGATGCTCCCGATACCAGTATACGATTTGACAACCCTCTCTGCGGGGACAGGATCGACTTAGATTTTTCAATAGAGGACGGCCGCATCAGTCATATCGGTTTTAAAGTTAGAGGTTGTGCTTTGTGTGAAGCTTCGTCAGAGGTCTTGGCCAAAAACGCCATTGGCTACCAATTACAGGAATTAAATAAAGTTGGTAATAAGCTATCCGATTATCTGGTTGGTACACTCGATAACCCAGACTGGGAAGGGTTCGAGATTTTTGAACCTGTTAAGAGCGTACCCTCTCGTCATGAGTGTGTTCTCTTACCTTTTAACGCCATGAGAAAAGCTATTTAGAAAGTCACTCCTGTAATTATCATTTCAACGAATTGATAAACGATACAATCTCAGTTCCAGCACCAAAATCGAAAAGATTACTGTGCCCTCCCCCGGGAAACGCCGCAAAGTTCTTTGGTTGAGGAATAGCATCATAAAGTTGCTTGCCGTAATCCATGTTAATTACTCGATCAGAGTCTCCATGAAGAACTAAGGTAGGTGACGTTAATTGAGACACTTTACTTATAGAATCAAATTTATCTTTTAAAAGAAAACGTACAGGGATAAACCAATATCTTTTTTTAGCAAGAGCTTCTATTGAGGTGTAGGGTGCTTCAAGAACAATCCCCTTAAATTTGTTAAGGGTTCCCAAATCTACAACCACACCAGTTCCTAGCGACTCTCCATATAAAATTATGTTTGATGCCTCGAAATTTTCCCTGTTAGCAAACTCTAATGCCGCTTCCCCGTCCTTTCTTAATCCCTCTTCGCTTGGTTGTCCTTTATTGCCTCCATAACCTCTATAACCTAACAATAAAACACTAAATCCATTGTCGATTAAAAAACGCGCTTTATAGTCTCTATCACTTATATTTCCGGCATTTCCCTGAAAATAAATGATTAAGGGTTTCTCAACTTTTCCTCGATAAAACCAAGAGAGCAGAGTTAGTCCATCCTTTGTTTCAATGTTTACTTCACTCATCTCAGATACATTCGTTTCTGTCATACTTGGTGTTGAGCGACTAGGAACAAATAGGATATTTCTTTGAAAAACAAACAAAAATACTAGGATGCTAAAGTATATAGCGCCTATGATTATCAAAACCTTTAAAATCATTTATTTACCAGTTTTATTAGTTTTTTTTGCTTTATGAACTAATATAAGGGATCACTACCAGGAACATAGAAAAAATGCGGTGATGAAAAAGTATTTTTACCATATTACAATATCACTTGTTTTAATTTCTGGCGCGATCTCCTTTGAATGCCAGGCGGCTCGTGTTCAGTGGTTCGTCGAAGTTTTAACTGACCCGGTAAGCAAAAAGCCGATGATTGAGGCCCGCATTCTCACGAAGGACGGTTACCGTTTACATATTTTTAAAAAGAAGGATGATAGCATATGGGCACGGTTTCGCCTTCCGCGAACAATGAGGAAACAATTAACTTCTAAAAAGCTTCCCACCTTTTGGGTAGATACATTTGATCAGATTGAGCTGGAAAGATTAAAAAAACTTGAAGTTGGCTTCAATCCAACTTTATACAAACAACGGGGTAAACAGATAGAGTTTATTGTATGGGGATCAGCCACTCCAGGACTAATACCGCCGGTCATGCGTCAAATGATGCTGGGCGAAAATATTTATATAAGATATTGGACACTTATGGGTGACGAGGGATTAGCAGAAATTCCTTTAGCTCGAGCAAATGAAGCAATCGCGCAATTTTTAAAGGTGCAGCCACTTAACAGACGAACAGACACAGTTCAAGGTGATTCTGGTTCTTCTTTTGTAACATTGGCTAAGCGTTTTACAGAAATTTGTGAAGATTTAAGATTTTCTCCATCAGATAATCATTATACAGAATGTAGAGAACTTTACATTCAATGTAGCGAGGCTCCTGAAATGACCACAGAAAAACTAAAAGTGTGCCTCGACTTTTTTCCAAACCGAGAAGAAAAAAAACAAAAAAAGTAATCGAATATCATTGAAATATTTTAAGATTAAGTTTGTGCACCTCACCAAGCCAACATACATTTTCTGTGTGATCAAGCAGGTTATCGCCGGTGCACGTATGAATGAATACTGAAAGCCTGTTGCGGTTCTCCATCAACCAAGGCACAAATATCCCGAACATCTTAGTTTCAAATTTCACCTGAAAACTCCAACATGGATGTGGACCAACAAGTTTCTCGTGGAACGTTCCGACATCTAAGGAAAAATTATCTGTGATTTTATTCATTAGTTCTTTCGCTTTGTCGTTAGTGTCAGAACTAAAATAAATGTGTGCGTGGTATTCGGAGAATGAAGTCATACTGGCCAAGATCCAATTTTTTTCTGGGAATGTATTCATCCCAAAACGGGAAATTAATGAAGTAACATTAAAATGTTTATCTACGGATGAATAATACAGCAACTTAACATTATTTTAATTTTTTTCTATATTTCGTTAGCTTAGCGTAAAATTCTAAGAGACTTTGATGAATGTTTTAGGTAAAAACGCACAGTCTTTTTATGGGAAAGTTTTTTACGAATGCAACTCCGAAATATAGCTATTATAGCGCACGTAGACCATGGGAAAACGACCCTCGTCGACGCTTTACTTCAGCAGTCTGGAACATTCCATAAAAACCAAGCTGTAACAGACCGCGCTATGGACTCCAATGACTTAGAAAGAGAACGTGGCATAACAATACTCGCTAAATGCACCTCGGTAGTTTGGAAAGACCATAGGATAAATATTATCGACACACCCGGACATGCCGATTTTGGAGGGGAAGTAGAACGCATTCTATCGATGGTAGATGGCGTTTTAGTCTTGGTCGATGCCTCGGAAGGAACGATGCCACAGACAAAGTTTGTCCTGGGAAAAGCTCTGAGATTGGGTTTAAAGCCGATAATTGTAGTAAATAAAGTGGATAAACCTGATCAAAGAGCATTTGCCGTTCAAGATGAGATGTTTGACTTATTTACAATGCTAGATGCAAATGAGGAACAATTAGACTTCCCTACTTTATTTGCATCTGCAAAAAATGGTTGGGCGTCAGATGATCCAGCAACTCCAACAAGTAACATGAATAGTCTCTTTGAGCGCGTGATAGAACATGTTCCAGCACCAACTATCGAACTCAATGAAAATTTTCGAATGTTAGTCACAACAATGGAATATGACCCATTTCTTGGCCGTATTCTCACCGGAAGAATAACGTCAGGGTCGATTAAGCCAAATTCTATAGTGAAATCGCTGACAATAGACGGAAAAGCTATAGAAGAGAGTCGGATCACAAAGGTTCTAGCCTTTCGTGGCCTTGAGAGAGTTCCCTTAGAGGAAGCGAGTGCCGGCGATATTATTGCACTAGCCGGTTTATCAAAAACAACCGTGGCGGATACAATATTAGACCCCGTGGCAAACACCCCACTGCATGCCGAAAAGATTGACCCGCCAACAATTGCTGTAACATTTGCGATTAACGATAGCCCATTAGCGGGCCTTGACGGCGATAAAGTTACCTCTCGGGTGCTGCGCGATAGATTATACAGAGAGGCCGAGGGTAACATTTCTATAACTGTATCGGAGACTGCTGAAAAAGATGCTTTTGAAGTATCTGGAAGAGGAGAGTTGCAACTAGCTGTGCTTATCGAGCAAATGAGGCGAGAGGGTTATGAAATGTCCATTAGTCGACCTCGCGTACTTTATGAGACAAATAAAGAGACAAGCGAGACGCTGGAGCCCGTGGAAGAGGTTGTAATTGATGTCGACGACGAATATTCCGGCCCCGTGGTGGAAGCCGTTTCAATACGCAAGGGTGAATTGCAGGATATGAGACCATCTGGTGGGGGCAAGCAACGCCTTACCTTTTTGTGCCCTTCAAGGGGACTGATCGGCTACCATGGTGAGTTCATGACACAGACGAGAGGAACCGGAATTCTAAATCGCATATTTCATTCCTATAAGCCTATGAAGGGGCAGATACCGGGCCGGAGGAATGGTGTCTTAATTTCTCTGGAACGAGGGAAAGCATCTGGTTATGCACTATTCAATCTCGAAGACAGAGGCCAGCTAATGATCGAATCAGGCGAAGCAGTCTATGGCGGCATGATAATAGGCGAGCACACCCGAGATAATGATTTAGAAGTAAATCCATTAAAGTCGAAACAGTTAACAAATTTTAGAGCCTCTGGGAAGGATGACGCTATCGTTTTGAGTCCACCGATTAAATTAACTTTGGAGCGTGCTATTTCATACATCCAGGATGACGAATTAGTCGAAATTACGCCAAATGTTATAAGATTGAGAAAAAAATATCTCGATATGCATGAGAGAAAACGTCGATCAAGAAAGTCATCTGTCGCATAAACAGACACAGCCCTCAGTAAGCTCTCCAAAATAATCTTTTTAATGGACCTCTCTGATGACTAAAATTAAATCATATAGGTATTTCGTTTTTTCAAACTCTTTGGTGTTATCCTATGCCTTCGTTGGTTAGAATGTAGAAGGAAAATATTTTGGAGAAACGTTCTACATGCCTGATTACGACGTAATAGTGGTTGGCGCGGGCAACGCCGCTTTAGCCGCTGCAAATTCAGCTCACGAAACCGGAGCAAAAAAGGTTTTGGTTCTCGAAAAGGCCAATAAAAAAGAACGCGGTGGTAATACTTTTTTTTCGGGTGGTCTTTTAAGAATAGCCTTTGACGACCCAAGAGAACTCGAAGCTATGGTTCCTATGGCAGGCGATGTAATACCAGGATTTTTCGAAGATGTCTTACCATATTCAAAATCCGATATGTGGGCTGATTTACTAAGAGTAACCCATAATAAAACGGATAGAGAACTCTCCACGATATTAATAGATAACTCATTTGAAACTATAAAATGGGCTCACGAATACGGCGGAATCCCAATGGAGCCCGCTTCTACTTTATCAGGAATAAAAGTCGGCAACCGAATTAAATGGCAAAAGGGAGCAATTATTAGAGCGGAACACGAGGGAGTAGGTCTCTCAACCAATTGGTTCAAAACCACAGAAAAAAACTCTATCGAAATTCGATATGAAACTGGCGCTGACGATCTTCTAAGGAATAAAGATGGGGGTGTCACAGGAGTTATAGTGAAAGGGCCATATGGCCTGGAGGAGATTTCTAGTCACGCTGTCGTGTTAGCGTGTGGTGGATTTGAGGCCAATGCCCAATGGCGCTCACAATATCTTGCTGCACCGTGGGACCACGCTAAAGTGCGAGGAACAGCACATAATCAAGGTGATGGGTTGAGAATGGCATTAGCGATTGGAGCCCTACCGTGGGGCCAATGGTCTGGCAAACATTCAACACCCATTTCGAACGAGTGGCCCGACTTCGCAGATAGAGGGCGCACTGACAAGTCTAATCGCCTATCATACCCCTACGGCGTAATGATTAATAGAAATGGCTACCGTTTTTGTGATGAAGGCGAAGACGTTGGCCTCTACACTTATGCGAAATATGGCGGTGAAATACTTAAACAACCCGGTAGTCTAGCTTGGCAAATTTTTGATCAAAAAACGATCCATCTACTTGAGCCTCGTTACAGCACTAGTGATCCGATCAAGGCAGACACCCTAGAGGAACTGGTGGAGCTACTAGAAATAGACGATAAGCCTCAAGCCGTTAAAACCCTTCATGAATATAATGAAAATGCCTGCGACGATGAGCATTTTGACCCAACTAAAAAAGATGGATTGTCTACTACCACGTTATCGCCAAATAAAACAAACTGGGCCCTGAGGCTAGACTCTCCACCATTTGTGGCATATTCCGCAACCGGGGGAATTACATTTACATTTGGCGGATTAAAAGTTGATGCAGACGCTAGGGTAATAGGCACTGATTGGCGACCGATTCCCGGGCTTTTCTGTTGTGGGGAAATGGTTGGAGGCTTGTTCCATTTCAACTACCCCGGAGGAACAGGTCTTGTATCTGGCGCCGTATTTGGCAGAATAGCAGGCCGAAGTGCTGCTCAATATCGCTAGCAATTATTTTGTAGGATCCTTGAATATCAGCTGATTCGGTAGCGCCCTTCTATTGGGTATGCGGGATCATTGTAGCCTGGGCTTGATGGGTGACCTGATGGCACGAACTTTTCTATCAGCGCCTCATCTTCTAGCGAAAACTTGTATTCTAGAGCATTAACATAAGCATCCCACTGCGCCATCGTTCTTGGTCCGGCTACCAAAGATGTAACAGCACTGTTGTTTAGTAGCCAGCCTATAGCTATATCAATAACTGTGGCTTTTTGCTTCTTTGCATGACGTTTAATTTTTTCAACGATTTCAACAGATTCGACACGCCATTCCGTTTGCATCATTCGACGATCTTTCCTAGCTACCCTGCTTCCCTTCTCCGGTTTGCTTTTGGTGTTATATTTTCCCGTTAGAACACCCCTCGCAAGAGGACTGTAGGGAACAACGCCTAGTCCAAAATATTTGCAAGCTGGAATGTGCTCTGTCTCTGGCATTCTATTCATCGCATTATAGTACGGTTGACTTGCGATGGGCCGATCTATTCCAAGGTTGTCACAAATATTACATATTTCAGCAACGCGCCACGAACGATAATTTGACACGCCAAAATAACGAATTTTACCATCTTTTATAAGGTCACCCATGGCCATTATTGTCTCTCTTAATGGCGTTGCATGATCCTCCTTATGGAGGTAGTAGATATCTATGTAATCTGTTCTAAGACGGCGCAGAGACTCTTCACACGCTTGCATTACCCATTTTCGAGACAGACCACCTTTATTTGGCCCCTGCCCCATTTTGTTTGCTAATTTAGTTGCAAGCACCCAATGGTCACGGGACGTTTTAATGCAACGTCCAACAAGTCGCTCGGAGTCTCCCCCAACATAAGCATCAGCAGTATCTATAAAATTTATTCCAGAGTTACGAGCGGACTCAATTATTAATTGGCTTTCCTGAGAGGGTGTTTCTCTCCCAAACAACATCGTTCCGAGGCAGAGCGGAGAAACTTTCAAGCCTGACTTTCCCAAATGTTTATATTCCAACATAGACCCCACGTAATGTTGTTGAATAAGTTGTGTAGATTATACAAGACAAATCTAATGACAAATTAATCACTTCTACACCATACGTAGTGATTGAGGTATCTAAAAAAATTAACCCACTTATAGTTAGCTAGAGCTTAATACTCTTATCGGCTTGGAATTTTTCCATGCGCAGATATTTTCAATCATTTGAGTGTAAAATGTTCTGAAGGCCTCTTCAGTGAAATACCCAGTGTGGGGAGTTAGAGTGAGATTACTCAACTGACGCAGCCTGTGGTGAACAGGAAGTGGCTCAATCTCGAACACGTCTATACCTGCCCCACGTATTTTCTTTTTTTCAATTGCCTCCACCAACGCATCTTCATTCACTATAGGTCCTCTAGATGTGTTAATTAGAAAGGCCGAGGGTTTCATAGCATCAAACTCAGCGCTATTTACTAAGTTACGGCTTCGGTCACCCAACACTAGATGGATACTAACAAAATCGGAATTCTTGAAAAGTTCGTCTTTTGAAACTAGTCCAACTCCAACTTCGTCGCAACGCGCTTGGGTTAAATTTGGACTCCAAGCTATTATTTTCATGCCAAAGACCCGAGCAAATTCAGCAACTCTGGCGCCTATTCTGCCTAATCCTAACAATCCTATCGTTTTACCATACAATTCAATTCCAAGCTGCGTTTGCCATTTGCCATTCGAAAGTGCGTTTGAATCCTGATGGATATTCCTTGCACAGGCTAGCAACAAGCTCCAAGTGTGCTCTGGGGTTGCTTGAAATGATCCGTCTGTTCCGCATACGACAATACCCTGTTTTTCAGCAGCCGCTATATCTACAGAGGCATTTCGCATCCCACTCGTTACAAATAATTCCAAATTAGGAAGTCCCTGAAAAACTTCAGCAGGAAATGGCGTTCTTTCTCGCATTACACAAATTACCTCAAAATCCTTTAAGCGTTTTATTAACGTTGCCGGATCGCTAAAATGACTATTGAAAACCGTGATGTTAAAATCATCCTTTAGCTCATCCCAATCGGCAGAGCTTAACGACGCTTCGATGTAATCATCTAGAATAGCAAGATTTTGCACAACTTAATCCTCTACGAGTTAATTTTTGTAGTGTCGTAAATAGCTAAATTATTCTTTTTTAAGATCTAATGAGGCGGAGTTCATGCAATATCTAAGACCTGTCGGCGCTGGCCCATCTTCAAATATATGTCCCAAATGGGCGCCACAGTTGGAGCAATGTGCCTCTGTCCGCGTCATAAAGAAACTTTGGTCGACGGTAGTACCAACTGCCTCCTCTGATATTGGCGCAAAAAAGCTTGGCCAGCCAGTTCCAGATTCAAACTTTGTTTTACTGTCAAACAAGGGTTGACCGCAGCAGACGCAGTTATATATGCCAGGGTCTTTATTGGTTGCGTACTTTCCTGTCCAAGCCCGTTCCGTCCCATGTTTTCTTGTTACTTCGAACTGTATATCATCTAACTGTTCCCGCCATTCTGCATCTGTCTTCACAACTTTCATTTTATTTACCCCTTAAACGTGTTCGAACTTACGTAGCTATTTAAACTTTTAAATCAAGCAGGCTTAATATTGATATATTTTCTTAGGCCTTTTTACGTTCATCCAATGCTACCTCTTTTTTAAATAAATCATCGATCTCGCTTGATGAAAATCCATGTTCTTTTAAAATATCCCTGCCATGTTCTCCAAATTTTGGCGGCACATGTCGGATAGAACCGGGAGTTCTCGAGAACTTTATGGGTATGCCCCAGCTTTTATACCCATCTTTCTCCACTCGCATCTTTCTATGTAATGTATGAGGATGAGACATTACATCCTCTGTGTTTCTAATAGGCCCAACAGGAAGTCCGGCTGCCAATAGCTTCTCGCAAAAGGCTTCTCCATCCACTTCAGCAAATACACCTTCAAGTTCTTTTTTAAGTTCCTGTTTGTTGACCTGGCGATCAGCATTGGTAAGGAAACGCGGGTCGTCCCCCAATTCGGGTCTCCCAACCTCCTCGCATAATCGCTTCCAAGCTCTGTCATTCCCACCTGCTATAAATATTTGACAAGTCTTTGTCTCAAATAAGTCGTATGGCGCTATGTTGGGGTGTGGGTTACCGGTAAGCCCGGGTACTTTTCCGCCACTGACAAAATAGTTGGGGACATGCGGGTGCATAAGAGACAGGCCGCAATCATATAAAGTCATGTCCAAATATTGACCCTTACCAGACTTTTCTCTTTCGAAGAGAGCCATCATTATTGCATTACCTGCATATAGGCCCGTTCCTATGTCGACCATAGCAAGTCCCAAACGCGTAGGACCACATTCTTTTGCACCATTTATTGAAAAATGACCTACCATAGCTTGAATAATACCGTCGTATCCTGGAAATCCACCGTAAGGACCATCTGCTCCAAACCCTGAAATACGACAATGTATTAGCCTAGGGTATTTCTTGCTCAGAACTTCCTCATAACCAAGCCCCCATTTTTCCATAGAGCCAGTTTTGTAATTTTCAATAATAACGTCCGCATCTTCTAGTAACCTCAGCAGAACATCTTTACCCTCTGCAGACCTAAGATCTAGGCCAAGGGACCGCTTGTTTCTGTTCACGCCTATAAAATAAGCTGCATCATCATCATGAAATGGTGGCCCCCAATCTCTTACTTCATCGCCTTGGGGCGGCTCTATCTTAATAATTTCAGCGCCATGGTCACCTAACATTTGAGTACAGTAAGGCCCACCTAAAACTCTGGTGCAGTCTATAACCTTTAATCCAGCTAAAGCACCCTCGTTATTACTCGTCATTATATTCAATCCTTATCAGTGGTAATATTTTAGCCCAACTTAGGGTTACTACTCCGAGAACCGTCCAAAGTTACTTAATACCAAAAACCCGCGATGCGAAAGATGGGTAAATCTCTGATATTTCCCGTGCAACCTCTCCTCTGATTACTTTTAATGTAGCCTCATCTGGCGTTTCTGTTTCTGGGACTTCATTATCAGGCAGTAAAAATTCGAAGCCGGTTTGCTCAAGTATTTCATTAACCGTATGACCCGGGTGAACACTCTCTAATTCGAAGCATTTTTTTTGTTTGTTTACGCGGAACAAACATCGGTCGGTTATTAGTTTGTAAGGTCCCCCAGGGCGATAAACATCATCATCTGAAAATCCTGGTGCGCTTATAAAATCAACTTCTTTTACTAATGTCCTAGGAGTATGTTCTAGTCTAAATAAAATCACTCTTGGTACAACAAAATACAAATACCCTGAGCCAAAAGAACCTGGGAATCTGGCTTTAGGATGATTATAATCACCAACCGCTACGAGGTTAACATTTGCCTTACCATCAATTTGGGCTCCACTAAGAAAGAAAGCGTCCATTCTTCCCTGCCCGGCAATATCAAAAATTTCTTTTCCACCATCACTAAAGAAATTGTTATCTTCACTTCCTAATATAGAAACTCGCATGCTGCCATTACTGCGGGCTCTAGCCAGTAAAGCTGCAGCGCCTGGGATAGGAGAAGAAGCACCAACAGCGATATGTCCTAACCCGTCTAAATTTTTGGAAATGGCATTAATTAGAATTTCTTCAAGTAATACAGTAGACATTGAATTCTATTCGGCAGCTTCTGCTTTACTATTATAAATATGCTCGTTCAGATATTTATCGAAACCTTCTGCAGTTTGCGCAAGTTCAACATAACCCTTTAGATGTTGGTGATCGGAGTCATATCCTCCTGGGATCCCTACAGGCCAAGCACCATTTTTAGCCTCAGCTATGGCATTTATATAAATTCCAGGAATCGCCGCCGCCTTTAGTTGGAGATCTTCCATAATATTGCCCTCTACAATCTCCTCTACAGTGACGTATGTCGTTTTGGCGGCATGCGCCATTAGCATTTGCTCTCTTCGAACGCCAACCCAGACATTTCCGAACTTATCCCCAATTGGAGCATGTATAAGCGCAACGTCTGGCTTAAGTGCAGGTAAAAATACAATTGGATCATCCTTCTCATCGGCAAATGGATTGTTGCCAACTTTCCAATCTTTTCTATTTTTCAGAATGTCTGAACCTATCAATCCCCGAAGAGGAATAAATGGAATACCTTTTTCAGACGCTTGCAGAGCGGCGTGTATAGCTGGACAGGTCGCATCCATCATTGTGATAGACCCTGATTTTACAGCGGCCGTAAATCGTGGGGCAAGACCGTATTCGGATAAAGTTACCGCAGCCGTTTCAACAGTCGCCACACAGCCGGCTCCAATCAGCATGTCCGCTTGAAATCCTAATGACGGAACCCCAACAAGATGAAGATCCCTTTTTTGTTGTCGTATCAATGCTCTAACTGCGCTCAATGCGCAATAAGCATAGTCCGGCGGTAACGCTACCTTGGAACCGTCTGGTATCTCTGAAGCAAGTTCTTCAATCGTTAATTGCCTGGCTAACATATCTTTGATCCTAACTTTAAACTTCTGACAGCGTCGTGTTCCTTATTGCAGTTCCTGCTAGACGCCCATATATTATAACGTTTCGAGGATTATTCGATCAAGCTGATTATCGACACCTAACCTTTTGGCGGTATTCATTAATTTCTTAAACTAAAATCGAAACAAAAATCTAACAGTATTGATATACATATTTAAAACAAAGACAAATCTGTATTTCTATTGAGACCAACGCAGGCTCATACAGGACAAACCTGCGTCGATTTTACTAATTTCACTTATTCCTAATCGTATTAATTCATATCCACTTTTTTCAAGTACCTTAATAGTTGCTGGAAATTGTTCTCCAATAAAAATCTTAGAATTTGTTCTAATGGTATTTGCAGCCTTCGACTCTTCCTCCGGTACGATTATTTTATTAAAACCGGACAAGGTTTTTTCATCGGCGAGCTTTTCTGTCACTAAAATAGTGTCGAAGTCTATAAGAGAGCAATCAGATTTTAAGTGAAGCACTTCGCTTGGAACTTTACAGATCAAACTCTTTTTACCTAAATGATTAAGGATTATCCTAAGAGCTTCCGCTCCCTTACGATCAGTCCTTTGTGATATCCCAATAATTACTGCATCTGGAAGTTGGAGGATATCCCCTCCGTCGACATACCCATCGTCTAAATAGAAAACATCATGAAAGTTATTTTCAAGCGAGCGTGATAGTATCTCACCCTCGCCGCTTCTTTCTATCCTAGAGGATTTTAGAACAACAGCAGCCTCAGAGAAAACGATTGCCGGGTCTTCAACAAACAACGCGTCGGGAAAACCGGGAAGTGGAGAGAGTATTTCAACCTCTACACCCTCACTGGCCAATGCTTTGATGTAAGCGTCATGTTCTGCCTTCACAAGTTCATAAGAAGGGTCACCAAAGTCAACTGACCGAAGACCATTACTAACATCTTTTGAAGGAAGCCTAACTATTGCCTTGTTTATATCAAAAAAGTTACCCACTGTGTCTCAAAACTGAACCAGATCCCCGCCCTTCAGGCCCAACATTTCGCGAGCTTCCTCAGGAGATGCCACCTCTAAGGACAAATCTTCTATAATTCTTCGTATTTTAGCCACTTGATCTTTATTGGACTCTGCAAGTTTGCCTTTACCTATGTATAAGCTATCCTCCAAACCCACTCTCACATTGCCTCCAAGCATAGCAGCCATAGTAACAAAATTCATTTGATGGCGCCCCGCTGCTAAAACTGACCATTGATAATCGTCACCAAACAGCTTATTAGCGATCCTACGCGCGTGCATTAAATTCTCCTCATCAGCACCAATTCCACCTAATATACCAAAGATGGACTGGACAAATAGAGGTGGTTTAACCAAACCTCTATCAAGGAAGTGAGCGAGAGTGTAAAGGTGTCCAATATCATAACACTCGAACTCAAACCGCGTTCCGTGCCCCTCGCCTAATTCCTTAAGGATATATTCAATGTCCTTGAAAGTGTTACGAAAAATAAAATCTCGAGAGTTCTCTAGATATTTTGGTTCCCAATCATGTTGGAAATCTGACATCTTATCTAAGATTGGAAAAAGCCCAAAATTCATTGATCCCATATTTAAGGAGGTCATTTCTGGGCTTGCCTTAACGGCAGCTTCAAGGCGTTGCTGTACAGTCATTCCATGCCCGCCACCAGTTGAAATATTAACAACTGCATCAGTAGCCTGTTTCACTCGGGGAAGAAATTCCATAAATACATCTGGGTCCGGAGTAGGACTACCATCCTCTGGATTTCTTGCGTGAAGATGTATAATTGAGGCGCCCGCTTCCCATGCACCAATAGATGCATCAGTAATTTCATCTGGAGTAATGGGTAAATGAGGGCTCATTGTAGGAGTATGGATAGAACCAGTAACAGCGCAGGTAATTATAACTTTATTTGTATCGACCATTTAACAACTCCATACCATAATATCTAGAACCTATTTAACTTCTCGACAATTCGCTAATCTTCTACTTTTTCATTTTAAGCTTCAAAAATAATATTAATTCTTATTTTCTTTTGCGAGCGATGCTTCTCTTATAGCACTTAACGTTGTAGCAGGTGAGATTGCATCTGGATGTATTTTAATCTCTATAATCGTTGGTCTAGAAGCCTCTAAGGCTCTTTCAAAAGCTGGATAAAACTCTTCGGTTTTAGTTACAAATTCGCCAGCAGCTCCATATGCTCGGGCAAGGGCTGCAAAATCTGGATTTTGCAAACCTGTATTTGCGATCCTCCCTGGATATTCGCGCTCTTGATGCATACGAATGGTACCGAACATACCATTGTTAACAATAATAATTATTATGTTGGCTCCATACTGCATTGCGGTTGCTAATTCCTGTCCATGCATCATAAAACACCCATCACCATTCATACTTACTACCACCCGTTCAGGATGAACGAGCTTAGCAGCAACCGCTGAAGGCAAACCGTATCCCATTGACCCACTTGTTGGTGCCAATTGGGTCCTATATTTTCTATATTGATAAAATCGATGCATCCAAGTCGCGTAGTTTCCCGCTCCATTACAGATAAACGCATCTTCCGGGAGCTTTTGATTTAACCACGATGCAATTTCTCCCATTTGCACATCGCCAGGAATTGGTTGTGGCTTCAATGTTTCAAGATATGCTTTATTTCCTTCCAAAGTACTAGATGCCCACCTCGACGATTTTTCCAGCACCAAATTGTGAATGGCATCTGCAAACTGACACGGTCCAGCATTAATAGGTAAGTCGGGTTGGTATACGCTTCCTAACTCCTCTGCGCCTCCGTGAACATGGACAAGTTTCTGATTCGGTTTAGGAATGTTAAGCAATTTGTAACCGCCTGTGGTTATCTCACCTAAACGAGCCCCAACAACTAATAGCAGGTCAGCTTCTAATACCCGCTTTTCCAGCGAGGGGGATAAACCTATCCCAATATGACCAACATAATTTGGATGTCTGTTATCAAAATAGTCCTGGCAGCGAAAAGAGCATCCCACGGCTAGATTGTTTCTCTCTGCAAACTCTTGAATTTTAGTACAGGCAGCAGTATCCCACCCTCCTCCACCGATAATCATTAGTGGCGCATTGGCGGCATTAAGTAATGATTGCAGCGTTTCAACATCTGAAGGCGAAGGATATGGTTGCACTTTTTGATAGGAGTTTATCGCTGGGCTATGAGCGAATTCTGTCAACATATCTTCTGGTAATGCCAGAACAACTGGCCCCGGCCGACCCGAAGTCGCTGTATAAAACGCTCTGTTTATATACTCGGGAATTCTCATAGGGTCCTCAATCTGTGCAACCCACTTTGTAATTTCACCAAACATGCGCCTATAGTCGATTTCTTGAAATGCTTCACGGTCCATCATTGATCTTCCGACCTGGCCTACGAGCAAAACAAGTGGCGTAGAGTCCTGCATCGCTATATGAACGCCAGCGCTTGCATTTGTAGCACCAGGTCCTCGTGTTACGAGACATACACCTGGCTTGCCTGTCATTTTACCATAGGCTTCCGCCATCATCGTGGCGCCACCCTCCTGACGGCATATAATAGTTTGTATACTATTAGCGTCTTGCAACCCATCCAATACAGCCAAATAACTTTCACCAGGAACTCCAAATACCATTTCAACGCCGTGCGCCCTAAGGGAATCCACTAACACGTGGCCTCCCAGTTTTTCTGATAGAACCTGACCGTTCGGTGTAGATGCCATATCTTAGACCCTTTAATTCATTGTATTCTAGCAGTTTGTAGTTCTTGCTAAAAGTTAGACAGCTCCATGACGTTTTCACAACCTATCTAAAGATCGTTAAACTTAAAAGTTTTTTAGTAATCAACTTTCGACGATCAAATTCGTTCTATCCGCACTAAATGCGGAAATGCCAAACTCGATGGGCTCTCCAAAACTGTCCACATTTACTGACTCTGTTATTAATACCGGACGGTTAGCTGGTTGTTTGAGACTTGTTATTTCCTCGGAATTTGGCATCCTCGCGCTGATATTAGTTGATTGCCGTTCATAATTACCCAACCCGTAACTATCTAAAGTTTTTGATACGGACTTAAATTCTTCAAATCTTTCAAGAAAATCTGGGAAGCGTGAATCCGAGAAATAGTGAGCCGCTAAAACGATTGGCACGCCGTCTAACTCCCGAATTGTTCGAAGTAAACAAACTTTTCCTTTCGACGGCATTATCAATGCCTCTGACACTTTTTTGTTTGCTTTTATTACCTCACCGCTTAAGGCTCTTCCCCCAGGAAATTTATTTTGGCTTGAGACGACCTCCGAAAATCGAGTTCTTTTGGCTAACTTATAATCTAGGACATAGTCTGGTATAAACATACCTCGTCCTTGTTCCACACTAACTAATCCCTTCTCAACTAATTCATGAACAGACCGGCGAACTGTATGCCTATTCACTCTATAGGTTTTAGCCAATTCCATTTCCGTTGGAAGCTTGTCGCCGGATTTCCAAGTTTTGTTTTTAATCGACGTCTCTATATCGTCCGATATTTGCTTCCACGCGGATATACCTTTTTCCCACTGCATCTGCCTAATCCACGACTAAACGTTTTCGCGCAAACGTATTATAAATGACTTAATATTTTTTTCTTTACCCAGATATTGAACACCTTATTATAGCTTCTATCGTCTATACGTCTAGACAAATTTAAAAAAGGTCAGTAGGAGATCTTTAGAATGAAAGAAACTAAAAAACTCGCAAGAACAAATCGCCAGAAATGGATGTCGGTGTTGGCAAAGGCAGACACCGAACTTCTCAATACGCTTTGGTGTGATTTACAGGATAAACCATCTTGGACAAATATCAGGGCGCCGGAAACCGGCATGGTCATGGTAAGAGGAAAAGCAGGTGGTGTCGGAACAAACTTCAATGTTGGTGAAATGCCGCTAACGCGCACAACTATAAGATTGGATAACGGAATATCAGGTGTCGCTTACGTTCGAGGTAGATCCGCATTGAAAGCTGAACAAAGCGCTGTACTCGACGCCATGCTTCAAGACGATCGTTATGCTACTGCCACTTTTACCAACATCATCAAGCCACTCAAAAATGCAATAAAAAAACAAAAAGCTTCGGCCAGCAAAAAAGCAGCAAAAACCAAAGTTGAATTTTTCACAATGGCTCGAGGCAAATAGAATGGCACTCCTTCAAGAACCAATAGATCATATTCCGTTAGAGACTGGCTTCGATGATCCAGTTTATGAAAGTCAAATTGTATTCCGAAAAATTTTAAAAGTAATGTCGGAACCTGGGACAATTAAAAAGATCAAAAATAATTTATCAGCCCCTGATCCAATGATGAAAGCAACTACTGCGGTATGTTTAACATTGATGGACTTTCAAACAAAAGTCTGGTTGGACCTACCGCGCGACAGTGAAGTGTCAAAATACCTAAAATTCCATACTGGATTGAAGCTTGTAGAGCATACTAGAGACGCAGACTTTGTTGTTTTTTTCTCTGCTCCAGATGAATTTCCGCCTTTAAATCTCGGAACAGATGAGAACCCAGAAACGGCTGCGACAGTTATAATTCAAACACAAAGCCTTGACGATACTGGAAAACTGAAACTTACAGGGCCAGGCATAAAAAAGTCTCGTTTTCTAAATGCAGAGAACATTCCCATGTCGTTATGGGACCAGCGCGGTAAAGTTAACTCTCTTTTTCCAAAGGGAATAGACATTATTCTTACGAGTAAAAAAAAACTAAGTGCTCTACCTAGAACAACAAAACTAGAAATGATTAAGACAGAAAAAGGATAACGCCATGTATGTAGCCGTCAAGGGTGGCGATGCCGCTATAGAAAATTCTCAAACGCTTCTGGCAGAGGAACGTAGAGGCGATAAACGTGTTCCAGAACTAACCTTAGATCAAATTAAAAATCAGTTAAGCTTATCAGTTGACCGGGTCATGGCTGAAGGATCCCTTTACGACAGAGATCTCGCGGCACTAGCGATTAAACAAGCACGTGGGGATATTGTCGAAGCAATATTTCTGCTTCGCGCTTATAGAACAACGTTGCCTAGGTTTGGAAATACACTTCCTATAGATACCGCGAAGATGCAAATTCGTCGCAGAATTTCAGCAACATTTAAAGATTTACCCGGCGGACAAATTCTAGGTCCTAGCTTCGACTATACCCATCGCCTTTTAGATTTTTCACTTGTGGAAAATAGCGATTCTCCGGTAGCAGAGGAAGCGTCGGAAAATATTTTGGAAGAAATGCCTCGGGTGACAGAACTACTAAATGACGAAGGGCTTATTGAAAAAGAAATAGACGTTAACGAACATGAACCATTCGACGTAACAAGAAACTCGCTTAAATTCCCTGCTAGTCGGGAAGCTCGTCTCCAAAACCTTGCGCGGGGCGATGAAGGCTTTCTTTTAGCCCTCGCTTACTCCACTCAGAGAGGATGGGGTAAAACACACCCATTCGCCGGTGAAATACGGATGGGGGAAGTAGGCGTAGAAATTATTCCAGAAGAACTAGGTTTTCCGATCGAAGTTGGGGAGATCACCGTAACCGAATGTCAGATGGTCAACCAATTTAAAGGGTCCGCGACAATACCGGCACAATTTACAAGAGGATATGGACTAACATTTGGCCATAACGAACGAAAAGCTATGTCAATGGGCATCTTAGACAGATCGCTAAGAAGCAAAGAGCTAGGAGAAGCCGTTAATGCCCCAGCACAAGATGAAGAATTTGTTTTAAGTCATTCTTGTAATGTCGAAGCTTCTGGTTTTGTTCAACATCTTAAATTACCGCACTATGTCGACTTCCAATCTGAACTCGTAACAGTTAGAGCGTTAAGAAAGGCGAGTACGCTTTCAGAAGACAACAAAGATTCGACCGACTCTAAAAATGTAGAAGCTGCGGAGTAGATTTTATGGCAGCAATATCTGGAGAACGAAAGCGATCATCGCGGCTTAAAGAAAAAACGCTAGATGGGTATAACTTCGCTTACTTAGATGATCAAACGAAGCGGATGATTAGAAGAGCTGCATTGAAAGCAGTCGCTATCCCTGGGTATCAAGTGCCATTTGGAAGCCGGGAAATGCCTCTTCCGTTTGGATGGGGCACAGGAGGTATACAGGTAACAGCCAGTATTATTGGTATAGATGACACTCTCAAAGTGATTGATCAGGGAGCTGACGATACAACAAATGCGGTAAATATCCGGCGTTTCTTTGCTAAAACAGCTGGTGTAGAGACAACGGAAAATACTTCCGATGCTTCGATAATACAAACACGTCATCGGATCCCTGAAGTAAAGCTGAAATCTGACCAGATAATTGTATATCAGGTTCCTATACCAGAACCGCTACGGTGGATAGAACCGCGTGAAGAAGAAACCCGCAAGATGCACGCGCTGACAGAGTATGGAGTCATGCACGTCGAATTATATGAAAATATAGCCCACTATGGAAAGGTAACGACTTCTTATAATTACCCTGTTCAAGTGAATGATCACTACGTGATGTCCCCAAGTCCCATCCCTAAATTTGATAACCCAAAAATGGATAAAATGCCTGCCTTGCAGCTATTTGGAGCTGGGCGAGAAAAACGTATTTATGCCGTCCCCCCTTATACCAAAGTAAAGAGTCTTGATTTTGACGATCACCCTTTTGAAATAGAATCCTGGTCCGAATGTTGTGCCCTTTGCGAGTCTAGCTCAAGTTTTCTAGATGAGGTGATTACAGATGACAAAGGAAGCCGAATGTTCGTTTGCTCAGATAGTAACTTTTGTGCAGACCGGAGAGCAAAGGGACATAAAGGCCCGGGCTTACCTAGAAAATTTGAAATAAAGGATATCGAATGACGAACGTGTTACTTAGTTCGAAAAATCTATCACATCATTATGGCTCTCAAGTTGGTTGCATAGACGTAAGCTTCGATATTTACCCTGGCGAGGTATTGGGTGTTGTCGGCGAGTCTGGCTCTGGAAAAACAACCCTTTTAAAAAATATATCGGGCCTCCTCCAACCATCCTCAGGATCGGTCAAATTCGATACTCGTGTAGATGGATTAAAAGATATCTATTTGTTGAGTGAGCCGGAGCGCCGGCTTTTAATGAGAACAGATTGGGGTGTCGTTTTTCAAAATGCGCGTGATGGTCTTCGAATGAATGTTTCAGCTGGCGCAAATGTGGGCGAAAGACTGATGGCTATTGGCGCCCGAAACTACAGGGATATCCGAAATGAGGCCACAGATTGGTTGCAAAACGTAGAAATAGGACTCGAAAGAATGGACCACTACCCAGAGACATTTTCGGGAGGAATGCTACAGAGACTTCAAATAGCAAGAAACCTTGTAACAAAACCACGATTAGTCTTCATGGACGAGCCCACAAGTGGTTTAGATGTGTCGGTACAAGCTCGTCTCTTAGATTTAATCAGAGGTTTAGTGAGCCAACTTGGTATCGCTTGCGTTATAGTGAGTCATGACCTTGGTGTAATGAGGCTCTTATCGAACCGATTAATAGTAATGCATAAGGGACGAGTTGTAGAGAAAGGTTTAACTGATCAAGTTCTCGATGACCCTCAGCATCCCTACACTCAACTCCTAGTTTCTTCAATTTTACCGGTTTAAAAAATGGAAAAAATTAAAGACGATATGCTACGCATTGACAACTTGGCAAAAACTTTTTTGCTACATAATCAGGGGGCAAAAAAACTTCCCGTATTTCAAAATATTTCTTTCCAAGTTAAAGCAGGTGAATGCTTGGTTTTAACTGGAGCATCCGGAACTGGCAAATCAACACTTTTACGAGCGATATACGCTAACTATTTGGTCCAATCTGGAACAATCAACATACGGCATGAGAATAAATGGGTTGATCTCGCGTCAGCCTCGCCACATGAGGTACTTGATATTAGAAAAAAAACCCTCGGTTATGTGAGCCAATTTTTGCGTGTTATTCCTAGAATATCAACGATAGACCTAGTTTGCGAACCACTCATCGTGCAAGGAAAACTTATAAAACCAGCCAAAGCGCAGGCAAAGAAATTACTCAATAAACTTTCTATCCCCAAATCACTGTGGGATTTGCCGCCTGCAACCTTTTCAGGAGGCGAGCAGCAACGCGTCAATATAGCGCGAACACTTATTCAAGATTATCCAATTCTACTTCTTGACGAGCCGACAGCTTCGCTAGACGAAAAAAATAGGGACGCTGTCATTGAACTTATTAACGAGGCTCGGAACCGAGGTACCGCGATTGTTGGCATATTTCACGATACGTATGTCCGCGAAAGCGTTGGCACAAAAATGTTCAATGTCGAGCTTGCAAAAAAGGCCGCATAGAGAAATGTTTTCGACGGAACAAATTTTCACAAACGCTACTCTAGTTCTTCCTGACGAAATTAAAATCGGCAGCCTCGTCATTAAAGAGGGCCTCATAAAAGATATAAGTTTTGAAAATACCTCAATTCCGCGAGCGGAAGATTTAAACAAAAATTACCTTCTACCTGGTCTTGTGGAAGTCCACACTGATAATTTGGAGCGACACTGCCTACCTCGACCCGGTGTCAAATGGCCGCTTACGGCAGCTGTACTCTCGCACGATGCCGAGCTTGCTGCTGCAGGCATCACAACTGTTCTGGATGCAGTCGCAGTAGGCGGAGACATTCGCACGAATAAAGCAAGAGCCACAATGCTTTTGGATGCGGCGAAAGCTGTAAAGGAAGCTGTTTGCAATAATATATTGCGGATAGATCATCACCTTCATCTGCGCTGTGAAGTTCCAATGCCAAACGTTCTGGAATTATTTGAACCGTTCAAAACGGAGGAATTAGTAAGATTGGTCTCGCTGATGGACCACACACCAGGGGAAAGGCAATTTATTAATCAAGAGAAACAACGCATCTATTATCAAGGAAAATATTCGATGTCTGACGATGAATATGAAGAATTCGTCGAAAACAAGAAGCATCTCCAAATTAAATATTCAGAAAAACATCGACAAGAGATCGCAAAAATGTGTCGTGAAAACAGTATTATTATTGCCACTCATGATGATGCAACAGCCTCACATATAAAGGAAGGGTTTGCTTTAGGCGCAACAATTTCGGAATTTCCTACCACAATAGATTCAGCAAGAGCTGCTAAAAAATTTAAAATGGGAACAGTGATGGGTGGTCCAAATATCGTTAGAGGCGGTTCACACTCAGGAAATGTCTCAGCATCGTATTTAGCTGAGTTGGATCTTTTGGACGCGTTATCTTCAGACTATGCGCCCTCAAGTTTGCTTCATTCAGCTTTTATCCTCAATTTGAAACACGGAATTCCACTACCGAAAGCAATCTCAAAAGTAACCGAAGTTCCAGCCAAAATGGTGAACCTTTCTGATCGAGGAGTGCTGCAAAACGGATTTCGGGCAGATCTTTTGGAGGTTGAATTAACGAAAGACCACATTCCAATCGTTCATCGTGCAATCTCTAAAGGCAAACGCGTTATATAACTGAAGGCTAAGGGCAGTATGTCGATAACAGATGAAATTAAGTCAATCTTTCTTGAAAAAGGCAAAAATCACTTTGATGAAGGTTCGGTAACACAGCCATCTCACGCTCTTCAATGCGCATAACATGCTGAGATAGCTAATTCATCGGCAGAAATGATCACGGCCTGCCTCCTCCATGATACTGGACACCTTCTCAATAATGATGCTCGACAAGCAATCAGAAACGGCGAGGACACAGAACATGAACATATAGCGGTGGATTATTTACGGTCGTGGTCCAGCCCCGCCATCACTTCTCCAATACGTTGGTACGTAGACGCAACACGGTATCTTTGTGCAACGGATAAAACATATTTTGCAAAACTATCGAAGGGATCAGTACGTCGCCTTGAAGTGCAGGGAGGTCCATTTGACAGACAGGAAGTAGCCAGTTTTGAGTGTCAACCATACTACAAGGAAGCGGTTCAATTAAGACGCTGGGATGAGACCTTCAAATCCACTTTGACAACTACCCCATCTATTGATCATTTTTTGAATTTTGCCAGTCAAGCTCGGATCTAATTAATTTTTACCTTCAAATAATTACGTTTGCTAAAAATGACTAACTAATAACTTTCCTCAAAACGTGAGAACGGTTCGTCGTAAAGGGCCGTACCTCTGCTGCCCACCGTCCCTTCTCACCGGCTTCCGCCCACGCATCACTGGTAAGCACATCAGGACTTGTTACCTCATAGATAGCAGTGTACTTAGCCTGTGCACTAACATCCATCGTCTCGATTTTACCACCTAAAGTGATTTTTGTTTCTTGTTTCACCATTCTCTTAATGGAAATAACACCTGGCACGGTAGATAAATATGGAACATGTTCCTCATCGTAAACTTCATTAAACAAAGCCTCTTTTTCAGGCTCAACATCCATACTAACGATAAATAAATAGGTTTCTTCAGCCATTTCAAAACTCCTGTTTTCTTATAGACTAGGTTTTAACTTATACGATTTAATAGAGAAACAAAGGACTTTATGCTCAGTTCCAGTGGCTGATGGTTTGAAAACTGATGGAGTCCTTCCTCTTCTAGCCTCCATTCCGTCGCCCTAGATAAACGGGCCTCAATTTCTTGCTCTGTTTCTCGTTTTCTCTCTTTTAATCGGTTTCTTAAAATCTCCACAGGAACATTTATCTGAACAATTTGAAGTTGGGGGTACAATTCTCTAGCAGTTGAAACTGCTGCACGAGAGCCATTTAATACGATAGTTTTACCAGCAGACAGCAATTGATTTAGCTCTTTATTAATACCGTAACAATGCCCATTTGCTTGCCAATGTAATGCATATTCCCCCGCTTCAACTTTTCTATTAAAATCCCTTTTATGGATCTCAATATGATCTTCACCCCCAGCATCAGTAGGGCGCGTTATTTCCCGGGTTATAAAAGTAATTTTCTCTTCTCTAACAAGACCTTTAGCGCCATTGATAAGTGTATCCTTTCCCGAACCAGATGGGCCTACAACAAATATTAACGTGCCAACCTTAGAAAATTTTTCAGTCATTCCATTCTTTCAACACACTATGTTGCAACTAATTTAAATTGTTACTTCCTATTTATACAACGCCGAATTATGTTCCCCGCATGCAAAGTCTAGTAAATTACATTAACGGTGACGAATTACCGAGCCCCGCGACACCAATTGAGATTGCAGAGGGAATCTTATGGTTCCGGTTTCCTATGCCTATAGCACTCGATCATATCAACATCTACCTGCTTGAAGATAACGATGGTTGGGTCTTAATCGACACAGGGATGGCAGACCCTGTGTCTATTGAAACATGGGAAATAATTCTTAGGGAGTACACTGCTAAACGTCCGATAAAAAAAATAATAGGAACTCATTTCCACCCCGATCACGTTGGACTTGCCGGTTGGCTGATTGAGCGGACAGACGCCGAACTTTGGATGTCGCAGATAGAATGGCTTAGTGCTCGTCAAGCCTATTTGGATGCAGAAGAAATATCTCTCATAAAAATGCGAAAATTTTACGATTTAGCTGGACTCGGCGCTGACGAAAAAAATCTTTATCATGAAATTGGCAATGATTATCGAGACATGGTTTCCCCCGTGCCATCTGTCTATACGCGTATCGAAAAGGAAACGATTTTCGCAATTGGCGATCGTACATGGCAACCAATTTTTGGATCAGGGCACTCTCCTGATCATGTAACGCTTTACAACGAACAAGATCAGATCCTTTTGGGGGGAGATATGTTGTTACCCCGGATTACGCCGATAATCGCCGTCTGGTGGCAGGAACCGGACGGAAATCCATTGGACGGATTTCTTAAATTCCTTCATAGCTTAAACATACCGAGTAAAGATACAAATATACTGCCAGCACATGATCGACCCTATAAAGGGCTGTCAACACGGATTACAGATCTCATTCAACACCATCAAAATCGATTAGAGATAACATTTAACGCCTGCAATGAACCAGTTACAGCAAGCTCCATCATGAAAAAGCTATTCAAGAGAGACCTAGACGCCTTTCAAATTCGCTTTGCAATCGGAGAAACCATTGCCCATATAAATTATCTCTTACGCAAAGGCGAAGTTACGAGGCAACTATCACCAGACCAGCGATATTTATATCAAAAGACGGCCTCTTAATTCAAAAACTACATGAAGCCAGAAATCAAATTTTCATTATAAAGTGCTTGATGGTCTAACCATGGTTCAGCAGGCTTAAAATTTCCAATAGCTGTTTTTATTTTTAGCTCTTGTTCGACAAGAATTTTCTCCGCCTCTTCAACGGTTACTTGCTGAAATGTTATCTCTGCACCGGGACACAACAATCCAAGCCGTGAAATATCTGCGGAAATTACTGTTCCTAACTTTGGATATCCCCCAGTAGTCTGGTGATCTGCAAGAAGCATAATCGGTTGTCCTGTTCCTGGAACCTGTATCGCTCCTGTTACAATTCCGTCAGACACGATGTTATAACCCTTGGAATGTTGTAGTTTAGGCCCATCCAACCGAATCCCCATTCTGTCAGCTTCGGTCGTGACGCTATATTTCGAAGCGAAAAATGTCTCTACACTACTCGACAAAAAATAATCATCTTGAGGCCCCAGAATAACTCTTAGTGGTCCATTCTCGTCCAAAAACCAGGTATCATTAAGCTTCAACTCTCCATGATCCGCGGCACTATGCGTTCTTAAAGAAACCACATCGCCGGCGAGTAGTGCGCGCCCTTTGTACCCACCAATTCCCGCTCTGACGTAAGTCGACATGCTATCGTAGATTTTTGGCAGGTCAAACCCGCCTTCAATAGCAAGATATGTTGTTCCAGTGTCTGAAACATTACCAATTTTTACAATCTGACCCTTTTTCAGCTTAATACTCTGGTTCGCAGGCTGGAAAGTAATATCACCGTCAATAATTTCGACAGGTGTCGATGTTCCAACTACCGCTATCCGAAGGCTATCGCATAAGACCTCGAAAGTCGGGCCCATTAATCGTATTTCTAGTCCCGCCTCATACTCAGCATTAGAAACTAGTGCATTTGCCAGTCGAAGCAGTGTAGGTGAAATGGCACCTGACACAGGAACACCCAAATGTTGGAATTTTGGTCTGCCAAAATCCTGAACAGTTACATTGAAGCCTGGATCAATTATTTTTACTGCCATACTAACAATCCATTGTTAATGGATATTCATCTGCCTTTAGGGCTAGACGAACGGCAGGGTATTCTTTGCTATCAATGGCAAAAAAAGACACCTTATCGCCCGCCTTTACAAGCACTGGATTTTCTCTATTGGGATCATAAAAATCCACAGGCGTTTGACCTATCAAATGCCATCCTCCCGGACTATCAATCGTATAAATTGTCGTCTGGCGAGCGGCAACAGAAATAGACCTCGGAGGAACATGCACTCGCGGTTCAACACGGCGGGGCAAATCAAATATTTCGGGTAAGAGACCCAAGTAAGGGAACCCTGGTAGAAAACCCATCATAAAAACTTCTAATTCCACGGAAGTATGTTGTTTGATAATCTCTGGAGCCGAAACTCTAAGAGACCTGCTCACGTCTTCAATATCCGGCGCATACTCATTGTCGTAACAAACTGGAATTCTCCACCTAATGATATCATCATCTAGGGTGAACTCCCTTCCAAGTAATGGCGTTATAAGATTTTTTAATTCTGCCTGTGAAATGTACAACGGGTTATAGTGAATCATAAGAGATCGCATGGTCGGCACGAGGTCTACGATACCTTCTATATCTTCACTTTTCACAATTGCCGCTATCTTCCTCACATGTTGATTGATCCTGGCGTCAACCACCTCCCCAAATTGGATAACCAATGCACTATCGCCCGCAAATAAAAAACGGTAGCTATTTCTCGAAGAGGTGTCCATATCCTTAGCTGGTCCTTGGGAACTAAAGTGTTATAATAAGGTCGTTCAATCCAGAACCTCTTTATAAATCTTAATATTAAAGTCTAAGCAAATGAAAAATATCAATTTAAATTCAGATATTGGTGAGGGATTTGGCGTCTACGATATTGGAAACGATACAGATATGCTAAAAATCGTAAATTCCGCCAATATTGCGTGTGGTTTTCATGCCGGAGACCCAAACGTAATGGATCGCGTGGTAAAGCAATCAATAAAAAATGGTGTAAGCATAGGAGCCCATCCTGGTTTCAATGATTTGTGGGGGTTTGGTAGAAGACAGATCCACATGTCAGCGGATGAAATCGAAGCAAGCGTTGCGTATCAAATTGGTGCTCTCCAAGCGATTTCAGCTACAAACAATGCGATTGTTACTCATGTAAAACCTCATGGCGCGTTAAATAATATGTCTAGCCTTGACCCTGATATAGCAGCTGCAATTGCAAGGGGGGTCAATCTAGTAAACCCTAAACTAATTTTAGTTGCTGTCTCTGGTTCGTTTCTCTTTTCTGCTGGGCAAGCACTAGGATTAACTGTCGCTGCCGAGGCCTACGCTGATCGAAGCTATGAAGACGATGGAAATATGACCAGCCGAAAATACGATCATGCGATGATTAAAGATCCTGAAAGGGCAGCCGCGCAAGTTCGTAATATCGTTATAAACGGATACATCATTGCAAATAGTGGAAAGAAAGTTCCTGTCAAAGCTGATACCATTTGTATCCATGGCGATGAACCTACTGGACCAGCTGTGGCACAGGCTGTGAGGAAAATGCTTGAAAGTGAAGGGATCTCGGTCAAACCACTCCCCGACTTAAATCTGGTTTGACAACTTTTATCAGAAACTAAAAGGAAACCTATCTAGGATTAATATAGATGACCCGAGAACATGCTCTTAAAAATGCTATAGCGTATTTCGATGATGGACACTTTCTTGAAGATCTTAAAAGACGAGTTGCCATAAAAACCGAGAGTCAAATCTATGAAAGCCGCAAACCTGACATGACGGAATATATGGACGAGATGATAACAACTTTTCGAGGGTTAGGTTATGAGACGGAGGTGTTTGAAAATCCAAATGCAAAGGCAGGCCCAATTTTTTTTGGCAGCAAGCATGAAAGCTCAACTAATAAAACTGTTCTAACGTATGGACACGGAGATGTTATTCGAGGACAAGAGGAACGCTGGGAGCAGGACTTAGTTCCCTGGGAGCTAGAGGTAAGAAACAACAAGATCTACGGGCGCGGCACAGCCGATAATAAGGGTCAACACAGTGTAAATATCGGTGCGCTAAAGAGCATACTGGAGACCAGAGGTTGTCTTGGGTTTAATTCAAAGATTTTGATTGAAACCGGAGAAGAATCAGGGTCTCCGGGACTAGCAGACTTTGCAAGACAACAAAAAGAACTTTTGGCTTCAGACGTTTTGATTTCATCTGACGGACCACGACTGCAGCCAGAACGACCAACATTATTTATGGGCTCCAGAGGAAGCATTGTTTTCGATATAGAAGTAAACCTAAGAAGCGGCGCGCATCATTCAGGTAACTGGGGAGGCCTAATAGCTAATCCCGCCTTAATTTTATCTAATGCTTTATCAGTTATTGCTGATAAACGCGGCCAAATAAGAATTCCTGAGTGGCGCCCCAAAACTCTCACAAATTCTGTGAGAATGGCACTTGCCGATTGTGAGGTAGATGGTGGTGAGGAAGGTCCGAAAGTAGAACAAGACTGGGGTGAAAAAAACCTGACACCTGCGGAGAGAGTGTTTGGATGGAATAGTTTTGAAATCTTGGCTTTTACAGCCGGAATTCCCGAACGACCTGTTAACGCAATACCTGGAAATGCAAAGGCAAGATGTCAATTGCGGTTTGTCGTAGGAACCGAAGTGGATGATATCCTTCCAGCCTTGGTTCGACATCTTAACAAGGAGGGTTTCTCTGACGTTACTGTCACACCAGCTGATCGTGGTGTTATGCAGGCGACTAGACTTGATCCCGATAATCCATGGGTAAAATGGGCCGCAAATTCTATTAAAAAAACTACAAAGAAAAAACCTGCCATCCTTCCTAACTTGGGTGGTGGATTACCAAACGACGTATTTAGTGAAATTCTAGGATTACCGACACTTTGGGTCCCGCATAGCTACGCATCTTGTTCCCAGCATGCGCCGAACGAACATATGCTCCCGGAAATAGCTCGAGAGGGCTTAGAAATTATGGCCGGGCTATTTTGGGATATTGGCTCGGAAGACTTTGAAATTGGCACATAGCAATAATTTACGTCTCGAAATTACACCATTTTAAAAACCACAACACATAACAAGGAAATTACGATGGTAGATCAACGAGGATGGAAACTTAGAGTGGGAACCGTCATACCCTCTACTAATACCATTGTTCAACCAGACTTTGATGACCTTAGGTTAGATGGTATCACCAATCATGTCGCAAGAATAAGCATCCCAAACATTGACATAAAAACAGACAATGATTTTGATAAGCTAGTGCGTTTAAGTGAAGCCGATCTGGTCGCAGCAGTAGACCGAATTTTAACGGCTGATCCGGAAATTCTTATTGTCGGAATGTCTTCGTTAATTGTATGGGATGGCTACGACGCCTCGTGTCGGCGACGGACGATGTTAGAGCAAAGAAGTAAATTACCAGTAACTGGTGGTTCATTTGCTGCAGCCGAAGCATTAGAAAAATTTGAAGCTAAAACGATCGGTATAATATCCCCATACATGCCAATAGCAAATAAACATATAAGCCAGTTCTTTACCGACATTGGGTTTAAAGTCAAAAATTTTATAGGCTTGCAATGTCCCAGTCCCGTTGAGATATCTCACGTAACGCCCGATCAACTCTCCGAAGCACTCGATCAGGTAGACGAGACAGATATTGATGCATTGGTTCAGTTTGGAACTAACCTTCACTTCATGGAACAGGCAGCTTTGGAGGAGGAAAAAAGGAAAAAGCCTGTCATCTCAATTAACTCCGCTAGCTATTGGCATGCGCTACGGTTAAAGAATGTTGAAACGCGTTATAAAAACTATGGTCGTTTGTTAGCAGAGTTTTAGGTTTATGTTTTAGTTAAGGTAAAGTGCAATAGATTCCGCAACGCAGGCAGGCTTCTCTTCACCCTCTATTTCAACAACGGTGCTATATAAAACTTTTACCGTCGTGTCATTTATGCGTTCCGCATTACGCAAACTTACCTTTCCTCTGACCCTTTTGCCGGCTTTGACGGGAGCCATAAACCTCACTTTATCGAGCCCATAGTTTATTCCAGCCGTCCGAGGTAAATACTCTATTGTATTAGAGATAAGCATTGGCACAAGCGACAGAGTTAAATGACCATGTGCAATCGGCGCTCCGTAGGGCGACTCGTTTGTAGCACGATCGACATCCACATGGATCCATTGATGATCGCCAGTTGCTTCTGCAAATGTATTAATTTGCCCTTGATCAACTGTATGCCAAGGACTTATGCCAAGCTCGTTCCCGATTTCACTTTTCAACGCTTCAAAAGTTTCAAATTTACGTCGTTCCACTTTTTCATTCATATCGTGGGATCCTCCGAAGTTCTAACTATTAATTTCCCAAAATTTTTGCCTTTTAAGAGGCCCATAAAGGCTTCCGGGGCGTCTTCTAAGCCATCTACAAAATCCTCTTTATAAACTATTTCTCCCGATTTTATCCAAGAACTCATGTCCTTTTCAAATTCAGGGAATCTATCCCAGCGTTCGGTAATTATGAACCCCTGTAATTTAAGGCGGTTTGTAAGTATCGAGCGAGTAAGTTTTGGAAGTAGGTTAGGCCCAGGAAAATCCCCCACATGACTATACCTGGAGATAAGGCCGCAGACCGGAATACGAGCAAATGAATTTACGAGCGGTAATACAGCTTCAAAGACTTTACCCCCCACATTCTCGAAGTATACGTCAACTCCGTCTTCACAAACTTTGGCCAATTCACTTTCCAAATCATCACTTAAGTGACTTAAACAATGATCAAAGCCTAATACGTTGACAACATAATCACACTTTTCTTGGGATCCAGCCACTCCTACAACTTTACAACCCTTTAATTTACCAATCTGACCAACAACAGCACCAACGGCACCAGAAGCGGCAGAAACGACAAGTGTATCACCTGCCTTAGGCTCGCCAATATCTAATAGTCCGACATAAGCTGTCATTCCAGGCATTCCAAGAATTCCAATAGCAGTAGAAATTGGCGCAACTGCTGGGTCGATTTTCCTCACACCAGCCCCGTCGGAGATGATATGTGTTCGCCAGCCAAACATTCCAGTTACAATATCACCCTCTTTAAAGCGAGCGTTTTTACTTTCCATTACCTCTGCAACAGTGCCTGCTCCCATAACGTCCCCTATCGCCACAGGTACGGCATAGGACTTAGCGTCATCCATCCGTCCTCGCATATATGGATCAAGGGATTGGTAAATAATACGACAGAGCATTTCGCCATCACCGACAGGTGGCAAGTCAACAGTTACAACTCGAAAATCACTATGTTTCGGATCTCCAATTGGCCGAGCAGCCAATTCTATTTGGGTACATTTTATTGCCATAAGAAACTCCACGAAACAGAAAACCCACTCATTTCAAGTAACTCATTTTTTGCGCCTTTTAAAGAACTAAAAATCAAGAAAAGACCGTGAAGTAGATTCTAGGCACATAACTAACCATTGAGCAGTTTGGAAAATTCTCTGCTAAGTAAACTGCTTTCTAGAGGCGTAATCATAAGTATATTTGCCGCACGTTGTCTTTTTCGACAACGATAATTCTATTTGCAGACTAATGGTGTGCTTTATAAAACGAGGCGGCCTTAATAAAACGGAGTATATTGAATAACCTATAGCGAAAGCGAGTTTACTTAACTTACTCCCTTTCCGATATGAGCTATACCCTCTATCTCAACATATATATTCGGCGCTGCAAGTTTTGAAACCTCGACTAAGGAACAGGCGGGGAAATCACCCTTAAAAAACTCAGCCCTTGCCTGCCAGACCTGCCTGTTATATTCGATACGGGTAACAAAAATAGTTAACTTGGTGAAGTCGGACATCTTTCCGCCAGCAGCTTCTATCAGGGCTTTGTGTTTTTCGAATATGATTTTGGTTTGCTCATATTCATCCGCCCCATCAATTGTCACCCCATCTGCATTTCGTGCTGTAAGACCGGCAATATATGCTATACCATCGCAAACAATGCAGTTCGACCAGAGTTCCGGCGCGGGTTCTGCAACTTTCGAACTAGTATATCTCTTAATCATATAACAACTGTATCTAACCCTATCTAATCTATCAAACCTTTTTCAAAACGTATAAGTGCGAGCCATGCTTTGCAGGTTAATAACTTAACTTGGGTCCATGATCCTGTTAACATGGCAGCGATGAAGAATATTTTTACCTGGAAACCTGATTATGCCTTTGATAGATCTAAGCCGTACAATAGAGCACCGAACTCCAGCTCATCCATCACATCCTCCAGTTATCATGACCGTTTGGAATGACCATAACGAGATTAAAAAAGCAGGCAAAACGTCATTCTCTTCGAAATCCTTGAGTTTGTCTTTGAGTGATCATTCCACCACTCATGTTGATGCACCCTGCCATTTCAACCCAGCAAACGATGCGCCCTCAATTGACGAGGTACCCCTTGAAGACTTTTATACGGAAGCGATTTGCCTTGATCTTTCAAATGTTCCACTTAAACACCAAATAACGGTTTCCGAAATGGAACAGGCCTTGGGTAAGTCGGGTCAGGAAATCAAACCACGTGATACTATTTTGATTTATATGGCGGTCAATGAAAGGCTATTTGGAAAACCGGAATATCTGCATGATTTTCCTGGTTTACATGTCGACGCAGTGCATTGGCTTGCCGATAAAGGAATTGTAATGTTTGGTGTTGAAGCAATAAGTCCCGCACCTGAAGGCGAGCCAAATTTCAAGGCGCATATAGCATGCGCGGAGAGGGGAATAACGCATATGGAAGGCTTAATGAACCTCGATCAACTTATTGACAAAGGTCGTTTTCAATTCATCGGGTTCCCCCTTAAAATAAAAGGTGGCACTGGAAGTCCTATTCGAGCTGTGGCCGTTGTCTAATCCCGAAAGCTAAGATCCCTTTTGAGGCAAACGCATAAATATAGCAAGTGGTGCTGCTAGAAACGCAGCGAGCGCCATTAAGTGAAAAGAATTGATATAACCAATCATACTCGCCTGACGCAATATTTCCCCCGACACGTGGTGTAAACCGAGCAAACCATCGGGCACCCAGTCGCTCGGCAGTGAAGGGATACTTTGGCCCTTGTAAAATAACGATAAATTCTCGGATATATTCGAATAACTTTGGGAAGTCGATCTAAGCAGTACAAGTACAGATAGGGAAATAAAAATACTTGAACCAAAATTTCGCATTAGAGTAAAAATCGTGGTCCCTTCCGTAATTTGTTTTTTAGGCAAGGTAGCAAAAGCAAGAATAGCCATAGGTGTGAAAGCAATACTTTGCCCGAAGCCGAGTAAAATATTTGTCCAAATGACATCAAAATTAGTTAGATTGATATCAAACTGTGCCATCATGTAGCTGGCGAAGGCTTGAATGAGTAGCCCTATGCTTAGTGAAACTCTTGGTAAGGATTTAGTAAGTGGAATTATCACTAGAAACGCAATCCAGTTCCCAAATCCTCTGGAACCCACCAATATTCCAATGAGGCTATCTGGATACCCTCGCAGATCATGCAATAAACTCGGAAATAACACCAAGCCTGTGAATGCTAATGTTCCCATTATAAAAGAAATGATGGTGCCTAAGCTAAAATTTTTATCCAAAAATATCCGAAGATTAACAAAAGGATTTTTTGAAAAAAAACAATGCACTAAAAATATCCAAAACGACAATAAACCAATTACTGTAAGAAATGTAATCAAGCGAGAGTCAAACCAATCAAGCCTATGACCTCGATCAAAAATTAGTTGCAATGCAATGATCGCAAGTGACAAAGCAAGAAAGCCAAGCCAATCAAAATGATTCCGTTCACCTCTGTTATGACTTGATAAAGCGAACCAAATGCAGACAAGAGTGATAACACCTACCGGGACTAAGATAAAAAAAGCTGCTCGCCAGTCATATAATTCTGCCATCATGCTTCCTATAACTGGCCCAACAACTGGTCCAAAAACGGCACCTACTCCCCACAGAACAATGGCAGTTGGTTGAAGATGCTTTGGGAAACTGGATAGTATTATAGCTTGCCCGAGGGGCATAATGGGTGCCCCAAAGATACCCTGCCCAATCCGAAAAAGGATCAAGGCCTCTAAATTCGGTGCAAGAGCACACAAAAAAGAGCTAATCGTGAAGCCGAGAACCGTCCCAAACATAAGTGCACGCCAACCTAACCGGCCCGCTAGCCAACCAGTTAGTGGAGTGGCTACGGCAGCCGCAACAAGATTTAATGTGATGGACCAAGATGCTTCATCTTGACTAACGGACATTGTTCCTCGAATTTGAGGAAGTACAACATTTGCAATGGTTATGGTCATGCCAAACAGCATGTTTGATAGTTGAACCATCAAAAGTATTAACCAAAGTTTTAGGCCAATTTGGAATATATTTTTCGGAGCGCTCGACCCACTCATAAAACAACCACCTTAACTTGAGCAAGGCTGAGTCTTGTGATCTAAAACTGGTACTTAACTGGAGTATCCATAATCTTCTTTGGCTTTTGACTCGCTTATAAGCTCATTCAAAAGATCATTTTCGACCTTTTTGAGGTCTCTATCTTTAGCATTACCAAGACCGCCCCCGCCCGGCATTTCTATTATTATTCTATCTCCAGCCGGAATACTTTGGCGTCCCTTACCCATAAGTTCTTGCCCTGATTTTAGATAGATTCGGCCTGTCTTACCACTACTGCCACCGTTTCTACCCCGCGGAGGATGAATAACACGATCAAACATCGAATTAATGGCAAAAGGAGCTCCCTGAGCATGCGATATTTCCATTATCTGCCCAACACCTCCCCGATGGACGCCTGGACCACCACTATCCGTTCTATACTCCTTCTTCCAGAAGATTAATGGAGCAATCGTTTCGTTAACTTCTATGGGGGTATTTTTGACACCTGAAGGAAAAGCCGTGGCATCTAGTCCATCCTTTGCCGGGCGTGCACCCGTTCCACCTGAATGAAATGTATTCATCGCAAACGGTTTGGCATCGCCGTAGTCCTCTTCTGTTAGTCCATGCCCCCCTAGAAGAACGGGGTTCCAAAGACAGGATGTACCTTCAGCAGGTACTCTATCCGGTATAACTTGGTTTAAGCATCCTAAGACCACGTCTGGTAGCATCTGTCCTATAACATGCCGCCCCGTCACCGCAGCGGGATGAGGAGCATTTAGAATACAACCTGAAGGCGCCTTAATCCTAACGGGGCTTAGTGACCCTGCATTATTTGGAACCCGAGCCCCGACCACACACCGAACTCCGAAGGTTGCATAGGCTTCGGTATACGTTACTGGAACATTTATTCCATAAGACGAGGTGCCAGAGGTCCCCGTGAAATCTAGGTCTATCCCGGTCTCTGAAATTGTCATTTCACAAACTAGATCTAATTCTTTTTCGAACCCATCGATGCGCATGGAATTTTTATATTTACCAAACTTTAGACCTTTAACCTCCTCTAGCATTCCGCTTTTAGAAGTTTCAATAATGTGATCACTTAAATGATCCAGATTAGACATCCCAAATTCGTCCATCATGGTAACAAGCCGACGCCCCCCTACTTCATTACATGAAGCAAGAGAATATAAATCACCTTCCACCTCCACCGGATTTCGCACATTTGCTCTGATGATAGAAAAGATAATCTCCGAAAATTTTCCTTTTTTTGCCAATGGCATAATAGGAATATTTAATCCTTCCTCATAAACTTGTCTTCCGTCAGCACCAAAACCTCTCCCGCCAACATCAACAACGTGAGTAGTACAAGCGAAAATTGCAACTGCCTCTCCATTTCGGAACGTTGGTGTAACTACAGTAAAATCGTTTAAGTGGCCGGTGCCCTTCCAAGGGTCGTTAGTTACATAAACATCGCCCTCTTCCATCTTTTCAAGTGGAAAAATCTCTAAAAAGGATCCTACTGACGCAGCCATTGCATTAACATGGCCTGGAGTGCCGGTGACCGCCTGGGCAAGCATTCTTCCATCACAATCAAACACCCCTGCCGAAATGTCTCCAGCCTCCCTAGCAGCTGTTGAAAATGCAGTTCTAACCAATACTTGGGCCTGCTCCTCAACAACCGAAAGAATTCGGTTCCATTGAATTTGAAGATTAATTTGCTCAAGAGCGTTATTTACAGTCATAAAATAACTCCTAGTCTAGTCTTTCTCTATTACGAGATGTCCGAATTTATTTAATTGGAAGGAATAACCACTCGGTATGATAGTAGTTGTCTGCGTTTCGACAATTGCAGCCGGCCCAGAATTTTCTGCATATGGACCCAATTCATTCCTATCATACACAGTGGCTTCAACGAAATCTGACAAAGAGGGGTCAAATAACTTCCGTGTCGCTCCGAGACTGGAGGCGGAATTACCAGCAACTTTTGTGAGCGCCTGAATCGACGACTGTCCGGGCGCGCTTACAGAGAGTGTCCAGCTAAGAATCTCTGGTTTTTGGCCAGGTACAGATCTGCCGTAAAGATTTGAATATTCAATTTCAAATAATTCACGCAGTGTATCTGCATCCTTTGTTTCTAAATCGCGCACAGGAACTGGCACCACAATTTCGTGTCCCTGTCCCTCATATCGCATGTAAGCCAGCCTTTGCTCCTTCAGTTCGGATGCATTAGCCCCGGAAGTTACAATTTTTCTTGCTTCTTCAGACATCTCTCTCATGAGTTTGTTCACAAGATCCGGATCAAAATACTGCAAGCTCATGTAACGACTTCTTACAACCTCGTAGGATATTGGAGCTCTCAAAAAGCCAATTGCAGAACCCACACCTGCGCCAGCCGGGATAATAATTTTATTGATCTCAAGTTTTTCTGCAAGTCTTAGAGCATGTAGCGGCGCTGCTCCACCAAAAGCGATCATTGATCTAGCACTTATGTCTTTTCCCCATTCGATAGCGTGAACTCTAGCGGCGTTCGCCATGTTTTCATCAACAATTTCCGAGACCCCAAAAGCCGAAAGAGAACCACTCAAGGATAACTGATCGCCAACTGCCGTTTGAAGTGCCAGGTCTGCCTTCTCCGGAGCGAGTTTAACAGCTCCACCAGCAAAATCCTTAGGGTCTATTCGTCCTAAGACGACATCTGCATCAGTAACGGTAGCATCCAGTCCACCTTTACCATAACAAGCGGGACCAGGAGATGCTCCGGAGCTTTCAGGCCCCACTGATATCCGTTTCATGTCGTCAACCTTTGCGATAGAGCCTCCACCAGCCCCTATTTCTACCATTTCAATGGCCGGTATACGAAGTGGTAGGCCGCTTCCTTTTAGATTTCTATAAACACGAGCTACTTCGAAAGTCCTCGTCATTTGAGGTGTGTGATCATCAATGAGACAGATTTTTGCCGTCGTACCTCCCATATCGAACGATAATACATTTTCGATCCCGCATTCTTTCGCTATTTCCGTTGCTAAAATAGCACCGCCAGCTGGTCCTGACTCAACCAATCGAACGGGAAATTTAATTGATGTATCGAGTGTTGTTAAACCACCCCCAGAAGTCATTAACAAAAATGGGCAATTAAAGCCCATTGATTGCAAATCCTCATCGAGCTTTGTCAAATAACGTGACATTAAAGGCTGAACATAGGCATTAGCACAAGCCGTAGACTGTCGTTCATATTCCCTTATTTCGGGGCAAACTTGGCTTGAGAGCGTTATAGAAAGATCCGGTCGAGCAGCTGATAGACGCTCAGCTATTTTTTCCTCATGCATCGAATTTGCGTAGGAATGAATTAAACCGATTGCGATTGCTTCGATTTCATTCTTGTCAATCATTGGAAGTAATTGCTCTATTGATTTATCTTCCAATTGAATCAACACCTCTCCATTTACATTCATTCTTTCCCTAATTCCCCAGCGCAAATACCTTGGCACCAACGGCTTGGGACGATCTATGTTGATATCATATTGTTCAAACCTATTCTCTTGCGCCATTTCGACAGAATCTCTTAGCCCTTCAGTGGTTACCAAAGCGACTTTTGCACCTTTACGCTCTATCAATGCATTAGTTGCTAGAGTTGTACCGTGAATTAGAATTTTGATCTCACTAGGCGAGATATTTGCTTCTGTAAGGGTAGACCGTATACCGCTCAATACTCCTTCTTCTGGTTTGTCAGGAGTTGTCAGTACTTTTTTAGTGGCCATACCCTCTGCGTGCTCAAGTGCTATGTCCGTAAATGTCCCACCAACATCGACTGCTATTCTAACGTTATTCATAAATTCACCTGTTTCCAAAGACTAGTCTACTTTCATTATTTCAGATTCTGTCGCTTTTTAACTTTCACTATGCTCAAATTTATAGTCTTTAAATTGTTCCCTCAGAGTCATTTTGGAGATTTTCCCCGTCGCGGTGTGAGGTAATTCTTCAACAAACACAACATCATCTGGCAGCCACCATTTTGCAACTTTATCATTCAGATATTCATGGATATCCTCTAAATTCAAAGTTACACCATTTTCAGTAACAGCGATCAGAAGAGGCCTTTCACCCCATTGAGGATGAAACGCCGAAATAACAGCACATTCCACGATTGATGGATGTCCTTGTGCAGCATTTTCTAAATCGATCGAACTGATCCATTCTCCCCCAGACTTGATTAAGTCCTTAGTTCTGTCGACTAACATCATGAAACCTTCTGGCGTTATTCTGGCAACATCACCGGTTTTCAACCATCCATCTTCGGTCATAGCTGCAACACTTGCTTCTTCGTCTTCATGGTATCCGTCAATTATTGCATGCCCCTTTACCTGCAACTCACCAAATGCTCTCCCATCATGGGGCAATAATTCGCCATCTTCCCCAACAATTCTCATATCCACCGTATACATACGGCGCCCTTGATATGTTTTTAATTCTACCTTCTCATCAAAGGATAACTTATTGGTTTCGGACCCTAGGGTCGAAGTCGATCCCACGGGACTGCATTCAGTCATCCCCCACCCATGTGTGACATCAACACCAAACTCTTTTTCAAGTTCCTGGATCATTGACCTTGGCACCGCAGATCCTCCTGAAAGCATAAATGAGAATTCTTGAGGTTTTCTTTTTTGTTTTCTCATTTCTGCTAACAGGCCCAGCCAGATTGTTGGCACTCCCCAAGCTGCTTTCACTCTTTCGTTGTCCATTAATGAAAAAAGACTGGGACCGTCGAGTGCAGCACCCGGAAACACTAACTTTGCTCCAACCAAAGGCACCGCAAATGGGAGCCCCCAGGCGTTTGCATGAAATAATGGCACAACGGGAAGAACCGTCGAAGATGGCGTAAGCCCAACATCTGCAGCAAAGGTAAGCATGCCAAAAGTGTGCAATAGTATTGAACGGTGAGAGTAGAGTACACCCTTTGGGTTCCCTGTCGTCCCGGATGTATAGCATAAAGATGAAGCGGCTCTTTCGTCTAATTTTGGCCAAGTTATAGTTGATGACTCGGAGGAAATTAGTTCTTCAAAACACAATGGTTTAGGCAAAGACGTGTCAGGCATATCCCCTTTATTACAAAGAATAACGTATATCAAGTCATTCGGGAGGCGATCGACTAATTTTTCTACGATAGGAACAAACGTTTGATCGATAAATATTATGCGGTCTTTTGCATGATTTACTACGTAGGTAATTTGGTCAGCAAACAAACGAGGATTTATTGTGTGGCACACCGCCCCTATCCCAGTAACAGCATAGTATAACTCAAAATGCCGGTACCCATTCCATGCCAAGGTAGCAACACGATCACCTTCGTTGACCCCTAACTTTTTAAGCGCATTAGCAAGCTGAGAGGTTCGTCTATGTGAATCAGCATACGTATACCTATGAATATTCCCTTCAACAGTCTGCGACACTATCTCTGAAGAACTTCTCACATCTGCTGCATAATCGATTATACTCGAAATTAGTAATGGCATATCCATCATACGACCATTAAGCATCGTGTTCTCCCTTACTTGAAAAGCTTTTCACCCAATTTTTTATCATTAGGGAAAATCGATATATTGACCAATAAAAAGATCACCTCATCTATGCAGAAATTTATCGGAACGGCGGAAGCCTTACAACAAGTCTTTCCAATCTATGATATACAACCTTTGAACCGCTCACTTAGCTGACTATTTTTCAAACAAAGAAGATAGCTCACTCGTAACTTCTTGGTCTGAAATACTTCGCGTTAAAAACGATACTGAAACTCGATTGGACTTTAGAACCGAAATGTCCTCATCGTCGCCTGGATGGCCATGGTCTTTAGAAAGATAAAGCCACATATACTCCTGCTGGCGAAGATCTTTACGTTTCTCGATTAACGGACTAACACGTGTAGAATATCCCTGTTTAGAGACCGAGACACCTTCAACTTTATCTGATGATACAGAAGGAACATTGATATTAGGGACAAACTTCCAAGGCCAATGTTTATTTTTAATTAATATTTTAAGTATTTCAGGAATCCACTTCTGTGATGCCTCCCAAGGTATATTATCTCTTTCCTTCCATGCCTGACTTAGCGCAACCCCAGGCAACCCTATTACATTCGCAGTCATCGCGGCTCCAACCGTACCACTAAACCCAACGTCGCCCCCGATGTTCACTCCAGCATTTACACCTGACAGTACCAAATCAACTTTTTTATCTTTCAATAGTTCACCAACGCCAACCATCACACAATCTGCAGGTGAACCAGACACCGAATACCTTTTGTCGCCATGAGTATTAATTCGTAATGGCTTATGAAGATTAATCTGCCTAGATCCGCCACTGTAATCCGTATCTGGCGCAACAGTCCAAACTTCCTTGGCAATAACACTTGCCACTTGTTCCGCAATTCTCAACCCGGGTGCATCTATACCATCGTCATTTGTAACCAAAACACGCTCAAGAGGTTCGAAATTAACAGTAGGCATTTTTAGATTCCTTCGTTTGTAAAATATTGAGGGAGGAGAAAATTTTTTGATATTTATGACACTTTTAAATTAAACTAATTGTCTTGCTTTAGATAGACAACGAGAAGCTTTTTTATGGACAGATTAAACGACAAAATAGGTTTGATAACCGGTGCAGCATCTGGAATAGGATTAGCAACTTGCGAACTATTACTAGAGAATGGTGCCACAATCATAATGTCAGATTTATCCAACAGTGCAGGACGTCAAAAAGCTGATCAACTTGGTGCGCGTGCTTCTTTTGAAGTCCTCGATGTCACATCTGAGAATAATTGGATAAACATCTCAAATAAAATAGAAAAAAAGTATTCTGGTCTGGACTTTATTATTAATAACGCAGGCGTTGGTACCCCTGGTTCAATTGAAGACACAACTCTCGAGCAATGGAGACAAATTCATGCAGTTAATTCAGAGGGGCCGTTTTTGGGATGTAAATACGGAATAGAACTTATCAAACGAAATGGCCGTGGTGGTTCAATTGTAAATATATCTAGTGTCGCGGGAATTATTGGCGCACCAAACCTTGCAGCTTACTGCTCTTCGAAAGCTTCCGTAAGACTACTTACCAAATCAGTAGCGTTACACTGTGCTAGGAAAAGGTATGGGATAAGATGTAATTCAGTTCATCCCTCCTACACGGATACACCTATGGTTGATGAGATTGTATCTGAGCATCGGAACCCTATGCACTACAGAATGGCGCTTGAGTCGGCATCACCGATGGGACGTTTAGGGACGCCGATCGATATTGCAGGAGCAGTGGTATATTTAGTTAGCGATGAAGCGAAATTTGTAACAGGGACTGAAATTGTTGTGGACGGCGGGTTAACAGCCACCTAATTTCAAAATAACGGAAAAGCTCAAAAAATAGGAATGCAGTGATGTTTGATTTAAATGGTAAAGTCGCAGTAGTAACAGGATCAACAAAAGGTATCGGTAAGTCGATTGCCCATAGCATGGCAGTGCTAGGAGCAAAAGTTGTAATATCTAGCAGAAAAGCCGACGCTTGCGAAGTAGTTACTAAGGAACTTACTGAACAAGGCTTTGAAGCGAAATCAATACCTTGCCATATTGGTCGAAAGGAAGATTTGGAAAAGCTTGTTTCTGACACACGAAAAGCGTTTGGCAAAATAGATATCCTCGTTTGCAACGCCGCTACTAATCCCGTTTATGGCCCCATGCAGCAAGCCAGCGACGAAGCATATGACAAAATTATGGATACAAACGTCAAAAGTGTCTTTCAATTGTGCAAATTAGTTTGTCCCGACATGGCAGCCCGAAAAGATGGGGTTGTTATTATTATATCTAGCATAGGTGGTTTTAAAGGAAGCAAAAATCTCGGATTATATTCTCTTTCGAAAGCGGCAGAACAACAGCTAGTCCGAAATCTGGCAGTTGAGTGGGGACCTCATAATATTCGGGTAAACGCCATAGCACCTGGATTGATAAAAACCGATTTTGCACGTGAGTTATGGGAAGATCCTAAAAAAACTGAAGCTGTTGAACGCATTACCCCTCTTGGAAGACTGGGCGACCCAGATGACATCGGATTATTAACGGCAAGCTTAGCAACACGGGCGGGAAATTATCTTACGGGTCAAACGATCACGATAGATGGTGGCAGAATGATTACAGATCCATCCTAGAGGTATAAAAATGACAAAATTAATCCCTGTAAGTGAAGTTCATAATTTTGATGAAGGTCGCTTAGCGAAATACTTGACATCAGTTGGTTTAAGTGAATTTGAGAACGGATTAGAAGCCAAGCAATTCCAGGGAGGGCAATCGAACCCAACATTTGCTATCGAAGGTAAGAAAACGCGTTATGTGTTAAGAAAAAAGCCGCCTGGTAAATTATTACCATCCGCACATTTAATAGAACGCGAGTATAGGATTATGAATGCCCTTTCACAAACAGATGTACCGGTTCCCAAAATGCATCACCTCTGTGAAGATCCCGATGTTATTGGCACAGCCTTCTTTGTAATGGACTTTTTGGAAGGCAGAATAATCGATGACACCTCCCTGCCTGGCGATTTTACAGCATCCGATCGGTTGCAAGCTTTTGATTCAATGAACAAAGCGCTTGCCGCGCTTCATTGTGTTGATTTTAAAAAAATTGGGTTGGAAGATTATGGAAAACCTGAAAACTATATTGGTAGGCAAATAGATCGATGGACTAAGCAATTTGATGCGGCAAAAACGGACCCCATGCCAGCCATGGATGCATTAATTGAATGGTTACCCAAAAATCGTCCACAAGCAGATGAAGTATCAATCGCGCATGGTGATTTTAGAATGGGTAATTTAGTTCTACATCCAACGAAACCCGAAGTAGTAGCGGTATTGGATTGGGAGCTATCCACGATTGGACACCCGCTAGCTGATTTGGCGTATAACTGTATGCCATATAGCCTTCCCTGTGATGGCACATCCTTGAACGGTTTATTGGGCCTGAACTTCAAAGACCATGGTATCCCTGACCTCGAGGATTATGTAAACAGCTACGCAACGAGGACAGGGAGAAGTTCCATACCTAACTTCAATTTCTTCCTCGCATTTTCGTGCTTCAGATTAGCGTCGATCTGCCAAGGCGTCTATGCTCGCGGCATTCAGGGTAACGCCAGTTCTGAGAACGCCATAGAGGTCGGTGCCAAAGCTCCACGACTTGCAAACATTGGATGGGAAATAGCTCAAGAAAAATAACTGTTTAATCAGTCATTTTTTCTAAATTCAGCCTTAGCTATAGCCTCTAAGTGAACTTCATCAGGTCCATCAGCAAGACGTAAAGTTCTATTAGAGCCGTATGCGTAGGCAAGTTTGAACTCCTGGCTTACGCCACCACCCCCATGAACTTGGATAGCTTCATCGATAATTTCGCAAGCCATCCTTGGTGCGGCAACCTTGATCATAGCTATCTCTTTCCTGGCGGCCTTATTACCCACAGTATCCATTTTATGGGCAGCGTATAAAACCATTAAGCGCGTTTGATCAATTTTTATTCTAGCTTCAGCAACTTTATGCCGAAGGGCTCCCTTTTCAGATAGCTTGCTGCCAAAAGCCACTCGTGAATTAGCTCTGGTTTTCATAGATTCCAGTGCTCTTTCTGCTTGTCCGATACATCGCATACAGTGGTGTATCCGACCTGGCCCTAGACGTCCCTGAGCAATTTCAAAACCTCGACCTTCACCCAGTAGCATATTGCTTGCTGGAACCCTTACATTTTCAAATGTCACATCACCATGGCCATGGGGCGCATGATCGTAACCAAATACGGTCAGCGCTCTATTAATGGTTATGCCTTTTGTGTCTACAGGAACCAGGATCATAGATTGTTGTTTATGCTTCTCGGCTGCCGGGTCTGTTTTTCCCATAAAAATGAGAATTTTACATCGTCTATCTAAAATACCGGAGGTCCACCATTTTCTCCCATTAATGACGTATTCATCGCCGTCCTTTACAATGCTGGATTCTATATTAGTTGCATCAGAAGAGGCGACTGCTGGCTCAGTCATGGCAAAAGCTGATCGAATTTCACCGTTTAAAAGGGGCGTTAACCAGCGTTCCTTATTTTCTTCAGTCGCGTATCTTTCTAGTACCTCCATATTGCCAGTGTCTGGCGCAGAACAATTGAATACTTCCGATCCGAAATGAACGCGCCCCATAACTTCACTTATGGGCGCGTATTCGAGATTGGTAAGACCTGCCCCCTTGTCTGATTCTGGCAAGAACAAATTCCACAAACCAGCAGCCTTTGCCTTTGCTTTCAATTCATCAAGTATTGGTGGGCAATCCCAACGGTCATCCGCCTCTTCTATCTGCTGATAATAAAGGGATTCGTTAGGTATAATGTGTTCATCCATGAAGTCCTGAACCCGTGCGCGTAGTTTAGTCGAACGCTCAGACATCTCGGGTATCATTTAATTCTCCTTTAAAATTTTAGTTTATATAATTTGTGCAAAACGTTTTCTGTGAAAATCAACATTACCGAAAATGGCATCAATCATTGTTAATCTTTTAAAGAAATGACCAATCGGCATATCGTCGGTCATGCCCATGCCGCCATGCAGTTGTATACCTTCTTGTCCTATAAGCTTACCACTTCGCCCCATTTCCACTTTTGCCGCTGATACAGCTCGCATTCTTTCGGATGCATTTGATTGATCTATTGCTCCGGCTGCCCGGTATGTTAAAGCTCGCGAAAAGTCTTTAGCGCCAAGCATTTCAACCGCTCGGTGCTGCAATACCTGGAAGGATCCAATAGCTTGCCCGAATTGTTCACGGTTTTTAATATAATCTACAGTTAACTTAACAGCCGTATCCATGGCTCCTGCCGCTTCTGCACAAAGAAGGACGCAGGCCCTGTCTACAACTTGCTGTATACTCTCAGCAGCTTTGTTTAATTCACCTAGAACATTCTGTTTATCGACCTTTACCGAGTTGAAGGAAATTTCAGATGCCCTTAAACCATCTATAGTTGGATAGGAACGCATCTCTATACCACTACTGTTGCTGGGTACTAGGAATAATGTTATCCCATTTTCGTCATTGATATCGCCTTCCGTTCTCGTTGATAAAATAAAATAATCCGCTGTTTCAGCATTATGAACAATCGCTTTTTCGCCATCGACAACAAAACAATCACCTTGTTTTGTAGCTGTTGTTCTGATGTGACACAGGTTGAAACGCGAAGTTGGTTCAATGTGAGCGAAAGATAGGAGTGTCTTACCCTCGGCAATTGATGGTAAATGTTGTCTTTTTTGCTCTTCGTTTCCGGCAACTTGAAGTAATCCCGCACTAAGAACAATACAACTCTGGTATGGCTCAACAACCAATCCTCGCCCGAACGACTCGAGCAATACTGCCGTATCAACTGTAGAGCCCCCCAAACCGCCATATTCTTCGGCTATTGGTAGCGCTAGCCACCCTAGCTCAGCAAACTTTTCCCAATTATCTCTGTCAAAACCACCATCTTGACCAATAATTTTTCTGCGGGTCTCAAAATTATAATCATCAAGAACAAACCGATCTGCACTCTCCGATAATAACTTCTGATCTTCGGTAAACGTAAAACTCATATTCGAGCTAATCCCTTAATTATGTATGATAAATCTGCTTTTGGACTTTAATTTTCTAGAAACCAAGAACAGCCTTGGCGATTATATTTTTTTGAATTTCGTTAGAACCACCATAAATCGACGCCTTTCTCCAATTGAAATAGTGCGGGGCAATTGAAGACGCGTATTCAGGCCCAATCGGTTCTTCATTCCATCCTTTATCCATGCTTTCTGGAATGAATGGATGCGCATAATTACCTATGGCTTCAATCAAAAGCTCGGTTATACCTTGCTGTACTTCCGTCCCTTTAATTTTAAGAAAAGAAGCTTCTGGTCCTGGCCCCTTCCCTGCACTTTCATCTGAGAGAACACGAAGAACAAGTGATTCTAACGCTAACAAATCAATCTCAATATCCGCAATTTTTTCTCTGAACGCCTGATCGTTGATAAGCGCCGTGCCATTGTGCTCTTCAGCACTCGCTATTGTTTTAAGCCTCTTAATCTGCGCTTTTGATCTCCCTACAGCAGCAATACTAGTTCTCTCATGTCCCAGCAGATATTTAGCATACGTCCAGCCTTTATTTTCTTCTCCCACCCGGTTATCAACTGGAACTTTAACGTCCTCAAGAAAAACATTGTTTACCTCCGTGCTTCCATCAATTGTTTTGATGGGTTGAACTGTCACACCAGGCTGGTTCATGTCGACCAAAAGAAAGCTTATTCCTTCCTGTCGTTTACCTTCATCGGACGTCCTGACAAGACAAAACATGAGATTTGCGTGTTGCGCTAAAGACGTCCACGTTTTTTGTCCGTTGACTATGTAATGATCACCGTTCAACACGGCCTTCGTTCTTAATGAAGCTAAATCAGAACCTGAGCCCGGCTCGGAATATCCCTGACACCACCAGTCCTCTGACTTTAGAATGCGCGGCAAATAATATTCTTTTTGCTCATCACTTCCGAAAGCCATGATTACCGGCGCTACCATCGTTACACCAAAAGCAATCACCGGGGGCGCCCCACCCGCAGCGCACTCTTCCTCGAAAATATGCTTTTGCATTGGGCTCCACCCCGTACCCCCATACTCAACGGGCCACCCAGGCGCCATCCAGCCTTTTTCATATAGTTTCTTTTGCCAGGATTCATGGTCTACCTTGTCCAAACGAAAACCCGTCATTGTTTTTTTTCTAATATCTTCTGTAATATTTTCAGCGACAAATGCCCGAACTTCATCTCGAAATTTTTCTTCTTCAGGTGTTAAAATCAAATCCATAACTTCACTTTCTTTAAATAACCTCAAATAATCCGGCGACCCCCATACCGCCACCAACACACATTGTAACCACAACGTGTTTAGCGCCTCGTCGCCGCCCTTCTATCAGAGCGTGCCCAGTCATTCTAGCACCACTCATTCCATACGGGTGTCCAATTGCAATTGAGCCCCCATTTACATTAAGTTTTTCATTAGGAATACCAAGTTTGTCGCGACAATAGATAACTTGAACGGCGAACGCTTCGTTTAACTCCCAAAGGTCGATATCTTCTATCTTGAGTCCGAAACGTTGTAAGAGCCGAGGCACGGCAAAAACCGGCCCAATGCCCATCTCGTCGGGCTCACACCCCGCAACTGCCAGTCCTTTGTAAATACCCAATGGCTCTATATTTCTCTGTTCTGCTAATTTAGCGTCCATAACAACGCAAGCGGAAGCGCCATCCGATAACTGACTGGCATTGCCTGCTGTAATGAAATGTTCATCACCTCTTACAGGTTGTAGTTCAGCAAGACCGGTTAATGTGGTTGAAGGACGATTTCCTTCATCTTTTGGCAAGGTGATTGTTTTTCTTGACACTTCCCCCGTTTCTTTATTTGTAACCAGCATCTCGGTTTCGAGAGGCACGATTTCGTCATCGAAAAAACCAGACTTCTGAGCTAAATCGGTTTTAAGCTGACTATCGCAAGCATACTCATCTTGGCTTTCCCTTGACACACCGTATCGATGGCCCACGTTGTCCGCAGTTTCAATCATTGGCATCCAGAGTTCTGGCTTATCCTGCAACAAACCATCTTCTTTGTAGTTATTGGTGTTCATATTAGGCTGTATAAGGCTAATCGACTCAAGACCTCCCGCTACTGTAACAGGAACATGGTCCATAACGACGCGTTGAGCAGCAATTGAGATTGCTTGGAGGCCAGAACTACAAAATCTATTGATAGTAGTACCACCAGCGGTAACTGGCAGCCCGCCTTTCAAAGCGCATTGTCTTGCCACATTGTGTCCGGTAGCGCCTTCTGGAAAACCGCAGCCAAAAATAACATCCTCCACTTCTTCTCCGGAGATACCCGAACGGATAACCGCGTGCTCTACAACGTGCCCGCCAAGTTTAGCTCCATGGGTGTTGTTAAAAGCTCCTCTGAACGCCTTCCCAATTGGCGTCCGCGCAGTCGAAGCAATGACGGCCTCTCGCATCATATCCTCCCAGTAAACAATACTATTTCAAATCTTTTGACCAACTTCTTTTTAATCTGCCATTACCCTGGTTATACCTTTTCCAGCCGCTAGATTCGCTGCGTCTGCCTCATCTATCATTTGAGTTAAACCGAAGAAGCCATGTAATACTCCAGGATATTCTATAAATTCTACGTCTACCCCCGATGAAATAAGTTTGGTCGCGTAATTGCGAGCCTCATCCCTGAGCACATCACAGCCGGCAGCAATTATGATGGCAGGAGGTAATTTTTCATGCGACTTTGCTAACAAAGGCGAAGCGCGCCAGTCGCTGTGACGTTTGGCATCTTTCCCTAAATAATGGTTTCGAAACCACTTCATCGTGTCGGCTTCCAAAATCCCATACCCTTTGCCAAACTTTTTATAGCTATCTCCCTCGCACCTGTAATCAACAAGCGGGTAAATTAAAACTTGGTAACAAATTTTTGGACCTTTTTTATCTCTTGCCATAAGCGAGACTACTGCCGCCAAATTTCCTCCTGCACTGTCACCACCAACGGCAATTTTTTTGGGATCACAGCCAAGTTTCTTAGCGTTCTCGTGAGCCCAAACCAGCGCTGCATAACTATCGTCAACCGATGCAGGGAAGACATCCTCCGGTGCCATTCGATAATCAATTGAAAGCACCGCACAGCCTCCGTGGTAGCATAAACCCCTAGCACTTGCATCGTGACTGAACAAACTTCCGATTACATGGCCGCCACCATGATAATAAACCAACAATCCAGGAGGACTGGCGCTAGCATCTCTTGGAATATAAAGACGTGCAGGTATCAATCCTGCTAGCCCAGGGATTCTCAGCTCTCTAGTTTCTGCTATAGGAAGCGGCGTCACTTCTCTTGCTGCAACACCTCGTTCCATCTGTTCCCTAGCCTGCTTAGGCGTTAATTTCACAACTGGAGGTAAATTAAGCGCGGCCAGTTTTTTTAAAAACTCACCAGTTTGTTTGGTGACACCTTTAGGCGGGGTATATTTCTTTTTCATTTACACAACATCCTAGCAACGAGGTTTGTCTATAACAATCTAAGTTTGATCAAGTTGCAATATCCAGTCAACGAGATAACCAAAAAACAAAGACCTGATTAGATGTTGTATGAAAACATAAACCATCAGGATGCTGAAAGTTTTATTTTGATTAATTAGCTAGAAATAATACATTGTGCATTATGTTTTTAATTCGCTCTGAGCTAAATTTAGAAAATTCAACCTGACAGGATATATTATGCCGATTTATAACCGAATTGCCGATTTTCACGAAGATCTAGTAGCTACTCGACGAGATATCCACGCGCACCCCGAATTAGGTTTTGAAGAACACAGAACATCTGATTTAGTAGCGCAACAACTTGAGTCATGGGGAATCGAGGTACATCGTAACATAGCAACCACTGGTGTTGTCGGCGTCCTAAGGGGTTCTGGCAACAGCAAACGGTCTATCGGACTTAGAGCCGATATGGATGCGCTTCCAATGGACGAAGAAGGTACTCCTGAACACCGTTCAAAAAACGCGGGGAAAATGCACGCCTGTGGCCATGATGGGCATACAACTATGCTACTTGGCGCGGCTCGGTATTTAGCAGAAACTAAAAATTTTGACGGGACAGTACATTTTATATTCCAGCCTGCAGAAGAAGGCGGAGGCGGAGGCCGAGTGATGGTTGAAGAAGGTCTATTCGATAAGTTTGAATGTGATACGGTTTGGGGCATGCATAATTCCCCCGACTTGCCTGCTGGAACATTAGCTATACGCCCTGGCCCCTTGATGGCGGCAGTAGATATGGCAAAAATTACAATAAATGCTCAGGGCTGTCACGCGGCGCAACCGCATATGGGGAAAGATCCAATAGCGGTTGGCGTTCAATTATATACGGCCATCCAAACAATTGTTTCGAGAAATGTTGACCCCATTAAATCTGCAGTTGTAAGCGTTACGATGTTTCATGCTGGCAGTGCGCACAACGTAATTGCACAGGCCGCTGAAATGTGTGCCACTATCAGATCTTTCGATCCTGATGTGCGTGTTTTAGTTGAGGAACGCATAAGAGATCTATGTTTGGGTGTCGAAAAAATGCATGGGGTAAATATTCAGCTCGAATACGAGCATGGCTACCCTGCCACTGTGAATCATGAAAAAGAGACTAAACGTGCGGTAGAAATCGCAAAAGAAGTAGTAGATCAATCGATGATTGACGCAGATATTCCTCCAACAATGGGAGGGGAAGACTTTTCTTACATGCTCCAGGAACGGCCTGGAGCCTTTATGTGGATAGGAGGCGGCAAGACAGATAATGATCCCTCACTCCATCATCCAAAGTACGATTTTAATGATGATATCCTGCCTTTGGGGGCATCTTATTGGTCGAAACTAGTAGAAACTGAGTTGTCCAAAATCTGATAAAAGATGAGCAGTGGAATAAAAACAGGTGCGACAAGTAGGTCACTACCTAAATCTATATTAATTACTTATAACAATCACAAATGAGGTACGTGGCAAATGACTGTGTTGGTAGGGCTAACGCAGCAGCTGTTCTAGCTCAAAAAGATTTGTCATTAGTTTAAATAAAATTGTATAATAAGAGTCGTAGTATTTACGTGTTGCTTTAGGGCCGCTTCAAATAAAAAACGGAGTTGCTGCACCGAAGAGCAACTAAGCCCAAGGGGGAAAAAACAAAAATGGAATCAATCCAATTTCGGAAGCCTGAAACCGTAGATGAAGCAGTTAAGCTGCTACAAGGTGCAGATGGCGATGCCAGAATTTTAGCTGGAGGGACGGATCTTCTGGTACAGCTTCGCGCCCACATGATCGACCCAGGTGTAATAGTAGACATAAAGAGTATAGCAGAAACACGAGAGTTAACGAAAAATGACGACGGCAGTTACACAATTGGGGCGGCCGTCGCAGGGGCAGAAGCGCACGAACGCGACGACATTACAGCGGACTGGCCGGGTGTTATAGAGGCTTGGGATTTAATTGGTTCCACACAGATTCAAGGCAGAGCTTCGCTAGGTGGAAACCTATGCAATGCCTCTCCGGCTGGAGACAGTGTTCCGGCTATGGTAGCAGCGGGCATGACAGCTAACATCGCGGGTCCGGATGGGCGTCGAACTCTTCCAGTAGAGAAGATTACGGCCGGTCCAGGCAAGACGAACTTAAAAAAGGGTGAGTTTATCGTTAGCTTTAATCTACCGGCCAAGCCATCCAATGGTGGTGATGCATATTTACGCCTCATACCGAGGACAGAAATGGATATTGCTGTTGTAGGTTGCGGTGCCGCACTAACTTTAGATGAATCTGGAACAGTTACTTCAGCAAAAATTTCACTAGGTGCGGTAGCGGCGACGGTACTCGTGGTAGAAGATGCAGCAAAAGCAATTATTGGAACAAAACTAGAGCCGGAAGCAATGTCGGCGCTAGATGCAGCATGCCAAGCCGCGTGTAATCCAATAGATGATAAGCGAGGGACAGTTGAATACAGAACAAAGGTAGCTGGCGTCTTGGGGAGAAGAGTGGTATCGATTGCAGCTAATAGAGCGGGGAAAAATTAATTATGGCAAAACATCATATATCAATGACACTGAACGGAGAGCCAACCGAGTTTTTGTGTTCAACCAGGCAAACCCTTTTAGACGTATTAAGAGATGAGTTAAATCTAACTGGAAGCAAAGAAGGTTGCGCGTCTGGAGACTGCGGAGCATGCAGTGTAATGGTTGACGACCGCCTCGTTTGTTCTTGTTTGGTTTTAGGGGCTGAGTGCGACGGTAAAACCGTTGAATCAATTGAAGGGATGGCTGATGGCGAAAATCTGCACCCCCTTCAGCAAAAGTTTTTAGAAGAAGCAGCCCTACAGTGTGGTATCTGCACACCAGGCGTTCTAGTTGCCGCGAAAGCCCTGCTTGAAAAAAACAACAACCCAACAGAAACTGAAGTCCGTTATTGGCTAGCGGGGAACTTATGCCGTTGTACCGGTTACGACAAAATTGTTAGAGCAGTAATGAGTACTGCTGCCGACATGAGGGGGGACGCAAAATGAGCAGCGAAAATCGCAAATATAAGTGGGTTGGTACAAGACAAATTCGACCTGATGGCCATGACAAAGTAACCGGAAGAGCGAAATTTGGGTCTGATTTCAGCGTCTCTGGCATGATACACGGTCGTGTTTTGCGTAGTCCTCACGCGCACGCGGTAATAAAGTCAATTGATACGTCTGAGGCAGAGGCGTTGAACGGTGTTAAGGCCGTGATTACATCAAAGGATTTCAAAGATCAATCATCGGAATTGAAAGCTGCAGGCGAAGGGATGATTAATTACAGGGACATGACACGAAATATTATGGCCCGGGAGAAAGCACTTTATGATGGGCACGCTGTTGCAGCAGTTGCAGCAACCACTGCGGAAATTGCTGATGCTGCTCTTGAACTTATAAAGGTTGACTATGAAGTCCTGCCTCATGTCATAGACGTCGATGAAGCGATGAAAGACGGTGCCCCTATCCTGCACGAAGAGATGGTTCCATCAGGAATAGAAATTGGTGGTCCAACTAATATAGCTAAATTCGTAGAATTCAGCCTTGGTGACACAAAGAAAGGGTTTGACGAAGCCGATATCATCATTGAACGCTCTTATAAAACAGAGGCTGTACACCAGGGTTATATCGAGCCGCATGCAGTTGTTGCTTCAGTTACCGAGGACGGACAGGCTCAGATATGGTGCTGTACTCAGGGACAGTTCCAGGTAAGGGCGTTTGTTGCGCAATTACTAGGGATGCCCACATCCTCCATCAGGGTTACACCTTCTGAGATTGGTGGTGGTTTTGGCGGAAAAACAGTTGTTTATTTGGAACCGTTGGCTACTTTATTATCAAAAAAATCCGGTAAGCCAGTAAAGATGACAATGACCCGAGAGGAGGTTTTTCGGGCTAGCGGACCAACTTCCGGTGGATCGATGACATATAAAATCGGCGCAAAAAAAGATGGAAAAATAACGGCTGTTGAAGGTAGTAACAAGCTCTTAGCCGGGGCATTTTCGGGCGCACCCGCCGGCCCCGCTTGCATGTGCGCTGTCGCACCCTACGATATCAAAAATGTTTACATTAACGGTTATGACGTCGTTGTTAACAGGCCGAAGGTTGCAGCTTACAGGGCACCAGGCGCTCCAATATCTGCGTTTGGAGCCGAGAGTATCATCGATGAAGTGGCGAAAGAACTTGGCATTGACCCTTTGAAGATCAGAAAATTAAATGCTGCAAAAAAGGGAACACAGGCTGCTTATGGCCCTACTTTTAGAGAAATTGGCTACGAGGAGACTGTTGACATTGCAATGGGACACGATCACTACCTAGCTCCTTTAGGGCCCAATCAAGGTCGCGGTGTGGCCTCAGGTTTCTGGTTCAATATAGGCGGCGAGTCTAGTGCAACCGTTAATATAAACGAAGACGGCACTGCCGTTGTTATATCAGGAAGCCCTGATATCGGAGGTTCTAGAGCTTCATTGGCCCTTATGGCTGCTGAGACATTGGGTATAGATTATGATAAAGTTCGACCAATTGTTGCTGATACAGCTTCGGTTGGATACAACTTTGTGACCGGAGGTTCTCGCGTAACATTTGCAACCGGGCTTGCTGTTGTTGAGGCGGCAAAGGATGCTGTTCGTCAACTTTGTGAGAGAGCCGCAAAAATTTGGGAAGTTGATGCCGAGGCGGTAATCTGGGATGACGGACACGCAAAACCGGCAAGTTCGAACGTCGGGGATTTCGAACCGCTTTCACTTTCTAGTCTTGCGGGACAAGCGAATAAAACTGGCGGGCCTATTTGCGGACACAACGCACAAAACGTTCAGGGAGCAGGACCAGCTTTCGCAACGCATATTTGTGACGTAGAAGTTGATCCAGAAACTGGCAACGTAACTGTCCTCCGATATACCGCAATACAAGATGTAGGGCGCGCGATACACCCTTCCTATGTTGAGGGGCAAATACAGGGTGGCGCTGCACAGGGTATAGGCTGGGCACTCAATGAAGAGTACATCTATAACTCTAAGGGACAATTAGATAACCCCGGTTTTCTTGACTATCGGATCCCGGTCGCATCCGACTTGCCCATGATAGATGCTGTCATAGTCGAAGTTCCAAATGATCGACACCCTTATGGCGTGAGAGGGGTTGGTGAAGTTCCTATCGTACCCCCAATGGCAGCCGTTGCTAACGCCATAGAAAACGCAACTGGTGTAAGAATGTCAGCACTTCCCATGTCTCCACCACGGCTTCTTGCCGCTTTGGATCAAGCGGATGTTAAAGAAGCTGCCGAGTAAGGAACGAGGTAGGTGGTACGCGTCTTATTAACTGACTCTATCAGTAAATCCTATACTGATGGGGTCAGTGAATTTGAAATTTTTGTCTCAAACGTAAGGCAACTAATACGACAGTTAGACGAAAAATATCCAGGGCTTGGATCGGAAATTAATAGCGGAGCCCTCTCCATTTCTATTGACGGTGACATCTACCAGGATGCGTTCATGGAAGACCTACAGCCCGACAGTGAAATAACGTTTTTACCTAAGATAGGCGGCGGCTAAATCCACTCTAATTTAATAGTTGCGTTTACTATAATCCAAATACCAATCGCAAATAGTGATAAGAAAAATAGTTGCCTGAACAAATCCTCATTTATATTTGACCGCACTCGCGTTCCGAACCACATCCCGATTAAGGCAGGGATAACCATTGCACCAGATATAATTATTAAACCGTGGTCTAAAACACCTCTTCCACTTAGTGAGACGCCAAGTGATATAGTCGCCACACTGAAACACAAGCCCATTGCCTGCACCAGTGCATGTCGATCTAGTTGCATACTTTGAAAGTATAAAATTCCTGGAACAACGAACGTGCCTGTTAAACCGGTGCTCACTCCGGTTAATCCTCCCATAATGGGATTAAGCCATTTTTCGTTTGCGCCCGGTGTTGGAATTTTAATCTTTAAGAACCAACTCAAACAATACAGTAATAAGATAACTCCCAATCCCATCGTCAGAATATTGCTATCGGCTATCACCAATATTCCAGTCGAAAACCATGTCAAAATACATAACGAAAATAGGAATACCCACAGGCGTTGGATTAACTCAAATAATCTGCCACCCGTCAATGCCTGGACAACATTTGTAATTAAGCTGGGAACAATAAGGATTGCCATAGCTTCTTTTAATCCCAGAACCGGAACTAATAGAGCTAATGAAATAGTCGGTAGTCCTAAACCAACTACTCCTTTTACAAATCCTGCGAGTATATAGACAGAAGCAACATATAAAACCAGTTCACCAGAAAGCATAATTAAAACTCTATAAACATTTTCATCCAGGAACAAAGTGCCGTAGAATGTCGGACGTTGCTGTATATTAACCTAGCTGACTTAAATAGTAATGAAATACTCTATTCTACAGAATACTGAATGTCATAATTTAAATTGGGTCGTCACTTCAATACTGGCCAATATTTAATTCAAATAACGTTATAAAAATGAGAAAGATATGCTTCGTACGGAAAGATCAGAAAATATCGAACTTTTTATATTGGATAGGCCAGAAGCCGGTAATTCTATTAGTGCCGAATTAACCACAGCTTTACTGGAGAAACTTGAGGCACTTAAATCAGATAATAACCTCCATGCTCTGATAATTACCGGTGCTGGGAAAAAGTTTTTTTGTACCGGAGGTGACATAAAGCAGTACCAGTCGATAAAAGATAAAGAGAGCCTTAATAGTCATTTTAATAGAACTCGTTTGATAATGGACACTTTAGAGCAGCTGGAATGTCCCGTGATCAGCGCCATAAATGGTTATGCCCTAGGCGGAGGAGCCGAGCTAATTCTTTGTACCGACTATCGAGTAGCTATTAAAGGCGCGAAAATAGGTTGGCCCCAAGCTCGACTTGGAATAATTCCTGCCTGGAATGGTATCGACCGACTTGTTAGAGATTGTGGACCACGAGTTGCAAGCAACCTGATGCTTACGGGGAAACAGATTGATGCAGAAGAGGCAAAAACTCTCGGTTTAATTGACGAAGTGATAAACGATAATGACGTCGTTGATGCGGCCTTATCTTATGCGGGTCTGTTAGCGGAGAGTTCTCCGCTGGCACTTAAAGCGACGAAACGTATTATCAAATCGTGCTCTAAAATGAAAAGTGAAGAAGTAAGAAAGTTACAGTATGATATTTTCCCTGATTTGTGGTTCAGCGCTGATCACAAAGAGGCCGAGAAAGCATTCACAGAAAAAAGAAAACCATTATTTACAGGTAGATAAGGACATTTTCTCTATCTACATCTACGCTATCATTGCTTTAGACTTATAAAGACCGTCTGTTGGGCCCGTAAACATAGTGGCAATTTCCGGATGACCAACTGGGCCATTATCACCGTCTTCAACCAAATTTTGCTCTGAGACGTAAGCAACGTAATAATTTTCAGGATTTTCCGCGAGGAGGTGATAAAAGGGCTGATCCTTACGGGGCCTTTTGTCGGCAGGAATTGATTGATACCACTCATCTGAATTATCAAATTCGGGGTCTACGTCGAAGATAACACCCCGAAAGTCATGTACTCGATGACGCACTATGGCGCCTATAGAAAATTTTGATTCAGCTATTTTCATCACAAACTCTACTTTTAAATTCTGAGTCTTGTATATATTGGCTTTTCCTGCGCTTACGTCCAGTGAAATTTACATTTAGTTCCTCTATTGTTTAACTTTTGATCAAAACCTGAGCTCGTATATCTCAAAAACTGGTTAAATCTCTTAAGTTAAAGTTTTATTTTAAATATATAAGCATTTCGGAATTTACGAATCGTTAAATTTCTCTAATTCAAGACACGCCATTCCTAAATGGTATGCGCTACTGACTGGCATTTTATCTGAAAGCACTTGCCAATTCTGCGTGTAGTGTTCAACCCAGGTACCTGTTTCTTTAAGATAATGCTCTAAAACGGTTTCTAGACAATTTCTAAGGTAGATTAAGTTCAGCTCACTGGGATATACACATAGAGCCTTTATCAGTTCTAAAACAGGCCACAACCGTTTCGAACTCTTCAATATAGTCACATCTTTCGCGTTTATTTGGTCAAAAACTCCCTCAAACTCCTTATCCCAACCAAATTCTAGCGATTGACTTAATATTCTGGCGCCAAGGCCTTTTAATTCTGGTTGGTCTAATGTCTCGGCCGTCCAGTTTAACAACCACGCCCATTCATAATGGTGGCCAGGTTCAATGATATGTCCAATCTCCTTATTCGGATTAAAATTCCTATTAAGATATTCACGAATAATTAGTTTTTTCTTATCTAAAAACGTTTCACAAAAAAGTGTTAATAGTGATTTTACAAGTGAACTATATTGATTACCCTCATAACATTTGCTCAAGGCTAATGCCGCTTCAAGAAGGTGCATGTGAGGATTTTGTGATCTTTGATTATCCGTCTTATCTAAAAAGCAACGGTTCATTTTCTCTTTATACGACCCATCTGAGCGCAGAAAATGTTCCTGTAACACCCTTATTGTCTTTCGTATCCAAGGCTCAGCATCCCTCTTCCCGATATACTCAGCATAATGTACAAGACCAAACAACACAAAAGCATGTGCATATAAATCTTTTGTAAGATCAAGGGGTTTTCCATCTACAGTCACTCTGCTATACCAGCCTTCGTGATCTACATCCCAAAAGTTGGTTATTAAATATGCAAATATATTATTGGCCATTCGTTCAAAGGTTTTATCACCGGTAAGCGCGCTCCAACGCGAAAAGACAAAAAGTTGTCGGCCATGCACCATTACGCGGCGAAAATTCTCCGGCCCGTTTTTACCTTGGCTATCTAAAGTTTCAAATAACCCACCATACTTCTTATCCCAGCCGTGCTCTGATAAAAATGGGAGCGTTTTATCAGTAAAAGTACGGAAAAAATCATAACTAAGTTTTGTAATTAAAGGAGTCACACTAAACCCTATAGAATCTGCTCAGTACTACCGACAGCAGCTTTTAACGTAGCAGATAGCCTATTATTAATATAGGACCTTGATCGGCTTTGTTATAAGCTTTTTTAAAGACATTGTAAAAACTGGGTTGTATCCCCACAGACAGTTTCATGCCAGAGGCTCAAATCCTATGACAAAATATATACTCGCTATTGATCAAGGAACGACATCTACACGAGCAATAATTTTTGACGAAAACCTAAATATTATAAGTAGTGATCAGAGGGAATTTAATCAGCATTTTCCAAATTCTGGATGGGTAGAACACGACCCTGAGGATATATGGCAAACTTCTCTAAAAACCTGTAATAATGCTATCGCAAAAGCATCAATAGCATCCTCGGATTTGTTATCTATTGGGATAACAAATCAACGAGAGACAGTTATTTTGTGGGACCGAGAAACAGGCACGCCAATATATAGGGCAATTGTTTGGCAAGATCGTAGAACAGTAAAGCTTTGCGAAAAGCTAAGAAGTCAAAACCTTGAGGTGACGGTCAATGAGAAAACTGGTTTGCTATTAGATCCATACTTTTCAGCCACAAAGATAAGCTGGATATTAGATAATGTCAGTGGAGCGAGGCTGGCCGCCACGCAAGGGAAACTGGCTTTTGGCACTATAGATACATTTCTTCTATGGCGCTTAACGAACGGTGCGGTGCATGCTACGGATATTACGAATGCGTCACGCACCTCTCTATTCAACATTCATAAAAAAGCATGGGACGATGAATTACTGAACCTTTTTAATATCCCTAGAGCATTGCTTCCCGAAGTTCACCATTGTACAGGATTATTTGGAATGAGCAGTCCTGATATTTTTGGCGTCAAAATCCCAATTACCGGAATTGCAGGAGATCAACAAGCTGCAGCTATCGGCCAAGCTTGCTTTAGTCCGGGAATGGTAAAATCAACATATGGCACCGGCTGTTTTGCTTTATTAAATACCGGTGAGAATGCTGTTTCTTCTACCAATAAAATGCTCACGACGATCGCTCATGGAATAAACGGTCATGTAAGCTATGCGTTAGAAGGTTCTATTTTTATAGCTGGTGCCGCAGTCCAATGGCTACGAGATGGAATCCGAATAGTAGATGATGCCAAACAAACTTCTGGACTAGCAGAACGTTCAGACAAGCAACAGGATATTTATCTCGTTCCAGCATTTACAGGCCTTGGTGCTCCTTATTGGGACCCCGACTGTCGAGGTGCGATATTTGGTATAACAAGGGATACTGGAAGGGAAGAGTTTGCAAGAGCAGCTCTTGAAGCGGTCTGTTATCAAACAAGAGATCTCCTAGAAGCAATGAAACGCGATTGGGCAGTTGGTTCTGAAATAGAAACAACATTAAGAGTAGATGGTGGACTAGCCGCAAATAATTGGGCAATGCAATTTTTAGCTGATATTCTTATGTCTAACATCGATCGCCCAGTTAATCTCGAAACGACCGCCCTTGGAGCAGCTTACCTCTCTGGTCTCTATATGGAGGCTTTGCCAGCTCCTGAAGAATTTGAAAAAAGATGGGCTAGAGAAAGATGTTTCAAGCCTGCAATGTCACCTGCGGAGTGTCAGAGAAAGTATAAAGGATGGCGTGATGCAGTTCAGCGAACATTGGTTAATAAAGTTACAACTTTTGATCATAACCACTGAGTATTAGGAAGATTATGGCAGAAATTAATATTGGTCTTGTTGGGGCTGGAGTTATTGGAAAAAAACATGCACTTGCTATAGAAAATTCAAGCAATTGCAAGTTGGCAGCCATAGTCGATGTAACAACTGAAGCAAAGAAGCATGCAAGAGATTTAGGAGTTCCTTTTTTTGCAAGTCTTGAAGAATTATTTCAAGGGCGATTAGTCGATGGGATAATATTAGCAACGCCAAGCGATCTACATAAAAATCAAGGCGTACTTTGTGCTAAAAATAATATTCCTGCACTGATTGAAAAACCGTTAGCAACAACAATTTATGATGCAGAAGCTTTGGTAACGATCGCACAGCAAACTGGCATACCTATTATTTCTGGACACTATAGACGCTTTAATAAACAGATAGAGGCTGCCCGAAACGCCATACAATCTGGTGAGATTGGAAGATTAATAGGTGTTTCCGCTATTTGGGCGATGAAAAAGCACGACGAATACTATGATGTTGAATGGCGTACTCAAAAAGGTGGTGGACCAATACTAACTAATCTCATCCATGACATTGATTGCCTTCGTTGGATTTGCGGTGATATCGAGACAGTAACGGCGCACGTATCTAATACGACACGCGGTTTTGAAGTGGAGGATAGTGCAGCTATTACAATGCAGTTTTCTACTGGCGCACTAGGTTCTATTTTTCTCACTGACGCCGGTCCAAGCCCCTGGTCTTTCGAGGCATCAACGGGCGAAAATCAAGATTTTGCGCATTTGGGGAATTGTTGCTATCGCTTCGTAGGTACCGACGGCTCTTTAGAATTTCCTAAAATGGGCTTGTGGAAATACCCATCGCCGGACCGAGCTGCATGGCACTTTCCTATGCTAAAGACACAAAAGGTAATCGGGCCTGGCTCCCCCTTAGTTAGCCAGGTAGAACATTTTGGCAAGGTAATTAACAACGAAGAAGAGCCTCGTTCTAGCGCACGAGATGCTGCGAACACACTCAGTGCTACACTTGCCGTACTGGAGGCAGCAAAAACTGGAAAGGTTGTGAGCCCTTGTAAAATTTAAACTACAATAGACAATAGCTAAGAAAAGTAATTGTATTAGGGCTTAAAATCTTCCCTTATCAACTGACACGCTAATCAGGTTTGGTCCAGCCCTATTATCTAACGCCTCTTGCAAAGCCGGCACCAGCTCATTGTGGTTGGTTACACGCGTAGATGGCAGCCCTAGTGATTTGGCAAGCCCGACAAAGTCAACTGCAGGTTCTTTAAAATCCATTCCTATAAAATTTTCATTACCATGGAAGGCATACAAACGTTCTTTTATTATCCGATAGCCTCCATTGTCACAAATTATGTAATTTATAGGTAACCTCTGATTTGCAGCAGTCCAAAGAGCCTGTATTGAGTACATCGAACTACCATCACCAATGACAGCAATTACTTGCCGGTCCGGATAAGCCGCTTGTACTCCACACGCTGCTGGAACGCCCCATCCAATGCCCCCACTAGCCATACCAAACAGAGATATCTCATCTCTATATGGAAGCAGAGCCGGCAAAGACCTTGTACTTATAATTCCTTCATCTACGAAAATGGTGTCTTCAGGCATAGAGTCTATTATCGTCATCAACATCCAGGAAGGATCAATCGCTCCCGATTTCGGAAGTTCCTTTAATTGTTTTGTCAGGCCTTCTCTTGTCTTCGTCCAGTTTTTACTTCGAAGTACCTCTTTATTCTTGGTTGATTTCGATTTTAGGTTTTGGCCCCCCCTTCTTTCTAAAATTGGCGTGAGAGCTGCCATCGTTTCCTTTATATCTGCCCTCACCGCCATCTCAGTCGGAAAGTTTTTTCCCATCTCCCAATCGCGTTGACCAATCTGAATTATTGGCATTCCATCCGGTAAGGGTTCAACTGGAGCCCAAACTGACATGCGCAAAACGTCTGCTCCTAATACAATTAGTAAATCGTATGGAGAAAGGACATCTCTAACCTGCTGTTGATCTCTGGACAAAGCTCCCATGAAACAGGGATGCGTGGATGGAAAATGAGCACCATATTGCACTGTCTGTTGATAGACAGCACATCCAAGAACATCGGCTATATTTCCCGCTTCTTCAAAAGCACGGTCCGTAGCTATCTCGTGCCCGGCAAGTATAACAGGATTTTTTGCTTCAATCATCCTGTCAGCTAGAGCGTTTAGGGTTTCCTCTGTCGGACATACTTTTGTTTGGATCCGTGTCCTGCTTCCCAACTCAAGCGCATCTTCTTCATTTAAAATATCTCCAGGAAGCGAAATGAAAACTGGACCCATCGGCGGTGTCATTGCAATTTTTGCGGCACGACGAACAATGCGCGGAAGGTCTTGTAGTCTCGTTACCTCAACTGCCCATTTAACAAGAGGTTCCGCCATAGGCACAAGCGAATCATATAATAAAGGTTCGGTAAGGCCATGGCCTAACTCTTGTTGACCGGCTGTAATGATAATAGGTGTATTTGCAAATTTTGCGGCGTAAATCGCTCCCATCGCGTTTCCAAGACCCGGGGCAACGTGCACATTACATGCTGACAATTTTCCCGACGCTCTTGAGTAACCCTCTGCCATATAAACAACGAGCGATTCTTGCATGCTCATAAGATAATTTAAGTCTGGGTGCTCAGAAAGCGCGTCCATGATCGGTAACTCTGTTGTACCCGGATTTCCAAAAAGATGCGTAATCCCCTCATCTTTAAGCAAGGCCAGGAACGCTGAACGACCGGTAATTTTATTCGCGCTCATACATAACTCCTAATTTCTTTTCATTACGTTAAATTTTAATAAACGACTCTAGATGTATTTCATTACCCGACATCTTTTATATTATTCTCCAAATTACATATATTCGTTAGCACCGATAACGCTTCATCACAAGCTCTGCAAAATCGCTTAAATTTACTCTTGCTTGATCCATAGAGGGCAGTAGAGCTACTTCATTCAACCCCATAGCTTCCCTTTCTTCCAGCATCGAAATTATCTCATCAGGAGTTCCCACAAGGCCTCCCGTTGCTCTAATCAAATTCTCCGTAACAAAACGTCTTTCCTCGGGCACGGCAAATGCACAATGTCCTAAGTGTATTTGTTGAAACCTTTTGGAAGGCGGTGTTTCCATTTTTTCTGTAAATGCTAAATACTCATCCCAAAGATTTTGACAACTCTTAGCGATACTACTTGTATCTCCGTTATATTGATAGAGCTCATACCAATAGTGGAGAGCAGCAAGTGCCATAGCACCAATTTCATCAATGACCCTATCTGACACCATATTTTCGCCTGGCTTTAAAACGCAGGCATAAGTAAGGGCCGAAGTATGGAAAACACTTGGCAAAACCCTATTCGCCTCAGAGGCTCCAAGTTCTATTTTCTTAAGGCTTTGCATGAGCAATGCCTTTGTTTGATTGTAAGAACATATTCGACCATCACCATAGGCACCAGTTGCCATCAAAGCTTTAGGACCATCAGCAGCTACATATATTGGGACCGGCTGTTCGACGTTGATAAACCCTTCTTTTTGATGAAGAAATTTGATCTCTCTCTTTTCTCCCTTGTGACTAAACTCTACCTCCTTACCAGCTACCAGTGCTCTTACTACCCGCAAGTATTCCCGAAACTCGCCTATTTTCATGGGGTTCATTCCCATTACACGCATCGCAGTGTGGCCAGTTCCAATAGCTAAAAAGGTGCGACCTGGGGCGAGTGCATTAATGGTCGCAATTGAATGCGCAGTAACCGGCGCCAAGCGGGTAGAAGCTATAGCTACCCCAGTACCGAGTCTAATACGTGACGTATTTGATGCTGCCAACGCCAGTATTGCATACGTATCTGAATAGATCATTTGAGAGTCTGGGGTCCAAACGCTATCATACCCCATTCTTTCTAGATCGACTATAATTCTCCAATCGGATGCCCGAGGAACAACCATTGTACCGAATTGCATTCAGTTATCTCCCATTTCTACAGCTACTAATCTCCAATCACGAGTCCTTCTCGCCTTGGGTCGGCGGCACCAACTAAAGTTCCATCATCGTTTATTTGTATCATCTGAATGCCACTATTTAAGTTCCGCACCTTTATTTGGTGCCCAAGTTGGCTTAACCCTTTTTTTAAGCCCAACGCATCCGACGCTTCTTCAAGTTCGGTTACGCCATTTCTATTGACAACATGACCTGAGTTTATGGCGGACTGAAGGTCCATTCCCCAATCCAAAACTGAAATTATTGTCTTCGCTACATAAGATATAATTCGTGATCCACCTGGAGAACCAAGTAATAAATATGGTTTATTATTTTTTAAAACGATGGTTGGAGACATTGAACTTCTGGGTCTTTTACCACCTTCAACACGATTTGCGATCAGCCCATCCTTTTTCTTCGGAACAAACGCAAAATCTGTCATCTCATTATTGAGTAAAAATCCACCAGCTATTAATCGACTGCCGAAACCTGTTTCTATCGTAGAGGTTAATGAGAGTGAATTGCCATAACTATCAACCACTGAAAAGTGCGTAGTCCCAACACTCTCTTTATGCTGATGCAATTGTCGCAGTAACTCCTCAGAACCAGGCGGGGCTCCTGGTTTAGCCTTTTCAATGGGAGCTCTAGCAATTTTTGTAAATCGCTCTTTCAAATAAGCTTTATCCATCAGGCCCTGACTAGGAACGGAAACAAAATCACTATCAGCAATATATAAATTACGATCAGCATATGCCAATTTTGATGCTTCAATGAATAAATGCATTCCTTCGACGCTGCGCCCAATGTCCTTAAGTTGAGCGTTTTCCAGAATGCCTAGAATAAGGCCAACTGTTAGCCCACCGGAACTCGGTGGCCCCATTCCACAGATTTTATAATCTCTATACGGCAAGCAAACCGGTGTTCGTTCTTTAACCTCGTAGCGTTCAAGATCGGATTCCTCCATTATACCGGGATTCACCCTACTCGACTTAACAGTTCTCACAATTTGATCACCTATCACGCCGTGATAGAGCGCTTTGGACCCGTGTTGGGAAATTATTTTGAACGTCTGTGCAAGCTTTTTATTTCGAATTATTTCACCGGGTGAATATTCTGAACCATCTTTTTTAAAAAATATGTTCTGCGTATCGTCAAAGAACTTCAGCTTTTTCAATCTTGCTCTTTTTATAGACTTCGCAAGTCGACTCGATACTGGAAATCCATTTGCAGCCAAATCAATTGCCGGTTCAAAAAGCTCCCTCCAAGCGATTGAGCCAAAGTTTAGGTGAAGTTTTTCCAAGAGAGCCAACGTCCCTGGAACGCCCACTGAAAGTCCCCCCGGAACCACATCCCAGAACTGTCGTTTCATACCATCTTTATCGAGAAACATATCCGCTGTAGCCGATTTTGGCGCTGTTTCTCGACCATCATATGACTCTAATTTTTTTTCCCGCGCGTTCCAGTATAAAGCAAAAGCGCCACCACCTATGCCCGAAGATTGCGGTTCTACTACGTTTAATGCCAACTGGATCGCTATTGCTGCGTCAGCTGCTGTACCACCCTTTTTAAGTATTTCGAAGCCCACTTTAGAAGCGATTGGATGTGCGGTCGCTACCATTATGGACCTTCCTACAATTTGCTGGCTTTCTTGACGCCCGAAGCCTTCTTCTGGTTGTGGTCTCTTAGTATCCGCAAAACTATTGGAGAAAATCATTAAACTTACGCCAACTTGGCAAAATAAATATTTAAAGATGTGATTTTTGAACATAAGGTGAGTACTTGGTAAAGTTAGCGGAATTGAAAGTATGTCATAATTTAATGATCAAATTGCGATACGTCACGAAATATTACACGGGAAAATTTTAATGAAATTTGGACTTCGGTACCTAAACACAGGCCCTAATGTTGATCCAACTAAAGCTATAGCAATCGCTCAGGCGGCGGAAGAAGTCGGCTTCGAGAGTGTTTGGACAGTTGATCATGTTGTTATCCCGCAGGATTACAAATCAGCCTATCCCTATTCGCAGTCACGCAGACTAGGGGATGGGACTGAAAATATCGACTTACCCGATCCCTTAATTTACATGGCCTATTTGGCGGCCGCGACAACAAAAATCAGACTTGCCACCGGAATTTTAATTGTTCCTCAAAGAAGCCCCGTTGTGACAGCCAAGCAGCTTGGAACGCTCGACTATATGTCTGGCGGTAGAATAGACCTCGGCATTGGTGTTGGATGGCTAGAAGAAGAATTTCAAGCTATTGGTGTACCATTTGAAAAAAGGGGCAAAAGAACGGACGAATGTATCACCGCAATGCGAGCCCTTTGGAAAGATGAAATTGCTGAGTTCCATGGAGATCTAATAAACTTTGGACCGGTTTTTTGTCGGCCGCAACCAATTAACAAGGCCATCCCAATAATAGTTGGTGGGCATAGTAAAGCTGCAGCTATTCGAGCTGGCAGAATTGGAGATGGTTTTTTCCCTGCCCGTGGATGCCCTGAAGACCTTTTTTCACTTGTAAAAAGTACTGCACGGGACTGTGGGAGAGATCCAGATGAAGTAGAATTTACTGTTTCAGTCCCAGATGATTTAAGCGCGATACCAGAAATGGCCAAGTTGGGCGTTAAGAGAATATTGATCCCATCAAGTGCGATGGGCGGAACGAGTAAGTGGGCCAGCAACCCTGATGAAGTTTTTGCTTTAAAGGACCTGATACAAAAATATACGGATATATAGAAAAGGGCCATTGTAAGCTGTTTTCTGTAACAGTGACGTCAGTAAAGTTTCGTTAATCACTTACCAACCACTTTTTTAAACGCATAGAGATGAAATCCAAACCGTTGAGCTATACTGCTCTTATAAAGCACTCCCCCCACCTTCTCATATTTGGCTTCTTGATGACCTTTTCCTCAAGTCTTGGTCAGACGTTTTTTATTGGTGCTTTCGGTCCCAGTATTCAAAATGAATTTGAACTAAGTCACAGTGAATGGGGTAGTATCTACATGATTGGCACCGTTCTGAGCGCAGTATGCTTACCATGGACGGGACAACTGATCGACAGATTCAAGTTAAAAAACTATACATTTTTTGTTTTCTTAGGCCTTTGCGCATCTGGACTATTTATTTCAATTGTACCAATCGCTTGGCTGCTAATACCGGTGATATTCTGCCTCAGGCAATCGGGCCAAGGTTTAACCAGTCATATTGCTGTCACAACGATGGCGAAATATTTTTCAATTAATAGAGGAAAATCTATAGCCATTGCGGCCTTAGGCTATGCTGTCGGCGAATCTTTTCTTCCATTGCTAGTGGTATTAGCCATCTCAATCTTTAGTTGGCGACAAACATATGGAATAGCAACTGGATTATTATTTCTAATTTTTTTCCCACTTGTTATGTGGCTGTTATCCAGGTCGAGCAATAACAGTTTAAAAAATCCCGACGAGAATACAGCAACATACAAAAAAGAGTCAGAATTTGTAAAAAGTTGGACTAGGCGAGAAATGCTTCATCACTGGCGCTTTTATTTGATAATGCCAGCAGTGATCGCACCCTCCTTCATCGGGACCGGGCTATTTTTTCATCATTTAACTCTCGCCGATGCAAAAGGCTGGAGCGCAATTTGGATTACTGGAAGCTACTGGGTCTACGCGGTCGGCTCTGTAGCGGCCTCATTATTTTTTGGACCATTAATTGACAGAATTAGTGCTGTTAAAGCAGTACCACTATTTCTCATTCCAAAAATAGCGGCTTTACTCATTATTTGGAATTTTTCCAATCCCTATTGGGCTTGGCCATATCTTCTACTCCTCGGCTTGAATGTAGGCATGATGTATACAGGAATAACTGCTCTATGGGCAGAATTGTATGGCCCAAAATACCTTGGTAGTATCCGTTCTTTTGTCGTGGCCATTACCGTCTTAGCTTCTGCCCTTGGCCCCCCATGCATGGGATTTTTAATCGACGGTAACATATCAGTTGAATCTATTTGCTTTATATTTGCCTCCTATTGCACAGGTGCTGCCGTTTTAATAAAAATTGGTCTCGCAAACGTTAAACCTCAACAATCTTAATCATTCTGCTAATTTTAAAATTTCAAGAACATCCGAAGGACCATTGATTTTCCTTGGGTTGTGCGGGACCCACGGCGTCCCCATAGCCTTTTCCGCAATCGATGCAAAGTCTTTCGCGTTAATATCAACATCAGAGAGCCGAGTTGGCATGCCCAAGTCTCGAATTAACTTCTCTAACAGCTCGCTCGCAGATGTTCCAGGATCCCCCATGGCCTGGGAAACTCTAACTTGCCGGGGATAGTTCGCTGTTTCATTCCATCGCATAACCGCTGGCAACATGATGCAAGATGTGTGGCCGTGGGGAATATTGAAGGCAGCTCCAAGAACATAACCTATGCCATGACTAGCACCCATCGGTACACCGCTGGCAAGCGGAGCCATTGACATCCATGTGCCTAGTTGACAGCTTAAACGCGCCTCTAAATCACTGGGATTGTTTTTTACCGATATCAATCCAGAAGATAATAATGATAATCCCTGAATAGCTTGCGCGTCACCAAAGGGATGAGAGCGCATCGAACAAATTCCCTCAACGCAATGATCAACTGCCCGAATTCCCGTTGACAAAAACAACCACTCGGGTGTGTGAATTGTGGGAGCTGGATCAAGGATAACGACTTTAGGCATGATACCAGGGTGCCTAAATAATTCTTTTGTTTTGGAAGACTCATCTGTTACGCCAGAAATTGCACTAAATTCACCACCTGATAATGTGGTTGGTATTGTAATTTGTGGAATTGACGGGCCAATTAGTGTACCGCCGTCTACACTGTTGCCATTGCGCAGCTCATCGAGCTTGCTTACTTCGGTTATATTATTTGAAATACAAAGCGCAATAGCCTTGGCAGCATCTGTCAGAGACCCGCCACCAAAAGTAACGATCAGGTCCGCTTCTTTTTCCATTGCCAGTTTTGTTGCCGCGACGACGTCCTTCCGCGGTGTATGCGGAGACATATCGAAAAATTCACCAACACATTTATTTCCAAGGCTTCTGCGGATTTTTTCTATTTCATCTGTATTACGGTTTAAAGTACCACTCGCTAAAAGAAAAACACGATTTGCATCGTAATTCTTTATTTCTTCTAGCAATGCTTCATTAGCAGGACGGCCAAAAGTTACTGCGTCCATCCGTCCAAAAGCTACTCTACCTTTTAATTCCAATGGATACCTCCCGCTTAAATTTTTTATTTTTGAAATAGATTACTATAAAAAAATGTTCTAGATCATGGCCTCAATTCAAAAACAACTCAAAACAGAATAAAGAAGAGCAAGTGGTATGCAATTAATATAAAGTCATGTACTAAAGCGCAAATCAACTTCAGTCCGGCGTTTATTCAACGGTTTAAGAACCCGAACACTCGGCACTTCAAGTAACTGTTTTATGTCAGTCATAGAATTCACACACCCGAAGCCTCGTTTATCTATATCTTTATCGAGGCCAACGCTTTCTAACCAAACAATCTCAAGATTATTAACAGACGTCAGGTCGCATGCTTCTTCGATAATAATGAGATACTCATTAAAAGAAATATTTGGAGTCGTTTCTAAACCCTGAAATAAGTTTCTACTCCAATTATTCATTTTGGTTCGCCATTCACCCGTCCCCCCAGGGCCTGCATTATTTGTGTATGCATCACTTTTGAAGAACTCTGGCCCATCAACATGGTGTAAGGCGACAAAAGGTGCTTTTGCATCGGACATGCACTCGAACCTCTGCGTTGCATGAAATCCAGGGAATGTTAGAAGCATCTTTGTATGCTCTTCATACCACATATCCCAGTCCTTACGCCTATTTTTATCAATTAAATTCATTTCAACCATGTAAATCATGAATAACCCCGCCTATAGATGATCATATTGAGTGCTCGATAAACCTATCGCTGATTTAAAAAGCTCTTACATCCAAATAAACCTTTTATTTTATTCTGCGACTTGTTTAGTTGAGTTAACCAGATATTATTTTTATTCTAAAAATTGAGCTATAATATAGCAAAATCTCGGGGGTTCCATGGTTTTAAAAGACAGATATGATTTACAAATATCAACATCTTCTGACGGCGCTCGACAGGCTTATATTGAAGCAGTTGACGCAATTTTATCAGCGACGGGAAATGTTGAAAATGCGCTGGACAAATGCATTAATGCTGATCCAAACTTTGCTCTAGCGTACTCTGCAAAAGCCCGAATACTTCAACTTAAAGGGCAAATGCCCGATGCAAAACAATCTGCCGAGAAGGCAGTTGAGTTAGCAGCCAATGCAACGGACCGAGAACGACAACACGCACAGATTTTCCAGCTACTTACAAGTGGACGGGGGCCAGCTGGACTAGAACTTATTCGAAAACACGTCAACGAGCATCCCACCGACGCGTTTGCTCTAGCACCTGCATGCAGTGTTTTCGGACTAATAGGGTTCAGTGGGCGTGTTGATCGAGAAAATGAACAAGTTGAGCTTTTAAGGCCATTAGCTGGCGCATATGGCGACGATTGGTGGTTTGCAACCGTTTATGGTTTCGCCCTTGTAGAAGTTGGGGAGTGGGTGAAAGGGCGCGAAATGGTCGAAAATGCTCTAAAACAAAATCCAAGGAGTGCCCACACAGCACATGTTTGGGCCCATGCGCTTTATGAGGCAGGCGAAGATAAAGTGGTTGCGGATTATTTAGAAAAATGGCTGCCCGATTACGCTCTTGATAATTATCTTAGCTGCCACTGCTGGTGGCATTTCTGTTTATCGAAACTAATGCTTGGAGAGCATGAAAGCGTTTTACCAATATACGAGAAATACTGTTCACCAAAAGTTTCCAATAGTCCCTCAATAAATGTATTTACCGACGGCGCCGCATTACTTTGGCGTTCAGAACTAGCCGGAATGGATAGATCTAAGAAACATTGGCAAGAACTACTCGAATTTAGAAAAAACAGCTTTCCGAAACCCATGGTATTTGTTGATGCACACGGCGCATTACCGTCAATAGCGTTAAATGATCAAGAAGATGTCAATACATGGCATGACGCTTTAATTGAAGCTGGACAAAAAGAGAAATTACCCGCTGGTTTAGTCCCAGCAGAATTGGTAAAGGCCTTTATATCACATGCCCAAAAAGACTGGAGCAACGTGATAACCACATTAGAGCCAATCGCAGATGAAGTGGTCAGAATTGGAGGGTCCAGGGCGCAACGAGACTTGATCCAAAACACCTATCTGTCCGCGCTAATAAATGATGGAAGAGTAGAAACTGCGCGATCTTTTCTAAATAAGCAACACGACCGGCAGCCGTCGGTACCCTTGCAAAATTTTAACTAGATGACTTATTAAAGACACTAATTTAGAACTATGATAATCAAAATCCGAGTTTAACAATATTCCTTGAATTTACTGTTACATTATTAACTAGATGAACGTAATCCGAATTATTAGCCAGCAGATCGTAAGCTTTTTCTATCTGCTCCATCGACCTGTAAGAAACGGCTAAAAGTTCGTTGCCGGCATTTTCGCCGGTTATGATTGATCCTAATCTATATGTAAGTGCGCCAGTTCCCGAAAAGATTGGAGCGAGCTTATTTATTGATGTTAGCATGGACCTGTCCGTTTTTACCCTAGTCAGAACAAGATAACGCCCCTTCACTTTTAGATCCTGCTCGTAGCTTACAGGACTGTATTTAATGAAATTACTTGATTTAATAGAGGTCGTCTCTCCGTCAAATAACCTCTGATAATAGGAAGAGTCTTGATAAATTTCAAAAGCGTGTTCGAAATCTCTTAACGTTGGATAATTTTCAAAATAAGCTAGCGCTCCAGCATATTTGCCAGTGGTAAGAACGCCAAAGTAAATTAAAGTATTAGTTACTTTGTCCTCTAGATAAGTCTTTAGTTGCCGACATAATTCTAAATTTCTAGGAAGGCATTTCGATTGACATTCTGCCACAGTGGTAATGCAGTAATTTGGTGATTTCATAACCCTTCCCTTTTTTACTCAAACAGAACTAAACCATATTTGTATTTATTCAACAGATCTCCATAATCAGCTCAAGGACAATACACCCCGGAAAGCATCTCCCTTTTCTTTCCAAACCCTGGCTGCTTTTTTATTTTAAACCCGTTCTCTCTAAGTCCCTTTTGTACCATTGAAGCAGATGTAAAAGTCGCATAGCTTGTTCCTTTACCGCTTAGACGTCTCATTTCATTGAAGAGCACCGGTGTCCACATAGCTGGATTTTTAGCAGGACTAAAACCATCTAGAAACCACACATCTGCCAGGATGTTTAGTTTAGGTAAAGCAATATTGATATCCTCTATGAATATGGTGATCTCCACGCTCCCCTCTTCGAAAAGAAGATTGTAGCGGTCAGTAGTTGGTTTAGAGTAAACAGAGCAAAAACAACTTAAATAAGTCTCTAACTCAGTAAAATTTTTTAAACTGTCAGAAATCTGTTTAACAGTAAGTGGAAAAGCCTCGATCGTGAAAAATCTGAGTTTACTAGTTTTTGGTTGCGTTTCACGCCAAGCCTTCCAAGTGGCAAGAAAATTCAATCCAGTACCAAAGCCCGTTTCAATTATAGTAAAGTCCTCTCTCCGCTCCCAAGCCTGCGGCAGACCATTTCCTCGCAAAAAGACATACTCTGTCTCAGCCAAGCCATTCTCCGAAGAAAAATACACATCATCAAAATTTGGCGAAAACGGTGTCCCGTCTTCTCTTACATCAAATTCCAAGTCAGAGCCCTTCTCTTGTATATGAGGTTATTTTCTTATCAGACATTTTGATCAGTTTGTTTGGCTCCATTTCGTTTCTAGTAATCTAAAGTAGCCCAGGTTATTAATGGTTTTGTATTAATATACTATTGGACAAACTTAAAGCTAACGTTTGGTAACTTTTAGCAAACCGGGAGCAGCCAGAGTGATTACCCATAAAGGAAAAAAAATAGATTACATTGAGTATGGAGAAGGTCCAGCGATACTATTTATTCCCGGCTCATTCAGCACTCCTTCCGCTTGGAGCGCAGTACAAAGATCAATGCCCCCATATTACCGTTTTATCAGTACTAGCCTTTGTGGATATGGTTCTACCGAAGAATTACGAAGCACTGATAACTATGGAATGAACAATCTAATTGATATTATCGAAGCAGTAGTAGAGAAAATTGGACAGCCCGTCCATTTAGTAGGACACTCGTTCGGTGGAATGGTGGCATTAGCTAGCGCCCTGTCGGATAGGTTCGAAATTCTCAGCATATCAACATTTGAGGCAAATCCTATAACACTTATTGATACCTACAGACATCGTTATTTATTTGAAGAAACGATAAAAATTAAGGATGAGTTTGAGGCGGCATTTAACGCGCAGAACAAAGATGCCGCAAGAATTATAATAGATTTTTGGGGTGGCAATGGCTCTTTTGATTCAATGCCCAATTCCGTGCAACAATATTGTCGAAAAACAGCTTATAACAATGTGCTAGATTGGTACACTGCCCTTAGCTTCAGAGCGAAAGCTGATGACTACGCCAAGCTCTCTATGCCAGTGTTATTAGTGAGAGGTGCTCACGCTAATACCCAGATGGTGCAGATTACAAAGACTTTGCAAGCCTGCATACCCAACCAAAGCTCTGTAATAATACGTGACTCTGCGCATTTTTTAATTACATCTCATGCAGCTGAGTGTGCACAAATCTTAGCTGATTTTTTAAATTGCTTTAAAAGACAAATTTGATGAATTAGAAACAAATATTATGTTTGTTCCTGATTACATGGCAGAAAAACTGAAAATTTTGCAAGCCAGGTTGGCCTAAAACTGCCAGTAGCGTATGACCTTTCGATGAAGCAAATGAGACAATTTGGCCTTTATATTTTAGAACCGCGCCCCAACAAAACTGATAGAGCGGAACGCTGACGTAACAGAAAAAAACAGAATACACTTTTAAAACTGTAATTTTTTAAGAAATGACTTCTAACAGAGTTTTTTAAAACTCACGTCGATATTTTTGCCTATTTGTTTACCGCTCGGTTTTTCTAGTCAGAAACCTCTGCAATTTCTTCTTCCGCTTGTTCAATCGCGCGGTTAAGTGCTCCTTGAAGCGCCTTTGCTGATTCAAGAGTTAATTCAACAGCAGTTCGCTTTCCAATGCCTTCTTCTCCGTTCATGAAATCAATAGTTATCGCCTCCTCTAGAAGAGCGTGGTGAGGATGATCATAACAAACAACCGCCTGCCTCAATTTAAACCATGAGTTACCATCCTTACCTTTTCCCTCTGCATCGACGATTTCAACAATAGAAGTACACATAATAATTACACCGAAAGATATTTTTCAAAGAAGGCAAATGTTTTTTGCCAGCTATCTATAGCTTGTTCTACTCTGTAAAGCGGCGTGTAATAGTACCAGATTCCATGGCCTGCATCGTCGTATCTATGAAATTCATAATTTTTGGCATATTTCTTCAATTCTTCTTCATGCTGATTTACTTGTTCAACATTTGGTGCACGGTCGTCGTTTCCAAAGATGCCTAATAATGGACAAGACAACTTTGACGTCATATCAATTGGTTGAACTGGTTGCTTCTCTGGACGATCATCTTCGGCCTGCACAACGCGACCACCCCATAAATCAACCACACAATCAATATCATCTCTTTTACATGCATAAAGAAAGGCTTGTCTCCCGCCAGAACAACTTCCAATCAAGCCAACTTTTCCATTGCTCCAAGGTTGAGACCGCAGCCACTGCACTGCGCCTTTCGTGTCACCAACCATTTGGTCATCGGAGACGCCTCCCTCTGCGCGTGCCTTCGCTGCCACATCGTCTGAGGGTCCATAACCAATGCGATCGTACAGATTATGGCTTATTGCTGCATAGCCATGATGAGCAAATCTTCGAGTAAATTCACGATAGGTTTCATCCCAGCCAGGTAAATGATGTATTAACACGACCCCGGGAAATGGTCCCTTCCCCATGGGACGAGCTGTGTAAGCATTGATAGCATCACTGTTATGCCCGTTGATCTTTATTGTTTCCACAATCATACTTTCGTACGTCATTTTCGTTTCCCTTATTTCTGAAAAAGGAGTTCTAGTTTATGAAACACCTTCCAATTGTAATTCGAATTTAGACATAGCGTGTAAATTATTCCAAGAGAAATGAACTAATTACACTGTCCGAGCAATCTATCCGCTAGAACCAAGCAACAAGTATAAGGTTATATGAGATCGTGACCAAATTTGATGTCAAGCACACAGATACTTTATTAACAACTACCCGAGCGGTGCGAAAGAGATTAGACCTTAGTCGGCTTGTAGAAGAGCAGCAAATTAAAAAATGCTTAGAAATCTCTCAACAGGCTCCCACAGGTTCCAATCGCCAGGGTTGGCAATGGGTTATCATCACTGATAAAGAAAAACGGCGAATAATAGCCAATTATTATCGCCAAGGTGCAGGCAATTATATCGAAGAGGGGAAAAATTCTGCGAGAGACAAAGGCGATGATCAGGATTTCAAAGTGTTTGAATCTGCACAGTATTTAGCGGATAACATGGAGGATGTTCCCTTACTGGTTATCCCGTGCATAGATACTAGTCATATGCCTCTTAACGCCCCAGGGCGTAAATGGCTATCTCTTGGCGGGTCTATATTCCCAGCGATTTGGAGCTTTCAACTTGCGTTAAGGGCGCGTGGCCTTGGTTCCTGCATAACAACGCTTCACTTAGCCTATGAGAGAGAAATATCAAAAATTATTGGTATACCTGACAACTTTGCACAGGTTGCGTTACTGCCAGTCGCCTACACTAAGGGAACTGAATTTAAACCTGCTAAGCGTCCCCCGGTTTCTGAAATAATACATTGGAACAGTTGGGAATAAATATTAACTTTAAGCGCTAGAAAATAGTTAATGGAGATTAGCGTGCCCCAGGTATCGACCAAACATGGATTTCTCGAGTATGCGATTACGGATTCCTCTTCGCGTTGGAGGAAGCCAACGGAAACAATTTTATTCCATCATGGCGTCGGCATTGATATGGATATTTGGATAGATTGGCTGCCACATCTTTCAAACAACTTTAGATGTGTCCGGTTTGACATGAGAGGTTGCGGAAGGTCAAGCATTCCGCCAGACGGTCAAAGATGGAGCATGGAGGAAATGATGTCTGATGTGCTTGCAGTGGCAGACGCTGCTGGCGCTGACAAATTTCACCTTATTGGTGAATCTATCGGTGGAACAATATCGCTTTATACAGCTCTGAATGCCTCGAATAGAATAACGACTGTGACGGCACTCTCAACGGGACACCGAGGCAATTATATCAATCAGGTTGGGAGTTGGAGAAATACTGTTGAGCAGGAGGGGTTTTCGGCATGGACAACAAAAATGATGGAGCATAGATTTTACGCTGGTGCAGTACAAGATGATGTATATCAGTGGTTCTCTAAGACCCAAGCTAATTCAAACCCTGAAGTCACATTGGCGCTTGGAGAATTGCTGATGGCTCAAGACCTTTCCCAAGATTTAAATAAATTGAAGAAGCCTGTTTTACTCATACATCCCGACTCTAGTCCGTTTCTTCCCGTGAGTATGTCCGCAGAAATACATTCTTTACTGCCAAACTCCCAATTGATGGTTATCCCACATGCAAAGCATGCTATAGCATGTAGCCATGCAAAAGAAGGAGCAGAAGCCTTTTTAAACTTTATAGATTGTTACAATTAATACACTAAGTAATTAACGATAGTGTATGTTGCATCGCATAAAAATATATTTACCGATAGGTTTTGGCGACCGAGAAAAGTTTCTAACCTACAACCCTCTGTTAAAAAAACAGATACTCCTCTAGAAGTAGCCTTAATGATTTCTATGGGTTGTCTGCAAACGTTACTCACATGATTATTCTAATAAATTCCTGTAACTATTTTGAGCAGAGGCAACAAAAACGGCTTCAAAACTCCCACGTTCGTCGAACCACAAGCTGTGATTTATTTTTTTCGAATAGAAACTCGCGAGCACGAAAGGGAAAATAACAAGTAGGAATTTTCTTTCAGTTCTGCCATACACTTACTCGGAAAATAATACTTTGGAAACTATTATGAAACCTGTTTAATGAAGACTAAAGATGACCAGAATTCTAACCGATATTAGCAACTTTGAACTTAACGTGAGTAGATTAAAAACATGCAATATAGGGTACTTAAGTTTCAACCTAAGGAGAAGAAATAATGCTATGGGTCGGTATCGATACTGGCGGCACTTTCACCGATCTGGTTGCCTATAATTCCGAGACAAGAAAATTGATTTCCCTGAAGACGCCGTCAACGCCGGATGATCATGCTCTTGGCGTAATAACCGCTGTGAAGAAAACAGGGATTGAGTTGCCAAAGATCACCGGTTTTTCGCATGGCACTACAGTGGCTACCAACACAGCGCTAGAACATAAAGGAGCCAAGCTGGGGATCATTACAACGCGAGGCTACCGAGATGTGTTAGTTATAGGCCGTGGAAACCGTACGCAACTATATGATGTAACAGCCGTGCGCCCGGCCGGAATTGTCCAGCGTGAACATATCATGGAAGTGGATGAACGCAGCACTGTCGACGGCTTGATCCATAAGCATCTTAACGAAGATCAAGTTGCATCGGCCTGCACCTATTTTCTATCGGAGGGGATTGAAGCAGTTGCAGTGTGTTTCCTGCACGCCTATGCCAATTCTCGGCATGAGCAGCGGGCAGCTGAAATTGTCCAAAAATTGATGCCCGAGGTGCATGTCTGCACATCAAATGAAATTTTGCCGGAATACCGTGAATTTGAGAGGTTTTCGACTACCGCTCTTAATGCATTTGTAGCACCGCGCACTGGACGGTATTTAACCCAATTGGCAGATAAGCTTGCTGACACAGGCTTGACTACCCCAGTTCGTGTAATGGCGTCAAACGGTGGAACTTGGCCGGCGGTTCGCATGGCTAACCGGCCTGTAAACGCATTACTATCAGGGCCAGCCGGCGGTGTAATCGCTGCAAGCGTACTCTCCGAAGCACTAAATATCCATGACATTATCACGTATGACATGGGCGGTACGAGTACTGATGCCTGCATGATCCGAAATGGGACCTATGGTATGAACCCAGAAGGAATGGTCGGGTGGTATCCAAATCGGGTGCCACAAATTGACATTAATACCGTCGGAGCAGGTGGAGGGAGTATAGCCTATTTGGAAGCAGGTAATTTTTTAAATGTTGGCCCGCAATCGGCCGGTGCGGAACCGGGACCAGCTTGTTATGGAAAAGGTGGAACGCAGCCAACCGTAACCGACGCCAACGTAGTACTCGGTCGATTTCTTCCTAGTGACGCCCTCGGTGGCTCTATCTTTATCGATGTCAAAGCTGCTCAAAGTGCTATAGCTCATATCGCCAAAAAGTTGAAACTTTCAACCGAAGCCATGGCCGAAGGGATAATCCAACTCGCGGTAATTCAAATGACCAGCTCCGTTAAAGAAATTTCAGTGATGCGCGGCATTGATCCAAGAGATTTTACTCTCGTTGCTTTTGGAGGAGCCGGTCCAATGCATGGAGCTTTGATTGCAGAAGAACTAGGTATGGCCCGGGTAGTAATACCGCCGCTCCCAGGTAACTTTTCCGCTTTTGGATTATTGGTCGCAGACACAAGGCATGACGTAGCTAAGACCGAGATTATGCAGCTAGAATTCTCTGATATAAGTGATATCCGTAGAGCTCTGAAACCCTTGGAGAATGAGGCAAGAGAACGGCTTAGGGCCGACGGTTTTGACAATGATCAAATACGAATCGAGGCTAGTTTAGATATGCGTTATGTAGGTCAGTCCTTTGAGCTCAATATTATGCTGCCAGCTGCATTCACGGATACTGAAGAACTGATGGAAGCCTTTCATCGAGCTTATGAACAGCGATACTCACATCGAGATCGAGGCTCCGGTGAAGTGGTAGCCTTTCGTGTCACCGGCTTTGGAACTGTGGATCGTCCTCCTTTACCGTCAGTCCTTGGTGGCAACGACCTGGCTGGCTCTGTTCGAGATAAGCGACAGGTAATTTTTAATGGCGTATCCAAAGAAACAACCGTTTATTGGCGAGAAGACCTACCGTTGAATACAATTTTCGAGGGACCTGCGATCATAGAAGAACTTGGATCCACTACCGTAGTTCCACCTAACTTCAACGTATCAATGGACCGAACGGGTAGTCTGATCTTAGATCGGAAAACAACAAAATGAGCAAAATAGACCCTGTCACATTAGAGATTATGACTGAAGGCCTTATATCAGTAGTACGTGAGATGCGGGCTACAGTTTTCCGCACAGCTCGCTCGGTAGCCATCTATGAAGCGCGAGACTTTTCTTGTGGTTTATTTGATGCTACAGGCCAGGTGGTGGCTCAGTCGGAGGATATTGGAAGCCATGTTGTACCTTTACCTTGGTCCGTTGAACAATCCCTGAAAGAACTCGGTGATGACCTTGCGCCGGGTGACGCCATTTTGATGAATGATCCTTATCGTGGTGGAACACACCTAAATGACGTTACTATCATTTATCCAGTATTCCATGATGGTAAATTGGTATTTTTTCCTGCTGTGCGTGAACATTGGGCTGACGTCGGTGGGTCTGTCCCTGGTTCAATGTCCGGTACTGCAAACGAGATATACCAGGAAGGTATCCGTATTCCGCCATTAAAAATCATGGAAGGTGGTAAAATCAATAACGCAGTTATGGAATTGTTATTATCAAATATGCGAGTTCGCGATGAACGCTTGGGCGACTTCAATTCGGGCATGGCCGCCTGTAAAACGGCCGAGAGAAGACTTCGCGAATTAATTTCCCGCCACGGGCTGGATCCGTTGCTAGCTAGCGTAAACTTAAATCTTAAACGCTCGGAAAAACGGATGCGAGAAAAGATTTCATCTTTACCGGATGGCGATGTCTACTATGAAGATTATTTGGAAACCTTTGGGCCAAACGGGCTTGAACCATTATTGCTGCCTCTTAGATTGACGATAGCCGGTGATAAGCTCACAGCCGATTTCACCGGCGTGTCTCCTCAAGTTCCAGCACCGGTAAACTCAACTCTGGCGGTTACCGCGGCATCGGTATTTATTACTTTAAAGTCAGCACTGGACCCAAAGCACGCCTTAAATCATGGTTCATTTCGGCCGGTGACTGTAATCGCGCCTGAGGGCACTATTGTCAACGTAACTCATCCAGCCCCAGCGGGTAGTCACGGTGAGATCCGTAAGCGAGTAATAGCTTGCATGTTGGGTGCCTTAAGCCAGATCTGCCCAGAATTAATTTCTGCTGACATCCATCGTACATCATTCCATAATTTAATTGGTGGAATTGACCCGAAGACTGGACGAGAATTTGTACACTACGAATGGTCGGCCGGTGGAAATGGTGGATTTAAAGGTGCTGATGGACCAAGCGTTATGGCGGCAATCGACTGGGGAGATCTTAGTACAGCGCAACCAAGTGAAGTATTGGAAAGTAGATTTCCGTTGCACATTGAATGGACACGTCAGGGGATTGATTCCGGCGGGGCTGGTTACAATCGTGGCGGACTTGGTATGCGGCGAAGTATTATGCTGACCCGCGGTAGTGCATCCTATTCATTACTTTCAGATGGAGCGGTTATGCCACCGTTTGGCGTGTTAACTGGTCAATCTGGGGCACGTGTAGAATCATTTATAATTCGTGACGGTAAGCGGATCGACTTCCCCACACCTGGAAAAGTTGGAGGTTTCCCGATGAAGGAGGGTGATAGGTTGATCCTACAGTCAGCTGGTGGTGGGGGGTATGGCGATCCATTGACGCGAGAAATCCACCGCATTACAGAAGATTTGCGCGCTGGACTTATCTCAATGCAAGCAGCAACAGAGATTTATGGAGTAGTACTGAAGGATGATAATACAATAGATCAAGATGCCTCAGTAGAACATAGAGAAAGGCTTTTGAAAGCTAGGCCGACTTTGCAGGCTGCCATCGCTGACTTTGATTGTTACAAGACCGTCGGCTATAGTCGAAAACGAATCTGCCGCGTAAACCCCGCTGATGCACAACGCTTCGGTCAAACGATCGACGATTGCATTGAAATTCTTGGACCGACTGGCACGCCACTGCGCGCATGGATAGAAGTGGATGAAAGTGTTGAAGCTGGTCAATTACCTCTAGATACCCTAGGTCTAGGGGTATTAGGCGCCGAGGAAGGCGACGACGTGAAAGTACGGTCCTTGCTGATACCCGTTGTAACGTGATCAAAAAACGATACTGACGCTCGATATTACCGTACTTAAAATCAATCCTTTCTATTAGCTGTTTTGTGAAAGGTCATGATTTCATTGAGGATTGGCGACTCCGGCAGGACTCGAACCTGCAACCCTCTGCTTAGAAGGCAGATGCTCTATCCAGTTGAGCTACGGAGCCGACGAGGAGAAAATAGACGCAAAACCCGAGGAAAAGCAAGACTTTTAGAGGAAAAACCAAGAGAAAGTCTTGAGTTTTGGTGAAAATAAAATAGCGGTTTTATTACAGAGGCTTAGTTATGTCCCGTTATCCATCATAAACCTTACACATGACGATTTTGCCGTAACCTTTTATCAACATTAATAACTAAGGTAAGGAGTGAGAAATGAGATTAGGCCAATTTAAAAATAGCACCGGGGTAAAGAATGACAAGAGAACTTAAATTAATTGAAGTCTGACATGCTAAAAATTAAAAAAGCTAATTTCATTATGTGGCGATTGGGAGAACTCTTCCCAGTGCCCCCTGTTCCATTGGATCACAGAAGTTTATACGAGTTACTTGTTGGTTGGTCTGCGGTATTTCGGACCTCAGGGCGATGCAATACGACCGTCCAAATATCATCATTTTTATCTAATTCTACAGCCATTATTTCTTCTTTTCGAAATGTTTCTTCGTGAAGCCTTAACCAGGCCTATTTAAAATACAATCAAGCAAAACTCGATTTAAATACTTCAACCAACTATGCTCTACAATAAAATGACAGTACAAGATGGGATAACTCTACCGATAAAAATTATCAAATAGCTTCCGAATAAAATTGATCTAAGTTTACTATTTTCAAACTAGGTTGTTTCTAAGTAGATTGAAATCCTCTAAAATTTCGTGGAAAAGCGTTGATACACTATAACAGTCTTAAAACCTTACTCATATTCAGTGATCTCGAAGAAGCGCAAGCGGGTTTTCTATCATGGTGAATACAAAATATTCCGACCCTAACTATAATCCAGCAGAGAGGCCAGGCTTGAATGATAGTGATAATATCCCACCAGATTGTTCCGGCCAAAACTTTTTCCTAATTGACCACCAATTTCAAAGTCTTTTGCCACTATATACCTCAAAGGATGAATACCAACATTTCAGATCACACCTTGAGCGTCTAGGAAAGGTTGCTGGTGGACGCCTAAATGACTTGGCTATGCAGGCTGATAAAAACATCCCCGTATTGCATCCAAGGGATCGATTTGGTCGTGATATCGACTGGATTGAATATCATCCTGCCTACAAAGAAATGGAGCAGATCGCGTGGAATGATTTTAAAATGGCCGCTATGTCTCATCGGCCTGGAGCCCTCGGCTGGCACCAAGTTGTTTCTCCTCCGATTAAATATGCATTTCAATATCTATTTTCCCAAGCTGAATTTGGAATTTTATGCCCGTTATCCGTATCCGAAACATCGGCTTACCATTTCGAATGGGCCAAGGACGCAAAACTGAAAAAACTATTCTGGGAAGGATTAACCAGCCTTGACTTTAGTCAGAGATTAACAGGGACGCAGTTTATGACGGAAAAGGCTGCAGGGTCTGATGTTGGCAACGGAACATTGACTGCAGTACCCGATGGCGACAACTGGAAGCTCTACGGCGAAAAATGGTTTTGTTCGCATGCCGATGCCGATGTAGCCCTGCTGCTAGCGAGACCCGATGGAGCACCTACCGGTACAAAGGGACTGGGGCTATTCGCTATGCCTAGACATCTGGAAGACGGGTCCCGAAACAGTTACCGTATCGTTCGACTAAAAGATAAACTTGGTACTAAAAGCATGGCATCTGGGGAAATAATTTTCGAAGGCGCAAAAGCATATGCGGTTGGGGATGTCTCTCAAGGAATAAAACAAATGTTAGGCCAAGTAAATTTATCACGGCTTTCGCATGGCGTTCGGGCCGCAGGAATGATGCGTCGCTGCCTAAATGAGGCGTTAAGTGCTGCCCGCTTTCGACAACAATTCGGGGAACCTTTAATAAACAAACCGTTAATGCGTAGCCAATTACTTGATATTATTATTCCGACCGAACAAGCTTTAAGTGCTGTTATGTACACGTCTCATTGTATGCAAGAAGCGGCGAACGGTGACACAAGAAGTGAGAAGCTTCTTCGCCTAGCAACACCATTACTTAAGATGATGGCATGCAGAGATAACGTTCCCGTCGCAACTGCATCTATGGAGACACGCGGAGGCCTCGGCTATATAGAGGAATGGGTTAATCCTCGGTTAGTTAGAGACGCACAAATAGGGCTTCTCTGGGAAGGCACGACTAACATAAATGCCTTAGACGTTATCACACGGGCGATAAAAAAAGAAAATTGTGGTGAAGCATTAAGGGAAGATATGAATCTGATATTAGATGACGCTTCCAGTTGCCCTGGCCAATTAAAATCGCTCCTTAAAAATAAAATCGGTCGCGCAATCGAATTTGCCACTATTGTAGCCGAAAATCCCGATAGTGAGTCCGAATGCAGACGAGCCGCCAGTGGTCTTTATAATGCTAAAACTGCCACACTTTTAGCCTCAGAAGGTGCTAAAATTGGTGCAGAGGGCGGCGATGCACGCCGCCTTATTTTATCCCGCCTAGTTGTGGACACGCGGCTCACTCCGCGAGATCCATTAGCCGTCAATGAGAGTTCATTTCAAACTGAAGCATCAAAGCTTCTGATAGATGAAGCGCCCGTAAGTCTCGATAGAGCACTAGAAGTAATATCATTATAGGAACATTTTTTGCCGAGGCCGATTGTTTTTAAACGCTTTAGTTCCGCTATTTATCTCTGTATTGTTCGTAATTCCTTATAATCTTCCTCACTAACATATCTTTTATTCCCTTCTGTTTCACTTTTATCACCCGCTTGTTTGCCTTCATTAAATGTCTCCATAGAATCTATTATGATAGCTATAAACAAGTTTAATACGGTAAAACTCGATGAAATTATAAAAGCGACAAATAAAATCCAAGCCCACAGATAAATTTCCATTACAGGTCAGACGATTCTCATGGACCAACCTTCTAATGTCATAATTTGGAAAAGTGTTAATATTGAGTCATCCAGGGTACCAAACCATTCCGAAAAGTTTTGTCCAAATATTTTTGTCGTAATCACCAAAAACACGTAAAATACCAACAAAAGCAGTTGAATTATGGCTCCCACCCCGGACACGGCAGGCAAAAGTGCCACAACAATTCTGCGCAACCGCGGCACAGCTGAAACTAATCGAAATACTCTCAGCACTATTAAAGCCCTTAGAACCGCCAATGCCTCATTAGATGGAACTAATGTTATAGCTATCACCATAAAATCAAAAACCCCAGGGGTCTCAAAAAAAACAGCGTCCCTTCGTAAAAATTCGAAGCACTAGCTTTATACAGAGAACGATGATGACTGCCTGATCAAACAGCAGCAATTCCCTACCAGTGAATTCCATCACTTTTGGCGATGTTTCTAAGCCGAGTATCAGGGCGTTCACTATGATCAGCCCCATTATGAAATTTCTTTTTGAAGGAGGGGTGATCAACAAGTAGATTTACTTTGTATCGCAATGTTAATTGTTCCAGCTCATTTGTTTTCATTATTCTGTTAAAAAATAAAAATTAGACCCCAATATCTATATTTCGTGCTGCGAAGCTGCGGCTTGGGATATCTAGGATTGTTTCTATCTTTTTTGCTGTTGTTAATATCAGGTCGGTATCAAGTCCTGTGTCTAATTCAGATCTATTTAACATATTTACAATGTCTTCAGTGGGAAGATTTCCGATATCTCCCATTCCACCCGGCATTGCAATACCGCCTCCAATACCACAAATTGAGCCCTCTACTGATTTCGCACCTGCGTTTAGAGCCGCAAACATATTCGCGGCAGCCATACCTGTCCTCTCATGCATATGAAATCCTAACTCTAAGTCAGGCCAACGGTCGCGCACAGCGGAAAAAATTCTGCCAATATGTATTGGATTTTCCATCCCGGTACTCGCAGCTAAATACAGACGTCGGATACCCTTTTTATGAAGTTTGTTTACAACATTGAAAATTGCTTCATCAGCTATTATTCCCTGATAGGGGCAGAAAAAAGTTACCCCCATCGCCATTATGAATTTTATTCCCGCTTTTTCCGCTAATTCAAAACAGTCTCCCGCCGCATTTATTGCGTGATCAAGTGTCATATTCTGATTTTTTTTGAGATACGTTTCACTAACCGTCAGCAGACCGAGGATCTCGTCGACAAGACCTGATTCGATCGCTCGGATAGCACCTTTCTTATTTGGAACTAATGCACGGTAGACCGTTCCCGGGCGCCGTTTTATTCGTTCTAAAACAGCTTCGGCATCAATTAACATTGGAACAACTTTTGGATGTGCAAAACTAGTTACTTCTATTATCGGCAAGCCAGCATCCGAGAGTAAATCGACGATCCTCACTTTATCTTCTGTAGATATCCATCGAGGAAAAGATTGAAGTCCATCCCGTGGTCCAACTTCTGCTACAACAACCTTTTGATTTCTTTTAATCATACTTCTCTTTCTGGGTATTTTAGCCTAACTCATAACCCTCATTCTCTAACATGTCTGAATCGAAACCGAGCATATCTATCAATACTTCCCTATTATGTTCTCCAAGTTTGGGGCCTGCATGTTTAATTTCACCAGGGGTACGCGAGAAGTTCCCGACAACATTTTGCATCTTTAAGGGGCCTTTCAACTCGCTATCTTCAACAGCCACAATATTACCCCGAGCAATAAAGTGCGGATCTTCAAATATCTCAGCTATATTATTACAAGCTGCAACAGCTGCTCCGAATTCATCGAACAGTTCAATTAAAGTGTCTCTATCAAAGGCCAGGATTGCATCTTGTAAGGCGTCGTCTAATGCCTCTGCATTTTGAATTCTCAATCTATTATCCAAAAATCTTGGATCGTTAATGAGATCAGGAACATGCAATGCCTCACACATTCGTTCAAAAGTTGATTGTGCACTTCCAGAAATTGAAACCCATTTATCATCCTTAGTTCGATATGTATTTCGGGGTGCTGTGAATGGAAGACGACTTCCATTCCGTTCCTGTATTATCCCTAATTGATCATAATCAACTACCTGAGGACCAAGTAATGTGAATAACGGCTCATAAATTCCAAATTCTACAATTTGCCCTCTTCCACTATTTTGGTCTCTCTCTCGTAACGCCGCCAGTGCTAAATATGCTCCCATCAAACCAGATGTTTCATCCGCAAGACCAAAACCAGGAAGTAAGGGTGGTCGATCAGAATATCCGGTGATCGATGCGAAACCCGCATATCCCTCCGCCAACGTGCCAAACCCTGGCCGATGGCTATTCGGTCCGGTCTGGCCAAATCCCGTTATTCTTACCATTATAAGACCCGGGTTTATTTTACTGAGGGTTTCATAATCGAGCCCCCATTTTTCAAGCGTTCCCTTGCGATAGTTCTCTATAATTATATCTGCATCTTTGACTAAAGCCTTAACGATTTGAACTCCTAGTGGAGTACGCAAATCTGCGGTAACTGACCGTTTATTACGATTGACTAATTTGTACATCAAACCGACGCCGTCTTTATTATTACCCCAATACCGAATTTCGTCTCCGGTACCCGGTCTTTCGACTTTGATAACATCGGCCCCAAAATCGCCAAGAAACATAGAGGATATAGGCCCTGCTAAGAAATTTGAGATATCGATAACCCGGACCCCACTCAAGGCGCCACTTATAGGGGCCTTAATATTATCTTTATCCACTACTGCTTCCTTTGATAAAAATTGATAAGTAAGACTAGATAGCAAGTGTTGACACGTTCTGTAAACTTTACTTCTTATTAAGTTGTAAAGTTTAAGGATAGCCGCTATATGCTTGGTTAAGTCTGAAACCGTACTTCGTTATACTAAATAAATGGCTTGAAGTAGCCAAGCGTCTAAACGTCACGACCGACGTGCTCCCTGATCTCAACCGCGGTAATGCGAATAAGTTCAAGAGATGGTCTGGCCTCAAAAAAACTGACCTGCCTGACATGAATGTCATAGCCAATTGATAATAAGCCAGCAGTTCTTAGGCTGTCAGCAAGTCATGGCTTCTAATTTTTGCCGCGCCTCCCAGACGACTACACAATCAGGGCAACGTTGGGTGGCGGGTCGCCGCGCCCTATAAGCTGGATGTTTTCGGCAACCTTCAGATAATACTTCTAGGTATCTAATTTTTTGTTCAAGTTTCTTTTTCATTTTAAAAGCTTAAACGCAAAAGAAACACGTAAGCAAGGTTATTAAATCGTTCTGAAACCGCCATCAGCCATGATAATACCTCCGGTAACATATGCAGATAAATCTGAAGCAAGAAAAATCGCTGGCCCCGCAATATCTATTGGCTTCCCGGCTCGTCCGAGAGGAGTATGGTCTAAAACTTGTTTGACCATTCCTGGGTTTGCATCACGAGCTGTTTTGTTCAAAGGGGTTTCGATTAATCCTGGACCGATAGCATTAACTCTTATGCCATGGCTTCCAAGTTCTGCCGCAAATGATCTCGTAAGGCCCAAAACGCCGTGTTTAGAGGTCGTATAAGCAGCTGAGTTTGGCCACGCCACGTGCACAAATGATTGAATGGACCCAATGTTGATCACTCGTCCTTTACTTTCAATTAGCTGAGACAAAAACGCGTGAGTTACATTAAAAACTCCCTTTATGTTGACCTCAAGAATATCATCCCAATCCTTAACCACAGTGGCTTTATCGCCAGTGACTGGGGTCCGCCGATTAATACCTGCGTTGTTAACCAGGATTGATGCGACACCTAACTTTTCCTTAACTTCACTCACCACATCGTTGCAAGAATCTCGATCGGTGACGTCTAAACCAAGGCTAATGGCTTCGCCGCCTTTTTTTCAAAATAGTTTGAGCCACACGGGATCCCGCTTCAACATCTATATCCAGAATGGCTACCGAAGCTCCCTGCTCCGCATAACCTATGGCGATACCCTCGCCAATTCCTGATCCACCACCAGTAACGACTGCTATATGGCCTTCCAATAGATTACCCATGATCCTTACTCCTTGGTTAATTAAAAGAACATTGTGATCTTAACAACTGCTATTAGAAAATAGATCTTGAATCCCATTCAATGAAAAATTTCCTCAATCATCAAGTGATATAAAAAACACTCGTTTTTTCGAACATTTTTTTGTTAGACTTAACAGATGATAACAGTGGCATTTGATATTGGTGGGACCTTCACGGACTTCGTTTTACGAAATAATGCGACTCAAAAGACATGCTTTCTGAAAGTCACAAGTACACCGTCAAACCCTGAGATTGCAGTACTGTCTGGATTAAAGCAAATACTGAAAGAAGCAAACACAGCTCCGAAATGTGTCGGCACTGTCCTGCACGCGACTACCATTGCCACAAACGCAATTTTGGAGCGGAAAGGCGCATCAACTGCACTTATAACAACGAAAGGTTTTCGGGACGTGTTGCTTATCGGACGTCAAAAAAGATACGAAACATATGACCTCTATATAAATAAACCGGAGCCGCTTGTTCAAAGAAAACATATCATTGAAGTAACAGAGCGAACAGATTTCGACGGATCCATATCAACTTCTATAGACCCCCGCTCTTTAGATATTGCAATAGAAAAACTGATCGAATTAAAATCTGACGCTGTTGCTATTTCATTGATCAATTCTTACGCCAACCCATCAAATGAACAAGTGATCAGAGACGCAATATTTAGAAAAGCCCCCCACTTATCGGTCTCAGTTTCTTCAGAAATCTCACCAAAGTTTAGAGAGTACGAGCGCACAAACACCGCTGTTTCTAATGCTTACGTTCAACCGATTTTGGATCGCTACATCGGTCAACTCGAGTCTGCACTAACGGCAGAAGGCTTTAAAAATGATCTCTTTGTTATGCAATCTAACGGAGGACTTGTATCAACTAAGATAGCTCGAAAGTATCCTATTCGAGTTGTTGAGTCTGGTCCGGCTGCTGGAGTTCTAATGGGAGCTTTGGTTGGTGAGCGCATTGGAGAGAAACATGTTATCACATTTGACATGGGAGGAACGACGGCAAAACTTGGAGCCGTTGATGATGGCAGGCCTGCGATCAGCCCTACATTCGAAATAGGACATGTAAATTTTAAAAAAGGCAGCGGACTTCCAATCAATATCCCCTCAGTTGAGCTCATAGAGATTGGTGCAGGAGGGGGTTCGATCGCAAGTGTAGATACGGGCATGATAAAAATTGGACCCGAAAGCGCCGGAGCAGATCCGGGACCAGTCTGTTATGGACTCGGAGGAACCAATCCTACTGTTACTGATGCAAATATAATTTTAGGTTATATTTCAACTAAACTATTCAATTCTGGCAAAATTCAACTTGATATTAGGCGAGCACGCCTAGAACTAGATAAACAAATAGCTAAACCTTTGAACTTGAGTTTAGAGAAAGCCGCATGGGGTGTGCATGCTGTTGCAACAAAAAATATGGAGAATGCTCTTAGAATTGTATCAGTCGAACGGGGCAGAGATCCTAGGAAATACGCAATGGTGGCATTCGGAGGGGCCGGGCCACTTCACGCCGCGCGATTAGCTAGAGAAATTGGCATTCCAAAAGTAATTATTCCGTACGCGGCAGGTCTCGGTTCAGCTCTTGGTTTACTCGAAGCTCAGCCTAAGGTCGATGTTTCAATTACCCAGCTAATAAAAATGACAGGTACTGTGCATAGCAAAATTGCATCGATTTTTCATGAACTGGAAAATCGCGCTTATGCAGAACTAGACCGATTAGGAGCTAAAGGGACTATTGAACTAATTCGACAAGCGTCTATGAGATATGTTGGACAAGGTTATGAAATCCTTGTGGATTTACCGTCAGGAACTATTGGTAAAAATTACCATGCCCTCGTCAAAAAAGCCTTTAAAGATACGTATTTTAAGAAACATAAATTTCTAGATAACGAAGCAGAAATTGAATGCGTAGATTGGACATTAATTGCCAATATAAAAAGTAACAACGCTAATCACAACATTCATGATGCCAGTGCCTCACAGGATACTTTTTTAGATCAACAAGGAAGCCGACTAGTGTGGTTTCCAGAAACGGATGGTTTTATTGAAACGAAAACAATTAATAGACAAACACTCCCTGTAAATCATGTTGTAACCGGGCCAGCCTTGATCGAAGATAGTGATAGTACTGCGGTAATCTTGCCAAATGATAAAGTTACAAAACACGAATTAGGTCACTTGGTAATAGAAATTTATCAAAATCGAGTGCCGGAGGTAGACAGATAGTGAGTGATAATCAGCTTGACCCCATTACAGCAACCGTTATCTGGAACACTTTATTATCAATCGCAGAGGAATTGGGAACAACACTTCGACACACCGCTTTTTCAGAAGGCGTTCGAGAAGGTGACGATTTTTCCACCGCGATATTTAATAGTAACGCACTAATGGTAGCGCAGGGTAATTTTAGCCCTGGTCATCTTGGCGCGATGCCATCTTGCGTAAAACACGCGTTATCTTATTTCCCACCAGAGTCGTTAGAGCCTGGGGATTCCATACTATTAAATGATTCGTTTTTGGGATCAGGACATTTCCCCGATACATTTCAGATTATGCCCGTTTTCTTGGAAGGAAAATTGATCGGATTTGTAGCTTGCTCAGCTCATCAAGTCGATATGGGAGGAGCCGCTCCCGGTTCGCAGAAAGTGCAGGGGGTTACAGAATCTTATCAAGAGGGTTTGCGTCTATTACCAGTTCGTTTTGTAAAAAATGGGACTATTGACGAGGATATACTGCGCATAATTCTTGGTAATGTGAGGGTTCCGGATAAAGTACGTGGTGATTTATTAGCCCAACATACTGCAAACTTAAGTGCGGCAGAAAGACTGTCTAGGTTATTTTTTGATCATGGTACGGCAACAGTGGAGAGCGCTTACACGTTTATTTTAAATCGGTCTGAGCAGGCCATGCGAAAAGCTCTATCTGTCGTACCCGAAGGAAAATACAGCTTCGAAGATTATCTCGACGATTACGGACCAGGAACCGAACCTATAAAAATGGCAGTAGATGTTACTTTTGATGGGATGGGAAGTGTTGAAATTGATTTTTCACGTTCATCCGATGCCGTTCCTGCAGCCATTAATTCTTACATTAACTACACTCGGGCCTACGCACTTTTTGCCATAAAGGTTTTTTGCAATTCAAAAGAACCACAAACAGAGGGAGCGATGCGGCCAATAACAATAAAGGCACGCGAAGGTTGTTTCTTTAATCCTTCCTTTCCCGCACCTTCAGGCGGCAGGGCGATACTTCAAATAAGAATTTTTGATACTATTAACGGTGCTCTTTCCATGGCGTTGCCCCAAAAGGCAATGGGGGCATTTTCGCATTGGTCAAACCCAAACATCGGTGGAATTGATGACAGAACGAATAAACAGTTTGTAATGTATGATCTGTCTCTTGCCGGTTATGGAGGAAGATATAGCGAAGACGGGCCTGAAGCTCTTTCGCCCGTTATGAATTGTACTAATATCCCAGTTGAAGTACATGAGGCACACAATCCCATCCGAATTAACTGTCTTGAACTGATACAAGATAGCGGCGGCGCCGGCCAATGGAGAGGGGGATGTGGATTGAGAAAAGATATAGAGTTACTTAATTCTACGGCGGTATTATCGCATCTGGCAGATAGACACAAATTTCAACCATATGGCGTTTTTGGGGGCAAATCCGGAAGCCTTGCTGAAACGCTATTAATTAGAGGAAATAAAACTATAGCAGTGGCCTCTAAAGGCGTCGAACAACTACAAGAAGGCGATGTCTTGAGTTTTCGTCTTTCGGGTGCCGGTGGCTATGGACCACCAGAGGATCGAGATCCATGTGCTATTAGACAGGATATTGATAATGAATATATTAGCGCAGAAGCAGCGGAGCGAGATTATAAGTGGTCGGAGTAACATCGCCTTCAAGATTTCTTTTTAGAAGCTTGTTAAAATATTTTTAATGCTTAGGAAAGAAAATAACGTCGAGGCCTGAACAAGCAACACTTTCGCATCCACGGCGCTCGAAGATCTAGCGGATGCCCTCCCGAACGTCCCGAGCCTATGCTGCGGCAAAATAGTGTCGTTTGACGAAAGCAGAAATATTTGATTTCTGCTCCTCTCATATTACCCCAATTTCCCTAAGTTCGCTTAACTCCTTTTCCGATAAACCGAGTTCTTCTTGATATAAAGCAATAGTATCTTCCCCTAAGCATGGCCCAAGCCTAGTCACTTCCCCAGGACTGTCGGATAGACCTGGGATCACGTTTGGCACTGTGACTTCACCTATCTTAGATACATTAATCTTTTTAAGTAAATTTCTTGCCTTAAACTGCGGATCTCCAAAAATATCTGCAATAGAGTTAATTGGTCCCGCCGGCACGCCACTTTGGGTGCAAATTTCTATCAAATTGTGACGCGGCATAGATAGGGTCCATTTTTCCACTTCATTTAAAACTTCTTTTCTACTTCCAAGGCGTACAGCCTGATCGCCAAATTTTTCCAGCAGGTCTGGACGCTGCATTGCCACTGTCAAACGCTCGAACATTTTATCAGTTGTGCACGCTATTGCTAGAAACTTTCCGTCCGCTGAAGGAAAGTGCCCATGCGGGCATGCGTTAACCGTACCCGTTCCCTCCGGCTCGCGTACAAAGCCGTCCATTGCATAGCGGGGGGCAATTTCGTCGAGCACTCTAAATACGCTCTCAAAGAGAGCACAGTCTACGACTTGTCCTTTTCCCGTCTCTTCTCTATGGCGCAATGCCATCATGATCCCGATACATCCATTCATTCCGGTCATATAGTCGCCCAAAGAAGTAGAGCCAGGCGTTACTGGTATTTCACCGGGCAATCCGGAGAGATAGGTCAAACCACCAACAGCATGTGCTATCCTAGCGAAACCAGGCCTGTCTTTATATGGGCCCGTCTGGCCGTATCCAGAAACTCTCAATAAAATCAAACGAGGGTTTATTTTACTCAGGACATCCCATCCAAGACCCCATTTTTCTAATGTTCCTGGTCGAAAATTTTCACAAATAACATCACTATTTTTCGCCAATTTTTTGAGGATACTTGCTCCTTCAGGTTTACTCAAATTTAGCGTAACAGACCTCTTATTTCTTGCTTCATTCAGCCATGCAAGCGACTGATAAGGAAGCTCGGTTTTTGTTCCAAATTGACGAAGAGGATCCCCACCATTAGGGTGCTCAATTTTTATCACATCCGCCCCAAATTCACCCATAATAGTCGCAGCGTATGGGGCTGCAATAAAGCAAGCTATATCTAAAACTCTAATACCAGTTAAAGGTTTTCGGATTTTGGGCATAATTACTAATTCCTCCTTTTTTCTCTCTTATCACTATGATTTTGCTGTTCCGGTGCGTTTGTTTCGTGCATCAAAAATTTCGACTGCAAAAGGAAGTCTAAGTCTCAAAGTTTAATCCAATCATTTTAAGCTCGCTTTTGATAATTCGTCTATCTCTGTAAATCCGCATTATTTTGCGCCAGTTTTTTTGCCACGAAAAAGTATCAGCACGTTTTCGATGAAGACTTTCCAGTGTAGTTATTATATTGCAAGATATTTTAAACGAGCAGTCTTTGACAAACCAGACTGTAGACCGTGCTAAGACGTGTCACTTCCTCTGTAATGAATATCATTGGGCCTTAAGAATAGCCGTGCGTGATTTAATGTCGATTATCTGTTTTTATTTTTCGTATTGACCACTCCTCTTTCCTTTCAATCAACACAAGAGGAAGAAGAGCAATAACCGGCGCCTAGTTTTTGCATGCCTAAAGACAACGGCATACTTATGCCCTTTTTTCGTCGCGTAATATCAGGGAGGAAACCAAATCCTTTCTTTGCGCGACTTTTGACGATTTAGGTCGGTCTCGAACTTGAAACCCTCTGCTTAGACGGCAGGCGCTCTATCAAGTTGAGTTACGGAACCGGTGGGGAGAAACTAGACAAAAAAACTATCCAAAAGAAGGCTTTTAGAGCAAAACCTTTGGAAAAGTCTCGGACAGTTGCAGATTAAAGAGGAAATCAATATCATTAGGATGAGCCTGAAAAAAATATTTTTTTAAATGAAAATTATCTTCCAATCGTATTTTGCGTAATTCATATGAAAGGCAAAAACTAATGGAACTAACATCAGAGCAGCTCGCACAGTTTAACCGCGATGGATATATTATTTTCCCTGAATTGTTGAATTCAAAAGAAATTAAAATCTTGCAGAGCGAAGTAGATCGTGTATCACAAATCGAATCTGAGATGGTTGTAAGAGAGGGAGAAGACGAGACTGTAAAAATCATGTTTCGGCTCCACGAAGATAATGGCGAAACAGCTTCTCCTGCGTTTCGTGCCGCCGCCTGCTCGCCCCGTATCTTAGGAGCAGCCCAACAATGTCTAGGAGACAATAACCTTTATTTACACCACAGCAAACTCAATATGAAATCTGCAATAGAAGGGTCTGCGTGGCCATGGCATCAAGATTTTCATAGTTGGCACCTCGACGGAATAAAAGAACCGGACATGGCAACAATGACTGTAGTATTAACAGAAGCTACCCCTATTAATGGATGCATGTACGTATTACCGGGCAGTCACCGGTATGGACGTTCTGATCCCCGCTGGGATGACTCAACAGCGTACAATTTATGGGTAGCTAAGACTTCAGATATGAAAAAATTCTTTAAAGAATTTCCTGAGCCCGTTCCAATTATTGGAGGACCAGGAACGGCAGCAATATTTCACTGTAATCTTTTACATGCTTCGGGTCATAACCTCTCATCTGAGGATCGTTGGCAAATTTTCTTCTGCTTCAATAAATGTGCGAATCGTCCTAATGTGGTTGAGAATCCAAGGCCTGACTTTGTCCGGTCAACAAATTGGACTCCATTAAAACTGAGTTCAAATGATTCAATAATCAATCATGCTAAAATAACTTCTGCGAATTGATATATTTAGAAAATTGTTATGATCGAGCTGCCTTATATTAAACTAAATTTGCAAAAATTATCGTCTCTGGAAAAAATGCAATTCCTCTAATAGGCTCTAGTATTTAACTAATGTTCGATTTACGAGAGAGCTAATTTATTATTGAGCCGACTTTCCTTTGCAAACTAAACTATCGCTAGGATGGTGGATAAATTTGTTATGAGTTCAAAAAATAAAATTATAGCATCGCTTTCCATTAATCTTTTCTGTAAGGATTTAAAACACAAATACTCTCAATTTTTAGACTGTTTAAAGTTAAAATTATTTATATGTCAGCCGTTTTGCTAATTAATTATCTCTATGCAAATTACGTGATTGCGAGTTCCGTATTTTTTGTTTGGTTGGTTACAACTATTACTCAAGCGTGGCTTGTGCGCTATCCATTTTAATCCCTAGGATGGTTACATATACGAAAATGTGTCTACCTATAACCCTCAGCTTTTTTCTTACAACCGCATACTTTACGCCGTCTAGTGAGCACATAGCGACTTTTTAAACCCTGCCAGCATACGCTCGCGCTAGGGCAACGATATTTGATGAGTAAGGTATCGAAGCGATGGCCGCTGCTTGTAATGCAAAACCGCTTTAGGTGACTAGCAGTTTCATTAGATCCTTCATTTGCATACTTTTACTTATTGTGGAGTTAGGATAGCAAACTTGAACTCTATAGGGACATGTCTCTAGAAGTACGTGATAGCCGCTACGACTGCGATAATAAAAGCATAACCGACTAGATAGTACCATCCAATCCATTTGGGGAAGTTAGGTATCTCTGGCATATTTGTTCCTCTAACAAAAGTTGTTGGGTAAGAGAGCGCGTCCGAAGGTGACGTTTCCGCCGCAGATCAACTCGATTGAACCAAGCACGCCCCACCTTGACACTAACTAGGACGAACATATGGTAGGTCAATCATCTATGTAAAACGTTTAGATCTGCTAAGCGACAGTGGAAACGCAAACATTCGAACCCCTGCCGCAGAACTCCATACAAAACCTCATACGGTCTCGCAGGCACCTGCGGCTGCGGAGAGGTATCCCGCCTCCGCCGCCGCCTCATTTTATTTAGACTTTGTACTTTTATAGTTTTTTAATGTCTCTGATAGCCATGGGATAGCTATATCTTCTGGCATATCCCCGGATGAAGCGTCAAAAAGACCTCTTTCACCGACTTGGATCGCTCCGTGTTCTTTAAGTATTTTTAAAAGTTGTTCACTACCCATATTGAACGTTTCGCCATAACCCTGGTCTCCCAACCCAAAAATTGCAAACTCTAAACCTGATAGATCTGGCTTACGTTCACGAATTTCTTCCACAAAATCATCTGCTGATTCAGGGATATCCCCATAACCGGTTGTGGAAGATACAAAAACATGTAAAGCCTCATCCTTTAAATCATCAACCCCAAGATGCGCCATGTCAGACATTGAAAGATCATATTCATCTGACATCGCCCGGACTATATCTTCACACAACATCTCGCCGGTGCCCAATACGGTGGCAAAATACAAATTAATTTTCATCAGAACGTTGTTTTCCTTTATTTATAAAATTATGTACCACTTTTAGCATTTAATATTAAAAGCGTCTTTGTCCACAAAAACGAAAATGATGGCAACAAAAACAAAAGTGAATGGTCAAACCAATGCACTCCTTATTTCCTTGATGCGCAACCTTTAAACAACGCGACCATATCAATATTGGCTTTAAAAAGGAAAGATATTGTTGGCTAAGCTATGGTCGAGTAAAACGCGTCCAGAACCTTCCACGGAAAAATTCTACCAACTAACGCTCTCTAGTCACATTTACGAAAAGTATTATATTTTTTATCATTAAGCTTTCGGCTGGCCTCCAATGCTATTGAGTATGTCACGCATTAATAGATAGAATGCATGGCTAATTTTTGCCACGGTTCGTTCAAATCTTTTCGATGGAATTCGGGCCGTATACCAGGGTCATTAATGGGATCCGCCGCTGCAAAAACAGCGTCCTCAAAATAAAAACGGCCTAACTAATTGCAACTATCTCAAATTATCGTTAGTGATTTTAATGTAATAATTTGTAAATGTTTAATGGAGTTTGTTTATGGATCGACAAATTAATCACTGGATTGATGGTAAAGTTGAAATTGGTGAAAGTGGTCATTACGGAGATGTGTTTGATCCATCAACTGGCATGGTACAGGCAAAAGTATCGCTGGCTAACGCAGATGAAGTTAACAAAGCGGTGAAGAATTCTCTTAAATCATTTGAAACGTGGTCTGCTACACCTCCACTTAAAAGGGCGAGAGTGATGTTCAAATTTCGCGAACTCCTGGAGAATAATTTAAAAGATTTAGCAAAAATAGTGACCTCGGAGCATGGAAAAATTCTCACGGATGCTGAGGGTTCAATCATTAGGGGGATGGAGGTTGTAGAATTTTCTGCCGGAATTCCGCACCTTTTAAAGGGCGAATACACTGAGCAAGTCGGCAATGGAATTGACAGTTGGTCTACGCGGCAACCCCTCGGTGTTTGTGCAGGTATTACACCTTTCAACTTTCCGGCCATGGTTCCAATGTGGATGTTCCCCGTTGCAATAGCATGCGGGAATACCTTTATCTTGAAACCTTCTGAACGGGATCCTAGTTTTGGAATAAAGATGGCAGAATTACTTAAAGAAGCAGGGTTGCCAGATGGTGTTTTTAATGTTGTGAACGGCGATAAAGAGGCCGTAAATGCTCTCTTAAATCACGACGATGTTGTTGCTGTAAGTTTTGTTGGATCTACTCCCGTGGCGGAGCATATATATAAAACGGGGACAGCAAAAAACAAAAGAGTTCAAGCATTGGGTGGCGCCAAAAACCATATGGTGGTGATGCCTGATGCGGATATGGATCAGGCTACTGATGCCTTAATGGGGGCCGCATACGGTTCTGCGGGGGAAAGGTGTATGGCTGTATCTGTAGCAGTTGCCGTAGGTAATGCTGGGGATGAGTTGATCGATAAACTTTCGCCACGAGTTAGATCTCTAAAAATAGGTCCAGGAAATGATCCTGAAAGCGAGATGGGGCCGCTGGTAACAGATGCTCATAGAAGCAAGGTTGAAGCTTTTATAGGTAAGGGGGTTGAAGAAGGAGCTGCGCTTATCGTAGATGGCCGAGGGCTAAAGCTGCAGGGATATGAGAACGGCTTCTACACAGGAGGCACTCTCTTCGACAATGTAACGAAAGAAATGTCAATTTATAGAGAGGAGATTTTCGGCCCTGTGCTTTCTGTGGTACGCGCCAGAAATTATGCCGAGGCAGCAGAGTTAATTAACGAGCACGAGTTTGGCAACGGTGCTGCGATATTTACTCAGGACGGCGACGTCGCCCGCGAGTTCTCTAATAAGGTAAAAATTGGAATGGTCGGTGTTAATGTACCAATACCCGTACCACTTGCATTCCATAGTTTTGGGGGCTGGAAGCGATCGATGTTTGGAGATCATCATATGCATGGGTTAGAAGGAGTGAGGTTTTACACTCGCTATAAAGTAATTACATCGCGTTGGCCAACAGGTATCCGAGAAGGCGCAAATTTCGTTATGCCAACAACAGATTAGGCCACGTAACGCACGCGATTTTTGCGTTGTTCAATAGTTGTGCTTAAACAGAACCATCTCAAACCCTGCGGGATAAGAGAGCTGGTCGATGGAAAACAATACGTCTGTCGACACGTTACAGGAAGTATCAAGACGGAAACTGGAATACTCCGACTTAATTGTTTAGTAACTAAAGTTGATCGATTGTCAAATTCAAACAAGCAACCAAGCAAGTAAAGCTAGAATTATAACTATGGCTACGACTGCTAGTTTTATTGCGGTAACTAAACCTGTGTAACTATCTTTATAAAATTTGTAATCTGGGTCTTTGTCAGATGTCATAACTTTTGCTAACAATTACTGATAGATTGCGGTGTCCATTAGCCGCATTGGATTTAAAGATTCTTTCGAGCAAAGATAAAAGATTTAATACAGAGAAAACAAAAAATAAAACCTGTTAAAGCCATCATTAATTTTGATAGGTCTGCCCAGGGATTAGAGAATAACCCACTTGATAGTGTGCTGCGGATAAAGTCGAGACCACCCAAAAAGATAAGAACCCCTAATATTGCTACTAAATGCATCAGAAGTTTTTTTCTGCCAGGCATAAGCAACGATAAAACACCCAACAACAAAACAAGCAGCCCAAAAAACGTTGGTATAAGTGATGTAATGGACTGACTATTTCCAATTAAAGAAATTACAATCCCCCACACAATTAGGAAGACGCCATAGAAAGCCGATATTTTCTCCAGGTTTTGTCCAAAAATTCTGAATTCATTCATTACTGTCGCATACTCCTATTTCGTTACAGTCTATTTTTGTACTGGATCGGCCAAAACCGACTTATCAATTTTTGGAACAAAATAAATTAGTAAATTTATTGCGATTGAGAAGCATTTGCAATATAAAATGCTATCAAAAGTCGATATGTCCCGTAACTTTTGAACGCGACACATCTCTCTTAACACTAATACTTCAAGAGCAGGAGATTCGTTTTGCCGAAATTTTTATTTAAATACTCATGGCCTCTTTTAACCTACTCGATTCTGATTCTTCTTGGAAATGCCACTTTGGCTGAACCAACAAAAAACGAATTAATATCACGAATGCAAAACGGCGGAACAGTTATTTACATAAGGCATGCATCCACGGAGAAGGATTATGCTGATCAAGTTACAGCTGACGTGAATAATGGTTCAACTCAAAGAGTGCTAAGTGAAAAGGGATGGCATGAAGCTGTGCACATCGGAAATGCCTTTTCATTCTACAAAATACCTGTGGAAAAAGTTATAACTAGCGAATATTTTAGAGCGTGGCAGACTGCTTGGTTAGCATTCAACCAATATTCAAAAGATCCAAACTTAAACTTCCTCCCATTTGAAGATTACACGCCCGCTCAGACAGCGCAGATGAAAAAGACAATCACTCCGTATTTATCAACAATCCCTAAATCAGGTAAAAATATCGTTATAGTGGCACATGATGATCCATTCGAAGCTGCAACCGGCATTTATCCGGAACCAATGGGAATAAGCTATATTATAGAACCACAAGGTAATAATAAGTTTAAAATACTCGGCGCGATCAAAGTAAATAAATGGTAATAAAAGCAAGTATTAAATCGCTGTCCCGAATAAACATAACCTTTTAACCAAATTATAAATTTTCTTTCAAAGGCAGACTTGATATTTGTTTTTTAAAATCGGCGATGAAAACGATTTTTTCTAAAATGTCTTATTTTACTTCTAAAAAATCAATGGTCCGTCTTGATAGTTTGCATATATTCAAGTTCAGAGAAACAGTAGGAACATTGAAATGGATAAAATTAGAATTCAATTTACGCTATTTTCGGCTTTTTATTCTCCACTCATATCAACAATGTCGGGAGGATTTTTAAAAGAAGAGGGATTGGATCCGGAATGGTCGGTGGCGCCTGCGGGCACATCGGCTATCGCAGCACTTGAGGAAGGCACAGTTGACATTGTCCAGTCAGCCCTGAGCCAAGCGTTTGGACCTCTCTCTAGAGGAGAGACGCCAAGCGCAACTCATTTTGCTCAGGTAAATGAGATGGACGGTTTTTTTATAACTGCGAGAGAAAAAGACTCAAACTTTACATGGGATAAGTTAGAAGGCGCCGACGTTGTTCTTTTTGGGAGTGGACAACCTCTTGCGATGTTTAAATACGCATGCTTCAAGGCAGGAATAAGTTTTGAAAAAATTAATGCGATATACCCTGGCGGTGCTGCTGATATAGACTCTGCATTCCGCAACGGTAAAGGGCAATATGTTCAACAACAAGGTCCATTCCCACAACAACTAGAGGCAGATAATGTTGGCTCTGTCGTCGCAAACGTAGGACCTATGATAGGTCCATGCGGGTTTTCGAGCTTGGCTTCAGTACCGGAATGGCTAGAAACCGATATGGCAGCTAGGTTTATGCGGGCGTATAGTCGAACCCGAAAATATATGTTGAGCACGCCAGCAAGTGAAATATCAGCGGCTCAGAAACCATATTTCCCCAATATTGATCAGCTTGTATTAGAAAATTGCATTGAAACCTACCAAAATCTCGGGTGTTGGACGCCACACACGAATATTACTGAAGAAGCTTATCAAGCCACACTCGATATTTTTGAATATAATGGTTTGATTAACGAGAGGTTTCCGTACGATAAAGTATGCAGAGGAATAAATTTCAGCTGATAAAAGTGCGGTTTATAAGCAGGCTTTTTTTGAAAGTTCACGGCTTCGCTTACAGCAGCTAAAAATACATCAACTATCGGAAAGACTTATCTCCTTCGCTGTAATTTGGCCTTTTAGATTCTCTTTGAAGCTTTCGCCGAAAAAATATTATAAATTTAACGCATCGTTGTTTGTGTTATGTTATCGATAATGTTGACCGCTTTCTTTCGCAGGGATCTTTAAAAAAATTAGGTCGCAAGTTTGGCGAAGTTGACTTTTCCCTCAAGTATGTACGAGGTCATAATGTTCCGTCGCGATGTTTGTTAGAGGGACTACTATGCGGAACTGCCAATTGGCCTTGTAACTAGCCAGCAAATGCTATTAGCTAGTTTAGTTGCTTAGAAGGTGTATTTGAATGACGGATTATTTTAATTTAGGCGATTATTCTCGGCATGTGACCCTAAACAGCGAGAGCCAAACCTGGTTTGATCGAGCCATGGTATGGTTATTCGCATATAATCATGAGGAGGCGATCGAGTGTTTTGAGAAAGCAATTGCAGCCGACTCTGAGTGTGCATTTGCGTATTGGGGTGTCGCATACGCGGTTGGCCCTAACTACAATAAGCACTGGGACGTTTTTACGCCGAAAGAAAAAGGACCCGTCCTCGAGAAAGCCCATAAGTTTTTGCAGGCTGGTTTAGCCTTGCCTTCACTTTCAAACTTAGAAAAATTGCTTCTCGAAGCTTTGGTTCAACGTTACCCACAAAATCCAGATATAGAAGATTTTCAAGAGTATACTGATGCTTTTGCCAGCGCTATGCAACCGGTCTATCGTGAATATGCTAATGACTTAGATGTATGTTTTGTTTATGCCGAAGCATTGATGAATAGAACTCCTTGGAAGCTTTGGAATTTTTGGAAAGGAATACCTAATCCTAAAGGTTCCGCGGTCGAGGCCATGGCTGTTTTGGAGGATGCCTTTGACAGCTTTCCCTCTGCGTGGAAACATGCTGGCTTGTTGCATATGTACATTCATTTGATGGAAATGTCCCCTCACCCAGAAAAAGCATTACGACATGGAGACATTTTAACTGATTTAATTCCCGATGCTGGACATCTTGTGCATATGGCAACACATATTGATGTGCTTTGTGGCGATTATCAAAATGTGCTGTCTCGTAATCTTTTAGCTTCTAAAGTGGACAATGCGTTCAAGCTTTATGCTGGTGCAGATAACTTTTATGCGCTTTATCGTATGCATAATCTTCACTTTGCCATCTACGGAGCTATGTTTTTAGGCCAGAAAGCTGCCGCTCTTTCTGCTGCCTCACGCTTGCGAGAAGAAGTACCAGACGAAGTGGTTAAATTATATCCAGATATTTTTGAAACTTTTGTTGCTGCTGCACCACATGTTTACATACGTTTCGGCATGTGGGACGAAATTATAAAACTGCATCAACCAGTTGACACAGAACTTTATGTAACAACAAATGCTCTTCTTTATTATGCAAAGGCCGTTGCTTGCGCAAACTTGGGTAAGCACTCTGACGCAGAAAATTACGTATTAAATTTCGCCAAAGCTTATGCTGAAGTTCCTGATAGCCGCTACATGTTCAACAACAAATCTCGCGATATACTTGGGTTAGCCGAGGAAATGATGCGAGGTGAGGTTGCGTTTAAATTGGGCGAAAAGACGGTGGGTTTAAATCATCTTAGAAAAGCTGTTGAGTTAGATGACAATCTTAGATATGAGGAGCCCTGGTCATGGCCAGTTCCAACACGTCATGCCTTGGGAGCTTTACTCCTAGAGGCTGGTGAATATGATGAAGCTGAAGCGGTATATAGAGCTGATCTCGGTTTGGACGAAAAGCTTCCGCGGCCCAGTCAGCACCCAAAAAATGTTTGGGCATTGCATGGACTGCACGAGTGCCTGAGAAATAAAAAGGATAAAACGGAATTACCTCACGTCGCGTTACTACTGCAACAAGCCGAGGCCCGCGCTGATATAAAGATACGCGCGAGCTGCCTCTGCCGAGGTGAGTAAAAGAATTGCGGCCATGTTTTTTAACGGTGTAAGCTAACTAAACCAATGAAGCCCGGCTCTGTTAAATGCCGATTACAAAAAAATATTTTTAAAAATACCGTCTGTAACATGTTAAAATAAAGCTGACTTAAGGCATAGTTGATTTAAAAACTAGTCTGTCTGATAGAAGTAAGATACTTCACCCTCTTGCATCGAACTGTCTGTTAATGTTTCGCCCAGGCTTTTTCGAAAATTTTCCCGAGCCGGTAAGTTGCTTGCCGCAGACTGTGCGTCTGGATAAAGCGCAATTGAAACAACCGAAGTTGGGCTGGTCTTTATATTGATCACTAATTCTAGCGTTGGAAATGCCTCATCTCGTATCTTATCATAGGTAATTTCTGCTTTGTTTAATGCTTCCGCCGATTCAAACTCTAGCTTTGTAATTCTTCCTACACTCATAATAGTCTCCTGGATAATTCGTTTTAAAAAGGTGTACTTTATCCAAATTTAATTATTAAACGAAAGCAATGGTCGGATACGAAGATACACACACTTGATGTTTCAAAGACATCTTAGTGGTACACTAGTTGGTTCGACAGAACAGGGAGCTCCACATTCGCGCACTCATGGCGGCACTCGACGCCTCTAAGAGCAATGAATTCGATGTAGATGATTCTAGTCGCTAAATACAAAAGTAGATAGCGCTAGCAGCCACGATAGATCCTAAAAAGGATTAGGGCGGTGTATATGATGGTTGAGGATAACTAATGGGCGATCCAAGATGAAACGTTAAACAAAAAAGAATTAAGGCCGGATCAGTATTACTCCCTGTTTATATTTCCAACCGTTCTCACCCGGCACGACAAAGCATCATGCAGCACGCAGAACAAGTGCAAGGTAATATATGGTATCCACAGTTCGGACATACGGTTGGGGGTTATGGCGCACCAAGGGCACGCTGCGGAAAAACCTTTATGCCGAGCTTCCCAGTCGTATGAATACACTATATCAGTGTCATTGCTAACAGTGCTACTGATTCATAGTAGGAATTATGAAGAAGCTATCAAAACTAACGTCATTAATCCTTTACCATTAATTATAAGCATTTTAGTGCTTGTAGAGCACTACCTCGCATTAAATGTTCTATGCACTTGATAAAGAAATTTATAAAAGCACATTAATTAAATATCAGTAATTGGTTAAAGTCTGATCTGATGGTTGGTAAGAAAAGAAAAATTTATGACGTGATCGTTTGTGGTGGCGGAATGACAGGCGCAGCTATGGCTCTATGCCTGGCAAATTTAAAATTGAATGTTGCCCTTCTAGAGACCGCTTTGCCACAGCCATTCTCAAAAAAACAGCGATTTGATCTTCGCGTCTCAGCGTTAAGTGCTCAGACTGTTTTACTTTTAAAAACTTTAGATGTATGGGAAGACATCTTGAAAACGCGATGCCATCCTTACCGAAGGCTGAGGGTTTGGGAAAATCCGAAGCTTGGAGATGTAATATTCAATGCCGACAACATCGACGAGCCGCAAATAGGCTTTATAGCAGAAAATCGCATTGTACAATTAGCATTGTGGAAGAAAATAAAGACAAAGAAACGGGTAACTACGTATTGCAGCACCACGTGGAGACAATTTAAATATTGCGGTGATAAAGTTTTAGTCGACCTGCAAAATGGCGAACAGATAGCTGGGGATTTGCTGATTGGAGCAGACGGCGCTCAATCTGGCGTACGTAGAGAATTTCAAATACCCTCTTCCTTTTATAAATATGGTCAATCCTGTCTCGTAGCTTCAGTGCGTGCAAAAGAAGCGGAAAAAGATATGACCTGGCAGCGCTTTTCAAAAACGGGGCCCCAGGCATTTCTTCCGCTCTCTAAAGATTATGCATCGATAGTATGGTATCATCAAACAGAACAAATTAATAAACTAGTCCAGTTGGATGAGAGGGATCTCGCTTTAAAGATAATGGACTCCTTTCCAAACGAATTAGGTGTTGTGGAGGTTATTCAAAAGGGATGTTTTCCTTTACACAAAAGTCACGCGTCTAACTACATTAAGCCTCGGCTTGCTCTTATCGGTGACTCCGCTCACACAATAAATCCACTCGCTGGTCAGGGAGCAAACTTGGGATTCCAGGACGTTATTTGCCTAAACAATGTTATAAATACGGCGCTGATAAATGGTGAGGATTGGTCATCAACGAGTGTGCTAAAACGTTATGAGATTAAAAGGAAAATATTTAATTCGATCATGATGAATGCAATAGATATCATTTATCATGGTTTTAGTAATGATGTGGTACCAATACGTTTTATTCGAAATAAAATAATGTCATTCGCTAATGTTCCCATGATAAACAACTTAATCATGCGTTATGCCACCGGGCTTGGAATGGAATTGCCTGTCAATTTTGAAAGATAACCTTACTAAACACATAAAGTAATCACGTCAAACCATTGTTTTTATTTTAAAAAATCTGCTCTACATTTTTCTTCAAGTAAATGAACCCTTCCGAACTTATTTTGAAGACAATCAAAATTGGTTGAATACGATTACGCACGAGGAGCGGGTCATGCATGCGAATGATTTGCATTCGCAACCATTAATCAATATAAAGTAGATATCAATCTACATTTTTATTACGAGAACTGAAATGACCGAATTAAAAAAGTATGAAATTTTCATCAACGGGGAATGGAAAAAGCCAAATTCAGGAGAGTATCTGAAGAGTTATTATCCTTTTACGGGGAAAGAGTGGGCACTTATTCCTAGGTGTAACGAAACAGATGCGCACCTTGCTGTAAGCGCTGCTAAACAAGCAATGGAAGCTGATGAATGGCGGAGCTTAAATGCAACACAACGCGGTCATTTGTTGCGTAGATTGGGCGATATAATCGGAGAACATGCAGAGCGCCTGGGCAAAATCGAAGTCCAGGATAATGGAAAATTGATCGCTGAGATGGGCATGCAGTGCAGCTACCTCCCACAATGGTTCTATTATTATGGTGGTTTGGCAGATAAAATAGAGGGCGCTGTTCTTCCAATCGATAAACCAGACACCTTTACCTATACACGCCATGAACCACTTGGCGTTTGTGTAATGATAACTCCGTGGAACTCACCTCTTTTGCTACTTGCAATGAAATTGGCTCCAGCTCTTGCTGCAGGTAATGCGGTAGTTGTGAAACCCTCTGAATTTACGTCCGCATCAACACTTGAATTAGCGAACCTAGTTAAAGAGGCAGGGTTTCCAGATGGCGTTTTCAATGTAATAACCGGTTACGGACCTGAGGTAGGTGAGGCTCTCGTGACACATCCAGATGTCGCGCGCGTCGCGTTTACTGGAGGTCCGATTAGCGGAGCAAATGTTTATGAGAAAGCGGCAGCGAGTCTTAAGAAAGTTAGTTTAGAGTTAGGCGGCAAGTCGCCAAATATCGTATTTGACGACTGCAACATCGAAAACGCTGTAAAAGGAGCTATTTCAGGTATCTTCGCCGCTTCCGGTCAAACTTGTATCGCGGGTTCGAGACTGCTTGTTCAAAAAACCATTCACAATGAGTTTACTGATAAGCTAGTAGAATTTGCAAAAACTGCGAAAATAGGGGATCCTATGTTGCCTGACACGCAAGTCGGACCAGTTACAACTCAACCACAATTTCAAAAAATACTGGGATATATGGATATAGCCCGCGAAGACGGTGCTGAATGTATACTTGGTGGTGGTAGACCAACTGACCCTGAATGCGCCGACGGTTGGTTCGTGGAACCAACTATCTTCGCAGGTGTAGATAATAAAATGCGCATTGCACAGGAAGAGGTCTTTGGTCCAGTCCTCTCTATTATCCCCTTCGAAGATGAGGATGAAGCTGTTGAGATTGCAAATGACGTAATTTACGGACTAGCGTCTGGAATATGGACTGGCGACATCAGACGTGCAATGGAAATTCCAAAACGGATTAAGTCAGGTACTGTTTGGGTAAACACATACAGAGCGTTAAGTTACATCGCTCCCTTCGGTGGCTATAAACAGTCCGGGTTAGGCCGAGAAAATGGGCAAAAAGCAATAGAAGAGTACATGCAAACTAAGGCTGTCTGGATATCAACAGCAAAAGAGACACCAAATCCATTTATCATGCGTTAAACTACATATTTTCTTAATTAAACAATATGACGCATCGCGAAGAGAAAACACTAACGAAACAAAATCGTTAGTTCATCGCAATGAGACACTAAAGACTACCGTTTGACGATTTGGAGAATATAGCTTGTTGAGCCATCCGATCACTTTTATTTGATAAAAGACCGAATTTAACTAGATTTAGAAAATACGCACAACCATTTAATATCTAAAACCGACCCCTGCAATAATGAGAGCTAGCAACTTTTACGGAAAAAATTCATTAGCATAGATCAGAAAGGAGAAAACAATCACAAACGCTAATGAATACGGTTGTGGTAGCTAAGTAATCGGCAAGTGCGTGGGCTGGCACGCTCTATCGGAAATGAAATATCTTAAGAAAAAGGCAGAATATTTATCAAGGCAGGCTTCAAAATCAGAACAGCCCGCTGCATATTGGGTCCATTTTAATAACAATATATCAACTAAAACTTTAACCTGTTTATGTTATCTGATCAGGCCCTTTCATGCCTTGCCTACCAAAAACTGACCCTATCAAACTAGCTAAACTGGACCCGATATTACTTCGTGCAAAAATTGATGTACCAGTTATTACTTCTTTTGGCATAATTTCTGAACGGACATCTTTATTGATTCGGGCCGAAGATATTGATGGCGCGGTCGGTTGGGGAGAGGTTTTTGGAAACTTTCCAACCCATGGCGCAGAAAATCGAAAACATATCCTTGAGGACTACATTGCCATATTGGCGCTTTCTAAAAGCTGGAAATCACCTTTAGAAGCTTTTGACACAATTACAGCTAAAACACATGTTTTGACTTTACAATCCGGGGAACCAGGGCCCTTTGCACAGTCTATAGCCGGTCTAGACATCGCTCTTTGGGATCTAGCAGCTCGAAGAGTTAACATGCCATTGTGGAAGTTCCTAGGAGGAAAATGCAATTATATATCAACTTACGCAAGTGGACTTAATCCGACTGGTTTTGAAAATATCGTGGAACAAAAAATTACTGAAGGATATAACGCCTTCAAAATTAAAGTTGGTTTTTGTCGAGAGGGAGATTTGCAATCTTTATCTAAAATAAGGAAGTTGATCGGCGATAGACGCCTTATGATTGACGTAAATCAAGGTTGGGATCTTGCAACAGCACGAGAGAACTGGATTGCTTACTCAGAACACAATTTAGACTGGATAGAAGAACCTCTAGCAGCGGATAGTCCTCTTAGCGAATGGAAGGATCTGGCTTTACAACCAGGAGCCCCTATTGCTGCTGGCGAAAACTTGCTTGGCGATGAGCAATTTAATAATTATATCAATTCACAATGTTTTGGATTTTTACAACCTGACATGTGCAAGTGGGGCGGGTTTAGCAAGACCTTGCCGCTAGCAAGAAGATCCTTATCTCATGGAATAACATATTGCCCGCATTTTTTAGCAGGACCGATCGGTTTGCTTGCTTCTGCACATAGTTTGGCGGCCGCCGGAGGCGATGGTTTATTAGAAATTGATGCCAATTTTAACCCTATCCGAGAAAACTTAGTCGAAGGCTTACCCAGCATAAAAAATGGCATTATGACTTTGAACGATGCTTCGGGACTAGGAATTTATCCGGACCCAAAATTTATTAAGAAATATGCTGTCACATAGGTTCAAACAATAATTGTCCACGTCTTATATTCCAATTAAAGCAAGAATGGGCTAGGGTTTGAATCATCTTTATAAATAATCAAGATGTTACTGTAGGGAAACTACTTTTCAACTTTTATATTCTGGCCAATGCAAATGCTCGACAAAGTTAAAAAGAATTACTCGCCTTTAGCACCTCAGGACATGACTGATGAATTATTCTGGAAAGATGGTTTATCACCAAATGATGAAAGACTCTGGGTGCCTAACGGCCCAGGGCGATGGTCACGGCCCCTATGCCTCAATGTTAGTCAAGGATATTGGGTTCACATAACCAAAGTAACAGAAGCCGGCATTGTGTCGAGACATCGTCATCCGGCACCCGTTCACGGCTTCGTAATTGAAGGAAAGTGGCGTTATCTTGAGCGCGACTGGGAAGCAACCGCGGGAAGTTACCTATATGAACCCCCTGGCGATGTGCATACACTAGTTGTCGATGACGGCGAGAGTATGAAAACCCTTTTCCATAACTCAGGGGCATTACTATACTGCGATGAAGATGGAGAAACGGTTGGCTCTACCGACGTATTTGATCGTGTACAAGCTGCTAGGAACCATTTCGAAGAAGTGGGACTTGGAAGCGACTTTGTAAAACGCTTTATAAGATAGTAAATTTTGGTTTATCTAAATTGCATTAAAGCCTTAGGACCAATCATAAATTGGCTGATACCGAAAAGTGACATCAATTACATTAAATTCCAAACTAAATTGTTTTTTATCGAGCCTATCTTAGCGTACAATGGCGTCTGAGAAAGAGCACAGCAGCCAACGGCCTACGGTAACCATAAAAGAGTCTTATCGGTTTTTTACCCCTCTCATATTTATGGCCGAGTTGCATATGCTGTCTCATGCCATTATATCCGCCTTCCTCGCACGAATGCCGGATCCAGAACCAATTTTGGCCGCTTACAGTATCGCATTTTATTTACATGCGACACTAGGAAGCCCGGTATGGGCATGCCAATTTGTTGCTATCTCATTCATAAAAGATAGAGCGTCAACATTAAGATTACTTATTTTTAGTTCGCAAACTTTTCTGTTAGTTGCGTGGTTCTGGGCTCTTATAGGTTTAACTCCCGTTGGGATTGCTTTTTTCGTAGAGATATTTGGAACGAGTATCGACGTTGCGAAAGAGGCACAGCTCTGTATTCTAATATCCACATTAATAGTGCCATGCGTTTTCTTCCGTTCAATAGCTTATGCTTTGTTGATGCTAAACAGACGTACAACCCTCGTGACACTTGGAACTTTAATAAGACTTTTTGGTCTCTTTGGTATCTTGTTCGTCCTCCAAGGACAAACAACCGGCGCAACTGTTGGAATGATAGCGCTGGCAGGCTGCATTGCAATCGAGAGCGTTTATGCAACCTTGGCCGCTTTGAAGTATTATCTGCAACTGCCCAGTAAGAAGGGTGTACTACCAACATATACCGAGCTTTGGCGATTTGGCTGGCCCGTTATACTTATGCAGACAGCTGAAAGTGGTATAGCATTTACAATAAGTTTTTTTCTAGGGCGATTGCCACGCCCCGAACTTGCTATCGCGGGTTTTGGTGTTTTAGATGCTATGACACGTGTATTTTTAGGACCATTGCGAAATCTAACACAGGCTGTTCAAACACTAACCAAAAATGAATCCGATACAAAAGTGATAGGCAAATTTACTATTCATCTAGGAATTATATTTGGCGTTATTATGCTCTTGTTTCATATAGACGTCGTTCGAAATTTTGCATTGAAAGATATTATGGGCCTCTCATCGTCACTGGCATCTTATATCACACCCGCTTTATTATTAACTCCAATTTTGGCATTGAGTATGACAGCTGCTGCTTTTACTCGTGGGCAGTTATTGGCAAGTCGTAAAACAACGACGATTGCTCTCGCTTCAGTAATTCGTATTGTGTCGGTCTGCCTTGTAGGTGTTGGCGCCCTGATATTTTATAATGCAAATGGAGCAGTTGTTGGAATTCTAGCACTCATAACTGCGTTCTCTAGTGAAACAATAATTTTGGGAGGACGTGTCATATATGCTTTGAAAGTTAAAGGTGGACTATTTAATTGAAAACTCATGAGAGTTAATGGAGTTCAATTAATTATTAAAAAAAACCCGCTCTAACTCGCTATCCAGAGCTTAAATTTTTGAACTTAAATCTCTTCCCGTAATACAGGTGACAAACTATCCCCACGTACGATATATGATTAATCGTTAAAATTTCTTAGCGGCAGATTTTCAGATAGGGATGTACAATGGGCTGGGCTATTGGTGTAGACGTTGGCGGAACATTTACTGACTTTTATTTACATAATAAAAACACGGGTTCATTCTACATCGGCAAGACACCATCGACGCCACATAATCCAGCCGAGGCAGTTGTTACCGGATTATTAGCTGTATGTGAAAAACATAATGTTGCTTTGGAGAACATTAGCAGACTCTCTCACGGGACTACCGTTGGAACTAACACATTAATACAGAGGTCTGGCAGTAAGGTTGCATTGATTACGACTAAAGGATTTAAAGACCTTTTGGAGATAGGTCGCCAGACAAGACCTCATATGTATAACCTACATAAGGATTTCCCCGCCCCTCTTGTAAATCGAGATCATAGGTTTGAACTATCTGAACGAATGGATTTTAATGGAGATGTTATCACTGCCCCTAATAAATCCGATATAGAGGAAGTCATTAATAAAATTATACAAAGTGAAGCAAAGGCGTGCGCACTTGGCTTTCTATTTTCTTTTATAAACCCCAAGCACGAAAGAGACGTAGCCAAACTGATAAGACAAAAAGCACCAGACCTCGTCATATCACTATCCAGCGAAGTACAACCTGAGTTTCGGGAATACGAAAGGTTATCAACCACTGTCCTTAACGCTTATTTACAGCCTGTCATGAGCGTTTACTTGAAAACTCTTGAGGATGGCGTAAAGAACAATCTTCCTAATGCAAATATTGGTATCAATCAATCAAACGGGGGACTTATGTCCCCGGAAAGAGCAAGACAATTTCCAGTCAGGACCGCTTTATCTGGCCCTGCAGCAGGAGCTGTTGGCGCCTCCTTTATTGCGCAGCAAGTCGGACGTAAAAATATAATCACTCTCGACATGGGAGGAACAAGCGCTGATGTAGCTATGATCCAGGACTTCAAGGTTTCAATTTCTTTTGATCGTGATGTTGCTGGTTTTCCGGTACGTCAACCATCAGTTGATGTCGAAACCGTTGGAGCAGGCGGTGGTTCAATAGCGTGGTTTGATCGCGATGATCTTTTAAAGGTAGGGCCAACGAGTGCTGGAGCTCATCCAGGACCAGCCTGCTATGGACTAGGAGGAACGTCGCCAACAGTAACTGATGCCAATCTAATATTGGGACGTCTTTCACCGAGAGGATTACTAGGTGGTAGTATGCAATTAGACCCTGATGCAGCAGTGAATGTATTTAAACCCATCGCAGAACGTTTGGGCTTCAAACCAGAGCATACCGCACACGGGGTGTTAGGAATTGTGGTAGCAAATATGGTTCGAACAATCAGAACAATATCTGTAGAGAGAGGTTATGATCCGAGACAATGCGTTTTAATGCCATTTGGTGGTGCGGGCCCGTTACATGCTCGCGATGTCGCAATTAATTTAGGTATAAATGAAATGATAATTCCTGCCGCGCCGGGAATTGTTTGCGCTCAAGGTCTTTTAGTATCCGATCTAAAAGAAGATTTTGTTGTAAGTCGCCGCCTACCGCTAACTGACGAAAGTCTGTCGGAACTACAAAACATAATTCAAGACCTAGAAACGAGGGCAAGCGATTGGTTCGACAGGGAAAAGATAAAGTCGGATGTTAGAAATTTCAAGTTAGCCATAGATGCAAGATATACCGGGCAAAATTTCGAACTTTCTGTGCCGCTGGCTGAAGGAAAAACAATTGAAGTTTCCAAACTTAATCAAGCCCACTCAATACATCAAAATTTTTGCGAGGTACATGAACTAGCTTATGGCTATGCAAGTGAAGCTGACCCAGTAGAAATAATCAACGTACGGCTTACAGCAATTGCAAAATTATTTGAGTTTTCAACAAAAACTTCTGCAAATAATACCCCTCCCCCCCCAAAAGCGGATGGGAAAAGGCCGGTATTTTTTGAAAGCCCTGACAAACCAACAATCGCTAAATGTTTCAATAGGACCTCCCTTGTTCCAGGACAAGAAATTCGCGGACCTGCGATTATTGAGCAATTAGATACAACAACGCCGGTATATCCTGGCGATATTGCTAAAGTCTCCGCTGATGGACACCTAATAATCTCTATCTCATCCAAAGGTGGCAAAAACGATGGATAATGACAAAAACGAACTAGACCCAATTAGCCTCGAAATTATTTCGAATGGATTACGCTCGATTACAGACGAATGTTTCGTTGCACTTACACGCTCCTCCTACTCAACCAATATCAAAGAACGAAAAGACCATTCTATAGCCATCGTAGATAAAGAAGGCAGGCTCGTCGTTCAAGCAGCGATGACTATTCCTCTACACATTGCCTCGATGCGCGGTTTAATGGAATGTATACTTGAAAAATTCGATGGCGATATTAACGACGGAGACGTTTTTGTTGCAAACGACCCGCATACAGCGGGGGGAACCCATCTACCAGATATCAATTACGCTATGCCAATATTTGTTGATGGTGAAATAGTCGCCTTTAGTTGCAATATCGCTCATCATGCCGATGTCGGCGGAATGGTCCCAGGCTCTATGGCAGGTGGGATGTCGGAAATATACCAAGAGGGTTTGAGAATTCCCGTGGTGAAACTTTTTCGCAAAGGAGAGTTACAGCAGGACATAATGGATATTCTTCTTTTGAATGTCCGAGTTCCTAATGAGCGTAGAGGTGACCACAACGCTCAAATAGCGGCGTGTCGTTTAGGGGCAAGACGTCTACTTGAAGTCATTAAAGAAAATGGCCTAGAGAACGTCTTATCTGCATTTGACCAAATTATTAGCAGAACAGCTAAAAGAATGCGTTTGGCCATCAGTGAGATACCTTCAGGCTCCTACTCGTTTGAAGATGTTATGGATGGAGATGGCATTGATACAACCAACATTCCCATATGTCTCAAAATAAATGTTTCAGGAGATAAAATAAATTTAGATTTCAGCGGTACAAGCCAGCAAGTAGGAGGGAACATCAATACTACCTTCAATGCCGTGCAAGCTAGCGCATGTTATGCCTTGATTGCAGCGCTAGATTCCGAAATGCCTAGCAATCAGGGTATTTTAGATGTTGTAGAAATTAATATTGAACCAGGCACCCTACTGAATTCAGTGTTTCCAGCACCAGTTGCGGCGCGCGCTCATACCTGTCAAAGGGTCGTTGATGTTGTTCTGGGTGCTCTATCAAAAGCATTACCAGAAAACGTAATAGCCGCTGCTAATGGTGCCAACACAACAGCTGTGTTTTCTGGAATTGATCCTCGCACCAATCAGCCATATTTATATTTAGAAACATTGGGCGGTGGAATGGGAGCGAGAGCCCATAAAGATGGAAAAGACGGCGTTCAGGTTCATATCACTAATACCTCAAACCTTCCAGTTGAAGCTATCGAGCAGGAATACCCTCTTCGCGTAAGTGAATATTGTTTTATCGAGGATACCGGCGGCGCTGGAAAATATCGGGGCGGAATGGCTCTGCGACGCGTGGTTACACCCGTGAATCATACCTGTATCTTTAACGGTGCTGGTGAACGTTTTAGTAATAAACCTTGGGGACTTTTCGGTGGACAGGCTGGTGAGTCAGGCCAATTCTTGATGCGGAAAGAAAGAAAAGTGATACGGCTCGACGATAAACCCGAGGAAGTAAAGGTTTCTCCAGGGACATATATTATAGTGGAAACACCAGGTGCTGGTGGCTATGGCCCGCCCGCTGAACGATCCAAGGATCTAATAAATCAAGATCGTGAAAGTGGCAAGTTTTCAATTGAATATATTAACCATCACTATGAAAACTGATACGTTATCAGTAAATTCATTTTAGGAATTACCTTGGTATTAAAACCGTCATTTGCGTAATCTATAGATCCTATCTAATTTTTGGCACTTAAATATTTGAAAAGGAGATACTTATGGCTAAAGCTTATATTATAGCTCTTGTAAAATTTACTGATAAAGATAGTTTTTTACAGAATTATGCATCTAAAGTTGCAGATGTTTTTTCCAAATATGACGGTCACTTTTTAGTCCGTAATTCCGAAGCATCACATAAAGAAGGACGGCCCTTTGATATTCACGTAATCGCCGAATTCTCAAGTCTAGATAAAGCAAATGAAGCTCTGGAAAGCCCTGAATATCTTGAGATAAAAAAGCACAGAGTAGGTAATAGCGACACAGAGTATGGAACGTTTGTTGTCGTAGAAGGTTTATAGAAATTTTATCTCAAGCCTACACCTAGCAGCTCTAACTAAAAAGTTAACGGCATAAGCTTTTAACTTCGGTTTAACTTCACGCGGTATTTGAGCTGTGTATTCTAGTGAATAGCGCTCGGCATAAGTTATTGCTTCTTCGTTTGCCCTGAAAGTCAATCTAATCTTATTAGTGGTATCGCTGCCGGAACTCCAATCCATTAGGGGGTTTGGTTAACTAGCAAAACTTTGCTTGTGCTCCAACATCCAGCCTTTTGTCCAAGTTTTCCCTAACTGCATCGCAATTTTACTAGGTCTTTAAATAATAACCCTCATACCATTCCCTAATATAAGATCTATGCACGGTATCAACTTTAAAGGCAGTCAATGAGGCTGGTCGGGGTGGACGGATTCGAACCGCCGACCCTCTGCTCCCAAAGCAGATGCGCTACCAGGCTGCGCTACACCCCGACTGCCCTATTCATAGGGAAAAAATCACAGCAAATCAAGCACTTACAAAAGTTTTTTATAATGATTACGAATTTAAGAGTCGAAAACCAACGTTAATAAAAAAAATACAATTATAACAATAATTTAACGATTATTCCTCAATACTCTCCTCTGCTCCAAAAAATCCGAAACCGGATAATTAATCGGACTTTTATCGGACCTGTTTTTTTAGATTATTTGTTTGGATCATCCAAATAGGGGGTTGCGAAGTTTGGTGGATAAGCATGAACATATGTGCCCTTTCCATCAAATGGATAGTAAATTTGCTTTGGGATATATCGTTCAGCAGTCGTTCCCAACCTTTTAGCATGTTCTATAACAGCCGAGCGTTTCGCTGTGTGGTAACTTCTATAGTAATTAGGGTCCTCAATCCTCAGAGAAATGGTTACATTTAGGAATACGGTTTAGAAACCACTTTTAAGGTGCCATAACCCTGCAGAGAATACGCGATTAAATAGAGTAACTAAGGCCGTAGTGCCACACTTGCAGAAGTAAAGGCATATCTTGACCGTAGCTATGAGTTACAGGAGGACGGTTTTCCCTTTGCCATGATTTTACGATAAAAAAAGGCAATCAAGCCTATGATTACTGCTCCAAATAACGTCGGTATAAAAATAAAAGACCAACTAGGTTCCGAAAAAAATATAATGATTGGATTTGATGCTGCTGGTGGATGAGAAACTCTGAGGACTTGCATTCCAACCACAGTAAAACACAGCGCTATTGGTAATAGCCAGAAATTAGCACCAAAAGTCATCAAAAAAGCCACCCCTATCAAAGATGCTAAAAAATGCCCTGCTATAAGATTTTTCGCTTGAGAAAACTCTGATTTTGGAACTGCAAATAATAAAAAAATCGAGGCTCCAAAAGATCCAATAATCGATGGATAGCCGGAAGCAATTGAAATAACGTAGAGAACCATAATTGCAAAACCCGATATAATCCCACTTATGACAATTCGTGTCAGCGATTTCATATTAGTGATCAACCGAAAATAGGCGCGGCTTTTGTTCAGATAGGCCTTGAATACGACTTTTTTTCTTTTAAAAGGCAGCATTTTTATGTATCGATAATGAGAATGAGAATCATTCTCATTATCGATACTTTATCTTAAAAGTAAACTCTAAACAGGAGGAAATGATGAAGGTGCTATGTGTATTGTACGATGACCCAAAAAATGGAATGCCCAAAAGTTATCCACTAGCCAATCTTCCAAAAATTGAGGTATACCCGGATGGAATGACCCTACCATCACCCAAAGGCCGGGACTTTTCGCCAGGTGAGTTGCTGGGGTGTGTGTCCGGTGAACTCGGTTTGCGGAAATTTTTAGAAGATGCCGGTCACACGCTAGTTGTCACGTCTGACAAAGATGGTACTGGTTGCCAAGCGGACAAGGAGATAGTAGATGCTGATGTAGTAATATCTCAGCCATTTTTCCCATATTACCTAACAAAAGAGCGCATGCAATCGGCACCTAACTTAAAGATGGCAATCACTGCTGGAATTGGGTCTGATCACGTAGATTTAGCTGCTGCCATAGAGCGGAAAATCGATGTCGTTGAGGTGACATACTGCAACTCGCGATCAGTCGCGGAGCACATCGTGATGATGATTCTGAGCCTTGTTCGCGATTATCACAACCAACATCAGATTGTAAACTCGGGTGGTTGGAATATTGCAGATGCCGTATCTAGATCATACGACGTTGAGGGCATGCATGTCGGAACTGTAGCTGCTGGTAGGATCGGTATCGATGCGTTAAGAAAGATGAAGCCGTTTGATGTGCACTTGCATTATTTTGATAGACACCGGCTACCCGCTGCTGTTGAAGAAGAGTTAAACTTAACTTTCCACGAGACGGTTGAGTCGATGATCAAGATTTGTGACGTTGTCACAATAAACTGCCCGCTTCATCCGGAAACAGAGGATCTTTTCAATCACGAAATGATAGGAAAGATGAAGACTGGCGCCTACATAATCAATACAGCGAGAGGAAAAATTTGCAATAGGGAAGCAATTGCTGATGCTCTAAAAACTGGTAAACTTGCAGGATATGCAGGTGATGTTTGGTTCCCTCAGCCTGCACCCAACGACCATGTTTGGCGAACTATGCCTAATCATGGCATGACACCACATACCTCCGGAACGAGCTTGTCTGCACAGGCAAGATACGCTGACGGTGTGCGAGAGATCCTTGAATGCTTTTTAGAGGATCGGGCGATCAGAGATGAGTATCTTATTGTGAAGGACGGGGCGCTTGCTGGGATGGGGGCACATTCTTACAGCGAGGGTAGTGCTACCTCTGGTTCAGAGGAGGCCGCCAACTACAAAAAGTGACATCCAACAAAATGCTCCGATGTATCTTTGGCAGTTCCATGAACCATCGGAGCATTAAAATAGATTTTTAAGCTCAAATACTTTTTAGCGTTTGAACTCAAATCAATGAATTTTGGTTTGATAAATTTTATTTCTTTCGGTGAGCCATTAATGTCAGAAGCTTTTTGCAAGGTCATTTCGTGCATTAAAAATAAAGACTTCGAAACAGCCCTAAACATTCTAAAAAATATCGAGAAAACATCATCACTTAGTTGGCACCAGGCTTATCTTATCGGATTTTGTTTAAAGCAACTGGGTGATATTCCAGATTCGATCATTTATTATAAAAAGTCATTGTCCATACTACCCAACCATCCTCTTACCCTTAATGCAATGGGTATTTCATACCAAAACATGGGTAACCTTAGCCAAGCGCGGCACCATTTCGAAGAATCAATAAAACTCCTGAAAGTCCCGTATTTCCCGAAGTGGTCTAGCTATAGCCTAATGTGTCGAACTTTGCTAAGCGAAGGGCTCAATAGCCTGGGGACAGTTTTGCATCTACTTTCAGAGAAACAAACAGACAAGCCGGAGTTGAAACAAGACGCGCTCCGTTCCTATCTTGAAGCTGTACGAATTGAAGGTGAAGTTCTAGCATTTAAGGCAAAGAAGCAAACACGGGTGAGAAGTAAGTCGTCCAGTGTGGACGAGCTAAAGTACATCAGTGCTATTGAAAAAGAATTTATCTACAACTCCCCAACTTTGATAATTTTTCAGGTGAACGTCGCCGCGCAACTACACAGAAATGGACATGAGCAATTTGCTAAGGATTATATAGTTCGGGTTAAAGAACAAATAGATGAGTTTCACCCCCATTGGCATTTAGTTATAGAACTGACAAGAAACATGACTCTTTTAAGTCATAGCCATAGCTGGTATCATTAAAAGTGACCGCGTTAGAAAAATCTGTGAAAAAATGTTACGCATGGCCCCTACTCTTCTTGAAACCCCTTCAAAATAAGGCCATTTTCAATATATCACGCTCAAATATCACTAATTCTCTCCTGCTGCATTTATCTCACGATTCATAAGTCGTTCTATGATATCTTTTTTAATATGGGACGGTGACTTAGAGCAGTTGCACAATTTAGTGTCGGCGATTAATTCTTCGCTACTGCTTGAATCAGTAAGCTTAATCTGCATCTCATACCGATGCTTGTCATTGTATTTTTTGGAACTCTTCGCAAAGTTCAAAACTTTGGGTAGTGAACCATATATGAGGATGACGTTCTAGGTGCGGCGTTGCTTCAGTCCAGATCAGCAAAGAACTTAAGCACGTCAAACTTCTCAATAAGCCGATAGCATCGTCGTTAGATCAATGCTCACTATTGAATGCTCATCACGTGGCCTAAGCGGCGCATCTAATGTTCGGCTAACCGCGTTGACTTAAAAATCCTTAAAACCATATAACGTTTCGGTAAATGGTTCCGATTTTTCGGTTGAAAAATTGGTCGGCACCACATGCATGGTTCGGTATCAAAATTGTTAAGGGGGAGGAAAATCATCGTTGCAGAGGCTTACCGAAAAGCGTTAGTGGAATTTATTGTTCAGGATGAATTTATATAGAACTATGCATCAAGGTTTTTAGATTCTTTTTCTAAGTTTGCTGGACGTTTTAATGTTGTAATCTCCACGCGTCACGTAGACGGGGCCTTAACTTTTATTTCCACATTGTCGAAGGGTTATTAATTATCTTAAAATGGCCATTGATTTACAGAATAACTTTTTAATCCAAAGCGTCTAATACAGAACGAACAATCAAAATGTCTTTTAATGGAGGAATTTTCAATACGCTACAATCCTCGATTAAATACCAAAAAAACCGCGCGCCCACGTAATAGAAGATGCATTAGGGGATAATTAGCTCATCGACAAAAAAAGCTTGTTAACTTAATATTAATGCGATCACTTTGGTCGCAGTTACAGGAAACTATCTATGAAAAAACCTACCGATGAATGGTTTAAATACTGGCACTCTGATTCAAATACCTTTAATGGCTTGAAAAACGATGCTGAACCCATTCTAAACGCCAATGATTTCCGCGAGGAAAATATTCGCCGACGATGGTTTTTGAGGTGGCTTCAAAATGATAAAACATAACCCACATGGTTTGGATCCGCTCTTGTTAGTTGCAATATAAACGTTAAGCGGATAAGCGTAATAGATACTGATGCTAATTATCTTTTAATTTCAATAATATCTTCTGTCTGACTTTTAAATAAATGCTTGGTGCTTTTTAATGATCTTATTGCTACCGGGATTCTAGGCTCTATACAGCATATTACATTTGTCAATCTCAATAGGCTAAACTGTTTAAGCATGCGATCGTTTGAACTAGAAAACACTTGGGAGGTTTAACATTCTCACATGAATGCGGACGGGACAACCAATGCCAAGACGAACCCGATAATCTTGAAAGGGCCGGATTTTGGCCCCTACATGTTTCTGGCGGATGAAAAACTTCGTCTTATCTCTATATTTGACGATCTTTTTTACGATCGATCCGACCTGGATATTTTATCACCAGCAATGCGTAATCACGCTGTATCTAAATTAATTTCCTTGGGCTTTAAGCAAATATCCGGCACAGTTTTGGCGCATAATATTTCCAACGAGCGTTGCTTAATGCCAAAATTTCATGCACTAGGCTCCTCGCCTTTTGATATCACGCTTTATACTCCCAGGAACGATCAGGACTTCTATATCCTTACGCCAACGCAAACCGCTTGTCAGATTATAGATAATTACTCTTATCAATTAGCAGTCGAAAAAATAGAAGCACTTATAAAAAGGCAACCGATTAATATTCATAAGATTTTCGATTATCTCGAGCAAAAGAAGAACACCACTCACAAAGTATTTGCTTCAGCGATGAGCGATTTATTAGATGTTCAACGTAAAGCTGTAAAATCAGATCCTTTGAAGGGCCGCAGGGCTTTGGGTCACCTTTTGTAAAATATCAACCTAACCCATACGTCTGAGAATTTATGTTTTTTATGCTTTTATTTTATGAAAGGAGGCATTAGGCGGACTCTACCTCTAAAAACTCCGTCTAAAACCCCGGACTGAATATTTTAATTTATGTTTGTTGATGGTCGTGGTGGACGGATACGAACCGCCGATCCTCCGCTCCCAAAGCAAATGCGCTACCTTACTGTGCTGCAGCCCGACAAGGGGGAAGGACAATCGCAAAACTCAAGCAAAAGCAAATTTCACTAAAAAAGTTGGTCGAGTTTATTTTTCATTAAAACTATGAAATGTTTGTGAAGCAAATTGAATAATTTAGCCAGGGGTAGTTCAAATGAATTCTTATGATGTAGCCGTAATCGGTGGCGGTATAGTGGGGATGACCGCTGCATTCTTTCTTTCCAAAAATGGGAAAAAGGTTGCTGTTATAGAAAAAAATAAAATCGCTACCGGTACCACAGCCAATAGTTTCGCATGGATAAATGCTAGTTCAAAAGCAGCCAAAGGCGAATATATGCATTTAAATGCCAGAGGACTTAGTGGCTACACTCAACTTGCTCAAACCTTTGGGGAGAGTCCTCTTGGCTTAAACCCATGCGGGCAAATCTGGATAGCCCCAAAAAATGATGAGGTACGCTATGATGAATTAAAAAAAAGGTTTTTGCTGCTACAGCAAGAAGACTATCCTGTTACATGGGTGAAAAGTAAGGATTTGCGAATACTTGAACCATCCATAAATTATATGGGTGAGTACGAGGGCTTATTGAGTTTTAGCGAGATGTGCCTAGATGCCCCACGGTTTGTTCATTTTCTTTCTCAACAGTTAGAAGATGCCGGGTCGTCAGTAATAGAAAATAATGAGGTTCTATCACTTGCATCCGATGACTTCGGTAATGTCACGGGTTTATCAACCGCAAATGGTGAGATTAAAGCGACGCAGATCTTATTAGCTGGTGGACCTAACACGCCAGAGCTATTAGCGAGTCTGACTGGATTTGCTGGCTTCGCCAATCGGTTTCCTGTAAGGAAATCACCCGGTATACTTATAACCACGCCCCCATTGGGAACAAAACGTTTAACACGGCGGGTTATTTACTGGGAGCAAAGTCCAGATCTCCATGCTCTCCCGCATTTTTCTGGAGGCTGGCGAATAGGGTCGGATGATATGGATGGGGTAATAGCGGAAGAGGACACACCGATCACGCGAAAATTTGCAGCGAATTGTCTTTTGAAACGAGCACGCGAGTTCTTAATTGGCATTCCTGAAAACTTAACTGTCGAAGACTGCAAGATTACTGTTGGAATAAGACCAGTCCCCGATGATGGACAAAGTATTGCAGATATTTTTCCAGGGACTGAGAATTTTTTTCTTCTGGTAACCCACAGCGGTGTAACACTTGCTCCTGCTCTTGGGGAATTGATGGCAGAGTTCATTTGCACAGGAAAAAGACCAAATGAGTTGGAGACATTTTCTCTCACACGTTTTCCCGGCTTTTCCTGATCTATATCTTACACGCCACATGTTCTGACTGCAGCTCATTTTGGTCGGGGTGGACGGATTTGAACCGCTAACCCCCTGCTCCCAAAGCAGATGCATTACCAGACTGCGCTACGCCCGACAGAGCGTAAAGTAGAGCACAACCGCCAAGAAAATCTCATGAATTAGGTGCAAAAATTACACGAGATGACTTTAACTCATTATTTCCAAAAAAAATTTTGACAAATCACATCAAGATATATTAGTTCACTCCGCTAAAAGATATCCTCAGTTTTATCAGTACTTTTTTTGCCTTGAACAAACAACAATAAGGTTAATAGAAATGCTCAAGAATGCATTAAAACTTTTTCATACTTTTGGAACAATTAGCTTGTTATTCTTTCTCTCAGTCTGGGCTGCAAGCTCGGTTCCTCTATCAACAGTAAAAGCCAGTGATGCTTTTGTTTTCACCGCTATCCCTGATGAAGACGAAAGCCGATTACGTCAACGATTTAATAAAATCGCTACTTATTTGGAAAATAAATTAGGTGTGGCGGTGACATATATTCCCGTCAAGTCTTATGCTGCTGCCGTTGCTGCGTTTAGAAATGATCAAGTTCAGTTAGCATGGTTTGGCGGACTGTCGGGCGTTCGTGCCAGAATCCTAGTACCTAATTCTGAAGCCATCGCGCAAGGGCTTGAAGATCAGGCTTTTTTTAACTATTTTATTGCTCATTCCAGCACTGGATTGAAGAGGTCAACTGAGTTTCCGAAAAACATAGCAGGAACGATTTTTACCTTTGGTTCTAAGGGGTCGACATCAGGGCGACTCATCCCTGAATTCCATATTCGCAAACATCTTAAAAAGGCCCCTAATGATGTATTCCAAAAGGTAGGCTTTAGTGGCAATCACACGCGCACTATTCAATTAGTTCAATCCGGTGCTTATCAAGTTGGTGCGGTTAATTCTAAAGTCTGGGAAAATGAAATGAAGGCAGGAAAAATCGATTCCTCAAAAGTTTCTATAATTTGGAAAACACCACCATATCCTAATTATCAGTGGAGCATTCGCGGCGATGTAGATGTACGCTGGGGCGCCGGATTCAAAAATCGCGTTAAGGAGGTTCTTCTGAATATTAAAGATCCTGACTTGCTTGCCTCGTTTCCAAGAACAAGCTTCGTTCCAGCATCCAATTCTGATTATCAACCGATTCTTGATGTGGCAAAAGCGATTAAGTTAATCGATTAATCAAAAATAACTAATGTTTCAATTAACAAACGCAAACCTCGGCTACAAACAAAGCTCGGTTCTTCACAATATTTCTTTGGAAATTAATGAGGGTGAGCGCGTAGCATTAGTTGGGGAAAGCGGTGCGGGTAAATCGACTTTATTATCAGCACTGCAATCCCAATTGCAAAATGAGGTAACACTTATTCCGCAAGATTTAGGGCTAGTAAATAATTTAAGTGTTTTCCATAACATTTATATAGGTCGCTTAAACACCTATTCATCGGTTTATAATCTTCTGAATTTAGCATGGCCGCAAAAGCGTGAGGTTCAAAAAATCAAACCATTGGTTGAGCGATTAAGTTTGGTTGACAAATTATTTACGCCAACTGGTGAGCTTTCTGGAGGGCAACAGCAACGCACCGCAATTTGCCGTGCCCTCTTCCAAGGAGGTTCTGCCGTTATCGGCGATGAACCAGTATCAGCTGTTGACAACCATATGGCTGATATAATTATGAAAACTTTAATCGCTAGATTTACTACAGTTGTTCTAGCTCTTCATGATGTTGATTTAGCGATTAAATTTTCAACTAGAATTATTGGCATCAAGGACGGCGCAATCTGCTTTGATCAGTCGACAGTTGATCTAACCCGCCAAGATCTTGATTTTCTATATCAGCGTTAAAGATGGGCAAATCTGTTTTAAAAGGCGATGTCTTAAAATTTCCACCTAAAAATACGTCTATGGTCCGGGTCAGTTTAATGTTTGTTGGCGTTGCATTATTCTGTCTTTATTTTTCCGATATTTCTATAACAACACATGATCCTTGGCTAGAAATTAATCGCATGATTGTGGGTGTTTTCACTCCTGATTTTTTAGCCATCGGTGCGATTGGTGACACACTTCTCAAAACTGTTTCATTTGCGCTTATTGGTGTTTCTATGGGAGCAGTTTCAGGGTTCTTGTTGGCTCAAATATTTCATTTAAGAGTGGTACGGTTGGTTTGCTCATTCGTACGCTCTATTCATGAGTTATTTTGGGCTCTAATATTTTTGCAAATTCTAGGGTTAACTCCGTTAACAGGTATACTTGCCATCGCGTTACCATACGCTGGGATTTGCGCAAAGGTGTACTCGGAAACATTGGAGGAGTCTCAGACGCATGCCTTGCAGGTTGTACCTGATGGAAGTGGTATCATTTCAACATTTTTTTATGTTCGTTTACCTGAAGTTTGGACCCACATTGTTAGCTACACCAGTTATCGTTTTGAGTGTGGATTACGCTCCAGTGCAGTGCTTGGCTTTATTGGACTACCGACTTTGGGTTTTTATTTAGAAACTGCTTTTAACGAAGGGAATTATTCAGAAGCGTCAGCTCTCTTAATTACATTCTATGTTTTAATTGCGACAATTCGTTATTGGTTAAGGCCTAGATTAATTGGTTTTTATTTAATTGTAGCGCCTTTTTTACTAGGAGGCGGAGCAGATATTAAACTAGGTAATGTAATGAGGTTTTTCACTTTTGATATAGTTCCAGCTCCTTTACGAGGGTCTAGTCTGTTTGATGTTTCAAGTTGGGTAGACCTTTTGAACTGGATGCAAACCCTAATAACTGCGCAAGCTTTTCCAGGTATCATTTCTACCATTGTGTTGACACAGATTGCTTTGGTTGGGACTGCATTCTTGAGCCTTACATTGTTTCCATTAATATCAAACAAATTCTTCGGCAAATACGGACGCATGCTTGGTCATCTATTTTTGGTTGTTGTACGATCAACCCCAGAATTCATCCTAGCCTATATATTCTTGCAGTTTTGGGGTCCATCCATGTTACCCGCTATTGTTGCTTTATCACTTCACAACGGTGCAATTATTGGCCATTTAATGGGGCGCTATAGCAATGAAATTTCACTCCGTCCAGATCACGCTCACGCCATAAATTTATACGGCTATGAGATCATCCCCCGGATTTATGGGCAATTTTTAGCTTTTCTGTTTTATCGTTGGGAGGTGATCATGCGCGAAACTGCTATCCTTGGAATTCTGGGTATTGCAACGTTGGGCTTTTATGTTGATAGTGCATTGGCTGATATACGCCTTGATAGAGCGATATTTTTGATTGTAATAACGGCATTCTTGAATGTCGCTATTGATAGCTTATCTCGATATATTCGGCAGCGTTTACGCCTCAGTAGAACAGTACAACATCACCCAAACTGATGGGGATTTAAATTTTATGCAATCAACATCCCAACCTATCCTAAAAGATTTAGTCCTGATCGGCGGTGGGCATTCCCATGTAGCTGTGATTAAAAGTTTTGGCATGAAACCCATGCCAGGAGTGCGTTTAACAATCATCTCACGCGACGTTCACACTCCATATTCTGGCATGTTACCGGGTTATGTCGCAGGCCATTACCAGTTTGATGAAGTACACATTGATCTACGACCACTCGCTCAGTTTGCCGGTGCACGTTTGTACCATGATGAGGCCTTACGCATTGACCCAGCAAACAAAACCGTTATTTGCAAAGGACGGCCAGCGGTGCCATACGATGTCTTGTCAATTAATATTGGATCAACTCCGCGGATTGGAAATATTTTAGGTGCAAGTGAGTTTGCTGTTGCAGTTAAGCCTATCAGCTTATTTGTTGATCGATGGAAACAGTTGTTAGATCGAGTAGTTGCGCAGCCTGGCCCGCATAGAATTTGTGTTGTTGGTGCAGGTGCCGCGGGTGTTGAACTAGTTCTCTCTATCCAATTTCGTTTGAAAAAAATGCTTGAGAAGCTTGGCCGCAACTCAGAAGAATTAAGCTATCATTTGGTCAGTAAATCCAAACAAATTATGCCGAGTTTTCCGAACAACGTGGCGAAGAGATTTAATTCAATTTTGGATGAGCGCGGTGTAATTGTACATCGGGGGATTGAAGCAACTGAAGCAGAAGATGGTACACTATTTTTATCTAATGGAGACCGCCTAGAGGTAGATGAAACGTTGTTTGTTACGGCGGCAAACGCGGCACCATGGTTGGCTGAGTCGGGCTTTGACGTAGATGAACATGGCTTTGTAAAAGTAAATGACACTTTGCAGGTATTATCTCAACCAAATATTTTTGCTGCAGGTGATGTAGCGGCCGTGGTCAATCATCCACGTCCAAAAGCGGGGGTCTTTGCAGTCCGCCAGGGAAAGCCTCTGGCGAATAATTTGCGCCGGGCATTGTTACAAAAACAACCTAAGTCTTTTTCACCGCAATCATCCTTTTTGTCATTGATAAGTTCGGGAGATAAATATGCGGTAGCATCAAAAGGTATTTATACCATTTCTGGCAGGCTGCTCTGGACGTGGAAAGATTGGATTGACAGGCGTTTCATGAAAAAGTTTTCAGTCCTGCCCAGAATGAAAGAAGATAAAGGGCCCGCTATTAATAAATCATTAACCAGCCCTGATACTTTAAAAGAAATTTCAGCCATCGCCATGCGCTGTGGTGGGTGTGGTGCTAAGGTGGGTGCTGGCGTTTTAACTCGCGCTTTGTCAGAACTCAAACCAGCTCCTCGTGATGATATTATAGTTGGATTACATGATCCGGATGATGCTGCCGTAGTTGAAGTATCTGCTGGCAAAGTTATTGTTCATACAGTGGATTACTTTCGCTCCTTTATTGATGACCCATACTTATTCGGTAAGATCGCAGCCAATCATAGTCTGAGCGATATTTTTGCCATGGGGGGTGAAGCACAATCTGCACTAGCAATAGCAACTGTCCCTTATGGAGTAGAGTCTCAAGTCGAATCGACACTGAACCAAATGATGGCTGGAGCCATGGAAATATTGAATGATGCTGACGCTGCTCTCGTTGGTGGACACACCAGCGAAGGGGCTGAATTAGCATTAGGTTTCTCTGTTAATGGGCTAATTGATAGAAATAAAATTTTACGAAAATCCGGCCTCATTCCTGGACATGTTTTGATTTTAACCAAAGCGCTTGGCACGGGAACACTATTTGCCGCTGACATGCAACAACGTGCGAAGGGTCGTTGGATTGATGGCGCCTTAGATAGTATGATTTTATCCAATCGCTTATCTGCTGAATGTCTATTTCAGCATGGTGCTACTGCTTGCACTGATGTCACTGGATTTGGCTTATTGGGTCATTTGATTGAAATGATCCGTCCCTCAGGGGTTGATGTTGAGATTGATTTGAACGCGCTTCCCATTATGGATGGCGCATTAGAAACTGTGAGGATGGGAATTTTAAGCACTCTCCAGCCAGCGAACGTTCGCCTCCGACGTGCCCTTAGAAATCAGGAGCAAGCAGTCAAGTCTGAGCTGTACCCATTGATTTTTGATCCCCAAACCTCGGGCGGTCTTCTTGCCTCCGTTCCTATTGAAAGCGCTGAAGCGTGCATCACACAACTAATGGAATATGGCTATCTTTCATCTAGCATAATTGGAAAAGTTACGGAACAGACTGGAGATATAGAGCCAGTAACGTTAGTAATTTAATTTAAAAAATTATTTAAACAAAAGGTAACTTAATATTTGCTTAAAAAAAAACTAAGAGGCATTATCGCATTGAATGCCTAAAAGTTTGAACTCAAGTTTTCAATTAGTTTAGCCCAAGCTACCGCCTCGCGTTCCGGGGTAAATCTTGGTTTAAGTTTGTAACAAGATTGGTGCAGTTGGCTCAAAAAGTGAGGGTTTGTTTCTGCTTTTTGTAGTAAAATTGAGAGCGCTTTCTCATTACGCACCGGGTAGAGCCCAGGATAGTTATGGCCCAATAAACCAGAATTTCCCGGGATATTGGAGGCGATGATCGGAACACCTGCAACAATCGCCTCTGATATAACATTTGCACCTCCCTCCTGATTAGACGAAAGAACCATTAATTGGGTCTTTATAAATTCACGGCGAACTTGTGCTGCAGTCACCTCCCCCAACCAATGATATCGTGGATTTTCTATCTGTTCTTTTTTTGCAGCTTTGGCCCACGCTTCATTGTGCGCTTTACCCAAATGAAAAACTCGAATTTTCGAACTTTTGTCTAAAAGCCGCACGGCCATGGCCGTGCGTAATGGATCTTTTTCATCTCGCAAATGACCAATAACGCAAATATCAAAATTACGTTTCGAAGGGTTACGTCGTTGTTTTAGCGGTAATGCTGACTGAACAATAATGTGAAGTTTTTTTGTTAAGTGCTGGGGTAACGCCTCACCTATTTGATCATGTAAACAGACTAGTGCATCAGCTTTTTCCATTGCAGGTAAGGTGACATTGGGATCGGTTTTTAAAAATGTATTAACGTCAGTACCTCCCAAAGCAACAATTAAGGGACCTTTTGGATATTTAGCCTTATACAGGTTGATCGCTTCCGCGCTATGCCAAGCATGTAAAGCAATCATAATATCACAAGCGGATCCATCGTATTCGGTGTTAATTTGGGTGTTATGGCCATAACTTTTTAAAAACTTGGCCCAGCGAACGATAGAGGTACGATTTCCATTCTTTGTGTATTTATTTGCGGGGGTGATTAGGTTAATTTTCATAAATAGTATCCAAGGGGGCTTGAATGACGCTAAGAGTTTCTACGAAGTATTTAATCGATACTCTCCACGATACCAGAGCAAGAACGTTAGAACTTGTAAACGGTCTTGATCAAGTACAATTAATGGGGCCAAAAATACCAGGTGTTAACCCACTCCGTTGGGAAATTGGTCACATCGCTTATTTTTACGAATTCTTCATCCTACGACAGCTTTATGGACATGAAAGCGTATTGGGAGAAAAAGCCGATGAACTTTATGACTCGATAGCGGTCGCCCATGATACTCGCTGGGATTTACCACTATTGTCAATGGCAGAGACCTTAACGTATATGAAAGACGTTTTAGACAAGCTTTGCGAGCACCTTACTAGTAATAACGAAGACGGTTTAGCGTCAGAACAAGACAGCTTCATTTATCAGTTTGGCGCATTCCACGAAGATATGCATACAGAAGCCTTTATTTGGGCACGACAAACACTTGGTTACCCTTCCCCAAATTTTTCCATTGCAAGTGATGCAAGTTCCCAACGTAGTTTGGGTTCATGGCCTGGTTTTGTCGAAGTTCCTGGTGGCCGGTTTCAGCTGGGAGCAAGCCCGGATAGTCCGTTTAATTTCGATAATGAGAAATGGGCGCACCCTGTAGAAGTTAATAACTTTCAGATAGCTAAAGCACCGGTTACATGTTCTGAATTTGCTGCATTTATTAGCGACGGTGGCTATCAAAAAAAAGAGTTCTGGACTGATGAAGTTTGGGCTTACATGAAAGACAATGCCATACACCACCCTGGTTATTGGATTTCAACAGGCGTTGACCGATGGGGCTTGAAACAATTTGATAAAATTATCCCTCTGCCTGATCACGCTCCAGTAAGTCATGTTACGTGGCACGAAGCCCTCGCCTACTGTCATTGGGCCGGAGTGCGCTTACCATCAGAAATTGAATGGGAAGTAGCTGCATTGGGTGACTACGACTCTATGGGTAATTTATCATTTACAAAGAAACGACGTTATCCGTGGGGTGATACACCGCCAGATCCATCGCGTGCAAATTTAGATGGCCGCGCTTTAGGCTGCATCGATGTGGCTGCACTGCCAGATGGCGATAGCGCCTTTGGCTGTCGCCAAATGTTAGGCAATGTATGGGAGTGGACTGCTGATACATTCAACCCCTACCCCGGATTTGAAGCTGATGCCTATCAGGAGTACTCAGATATGTTATTTGGTTCGACTAAAGTTTTACGAGGTGGTGCATGGACAACACGCAGTAGAATGATTCATGGAACATATCGAAACTATTTTGAGCCACATCGTTGGAATGTATTTAGCGGTTTTCGGGTATGTAAATTGTAAATTTATGTTTAATTCAACTTTATTATTGGGAACGCTATTCCTTAACAGTTTCAATTACTATGGCCACCGCTTATATTTTTCTTTTTATGGTTAAAACCCACGACACTTCTTAGTCAGACTATCGCAGCAAGCTTTTCTGCAAGTTGAGCCACCGCTTTCGCATCGAGGCTTTGAGTTTTTAGTAAACATAAATCCCTATGCCCATGTTTTGCAGCAGAGCGATCATAGGCGGGATCGTAATGGTTCTCCAAGACGCTAGTAACAAATCCGGTCCAGTCACCGTCCGCGATCGCCTTTCGCCAACGTAGCACCGCGTCCTTTCCAACTCGAGCCGCCACCCAATCCAAAAGCGGATTGAGTCGTTCTGGTTCAGCCACCAAATGTTTATAGTCACTCAGAAGGAATTCGACGCGCGCACAAAGAGGTGCCGTTATCTTAATTGATTGAGATCTACCCATTACTCGCCAAAGTTCGGTAGGCACATGGCATGCACCAACATTGTTACTTTCTGCCTCGATGACCACCCGCCGCATCGGATCTAGGTTTCGCATAACATCAAAAATACGTGATTCAAATTTCCTTTGAGATGGCTGATTAAAGCCAGGTTCGGAACCCAGAAGCGAGCCGCGGTGATCTGCCAGACCTTCAAGGTCAATCACTTGAGTTCCAAGTTTAGCGGCAGCACGCAGGATCCGTGTCTTTGCCAAACCAGTTCGGCCACGAAGAATGATCGGACGTAACGTTGGCGGTATTCTATCCAGCCCATCAAGGACCTGCTTGCGGTAGGTCTTGTAGCCGCCCTCGAGAAGGGTCACTCTCCAACCAATTTCACTAAGAATTCTTGCCATTGCACCACTTCGTTGACCACCACGCCAACAATAGATAAGTGGTGAAAAATTCCTTGGGGCATTGGTAAGCTTTGTTTCGAGGAGATAAGAAATGTTGCGAGAAACTATCGCCGCGCCGCGCCGTTTGGCCTCGAAACTACTAACCTGCTTATGCATTGTACCAACCTCTGCACGTTCGCTATCGTTCAGCACAGGCATATTGATCGAGCCCGGTATATGGTCCTCAGCATATTCGCTTGGAGACCGAACATCTATGATCGCTGTAAAGCCTGGCGACAAGTAATCTGTTGTGTATCTGATCGGCGGAGACACCCTTTTGCTCCTCAATTAAGTAATGACACTCTGGTATCGGATTATTGCCAAGTCATTGTGATATTGCCTAAAGCATTCAGATGTACAAACATCCTATACTATACCCCGACTAGATTGAAAATAGACCCGAAACCCCAGTATAATCAATAGTTTTACCAGAAAAAGTGAGCGGAAATTGCGGTATTGGGGAAAACGCCTCGATGCCGTAGTATCTTTAGGCATCGCACACCATAAATTCCCAGATCGTCTGTTTGCAGAAAGTGCTGAAGAATATCGCGATGGCAGAATTAGGTGAGAGGATGATGGGAACGGCGAACCTAATTTGGAGTTCCTCTAAACCTCGTTTTATAATAACGCTGTAAAAGTTTTTTTACTTAAATTCAATATTAGGAGTGTCCTATGGTTTCCCGCGATTCGAAGTATTTTTTACTGTTGAACGTTGGGCATTTTCTGGATCATTACTTTATGCTGATCTTTGCAACAGTAGCTGCGCTTACTCTTAGTGCTGGTTGGGGGATGAGCTATGCAGAACTCCTACCATATGGGGCCCCCGGTTTTACCGCATTTGCGCTTTGCTCTCTGCCTATGGGTATTTTAGCAGATCGCTGGGGACGAGATCGAATGATGGTCGTCTTTTTCATTGGTATTGGTATCTCATCAATTTTAACAGGGTTCGCACAGACACCGGTACAATTGGGTGCAGGTTTGTTTCTTATAGGCATTTTTGGATCGATCTACCATCCCGTAGGCTTGGCGATAGTGACTGGGCGTTGGAAACATACCGGAATGCGTTTAGCAGTGAACGGCGTCTGGGGTAATCTTGGTGTTGGTTGCGCGGCTTTGGTCACTGGTTTAATGATCGACTTGGCTGGATGGCGGGCCGCATTTTTTATTCCGGGCACAATTTCTATCCTTTTTGCTTTTCCATATCTTCAGATTTCGCGAAATGTGGCGGAGCTGCAACCGGTTGGTGGCGCTGCGGCAGCTAAACCGGCGAATTACGGGCCACTCTGGCGCGTCTTGATATGTGTCTACATGACCGCAGTACTAGGCAGTATTGTATTTCAATCAACCACAGTTGCGTTGCCCGAGATTTTCGAAGAGCGGCTTGTTGGTCTTGCGACAACGATCTCAGATGCCTTAGTGTCGTTTAAACTAGAATCCGCGTCAGTAATTGGTGCTCTTGCCTTCTTAGTTTTTGCTGCTGCATCACTGGCACAACTGGTTACCGGCCACATGCTTGATAGGTGGGGTGCCCGCCCAACTCTCGCATTAGTCACTATTGTGCAAACTGCGGCATTATTGCTGATGCCGGGATTGACTGATCTTGCGGCTTTTGCAGTGGCTCTTGGTATTATGCTTGGTGTATTTGGCCAGGTCCCGGTTAGCGACTTCCTCATCGGAACGACAGCTTCTAAGATTTCGCGCTCGCGCGCTTTCGGTGCCCGATACATGGTTAGCTTTCTTGCCTTTTCCGGAGCCCTACCATTGATTGCTGTTGTCCAATCCAACTGGGGATTTGATGGACTGTTCTATGTTTTGATGCTGTGTGCTATTACCATTCTCATAGGTAGTCGAATTCTTTTATTGGCTCCAAAAGCTGAAGGTTCACCGTCTGCTGCTCAATAAAACGAGTACTTATCGTTATGTCGAATTTTAATTTCGCAAGATCATCAAGAATTAAAAGCAACACGGTTTATCGTTTGTTTTGCGTAAGTTTTCTGTAGAAATTTAACGGTTCATACATTAACTGCCTACCACTTTCAAAGCTCTTTCAAGTTACTTGTAACACTCGTTAATCGCCATATTTTACGGATATGGTTTTTCTCATAGAAAACTCTAGCGGTGTGTATTTTTTATACAATAATTAGAAGCGTGTTAGCCTGATTGAACTTATTGCGACCTTTGGTGTATGTTTTTAACTGTGCTTAGCGCACATCGAGGTTTAATTTATAAGGTGAGATAATGAATTTGCCCGTCCAATACACCCCTGGCTCCGGCTTAAACAGTTTCGCCGAGAAACCGGATCAGTTCCTGCGCGGCGAGGACAGACCCTCAGATTATCTGGCGCGGTGTCTCGAGATCATCAATTCCCAGGAACCCCAGGTGAAAGCTTGGGTAACAACACGTGTTGACGCGGCTCGCGCCGAGGCGGCCTCCGCCGATCAACGCTACGCTGCCGGCAAACCACTCTCACCCATTGATGGGATGCCGATAGGGATAAAAGATGTGATCCAAACGCGTGACATGCCAACCAAGTTTGGCAGTCCGATTTTTAATCACCATGAAACCGGGTTTGACTCAGCATCAGTCGACGCGCTTCGGCGTGCTGGGGCACTCATTGTTGGAAAATCCGTAACCACAGAGTTTGCTTTTGTTAAGCCCGGCCCGACCCGTAATCCCTTTGATACCAACAAAACACCCGGAGGTTCCTCCAGCGGAAGTTCGGCAGCAGTCGGTGCCGGCATGGTGCCCGTGGCGCTTGGAAATCAAGTAGTAGGTTCAATTATCAGACCAGCTTCGTTTTGTGGCAACTACGCAATTAAGCCTACTCTCGGCGCGTTGCATATGGGTGAAGGATTAGGTTTGAGCCAATTACATTTAGGGGTACACGCAGCGAGCTTACAAGACATGTGGGCTGTGGCAAGCGAAATTGCTGAGCGTGCCGGCGGCGATCCTGGTTTCCCAGGGCTTTATGGACCTAAAACCCTCGGCCCTAAAGCGAAGCCAGAGCACCTCATTTTTCTTGAGACTGAAGGCTGGGCAAAATGTGACGATACCACCCGCGCCGCATTTACAAGCTATTTAGAGCAATTGCGAGATATGGGCGTGGTTATTGTAACTCGCAGTGATAGCAAACTAGCGAACGATTTTGAAGTTAAGATCAGCGATGCTGTGCGCCTTTGTCGAGAAATTTGTTCATTTGAGCTGCGTTGGATACTACGGCAGTATCGTGAGACCGGTAAACTTAGTGATGAGCTAACTATATGGGTCGAAATGGCCGAGAAATTGACGCTTGAGGATTACCGCATGGCCCTAGCCACCCGTGCCCACATGAAGCAAGCGCTAGCTGAAGTCGCCCCGACCACGGATGCTTTCATCACGTTGTCCAGTGTAGGCCCCGCTCCGCACATCGACTTCCATGCCGATTCCGGTGAAGCTGAATATGCCTTCTTAACCGGTGATCCAGCTTTCAACGCAGCCACCTCCGCACTTGGTGCACCTGCCATCACTTTTCCGAAAATGGCCGTTAACGGTATGCCACTCGGCGTGCAAGTGATAGGTGCGCCCCACCATGATTGGAAACTCACGAATTTGGCCAACTGGCTGGACACTGAGGTTCCCTTCATATCAATTTAAGGACTAAAAATTTTTCTGATAAACTATTAAAGAAAAATAACCACAAGCAGCAACGTTAAATCGTTTTGGAAATACCGCCAGTCACTTTTAAGCCTCTTTAAGGTGGCTTTGAAGAAGCGTCAATCGCCACATTTCACGGATGTAGTTTTTATCATCAAATCCTGTGGCTGCATGCATAGTGCACCGATTATCCCAAACGACGATATCACCCTCTTGCCAATTCCATTTTACGGTGAAATCGGGACCGGTCATGAAGGGAAGTAAGTCTCTTAAAGTTTTCACACTGTCATCCTCCTGGCCTTCCAAGTCCCAAAAATTCAACTCTGAATCTGAGACTTTTTTTCCTTTAGGAACGATTGCACAGGTGGAACTATTCAGACCATAAATCGCAGCCTCTCCGCTGATGGGATGATTTAATACTATTGGAACCCGATTTGGGGGGTTGGCTGCTCGTTCTTTTTTATTCAACGTTGGGTATCCTGGGGAATAAAGACTGATTTTTTTATCGTGATGGGCCAACGAGCAAATTGCCTCAAGCCCTTCCAACTTTTTACGCTTCTTTTGATCTAATTTTTTTAACGACGATCGAGTATCTGCGAAAAGCGTCTCTCCCCCGGAAGGCGGCGCTTTCCGACAATGAAACACCGAACCTATCGGTGGTTCTCGACGAAATGTTGAGTCCGTATGCCAGACCGGCCTTCGGGTTTCCGGATTATAACGCATGTCACTGTCATTACGTAGCGAAGGAACTTTGGAAAAGTTAGAATTACTTTTTCCCATTTCATCCCGTGTGTTCCCGATACGAAGTATTGGCAAGCCATCAACTTTTTTATCCTCCCGGGCGACGAAGTTGTCGTGATCAACATCTCCGAAATAGGCAGACCAATTCATCAACTCCATAGACGTTAATTGAGTAAGATCGGTTCCACGTAAGCCAATGAGGCCACCTTTTTCAGTCCAGAGTTCATGGGCTTGCTGCTTAAATTCAGGACTTAAGAGGTCTTCCCTACTCACCCCTTCAATCATGATACCAAAGTCACCATTAAGACTACTTATTTTATGAGCCATGATTAACAACTCACCTCGCTCGAATAGGCAATATTGAGAAAGCGGCTGCGTGGACCGCAGTTTATAGCCCCTTCCACGTATATCGCTATCAGTGATATAAAGCAAATCTGAACAAGATTATAACAGATTTCAAAGGTTCCAAATTTTATCCGCAGAAACGCAATCTATATCAAGAACCTCTCACGCTTATCGTAAATCAATCGCTCATGTGTGCGATGATTTAACTCAAGGCCCAGATCAATCATCCGTAGGTTGAAGCCCGGCTCCGGCAGCGAAGCGATTGGTCCGATAGTCGCGCACGGTTATTGGTGGATATTTGGCCGGTGAACCATTGCCCGATACACACTCGACCATCGCATCGTATTCAGGCACGACGAAGAAGCCAAAAGATAGCCGTCGGCTCTGCGACCATTTATCGGTTTCAGGAATTGCGACGCGATGGCGCGTTGAACGCCAACGATCATTGCTCCAACGCATCATTAGATCGCCCAAATTCACAATAAATGTATTTGTTATTGCAGGAGCAACAAGCCAATCACCCTCCGAGGTCAACACTTCCAGTCCACCCGAAACCTCCTCATTACGCAAAATTGTTGTCATACCCAAATCGGAATGGGCACCACATCGCAATTGACCCGGCTGAAATGGCTCGTCGGGCACAGGATAGTGAAGCAGTCGTAATTGTGAAGAATGGCGTTCCAACTTGGCAGCAAAGAATTCTTCCGGTAAATTGAGGGCAACTGCATAAATTCGCGCCAAGAGCCGAGACAAATCAACCATTGATGCGTAATAGGTCAACATATTGGCCCGAAGTGTGGCAGGGGCCATCGGCCATATGTTGGGTGCGAAATCAGGATAAGCAAGCGGCCCATTATAATACGGCGTGGCGGGAACCTCATCAGGACCTATAGCAAACACTTCTTTATAATCGGGCGGAGTGTTACCACCATGCATTCGAGCTAACGTCTCTTCACCGTAAGGTATATAACCGCGGTTTTGATCATTTCGAGGTCGACGAACGGCCAACTTTTCGTCAAGTGAAAGGTCGAAAAAACTCAATGCACTATTATAGAGTTGATCCCCTTCAGCGGGATCAATGCCGTGCCCCTTAATGACAAGAAAACCAATTTCTTCCCAAGCTGACGCTACAGCTTCCGCCACCTTTCTTTTGTTAGCGAAAGTGCCCTCGCGAAATGGACTCAAGTCAATCACAGGAATACTAATGGACATTAATTTTTCTCTTAAAATTGCAAATTTTTAGAGAACCATACTCAACGTCATTTGGTCAACAAGATAGCTTTTAGTGTACTAGTGATGATCGGCTACGACAGCTGAACATTAACATAACCAAATATTGCAGGTAATTTGTTACTTCTGGTTTTTATAATAATTTTTTTAATAACTTACTAGATATCGGTCTGCAGTTATCGCGGTCTTTGCCTTAAGTTTTAAGTATCCAGTTGTTGTTAAACTTATATAATTAAATTATCAAAGTTCTAGACAAAATTGTTGGGTTGTTAATACAAATGTTAGAATACGATTGTGACAATTTCAAAGCACTTACATTCTTCGATATAACTCATGAGTTCTCAAATTCAAAACGAACACCAAGAACATATCTAGAAGAATGCCTTAATCAAATCACTCGTAAAGACGGCGAAATTAACGCCTTTGTAACATTACAACCCGACACGGCTCGAAAATTAGCTGATGCGAGTAGTGACCGATGGGCTAACGGCCAACAACTGTCCACTATCGACGGATTACCAATTGGTATAAAGGATTTGTTGGAAACACGTGACATGCCTACCCAAATGGGTTGTGAGGCGTATGAGGGATATTTTTCAGGTAATGATAACGCTATGGTGTCAGCTCTCAGAGATGCGGGCGCGATTATATTGGGGAAGACGGTAACGGCCGAATTAGGCGGAGCTCACCCAGGCCCGACCAAAAATCCATTTAATTTAGACAGAACGCCTGGGGGTTCGTCATCCGGTTCAGCCGCTGCCGTAGCTGCAAAGATGGTACCAGTTGCAATCGGAACACAGGTTGCTGGATCAATTATAAGACCCGCTGGTTACTGCGGAAATTTTGCACTCAAACCCAGCCAAGGCGGCTTGCATAGAGGAGAACGCCAAACTACTTCGATGAGTACTCACGGCCCTCACGCCGGTTCGATCGAAGATATGTGGCTAGTAGCCACAGAAATAGCCAGACGGACAGGTGGAGATCCCAACTTTATTGGTCTCCAAGGGCCCTCTAATCTGCCGACACCAGTAAAACCTGATCAATTAATATTTCTTGAGACAGAAGGCTGGACTATTGTTGACGCAAAAACAAAAGAAGCTTTTTTGCGTTTGCTTTCGCAATTCGAGAGTAATGGTGTGACAATCATTAGACGGTCAATGTCGGAGTTAGTTGAACAGTTGGAACAAAACGTAAGCCGGGCAGGAGACATTGCTAATTCTATAACAAGCTGGGAAAATCATTGGACGTATCGTAACCTAGTTAATCGATCACCTGACAAGGTAAGTCAGCGGTTAAAAAACTCACTTTCAGCAGCAGAAGCTATGACGCCGGAGGATTACGCTAAAAATCTATTGCTGCGCGAATATGCTCGCGAAGCCCATAAGCAATGCTCCACTGTGGCCGATGGTATAATCACACTCTCGTGTCCAGGTCCCGCTCCGATATGGAATGCTGATGAGGATAAATCAAAATTGGTCAATTGGCCAACTGGTGACCCTGCCTTCAACTTTGCTACTTCTATATTGGGGGCCCCGTGCGTAACTATTCCGATGCTCAGCGTGGACAAGTTACCGGTTGGGATCCAAATTATAGGGCAACGTGAACAAGATTATTATGCTACGCAGTTAGCTAAATGGACCCATGAAAATGTCCCAAAAGTTTCGACTTCATGACTGATATAACAAACGAGCCATCCTAAATGTTTTGCCAATTCTGAATTTGGTTTACATAGATTTGGGTTCACGGATTAACGATTAATTAAATCAATCTTTATCTTCTCTTAAATCAACACCAAATTGAGAAAAAATTTCTCTAATCTTATCATAGCAAACCCCAATCCGGATGGTTTCAAAAGAATCAAAGTCAATTATTGTTGATGATCTTCCCTTCTCGTTTTCGTACTTTGAGGTCCCTCCATCAATGAGGATATCCGCTGCCTCAACCACAGGTAGATCTATGTCATCTAAGTTGTACTTGGATCCCGTAAGGGAGGTGTTTGCTGAAGATCCAAGAACAGGCATCTCTAATTCCATAGACTGTTTGGTCATTTCATTATGAAACTCACCTGCATTAAGAAGCATATCCAATGTTCCAATTTTGGTCGAATTTTTAAGAACCCAAGCATCAACATTCTTAAACATAGGATGATCTCGTTTGAAAGGCGCCACCGTCGACATTGGAAGATCATTATCAAAAATTACGGCTTTGATTATGTCATGTTTCCATGAATCAATTGTCTGTATCTCTTTCAACAACTCGTAGTTCGAAAACATTCCAGAAGGCTTCTCAAATGACCTGTTTTTACATTTAAAAATAGTTTCAATAGATTTTTTTGAGTTTCCTACAATAGCGTAAGCTACATCCAACGGAATAATAGCAACTCCTTCTAGTTTTATTACTTCCAACACTTGCCGGGATTGCTCCACAACATCGTCTGCAACAAATCGATTAGTCAAAAGTCATCCTCCTTTTAGACTTTGCAAATTTAATACAATTTTTGTTATCGGTGATTGGTTTGTTACATACCCTCTTTCCTCATGACTATACAATTCAAGCAACAAATTATCGATTCGTTGATAGAAAATGTATACTTGTCTATTTGTGGCCCATTATCAATTTAACACCTCAATCAAACGAACTGCTAAATTACGCTTCCGATGTTTACTTGACGCTTTATTTACTATCTGAGAGACATTCTCACCGAAATGGTTGAGTATTTTGGTATAAATACTCTATTGTAATAACGTTTTTTAAAAGAATTAAGCTGATTGTGTAAACTAGATGATTCTTCGCGGCCTTATACTTTTCTTTTCTAGTGTACTGATTGTCAGTTTTTTTACCTCTAGCAATCTGATAGCGCAGGGTGTTAGTGACGGTACACCCGATAAAGTGCGAAGGGCATATGAAAAAGCCTTTGAAACAATGTTCAAAGATCCAGCTAATTTGGAGAAAACGTTTTCTTTTGCTGGATTAGCAATTAAAGCAGGAGATTTCGAAGGCGCAATATCCTCTCTAGAACGCATGCTAATACTCGATCCAAATTTGCCAAGAGTACGTTACGAGTTGGGCGTATTATACTTCAAGTTAGGCTCGTACGACGTATCGGCTACTTATTTTGAAGAATTGCTCGAAGATAAAAAGACACCAAAAGTACTTATTGAGAAGGCGGCACCTTTTATTGAGGAGATAGAGAGCAGACTGACAAATCACAGTTTTAGCGGAAACACATTCTCCGGGATTAAATACCAGACAAATGCTAGCTCCGGGCCACGATCTACAAAAGTTAAGCTTTTTGGAGCACCGTCGTTTTTACCGGATGAATTCACGAACAAAGGGGACTTCGACGTATTTGTTTCCGGGGGTATAAACTATACATATGACTTTCAAAGCGAGCCAAAAAAGCTTTTAGAGGCCAGCTTAAACGTCTACGGAAACGAGCAGTTCGATCAAACGTTTGTAAATGCGCGAGTAGTAGACGCGAATATCGGCCCCAAATTTGCTATTCCATTAGACTTTTTGAACAAGCCCATTATCCGCCCTTTTATAGCTGGTGATTATTTAATAGTAAGTGAGGACGAGAGTTACTACAGTCACGGAGCAGGTTTTAGCGCCGATATAAGAGCTACAGAAAAACTAAATTTCAATCTAGATGCGCGTGTTATGGCACGTGAAAACAAAGATGCGAGTATTTTAGATGGTTATCGCAATCGCCTAACAGTCAACGCAAGTTATATTGCTTCTGATACGATGCAGATACAATTGTCATCTGTTGTTGCAACAGAAGAAACAAAAACCAATATTCAAAACAACAGGGATTACAGTGTAAATGCGACTATTAACAAAACTTTCAATGCACCTTTTAATTTAATTAAAGATCCCCTCTCTGCGGGATTGAGTTTTGGCGGATCTTTTCGTGAATACGCTGGCGCTAATCCAACTATCGACCCTGATACAACTAGGAACGATTATACAATGCGTTTTAGTCCTTCTTTGACTATACCTGCTGGAGAAACAATGGCGGTACTTATCTCCGCTGGCTTCACTCGGGTCGATTCAAATATACCAAATTCCGAGTACGATAATATGTCACTTACAATCGGGATATCAAAGCAGTTCTAGCTTAAAGCTGGGAGGAAATAGGAATGACTAACTATAGAGAACAATTAGCAGGCAAGTTGGTTCCTGCATTAGTGATTTTCTCGATGACGGTGGGGTATCCTTGTCAACAAGCCTTTGCCGCAAAGGATGTTACAAAGATCGGGGTTACGACTATTGTTAAAAACAAGGTTTTAGGTGAACCCCCTAAAATGGTACAGCGCCGATTAAAAACAGGTTTAGAAGTTTATTTCAATGAGAAGGTAGAAACCGGGCCAGTTGGCCGCACCCAGCTATTGTTTAAAGATGGAACAGCCATAACAATCGGTCCGAACGCAAATATGACTATAGATAAATACGTTTTTGATCCAAATGCAGGTACAGGTGATATGGCGCTGAGTGTAACCAAAGGCGTTTTCCGTATCGTTGGCGGACGTATTTCAAAGAGAAAACCAATAAAATTAAAAACACCAGTAGCTACCCTTGGCGTCATGGGGGGAATTGTTGTTGTTGATCAGGCCGCTAATGGGAAGCTTAATGCTGATTTTCTTTTTGGTAATAAGATGACTGTCACAGCAAATAATGTGACGGTTACAACTCGTATCCCAGGGCGATTTATTAGCGTTACAGGGAGCGGTCAACCGCCTGGTCCCTCGCAAAAACGCGACCGGGCAGAAATGAAAAAGAATTTAGAAAAGTTAGAGGGCGGTGGAGCTGAGGAAAAAAGTACAGCTGCCGAGGAAACGCCTGCCTCCCAAAAAACAGAGTCACAAAAGTCCGAAGGAAATAAGTCTGAGCCTTCGGATGATAACAAATCCACCACAACTGCTGCTTCTAGTGCTCCCGCCGAAGAAAACGACGAAGGACAAGCTCCAGCTAACGAACAGTCCTCAAATACCGCAACAAGTGAAACGTCTACGTCACCAGAGCAAGAAGATACTCCTCCCCCAGCTAGCGGAGGCGGCACAGAACCCAATAAAAC
>CACOPQ010000005.1 GCA_902629125.1 uncultured Alphaproteobacteria bacterium
ATTGGCCTAGAAATCGTCCCAGAGGATGTAAGCTCTGGACAGAAGATGACGGGTGTTTGGTTCGGAAATCAGGAAGCTGCTGCTAAGCATCAGGCGCAAATGCCAAGGGTCGAGGCCGGTAAATATAGCGGGCTTGCTGCGTCTCCTCTAAGGACTGGACGTTTAGACCCACCAGACATATGCCTTTTTTATGCTTCTCCGGGCCAAATGATTCTATTTATCAACGGACTCCAATATACTAATTATAGGCGATACGACTTTACCCTGACAGGGGAGAGCGCTTGTGCCGATAGTTGGGGGCGTGCTCTATCTACCAGGGAAACAAGCCTTGCACTGCCTTGTTACGCGGAAAGGCGCTATGGCGGTGTTGCCGACGATGAACTTTTAATGGCTTGTCCGCCCGACGAATTCGTCACAGGTGTAGAAGGAATGAAGCATCTTTCAAAAAATGGCCTCCGATATCCATATCCTCCTTACTCTGCCTTTGCGGACCCAGCGGACGGCATGTCTAAAAGTTACAGCTAAGTAGACGCTTTGCGATATTATAAATAAGGTTATCGCAGAAGGTAAAGGCTCAGTGAATTTCAAAAGAATAGGCGTTTTACAACTTTTTAAAATGCTTACCGGGAAGTAATGTGGCAAACGTAGATACACACGATAGCAGCCCTGATGAAAGTGAAGGGTTGAGTAAGGCATCTCGCGCTGATCAGTTCTCTAAAGGGAACAAGCTAGAGTTGAAACTCCTTTTAAGAATAATAAAGATGGGGTTTGCCCATCGGTACAGAATGATAATAGCGATATCGGCTACTGCTGGTGCATCCATTTTCCAATTATTCATCCCGCGATACGTGGGTGATGCTGTAGATAACGCGCAAGGTCTGTTAGCATTAAATAGCTCAGCAAACACAGATGCTGAAGAAGCGCTATTTTTTGCTGCTTTTATGATTATTACTCTGAGTGTTGCCAGGGGATTACTAACGATGCTTCAAAACTACCATGGCGAAGCTATCGGGCATTGCATTGGTTATGAATTGCGCGTCGCGTTCTATGACAAAATACAAAAATTATCTTTTGATTTTCACGATAAGGTCCACACAGGTGATCTGATTACAAGAGGGATGCTGGACTTAGAGGGTGTCCGTATGTTTATCAGCACCGGCGTTGTTCGTTTAGCTATGTTGCTTGTACTGGTTGGAGGTGCAACAACGTTAATGAGTACTCATGATCTTTTGCTTACTTTTTTAGCGTTATCATTTGTACCGTTTGTAGCGTGGAAGTCTTCTGTAGCGAGATTAAAGTTGCGGTGGCTTTGGTTATTAATGCAAGATCGCTTGGGTGTGATTACACGATTAATGGAAGAAAACCTTAACGGCATTCGGGTTGTTCGAGCATTTGCCGCCGAGAAATATGAACTCAAAAAATTCGATATTGCATCAGCGAATATTCTTCAAACTGCAATAAATCGGGTCAATGTAAGAGTTGGAAGTACAACAGTAATGAGTTTCTCATTTTTTCTGGCAATGGGATGTGTTCTCTGGATTGGGGGCCAAAAAGTCATTAATGACGAAATTAGCGTGGGGACATTAGCAGAATTTCTAGCCTTTATGACAATTCTACAGATGCCAGTGCGGCAAATAGGAATGTTGGTAAACTCTTTTGCTAGAGCGTCAACATGCGGTTCAAGATTATTTGAAATTATTGACAGGGTACCAAATGTCTGTGATGCGCCAAAAGCTCCAGAGCTTACTATCGAAAAAGGAACTCTGAAATTTGAAAACGTAAGTTTCAGTTTTACTAAAGATAGAAGAAAAGTTGAGGTGCTACGGAATATTAATTTTTCGGTTGGAGCTGGGGAAACACTCGGGATTGTTGGCCCTCCTGGTTCAGGAAAATCAACTATAGCACAGCTCGCACCACGTTTTTATGATGTAGAAAATGGAACAATTTATATAAATGACCAGGATATTCGAAAAATCTCAATAGAGTCATTGCGGCGTTTTGTATGCGTGGTTCAGCAAGACTCTTTTTTATTTACTGCCTCAATCGAAAATAATACAGCGTACGGAAACCCGTGGATTGATGATGATGAAATTCTAAGTGCGAATCAGGCTGCGCAATTTCACGAACATATCAATCAACTCCCACTGAAATACAAGACACTTGTAGGTGAGCGAGGCGTTTCTTTATCTGGGGGGCAGCGCCAGAGGCTCTCGATTGCACGAGGACTAGTTACAGAACCAGGGATAATAATCTTTGACGATTCCACCGCGTCAATTGATGCTGTAACCGAACGCCTCATTAGGAAAAATCTGGATGAAAGTAGCTATAAAAGAGGCACAATCATCATTTCGCACAGGTTAACTTCGTTAATGCATGCAAATGAAATCTTATTTGTTGATAAGGGTGAGATTATAGAGAGGGGTTCTCATGAACAACTTATTTCCTTAAAGGGTAAATACTTTGAATTGTACCAACTTCAAACCCGTTCCGGCTCGAATTATGTTCCCTTGAACCAAGGGGGCCTCATTGTTGAATAAGTTAATAAAAGATAACATTCCACCAAAAGCAGTTGTTGGTTCTCAGGTTAGTCATGATGAGGAAATGTTTGGTCGCGCTTTTGATGGCCGCGTTATCCGGCGCCTTCTGTCTTATTGTAAACCTCACACGACAATGCTTTTAACCGCGATATTTTCTGTTCTGGTATTCACCTCAACACAGATAACATTTCCCTTAGTGGTTCTCTACGCAATCGACAATGCTCTAGTTAAAGGCAAACTTAATGAAGGGGTTTTGGAAATTTGCGCAATGATATTTTGCACCCTTGCATTTGTAAACTACGCATCAAATTATTATCAAGAGACTGCTGTAGGTAAGATAGCAGAGGGTGTGCTGGTCAAGTTGCGACGCGACATGTTTGGACACTTACAACGAGTGTCACTATCCTTCATGGACCGGACCGAAGTTGGTCGATTAATGTCTCGTCTTCAGGGAGACGTGAATACACTTCAAGAATTCTTAGAAACTTCGGTATTTGCCATAGGTGATTTGGTTTTGCTTTTTGGTATAATCACAGCACTTTTTGTGCTCAATTTAGAATTAGCATTTTTGACGTTATCTGTTGTTCCCCTCCTGTTTATAGTTCGATTTATATGGCTTCCCAAAGCGCGGGCCGCTTTTATAAAGGCCCGCGAGGCAAACTCTCTTGCTAATGGCGCGCTAGCCGAAGCTATTCATGGTGTTAAGACTGTCCAGGGCATGGTGCGCGAAGGTGTAAACTCTGACTTGTATAATAAGAGAGCAAAACAAAATCTCCTGGCGCATCTTAAGGCAGCGAAGTTTGCTCAAGTAAATGTACCTGTAGTCGACACACTTACCGGCACAGCAATGGCAATTATTATTGTTGTTGGTGGGCAGCAAGTTTTGAGGTCTGATTTGGATTTAGGCGTTATGGTCGCGTTTATTTTTTACGTTCAAAGATTTTTTGATCCAATTAGATCTTTAACCCTTCATTACAGTTTTATGCAGCGAGCAATGATTTCAGGGCAACGTATTTTAGAAGTCCTAGACGTGCCAATTGATGTCGCTGACAAGAGAGATGCAATCAAGATGGAAAAGTGTGATGGCACGGTTGAATTCGCTAATGTGACTTTTGGATATGAGCCAGAGCTTCCTATTTTGACGAAGCTGAATTTTAGAATTAATTCGGGAGAGACTGTAGCGTTAGTTGGGCCAACAGGTTCAGGAAAAACAAGCATTACTGCATTGATTAATCGTTTCTATGATGTTTGGGACGGAAGTGTATCAGTAGGCGGCTATGATGTTCGCGACATTACTCAGCAATCGCTAGGTGATCATGTTGCGATGGTACTACAAGAGCCATTTCTTTTTACGGGTACAATTTTGGAAAACATTCGGTATAAAAAAACAAATAGCGATTTAAATGCAGTTGTATCAGCGTCTAAGGCTGTCGGCGCACATGATTTCATAGAAGCATTGCCCAATGGTTATGATACAATTTTAGAACAAAGAGGAGCTAACTTATCACTCGGTCAGCGTCAACTTATCAGCTTTGCGCGTGCGATAGTTGCTGATGCAAAAATTTTAATATTAGACGAAGCTACGGCAAGCATTGATAGTTACACAGAATTAAAGATTCAAAGGGCGTTGGCCGTATTGCTCGAGGGTCGAACAGGATTAATTATAGCTCATCGATTAGCTACCATCCGTGGATGCGATAGGATAATTGTCTTGGACAAAGGGGAGATATTAGAAGACGGGACGCACGAGGACTTGAAAAAAAATGGAGGATTGTATGCCAGATTACACAAACTAAATTATGCCTCCTTTGATGACGCTTCAACCTGATTATTCAAATAGATAGCTTTTTACCAAATATGTTAGTTGCTGGCAGCATGGTTTTTCATCTCCTCAATTATTTGGCTCTTTAGTTCTGGTTTATTTATCTTTCCAGTTGATGTTCTTGGGAGTTGTTCGTTTGTTCGTAGAATAAATTGTTCTGGGACTTTATACGATGCCAGCTCCCTTCTGCAGTATTTTTTTAAGGCGTTTGCATCCAACTCTAAGTTATCTTTAGTTTCTAAAACTGCGATAATTTTCTCGTCTTTAACTGCATCCGGGATTCCAAATACAAAGGCCTGTTTTGTTTTAGGAAAACGCATCAATATATTCTCTATTTCAAGAGGAGCTACGTTAATCCCTCCTGTTTTTATCATCTCCTTTAGACGCCCTCTGTAATATATTCTTCCATCCTCCCCCACAAAACCTATGTCTCCAGTTAAGAAATAACCGTCTTTATCAAATGAAGACTGCGTTTGTTTTAAATTTCCAAAATAGCCTGGGGTTACACAACCGGCTACCGTGAGCTCTCCAACTTTACCCTTATTAAGGGGAGTCCTAGATTCAACATCAACAACTCGGATTTTCATACCGGGTAATGGAAGACCCTGGCTACTCAATCTTAGTTCCAGAGGATCTGTTGAATGGCACACAGCTGCATTCCCGTAAGTCTCGGTAGAACCGTATACATTACAAATTTCCTCTGCATCCAATGTTTTAATTATGAACTCTATATCCTCGGGGAGTCCTATTGTTAGGCCAGTTCTCATATGTTTTACTTTGTCTAATGAATAACCAGAAGCTTCACGAAGCGCGCGGGCTATATTGATCATTCCATAGAAAACAGTACATTTTTCTGTTGCCATGATTTCTAAAGCTTCATTCGGTTCGAAGGTTTCTTGCAATACCAAGCATCCGCCATGCGTCATGACAGCTGGTAGGGCGTTTGCAGAACCAAATGACCAAAATAATGGTACGGCAAACCACAAGCGGTCTCTATCTGACAAGGCCTGGCGCTCTCCTATATGATAGCCATTTGTGATAACATTCCCATGCGCAAGGATCACGCCTTTAGGCTCCGCTGTCGACCCTGATGTGTAGAGGATGAAACAGGTATCTCCACTTTTTACTTTGCCTTGCGCAGTTTGCAGCGTTTCTAGCTTCGTCATCTTAGCCATTTTCCGTAAATCGCGCCAATTTATGACCGCGCCTATGCTCTTTTCTTCGATGGCTATAATATTTTTAAGTCTTGGAAGAGCTTTGCTCGTTAGTTCTCCGACTTTTGATTCTTTATATTCAGGGCAAAGTTCTCGAAGGTTTTCAATGAAGTTGTGATTTCTTAGGGAAGAAATCGAAATTACACAAGATGATCGACTGTGTTTTAAAGTCCAATGTAACTCTCGCAGAGTAGAAAAAGTACTTATCGCAACGGTTGTTGCGCCTATTTTTGCAATAGCAAACATTGCTATCAACCATTCAGGTCTATTAGAAGATATTAAGGCAACGTTATCACCCCTTTTAATTCCTAGACTTAAGAGTGATCTTGCAAAAATATCGACCTCTTCTTTGAACTGTGAATATGTAAGACGGGAATCTTTCCAAATTACTGCCTCTTTATCACGATAAATTTTTGCAAGCTCGTCTAATAGATCCCCTAATGTTCTGCTTTTTGGAATATTTGTACTCATTTTAAAGGCTCAATAAACTGGTTTTCTTTTCTCAATAAATGCTTTTGTCCCCTCGATGAAATCAGGCTGCGAACGCACGTGATCGCCAAGAAGTTGCTCCAATTGTTCTTGAGCTTTGACACGCTCACTAATTGATGTTGTCACCTGTGTTTTCACAGCTTGGATTGCCGATGGGCTATTGGCTGCTATTATTTCAGCTTTTTCCAATGCCCAATTCATAACGTCTTCATTCTCTAATGCTATATTGATTAGATTAAGTTTTTGGGCGTCTTCTGCTAAAATTAATCGACCAGTTAAAAGCAAATCCATTGCATGCACGTGGCCGATTTGATGTATAAGTTTTGTAGTTGCTCCTCCAAACGGATAAATTGACCATTTTACTTCAGGCAACCCAAAGCGGGCTGTTTTGGCTGCGCACCGAATGTCTGTAGAAAGTATCAATTCTACTCCACCTCCAACACAGTCTCCATTGATTGCAGAAATTATAGGTTTGGAGTAAGTATCTGTTTTTAGGAGGGAATGATTAATTGCGGTGGTTTTATCTTCAGTGGCAGACAGATCACCTGATATATCAGCGCCTACACAAAAAGCTCTCTCTCCGGCCCCGGTTATTATAATGCATCTCGTATCGTCTTTCTCTAATTCATCCCAGAGGTTTCCGAGTTCTTGCATCATCTGTCTGGTCAGCGCGTTCATTTTTGTAGTATTGTCTATTGTGATAATTGCTATATGTGAATTGTGGCGATGCAGCGAAACTTTCATAATGATATTTTCCTAATTGGAGAAAAGTTTAAGACACAAGTAGTTTAAAAAGTGCCTGAATGGATTCTCACGATAAACTTAAAAATTACCTAAGTATTTTTATCCGAAAAACATTATAAGAAAAGAGATGGTGGCGATAAATGAAAGCAATTTTTTGTAATAAGTTAGGTGGAACAGAAAATCTAGCTTACTTGGAGACAGCTTCGCCGCGTCCAGGACCAAATGATGTACTAATAAAAGTAAAAGCCGCTGGGTTAAATTTTGCGGATACACTTCAAATAGCGGGAAAATATCAATCCAAACTAGAACCACCATTTATACCGGGGATGGAAGTTGCTGGTGAGATCTTAGAAATCGGTAAAGGGGTTAACAGACCGCTGAATCTCGGACAGCGGGTGATGGCATTTATGAGAGGAGGAGGGGCATTTGCCGAGGAAGTTTTAGTAGATAGCGAGTGGTTAGTGCCGGTCCCGGATGAAATGGACGATGTAATTGCTGCTGGTTTTCCCACAGTTTACGGAACTTCTAATTTCGCGTTGAAGCATAGAGGCAATTTGCAGGCTGGAGAAACTTTGTTAGTTCTCGGTGCAGCTGGTGGAGTAGGTTTAACAGCGGTTGAATTAGGGAAAACGATGGGTGCAAACGTTATCGCAGCTGCAGGTGGTAGTGAAAAGTGTAAAGTTGCGATTGATCACGGCGCTGATTTTGCAATTGATTATAAATCTGAAAGTATTCGCGACCGTGTCAAAGAGTTAACAGATAATCGTGGTGCGGATGTTGTATACGACGCAGTAGGTGGTGATGCCTTTGATCAAGCGATTAGGGCTGTTAATTGGCAGGCGAGAATGTTGATTATTGGCTTCGCGGGCGGTCGAATACAACAAGTACCAGCAAATTTGATTCTGGTTAAAAATATATCAGTTGTTGGCGTGGTTTACGGGGCGCAAACTGAGAGAGATCCATCGTATGGGGCAAGTTTTGTTCAAGAGGCGGCTGATCTTTTTCGACAGGGGCGTGTGAAACCTCATACAGGAAAGACATTTCCATTATCAGAGGCTGCCGAAGCTATGGATGCTTTATTGTCGCGGTCTTATGCTGGTAAAATAATTCTTACAACTTAATTTATCTGAAAACCTATTGAAATATATCGATCCTCAGAACTTAGATTTAACCGACTTTATTAAAGCCGGTGATAGTATATTTTGTGGGCAGGCTACTGGAGAGCCGACAACACTCACGGGAAAACTTGTAGAACAGAGAAAAGCGATAGGTCCCACCGAGGTCTTCCTGGGGCTAACCTTATCTAACACTTTTGATGCAGAACATGCTGATTTCTTGACGTTTAATAGTTTTGGGCCAATGGGAAATTCCAAGAAGCTATCTGATGCGGGCGTACTGAATATTATACCTATTCATTTTGGCTTGATAAGCCAATATATAATCGAGGGGACATTGAAATGTGATGTGGCGTTTGTTCTATTATCTCCACGGGGACCAAATGGTAAACATAGCTTCGGTGTCATAAATGATTACATCAGAGCGGCCATTGATAAGGCACGCATCGTAATAGGTGAGATTAATGATCAAGTGCCTTGGGTGTATTCAGATGGTTACCCCGAATTAGAGAGATTTGACGTATTAATTGAAACATCACGTCCAGTACTTCAAGCTCTGCCTAGTAAAGTTACTAGCATAGATAAAAAAATTGCCGATAACGTATCAAAATACATTAATGATGAGGCAATATTACAAATCGGTATGGGGTCGATACCGGACGCAATAGCTTTAAGCATCATGGATCGTCGGGATCTTGGTTTTCATAGTGGAATGGCTAGCGATTTCCTTGTCAATCTTATGAAGTCGGGCGTTGTAACGAATATAACTAAGCCCTTTGATAGAGGTGTTTCTACGACGGCAATATTACTCGGTAAAACAAAACTTTATGAATTCGCCGATAACAACAAAGAATTAAAATTGCGACCCTCTTGGCATACTCATTCTGGAGATGTGCATCTTCTAAAAAATTTCGTGAGTATAAATTCTGCATTAGAAGTTGATCTCACGGGACAGGTTGGTGCTGAGGAATTGAACGGGATACCAGTTAGTGCTATCGGAGGACAACCAGATTTAGTAAGAGCTGCACATAGAAGTGATGGTGGGCATGCAATTATTGCACTCCCTAGTTTAGCCAAGGGTGGAAAATTTAGCCGAATTGTTTCCAAATTGAGCGGCCCTGTTACTACGGCTAGAAGCGACGTTGATGTGATCGTAACTGAGAATGGAGCGGCAGATTTGCGTGGAAAAGATTTGGACCAAAGAAGACGAGCTTTAATAAATATCGCCGCGCCTGACTTTCAAGAAGATTTGATGAAAAGTTAAAACACTCCTGTGAGAATGTTTCTTTTAAACGATCATACTAATAACATTGGACTGCATTACCAATATAAAAATAAGCATAGAAAAACGTTATTCAGAGGATAACAGCGTTAATTGTAAAGAAAAAATTAAAGACGTTTCTCAAGGAAAGGTATAATAATACCTTCATTTAAGGTGTTGATATTATTATTTTTTCTTGACCTATCGACCCCAGTTGTGTATACAGCGTTCTCAAATTATGTGCTCAAATTAAACAATTAAGGTAGTTCAATGAGAACGTTTTCAGCAAAACCAAATGATATTGAAAAGAAGTGGTGGCTGATTGATGCCGAAGGCCTAGTTTTGGGCCGATTGGCAACGATTGTGGCGAAATATTTGCGCGGTAAACACAAAACCACCTTTACCCCTCACATGGATTGCGGTGACAATATTGTCGTAATCAATGCAGAGAAGGTGAAATTAACGGGGGCAAAGCGAACATCAAAAACTTATTATTGGCATACCGGTTATCCTGGGGGGATAAAATCCCGAACGGCCGATAAGATTTTAGACGGCGCTCATCCAGAACGAGTGATAAAAAAAGCGGTTCAACGGATGATTACTCGGGGGCCGCTCGGTCGCAAGCAAATGAGTAATCTTAGAGTTTACGGCGGTAATGAACATCCGCACGAAGCGCAGCAACCAGAAGTACTAGATATTGCCGCAATGAATACAAAGAATAAGAGGTGAAAATGGCTGAAGAAGAGAATAAAAATCCCGAATCTAGCGAGTCATCTGAAAATATTACAGCAACTAACAGTGAAGAAGCGAACACAAATGCAGGGTTAGAGGCCTTAAGTGTTTTGAAGGAAGAGCCAATTGCAGAGGCCCCTAGAGAACCCATCATCGATAAACAGGGACGTTCTTATGCGACGGGCAAGCGAAAAAATGCAATAGCAAGGGTATGGATCAAGCCTGGGCCTGGTAAGATCACAGTTAATGGTAGGGATGTGGAAACTTACTTTGCCAGACCTGTTCTGCGGATGATGATTGCACAACCATTTGACACAGCTGAGCGTAACGACTCTTATGATGTTACATGTACTGTTGTTGGGGGGGGGGCTCTCCGGACAAGCTGGTGCGGTTAGACATGGTATTTCAAAGGCGCTGACTTATTATGAACCGGGTCTAAGACCTGTGCTGAAAAAGGGCGGTTTTTTAACGAGAGACCCGCGTGTTGTAGAGCGTAAGAAATATGGGAAAGCTAAAGCTAGAAGAAGTTATCAGTTCTCGAAGCGCTAGACGAAATCTGTATTTTTCCCCTTAAAAACAGTCACCTAAATAATTTTGTGGCTGTTTTTTTGTGCTTAATTATCGTGGCTAAAAACTAACAAACGCCCACCTTGTTTACTGCTCGACGAGTAATTGTGGTGAGCATACCCCTGGCATATGCCGTACTATTAGGCCTCTCGATTGATTTATGGATGATAGACAGATATTTTTATAAAGATCTACTTCTTATCTCAGCGCCAAAAATTAGTCACTAAATAATCAATATTTTGTTAGATAGGTTGGCGATAAATTATTTACGTCAATAATATTCCTGCAAAATCAAAAAGCATGTAATAATTGATGGAATATTGCTATAGCTTAACAACTTTTGCATTGTCACTAAAACTTGGTGTTATAGAATATTTGGTTGAAGTTCCATAGGCGCTCAATCTTGGTGTTTGCTGCGCTTTGCGGCTTTTAATTTAAAGTCATTAGTCAATAAAAATATGTAAAATCATGAAAAATATAGAAAGAGTTGCGTTATGAGGTTGAATGAAAAAGTAGCTATTGTGGTTGGAGCAGGCCAACAACCTGGGGAAACAATTGGAAATGGGCGAGCTACGGCCATTCGCTTTGCTGAAGAGGGCGCTAACGTTCTACTTGTAGATAAAAATGAAAAGTTGGCACTAGAAACCCTGGATTTAATCGAAAATAAGGGGGGCACGGCTAAGGTTCAAATAGCCGATATTACAGATGAAGATGATTGCAAAAACATAGCAACAGCTTGCATGAATTACTTTGGGAAAATTGATATTCTCCACAATAACGTCGGCCGCTCGGAGGGAGATGCAGGAACGACTGACATGGATGTGAAAGTGTGGGATCAATTGATGGATATGAATTTGAAAGGCATGTTTATGACATGTAAGCATGTTTTGCCTATAATGCGGAAACAGAATACCGGATGTATCATCAATATATCCTCAATTGCGTCTATCTGTTCGCATAACAGTATAACCTATAAAACTGGAAAGGGCGCTGTGAATACAATGACGCACCATCTCGCGATGGAAAATGCCTCCTACGGCATTCGAGCAAATGCTATTTTACCTGGACTAATGGACACACCCATGGCTATTGAAAGGCGGGCGCGCGAGCAAAATGTACACAGAGATGAAGTACGTAATGCCCGAAATAATCGTGTTCCATTGTTAAAGAAAATGGGTACGGCTTGGGATGTTGCTAATGCCTCTGTGTTCTTAGCTTCTGAGGAAGCAAACTACATTACCGGACTAATTATGCCTGTTGATGGCGGATTGTCTGCTCACGTAGGAGGGGCATGAGCTAATTTTGATTCCATTTAGATAAGATCAAATCAGATGCTTTCTCTGCGATCATGATTGTTGGAGCGTTTGTATTTCCAGATGTAAGTGTGGGCATTATTGAAGCGTCAACAACTCGGAGGTTTCCAAAACCTTTAACAATAAGCTCTTCATTTACAACTGACATTTTATCCTGGCCCATTTTGCAAGTTCCGACTGGGTGATAAGTCGTTTCGGCTGTTTCTTTTACCCACTCGAGCAAATCGTTGTCATCAATTACGTTTGGACCAGGAGCTAACTCCTTTCCCCTTATGTTTTGCATTGCTTCTGAGTTAACCCATTGGCGCACAATTTTCATACCAGAAACTAGTGTGTCTTTATCTATCTTGTTAGAAAGAAAGTTATATTGAATTTTTGGAGGCGCAGTGCTGCGTGATGATGCGATGTGAACGCTTCCGCAGCTTTCTGGCCGAAGAGAATGCACCGCCATTGTAAAACCACTAGCCTTGTCGAGAGAAACCCCGCTTTTTATCAAAAAAGGGTTTACCGATATCCCTAGGTCTGGAGCAGAAAGTCCCTCTCTAGATCTCACATAAGCCCGCATCGGCGCAGCAGGCATTGCAAGAAACCCTTTGCCAGTTGTCAAATACTTAGCTATCTCGAGCGCCATACCAATCCCCCGAGCTCTATCATTGTAGGTATAGCGTCCCTTCAGCGTGCTCCATTTCATTCGTGGAGCATAATGATCCCGGAGGTTCTCTCCTACGCCTGGTAGTGCCGACTTTACCTCAATGCCAGCTTTTTTTAAAACAGTCTCAGCTCCTATTCCGGATAGCTCCAACAATTGCGGTGAATTGATAGCGCCAGCGCTTATTATCACCTCGCATTTGCAGCGCATAATTACCGTCATGCCTTTTTTGGTTGTTTCGACACCCACACATTTATTATTTTGAATGATTAGTTTTTCAACGTATGTGTCAGTCAAAATGCGCAAATTTTTTCGTTTTTTAATAGGATACAGATAAGAAACAGCCGTACTTTGTCGTTTTCCTTTCCAGATTGTTGCTTGTGTCATTCCCACGCCATCCTGTTGCCCCGCATTGTAGTCGGGATTTCTCTGTATCCCAATCTCCTCTGCACCTTTGAACATTGCATCGTAGAAAGCATTACTCTCCATCGGGTCGGTTACTATTAGGGGGCCGGTTTGTCCTCTGTATGCAGAATTGGGTCCTTTATAGGTTTCCATTTTTTTAAAGTATGGGAGTACATCTTGGTAACCCCAGCCTTTATTTCCAAGCTGCGCCCAATGGTCGTAGTCCTGGCTTTGTCCTCTAACAAAAACCATTCCGTTGATAGAGCTTGAGCCTCCTAAAATTTTCCCTCTCGGTATCTCAATACTTCGAAAGCCTGTGCCTTCATCTGGTTCCGAAGAATAGAGCCAATTAACACTTGGGTTATTTATAAATTTTGCAAAACTTATGGGTATCGTACTTAAAACGTGAGAATCACGACCAGCTTCAATAAGGGTAACTGAAAAACGACCATTTGCTGTCAGTCTGTTGGCTAATACAGCGCCCGCAGAACCACCACCTATGATAATGAAGTCCGAATAGTTCGTTAGCGCTTTTTTTGCGTCTGAGTTGTCTGTTTCATCCATAGCATTATGGTATAAGGTGGCACACTTATTGCGTTTATCAATGAATATTTTATATTATCTGAGATTAATGGTTTTGGCATCTCGGTATATTTCACTTGGATAGAGAAAGCTCTCTTTCAGGAGATAGGTATGAGTGCAGATAGTGAACACAGTGAAACAGAAAGCCTAGATGGGCACGACTCAATTACTAGCTTGCCATTATCGGCCTTTAATTTGGAAAATTCTTCTTTAAAATCCGCTACCCTCAGGAAAAACATTGCTTTAGAAACCGTGATCGATTTCACAAATTCTGTGCAGCAAGACATTGGGCTGATAACTCAAAAAGAATTAATGTTACATTTTGATCGTAACGAAGTTGGCGATGCTGACAAAAAAACACTTTCATCTCTGACCTCACTGCCTAGTTTTGATTGTTATACGCTAAAGGCAGCGTTAGCCCCTTTAAAAATTGAGGTTTTAGACAAAAATATTTTTAATCTTTCATCGAAAATGAAAACTACTTTGTTTCCGTTAATGAGCCGAATAACGCGTCCACTCATTCAATATCTATATTCTGATCAGAAATTTGGTGTGAGCGACACAGAAACGCTTTTAAAGCTGATTAAAAATACAGAGCCGTTTAGAGTAAGAGACCGATTAGAGATTATGGCTCAAAACATGTCTGTGTCTTTATCTAAACTTATAGAAAATCTAGAAGAATTTGGGGAATTGTTTTTATCAGTTTCATTCTTTGAAAACATAAATAGTGAAGCTAGTTCTAAAATTGATCAAATGATCCTTTGGGCGGAGGATGGTGTAACAAACTCTAATTTGCGCAATGACCCTTCGGCTCAAAGTCAATTTTCGCAAGTTGAGCGAAGACTTGAATATATAAAAACAAACCTCCATGGTCGCTTCGATAATCTTGGTAGGATCACCCAAGTTGATTGGGAAGAATTTGGTGCAAGCGATTTCAAAACAGTAAAGAGGGAGATCCTCTCGCAACAGGCAAACTTAGCCATAGCTTTGTGTGGTATCATGGTAAAAGCTTTTGAATGGGAGAAGCAATTCCCAAGTGCTGGGGGTAGTCCTCAGCAATGCTTAGAATTTATATCGCAAGACCTAAATGTAGGGCTGGAAAACCTTACTAGAGCTTTGCCAGAAATTGAATAGCTTGATTTGTTGAATCCAAAATGGTTCTAGCTTTTACAAACTAAGTAACAGAGTAAAAATGGGTCAAATTTGGTTTAATTAGCAACGAACTATAGGTGTAATTAGCATGATGTGTTAAAAACTAGCGATTGCTATAGTTTATGGAGTGTTTCTTGTGAAAACTTATACTATTCGGTGTTTGGGACAAAAACAATATCGGCGGGCAGTATTTTGTTTTAAAGTTACGGTTGCTTCGTCTTTCTTAAGTTTGGCAGGATGTTCTCAATTACCAACACTTTCCTTACCTTTGGATTGGATAAAAACGAGCCAATCAATGGTTGAAGGAGCAGTAAGCGGTTTCATTGGAAAAAAAGATACTGGCAAGTCTATTAAATATCCAAAGCTATCGAAGTTTCCCTCGCGCCCCACACTATTGTCAACGAGTGAAGACAGAAACAAAATAAGGAATGAACTTGTTTCTGATAAAAAGAATGCGAGTTACGTAGGTACAAAGTCTAAATTATGGCCTAACTCTATGCCATTTAAAACTAAACCGGTTGCTCCAATTAAGACGGATGATAACGCCTCACAACCAAAGCTTTCAGGAAAAACAAGTTTTGTGCAGTCTCCAATTAGATCAACAAAAGCCGTAGAAAAAACTACTCAATCAAAACAAGTTATTGCAAAAGTAAGCACTAATAGCGATCAGCAGCAAACTCCTTACCAATCTTCTGAGGTAAAAACTAAAAAGTTTAAGTTCAAGATGCCCATAAAAGTGGATGCTAAAAGAAGTAAAAAATCTCTCTTAAAATTTCAAATCGTCGATTCTGTATCAACAGTTAATAAGGGTGTGATTAATTTCGGCCATGGTTCGTTCCAATTGTCAGCCGCAGACCGAAGCTTTCTTTCAAAAATAGCATCGGAAGTAAAAAAAACCGGCGCATCAGTTCGGGTCGTCGGCCATGCGTCTATGAGAACTAGAGACATGGACGAACTGAAACACACGCTTGCTAATTTTAATATTTCCGTAAAAAGAGCCGAAGCCGTAGCCTCCTTTTTAATATCAAGTGGTGTAAGAGCAGAGAAGTTGATTGTTGATGCTGTTGGGGATAGCCAACCTCTGAACTACGAAAGTATGCCATCGGAAGAACGTGCAAATCGCCGCGCAGAAATATTTATCTTAAAGTCATAAGATTAATATTAGTTGATTGACGCAACGATCGTCACAGGTTGAAAAACCTTATTAACAATATTTGGAAAAGTTTGAATGGCTAGAACAATTAACATTGCAGTTGCGGGGCTAGGGACGGTTGGAGCTGAAACATATAGAATAATAAAAGAAGAAAGCGACTTCCTTAAAGCGCGCAGTTCTGCAGATTTTAATGTTGTTGCGGTATCGGCAAGAAGTAGAGATAAAAAAAGAAATATCGATTTGAGTGGAGCTGAATGGATCAGTGATTGCCGTGATATAGCAAATATTAAAGATATTGATGTGGTTATTGAGTTGGTGGGTGGCTCGGAAGGTGTTGCGAAAGAATTAGTCGAAAAATCTATAGCAAACGGGAAATCGGTCATTACGGCTAACAAGGCGCTAGTAGCCACACACGGAATTAATATCGGAGAACTAGTCGCAAAACACGACGTGATGTTTGGTTACGAGGCTGCAGTCGCCGGCGGTATTCCAATAATTAAAACAATTCGTGAGGGCTTGGCTTCCAATAAAATCAGTAGAATTTACGGTATACTCAACGGGACATGTAATTACATTCTCTCAGTAATGCGCGAAACTGGTCAAGAATTTGAGGATATTCTGGCTGATGCCCAGCGATTGGGTTACGCAGAGGCTGATCCCTCATTTGATGTAGATGGCGTAGATGCGGCACACAAATTAGCAATACTCTCGGCAATAGCCTTTCAAACTCCAATAAATTTCAGCGGCGTTTATGTCGAGGGAATAAGACTTATTTCGCCGGTTGATATCGATTTTGCAACAGAATTAGGTTACCGCATTAAGCTATTAGGTATAGGAGAACTGCTAGGTGATGGTTTACAGCAGCGGGTTCGACCATGTTTGGTGCCGGTAAATATACCAATAGCTCAAGTAGAAGACGTTTTTAACGCTGTTGCTGCTGAGGCGGACGGAGTAGGCACTTCACTTTCTTACGGTCGTGGGGCTGGCGCTGGTCCAACAAGTTCAGCAGTCCTCTCAGATCTTCTCGACTTTGCCAATAATCGTCGCACAAGCTTTTTAGGAACAGCAGACGGCGACCTTGTGGCGAGGCCTGTTCAAGAATTACAGAAGCTTTCAGGATCATATTACCTCAGACTGCAAGTCTTTGATCGACCAGGTGTTTTGGCAGACTTGACTGCTGTGTTTCGCGACAAAGGGGTGTCAGTCGAAGCATTACTTCAGCGAGGTAGAAACCCTGATGGTACCGTCCCTGTTGTTCTTACCACTCATGAAACGTCAGAAGAAGCAGTTCAAAAATCTGTAGCTGAGTTTGAAAAACTCGAAAATGTTGTTGAAAAGCCCTGCATATTGCCAATTGAAAATTTCGCAGGATGATCGAAATAAGGTTTGAAAAGAGGCGTGCCAATGGTCGAACACACTTTTGACGAGGAATTGATATTGGATCGTAATTTAGCACTCGAGGCTGTAAGGGTAACGGAGGCGGCAGCGTTATCTGCTTCGAAATTAATAGGACGGGGTGATGAAAAATCGGCGGATCAAGCCGCTGTGGACTCGATGCGCCATGCCTTAAATACTTTGGATATAGAGGGAACAGTTGTAATAGGTGAGGGCGAGCGAGATGAAGCGCCGATGTTGTATATTGGTGAGAATGTAGGTAAAGGTGGTCCAAAGATAGATATTGCTCTTGATCCATTGGAGGGAACAACTATCACAGCAAAGGGTGGGCAAAATGCCTTAGCTGTAATGGCTATGGCCACACACGGTGGTTTTTTAAACGCACCAGATGTTTACATGGACAAGATAGCCGTTGGTGGCGGATTACCAGAAGGAGTGGTAGATCTGGATAATTCGATTAAGGAAAACCTAGCTAGCCTATCCGATGCAAAAAATGTTTCTGTTTCTGATTTGCTTGTTTGTATATTGGATAGACCTCGGCATGCAGAACTCATTTCCGATGTAAGAAATGCAGGAGCGAGGATAATGCTTATCTCCGATGGTGATGTTTCAGGTGTAATAGCTAGTGCGCAGCATGAAACTGGTGTTGACCTATATGTTGGATCTGGCGGTGCGCCCGAGGGGGTATTGGCCGCGGCTGCCCTTCGTTGTATTGGCGGGCAGATGCAAGGACGTCTTTTGTTCAGGAATGAAGATGAAGTAGGACGGGCGACACGAATAGGCATAAAAGACTTAGATGCAAAATATACACTTTCACAACTGGCAAGGGGCGAAGTCTTATTTGCAGCAACTGGTGTCACAGATGGTACGATGCTTCGTGGAGTTAACCGTAATGGAGAGCGTGCATATACCCACTCGATAATAATGAGATCGAGCAGTGGTACTGTTCGAAAAATAGAAGCTTTCCATGACTGGACAAAGAAGACGGAGTATAAGAATACGAAAGTATAGTCAGACCAATGAAGCCAGTTCTGGGGACTGAAATTTCAATTGGAGGACGGAGATGGTCCCAAAAACTTAACGATAATATAGAAACGGATCGTTTGGTTTATACTATTGTTCAGCGGTATGATCTTCCCGAAATAATTGCGAGGCTTTTGGTTGCCAGAAATGTTTCCATCGAAGAGGTAGATGGATTTTTAAACCCTAAATTACGCGATATAATGCCGGACCCATCATCGCTTATGGATATGGATGTTGCTGTAGATAGGTTAGTTGAAGCCATTTCAGATAATGAACTAATTGGTATTTTCGCTGATTATGATGTTGATGGTGCGACATCATCAGCCTTGTTGAAAAAGTACCTAGATTCTTTGAATATTCGCAATGAGTTGTATATCCCTGACAGGATGAAGGATGGCTATGGTCCTAATAAACAAGGGTTAGAATATTTAAAAGCTAAAGGCGCCAGTCTTATTCTTACACTGGATTGCGGTATATTGGCATTTGATGTATTGGATGACTTTTATATCCAAGGCGGTGAAGTGATTGTAGTAGATCACCACATGGCGGAACCCAAATTGCCCAAAGCTATAGCCGTTATAAATCCAAATAGATTGGATGATCTAAGCGATGTAGAGAATCTTGCTGCCGTCGGTGTTGTTTTTCTTTTACTTGTCGCACTTACCCGGAGACTTCGCAAAGTAGGTTGGTTTTCAAAAAAACCAGAACCTGATTTACTCCAATGGTTGGATTTAGTTGCGATTGGGACAATTTGCGATGTAGTTGAGCTCAGGGGTCTTAACAGAGCATTTGTAGCGCAAGGTTTAAAAGTCATGGCTCTTCAAAAAAATATAGGGGTTAAGGCCCTTCGGGAAGTGGCGCGGGTAAATAGTAAACCGAATTCTTATCAGGTTGGATTTACGCTTGGTCCAAGAATCAATGCAGCCGGAAGGGTCGGTGAACCTGAGTTGGGCGCGAGGCTTCTTTCTTGTGACGATGAAATATATGCAATGAATATGTCCAGTTTGTTAGATGAACAAAATAAGCTAAGGCAGCAAATTGAAGGCTCTGTCTTGGAGCAAGCACTTTCACTTGTAAATGAGGATAACGAAAAAGAAAACGTGATAGTTGTTGCTGCCGATAACTGGCACCCTGGTGTTATTGGTATTGTCGCGGCAAGATTACGAGAAAAATTTAATAAGCCAGCATGTGTAGTTAGTATCCAAAACGGTATCGGCAAAGGCTCTGGCCGTTCTATTTCAGGCTGGGATTTAGGTTCTGCAATAATTGGAGCGGTTCAATCTGATGTACTAAAAGGAGGAGGTGGGCACAAAATGGCAGCTGGGTTCTCCGTCGGGTCAGATAAGGTCTCTGAACTAAAACAATATTTAAATGATCATTTCAATCGCTCCGTAGTAGAATTAGATAACGTAGTGAGTTTACCAATAGATGGGTTAATAACCGTGGGGGCTGTAAAAGGCGAATTCCTTGAGCTATTGGAAAGGTTAGAACCATTTGGGGCAGGAAACCCTGAGCCTAGGTTCGTTATACCCTCGTTGAAAGTTAAATATGCTACCATAGTAGGCGGTCAACATATTAAATGTCGCTTTGCAGAAAAAAGTTCTGGGGAGATTAACGGTATCTGCTTCCGTTCTGTTGGTACCAAAGTAGGCGATGTCCTTTTAAGCCAAAACGGAATGCCATTACACGTGGCTTGTAAAATTAGGAAGAATCTTTGGCAGGGAAGAGCGAGTATTCAGGTAATTGTAGACGATATAGCATTACCCTAGATACCAAAAAAATTGTAGCCTAGTTTTCTTAAAAAAGGTTAATGAAAAGCTAGGAAAAGAAAATACTCCCGATCATATACAAAGGATAGTTTTTCTAAATCTACATACGATTAAAAAAATCAGTAAATTGAACTAGTTGCTATTGCTTTCTTCCTTGTCCTAAAGTAAACACACCCTAAGTGTCTTATACGCGACCCCTTCGTCTAGAGGCCTAGGACACTGGCCTTTCACGCCGGCAACACGGGTTCGAATCCCGTAGGGGTCGCCACTCTTATCTCCTAAAACCTAACGTTTTGGAAAAACCTCAGTTTTCTGCCGTTTTTTCCTGTATCACTGTTATCTATTATGTATTATTTTGTAATACTTTGTTATATTCTCAAACGAGAGAGAAGTTAACAATCAGTTAACAGGAAAGTGCGCGGGTTCGACTCTATACAGGGAGCTGGCCCCTGTTTGCCAAGGTCATGTTCGAACAAACATCCTAATCTCTAACAGCACGTTTCGAAGACATAGAACTCGATTTTTTCTCCATTCGAGAAGCATATACTATGGTTGTATCCCTCTGCCTTTTCAGAGCAATTGAAGGCAGGTCTGCCATCGACGTCGTATATCAGGTAATTATTTCTTGAATAGTTCGGGCATTGTACCAAGATTTCTACCGAAGGACCGTTTGGAAATGCGACGCCATAAAAAACTCCCCAGCGGATCTTTCTACTTGGGCAAGGATCCACACCAGCAAAGCCGTATCTTATAGTGCAATCAGAATGCGAAAAACTGAAGCCATCTGACGTTGTCCAACGGCACTTACCTTTGAATTCGGAAGTCATGACGGCACTTGCTGAGTTCACATGAAAAAATGACAACAGGATAATGAAAGCTGTGGGAATGAGACGAAATGGTTTCATTTTGTACCCTTATCTTTTTTACATCTGAGTTTTAATAATCCCACATATTCTATATGCATTGTGTGCTTTAATTGTCCTTATTGAGGTTATTTTAAGGCGTTCAAAGTAGAGAGTGATGACTGATTTACATAACTTGCGTTATATTTCCTTTTTAGATTAGGGGTTATTTATGAACACTCTTCGATCCGTTTTTTCAGTATTATCTGTTTTAATGATACTGGCACCGTCGGTTATTCGCGCCGACGCGGCGGGAGATTTTCAAAAAGGGATAGAATCATACGATCAGGGTAATCATTCTGAAGCCGCGAAATGGTTCCGCAAGGCCGCCGACCAGGGGTATGCATCAGCGCAGCTCTATCTTGGTTGGTCGTATGACGCGGGAAAAGGTGTCACCAAGGATCATGCCAAGGCACTAAAGTGGACCCGCAGGGCCGCCGACCAGGGGTTGGTAGAGGCGCAGTTCAATCTTGGGGTAATGTATGCAAATGGGAACGGTGTCATTAAAGATTATGCCGAGGCAGTAAAGTGGTACCGCAGGGCCGCCGACCAGGGGTTGGTAGAGGCGCAGTACAATCTTGGATTAATGTATGCAAATGGCGTCCTTAAGGATCCAATACTGGCTCATATGTGGTGGAATATCGCGGCCTTCATGGGGGATAAGACGGCTGGAAAAAAACGAGATGGTCTTGAAGAAACAATGAATGCAGCAAGTATCGTTAAAGCTACCCAAAAAGCGAAGCGTTGTCTCAGATCGAATTATAAAAATTGTGATTAGGTGCTTTTAATAGTGGCAGTCCAATTCAGTTTTCTTTGATAAATATTTGAGCCATAACTTTGGGTATGGTGAAAGAGCAATAATGGAGGCATCGGGGTTGAATCCCGCAAGCGATTTACTGGGAAGTCAACAATCAGTTAACAGTAAGAGAATGTCTGGGATTCATATTGACATTGATGTTTAAAAACAATGGGTTAGGGGAGTTTCTTAAATAAGTGGAATCCCGTAGGGGTCGCCACTCTAACCCCGTAAAAATATTATTGTTATTTGAATGGCTAGTTTTACTAGTTTCAAGAACGTCTGTGTTAATATATTATAAAGTTAGAGGTAGTTGCACGTCCGCTTACAAACCTATTTGAATGAAAAAATGGTCAAAAAGATGAGACTTCTACTCAAAATAACTAATTTAGTCTGGCTGTTTCCAATAACATATCGGAGCATTTTTCACCTATCATTATGGAGGGAGCATTGGTGTTTCCGGATGTTAAAGTGGGCATTATAGAGGCATCAGCGACACGTAATCCATCAAGCCCGTGTACTTTTAAGTCAGCTCCGACAACGGCGTTTGCGTCGTTTCCCATTTTGCAAGTACCGATGGGATGGTATGTTGTCTCCGCGGTATTTCTTACCCAAGTTATTATTTCCTCATCGGTTTCCAGCTCAAGACCAGGAGCAATTTCTTCTTCTACGTAATTCGAAATTGGTTCTGTCGACATTAGTTCGCGTCCTTTTCGCAACGCCAATAGCAACGTATCGGTGTCAATTTGAGCAGATAAGAAATTGAAATTTATATGTGGGGCATCATGTGGCGAAGAGGACTTTATGTGAATATTGCCTCTACTTTCTGGGCGTAAAACATTAACACTCATAGTCAAACCAGGCCTTTTAGATATCACACGTGCTCGTTTACGGCGTTCGGTTAAATAAGGCATAAACGAAATAGTAGCGTCGGGTGTCATGAGCCCGGTCCGCGTTTTAAAATACATTCGTAATGGTACGGTAGAAAGTGCCATAAAACCTTTTCTAGCAAACAAATACTTAATAGCTTCGAGACCCAAACTTAACCCGTTACCTCTCTCGCAAAATGTATAATCACGACCTTTTATTGCATAACGCATTCGTGGCGAATAATGATCACGTAAGTTTTCGCCAACTCCCGGTAATTCATGAAATGGTGTGATGCCCTTTTCTGCAAGAAGTTCAGGTTGTCCTATACCGGATAATTCTAAAATTTTAGGGGAATTTATAGAACCGGAACTAAGGATGACTTCACGAAATGCAAGTTTTTCAATGGTTTGTCCCTCTTTTAAGAAACGAACACCCGTGCATCGTTTGCCTTTAAAACTTAAAGAGAGTCCTACTGCATCAGTGAGGATGGTTAAATTTGGTCTGGTTTTAGCTGGTTCTAAGTAACAGTATGCGGTACTTTGTCGTCGTCCTTTAAGTATAGTGGCTTGGGTCATTGCTATACCTTCTTGATCAGCTCCATTGTAATCAGCGTTATACTTTATGCCTATTGCATTGGAGGATTTTATTAAGGTATCGAAAAGGGGGCTTAATTTGTCCGAGTCTGTTACGGGAAGAGGGCCATCCCTTCCTCTTAATTCATCGGACCCGCCATCATAGCTCTCCATTCTTTTAAAATATGGAAGAACTTCTTGGAAACTCCATCCTTTGTTGCCCAACTGTGCCCAATGATCATAATCCTCGGCTTGACCGCGTGTAAATACCATTCCGTTTATAGAGCTAGAACCGCCTAGCATTTTACCTCGGGGCACCTCTATCCTTCTGTTTCCGGTCCCTTCATCTGGTTCGCAACTGTAGCACCAATTATATTTTGGATTATCAATAAGCTGACCTACTCCGGCAGGAATTCGTGACCAAAACAAGTTAGAGTTAGCTACGCCTGCTTCAAGACACAAAACAGTATATTTGCCATTTTCAGACAAACGATTAGCCAAAACTGATCCAGCTGATCCTGCACCAACAATTATGAAGTCATATCCATTATCAGCCATCAAACAAGTCCCATGTAAATTTATAGACAACTGATATAAACAAATATGGGTGAATTAGTGAAGATAAATATTTTATCAAATGAGTTTAGAAAAGTGATATAAAACTATGATTTATTGAAAACTTTTTACTCAATGCAAGTTCTTTAAAAATACAATCCCGCTTTGATTAATTTTGACTTCGGATAATATACAAAAACATAGCCCTGTTTTTTCGTCTTTCACTAAAACTTAAGCTTCTTTATTTGATATAAAGAAGCAGTCCGACAAACAATACTCAAAAGCCTCTCCAAATAAGTACTTCTCGTGATGTTGAAAATGATGCGGTTTCAAAAATTATATAACAAAAGGATCGTGATACATGAAGATACGTTCAGTTAAGGCCTGGTGGCTGCATGTCCCAATTCCTGAATCTCAGCAACATAGATCAGATTTTGGAGTTGTTGACGCCTTTGACATGACGCTTATCAGAATAGAAACAGAATGCGGTCTTGTAGGTCATGGTGAAGCAAAATCAACAGTTGCGAGTGCTGGCAATAATAGAGCTCTTGCTATCATGATTGAAAAAGAATTAGGACCTCAATTAATAGGACAAGATTGCCGCACTATCTCAAAACATTGGGAAAATTTATACAGCGGGGTTCGTGGGCATTATGCACTCGATAGAGGACATGTTTTCCCGATATTAGGAAGGCGAGGGATAACAATATCTGCTATTAGTGGAATTGATATAGCTTTGTGGGATATACTTGGACAATCGTTAAATTCGCCTGTCTGGCAATTGCTTGGTGGGCGCAGGCACGAAAAAATGCCTGCTTATGCTTCTGGCGGTTGGGCTTCTGCAGATAAAATTGGAGATCAGCTGCTCTCTTATGTGGAAAAGGGGGGGTTTAAGGCAGTTAAAATGCGAATTGGTGTTGCAGACGGCGAAGTGAGGCACTCGGCTAAACGAGTTCAAGCGGCTCGAAAAGCTTTAGGTGATGATATAGATATAATGTGCGATGCTCATGGTACCTACACCGTTGCTGAAGCCAAAAGATTCTGCCGAATGGTTGAGGAGTATAATATCGCTTGGTTTGAAGAACCAGTTACAGCTGATGACAAAAAAGGTCTGGCTGAGGTTAGATACTCTACAGATATCCCTATAGCCACAGGGGAAAATGAGGCAACCCGTTTCTCATTTAGGGATTTAGCTGAATTAAGGGCGGCGGATATATTCCAGCCGGATTTAGCAATTTGTGGTGGAATAACCGAGGCGATGAGAATTGCGGCTATAGCCAGCGCATATCAAATACGCTTAGCGCCGCATTTATGGGGAGGTGCCCTAATGTTCGCTGCAGGCTTACACTTATGTGCTGCTGCTCCAGCGGCTTTTATAATTGAATATTCTTTGGGGGCTAATCCAATGCTATTTGAACTTTCGCCTGAGGCACCAAAGTGTACGGACGGCTATGTTGAAATATCGGATAAACCGGGCCTGGGAATCACTATTAACAACGATTTTGTGGAACATTACTCTGTAGAGTGATGGCTTATTTCCCTAATATTCTAATGCTGTTTCAATTTCTGAACATAGAATATCAATTTCCATGTTGGGATTAGCCGCCACGTGCCGTATCCATTTTTCACCATTTATAGTTGCTAAGGAGGCACTGCCCGCAGGGAGCCTCGAGAATATCTCATCTGCTGAACATGGCGCCTTAGGTCGCCATAGAATCACTCCTGAAGTAGGTTTTGCAAAGATGTAAACGCCAGTTTCTAAAAGGTGTGAATGCAGTCGATCAGACAGCGCCATACACGTATCTAGTCTTTGGGCCAAGCCCTCCTTACCCCATGCCATTAAAGTCGCTAATAGTGGAAGTCCAATAGCGCCTCGCGATCCCATGATACCTATATTGGAGCTTGATAGATATCCTGCACTGACACTGATGCTCTCATTTGCCTCCGCCGTATTCTTAAATAACAAAATGCTGGAATCTTTGGGTTGAAAAATCCATTTGTGGCCAGAAATGGATATGGAATCCGCCTTTTCGACTCCGCTTAGCAAATATCCGTATTTTTGAGAAATGCGAAGTGGTCCTGCCCAAGCTCCGTCGATGTGTACCCAAGCTGCGTTACTGTCGATGTTTAAATTATCAATCGCACCTGCAGCTGTTGTTCCGGCTGTAAGTACTAGGCACGATTTACTGAGGTCTTTTGGTAAAAGATCAATATTTATACTGCTATCATTATTGCAAGGAACCGTTTCAAACTCTAATCCAAGAATATTAGCAGATTTTTTCATTGATATATGTGCTTCCTCTGAAGCTACAATTTTTTTAATTCCTCTCAAATCTCGGGCTACCCATAAGGCTGTAAGATTGGACAGAGTCGATCCTGGGGTGAGATGCCCCCCGTTCATTCCAAAATAAGGACATAACCACGCTATCGCCTTTGCTTCAAAATCTCGAGCAACAGGTGAAATTGCCGGATGAAGAAGATTTTGATTTAGCGAAGCATTCCAAAGTGCCATTATCCAAGTTATCCAAGGAGTAGGGGGGTCCATATGGGCAAAAGCGAGTGGATCATCTAATTTTGTTGCTTCTCCAATAGCAATAGGGGCAAGGTAATCTATTACTTTTTTTTCGCCCAAACCTCTGTCTGGAAAATTATCGGGAAGTGGTCCTATGTTTGACAACGTGAAGTCATCTTTAAATGGTTTTAAACCATCAAGAAGGTCCAAATATTTTGGCTTAAAAGAATTATCTATTTTTACCTCCACCATTCACTTCGTCTCTTAATAGATAAATTCCACTCAATATCAAAATAATAGCACCTAGAATAACATATTTACTTGGAAAATCGTTCCAGACCAGAAGTCCTATCAAAATGGCCCATAATAAACTTGAGTACTTAAAGGGCGAAATTACCGCCACTTTGCCTAAGCGGAAGGCTTCAATCATAAGGTACTGAGCCAATCCTACTAATAAGCCTGAAACTATAAAAATCCAAATGTGATCCAACTGTAGGTTATTCCATCCCAGCGGATACGTAAAAAAACCGGCAAGAGCAACCATAAACATACTGCTGAAAAGAATTGAAATTGAATTTTCAGAAATGCTGATCGCTCTCGTTATAACATCTCTGGCCGCCCCAAACGCAGCTGCTCCTAATGGGGCTAGTGCAGCTAATTTAAATGCGTCGCCGGTGGGTTGTACAATGATTAACACGCCGCAAAATCCAATAATTATAGCGGTCCATCTTTGCCAGCTAACCGTTTCCTTTAGGACAACAATTCCTAGTATGGTGGTTAGAACAGGGGCGATAAATGCTATTGCTATCGCGTCGGCTAGCGGTAAAAAACTCAGACCAGTGACAAAAAAAACAGTTGACCCGGTCATTGTACCTGCTCTTAAAAAATGGCTCCTCCAGGAATTAATTTTTAAAGCTTTAAGGTTGTTTATAAAAAACAAAAAAACCATTAAAAGTATCAAAATTGAAAGTCCGCGAAGTGCCATTACTTGGCCAACGGGATATGATTGAGTGAGGAATTTGGCCATGGCATCGTTAATAGTAAGTGCGAGTGCTCCGCCGAGCATGCAAACTATGCCTTTGAGAGAAGACGGACTCTTCTTAAAGATTTTGGGACCAAAAATCATTGTCCCAACTACCACGCTATTACATGATCAGAAAGCAAAAAAATGCTCAAATTTGCGAATGTTTAGTGACAATAAGTTATTCAAAAGCCGTGGCCATAGATAATTATGATTAACATTAGTAATCTTACATATCGTATTTCCGGTAGATTGTTATTAGATAACGTTTCGGTGTCCATTCCCAGCGGACATCGTGTTGGACTTGTAGGAAAAAACGGAACAGGAAAATCAACTCTATTAAAATTAATCTCCAACGATCTTCAGCCTGATACTGGAAATATTTCAATTAGCGGGTTTCGTGACACGGAGAACGGTATTGGAACCGTCGCTCAAGAAGCGCCTAATGGAGGTATGACACCTTTAGAATTTACGCTGGCGGCTGACTCAGAACGCGAAGGGCTTTTAAAGGAGGCAGAGACGGAGACGTTGCCAGGGCGTATTTCAGAGATCCATTCTCGTCTTGCGGACATTAGTGCCTATTCAGCAGAGTCAAGAGCATCCAGTATTCTGCATGGACTGGGCTTTAATCAAACAGAACAGGGACAACCGCTCTCAAGCTTCTCAGGCGGATGGAGAATGCGGGTGGCGATAGCAGGCGTACTATTCTCCGATCCTGAGCTTTTACTCTTGGATGAGCCTACAAATCATTTGGATCTAGAATCAACGATATGGTTAGAAGCTTACTTAAAAGCCTTTTCCAAAACGTTAATTTTGGTTAGTCATGACAAAGGGTTCTTGGATCGTTCCGTAGATGGTATTCTTCATCTTGAAGAAGAAAAGTTATCATTTTATCGGGGAGGCTATAGCAGTTTTGAGAAGCTTAGAAATCAGCGATTAGCTGGACTAGCATCGCAGGCAAAAAAACAGGCGCTGAATAGAAAAAAAATAGAAGCATTTGTGGAGAGATTTAGATCGAAAGCTAGTAAAGCAAAGCAGGCTCAGAGTAAGTTGAAAGCTCTAAAACGGATAGTCGAGCAGAAAATTCCTTCAGCAGAACCAGAAACCATATTCTCATTTGTGAATGCTGATGAATTACCCCCCCCATTGATTGTTTTTGAAAATGTCACTCTTGGATATGATCCGAGTTTTCCAGTCCTTACCAATTTAGATCTACGAATAGACAATGCCGAAAAGATAGGTTTGCTAGGGCGAAATGGAAACGGAAAATCAACACTAGCTAAAGGAATTTCGGGAAAATTAGTGCAATTTTCTGGCGAGGTGAGATGTAGTTCAAAGTTAAGGATAGGCTATTTTGCACAACATCAATTGGATGAGCTTGAACCGGAGTTAAATGCTATTGAACATTTATTACAAATCGATCCCAAAGCAAACCCTTTGAAGTTAAGAAGCAGATTAGGGGGCGTAGGATTAGTTCAAGAAAAGCAAACCACCAAAATTAAACATTTATCCGGTGGTGAGAAGGCGCGTCTTACTCTGGCGAAAATCATTTACAAAGACCCACATGTGCTGGTTTTGGATGAACCTACTAATCATCTTGACATAGCAGCTCGCGATGCGCTTGTTTCAGCTCTAAACGAGTTTAATGGGGCGGTGATCCTTATCAGTCATGATCAGCAATTACTTGCTGGGTGTGTAGATGAATTCTTTCTGGTAGATCAAGGTGAAGTAAAGCGTTTTGACGGCGATTTGGATGATTATAAAAAATGGTTGTTGGACAAAACGAAAGAAAAAACCAAGCAGGATAATAATCAAGAAAATACAGAATTTAGGAGGCCACAAGACGTCAGTCGAAAGGAACAAAGGCAGGCCGCTGCTGAACTAAGGAAGGCCACCCAAAAAATGAGAAAAAAAGCTGGTAGTCTTGAAGTGGAATTGTCACAACTTATAGAAAAACGGCAAATTATCATAAGTCAGCTAGGCGACCAAAGAACCTACGCGCTCAAAAAAGAGGAGCTTGAAAGTTTGTTTGTTGAGAAAGCTGTTCTAGATAAAAAAATACAGCAATGCGAACAAGATTGGTTGGAGTTAGAAGAAGAGATTGAAAAGTCGTCTTCAAGCCTTCGTATTTAGTAACCTTTAACTGCTATTGTTATCTCTTTATCATTCTGCGCATAATTAAAAGCAAAAAGAAGCGGGTAACTCTCCCTATGGTGCTATAACCCCTAATCAACACTTAAGGAGCAATTGCATGAACTTCATTTCTCCTAGCGATTTAAATCAGTTAATTAATTCCTCCGATGAAATAGCTCTTATCGATGTACGCGAACAGGGGGAATTTGGAAAACAACATATACTTTTATGTGCAAATATACCCCTTTCACAGTTAGAGATGAATGTGCCTGTTTTAGTTCCAAGGAAGAGTTGTCATATTGTCATATGCGATTTTGAAGGCGAGTTGTCATCTCGGGCATTCGATGTACTTAGTTCGTACGGATACACAAATATTTCAAGTTTAAGGGGAGGTGTGAAAGCTTGGAAAGAGGGAAAATTTGAGGTTTTCAGCGGAGTAAATGTGCCAAGTAAAGCCTTTGGTGAGTTTGTCGAGCACACTTATGAAACGCCTTCAATTTCTGCAGAGGAATTGAAAAATATGATGGATAATAAACAAGACTTTGTTGTTTTAGACTCTCGACCCATGGATGAATATAAAATTATGAATATCCCAGGGGGTATAGATATGCCTGGAGCTGAACTTGTTTACAGGATTGAAGAAGCCCCTATAACTAAAGATACAACAGTAGTCGTAAATTGTGCGGGAAGAACCAGAAGTATCATTGGGGCACAGACGCTTATAAACGCAGGAGTAGAAAATAAAGTGGTTGCGCTGCGTAATGGCACGCAGGGATGGCATTTAGCTGGTTACAAATTAGAGCATGGCTCGGATCGGTCAGTATCCGAAGTTACTAATCGAGGGCACTCAGTAGCACTTCAAAGGGCAAACTCAGCAGCAAAAAAATTTGGAGTAAAGTTCATTAATTGCGAGACTTTAGATCGGTGGAGAGAACAGCGAGGTGAGAGAACATTGGCGATTTTGGATGTTCGAACCAAAGAGGAATTTGAGACAGCGCATATTGCAGACTCACGTCACGCGCCGGGAGGGCAACTCGTTCAAGCAACTGATATGTATGTTGCCACACAAAATGCAAGGGTAGTTTTAGTTGATGACAAAATGGTCCGGGCGTTAATGACAGCCACATGGCTTGTTCAACTAGATTGGTGTGAAGTTTTTGTGTTGGAGAGAGGATTGGAGCACCAGGCTATTTGTGCCGGCAGTGAGTTAAGCCCATGTTTTGGCTTGCATAAGCAGGATGTTACAATGGTGTCGCCTCAAGAGGCGTATGAGTTGCAATCCAATGGAGCTATATTAGTGGATGTTAGCAAGAGCCTTACGTATAGGGAAAAACATGCGAAAGGATCGGCATTCGCTGTCAGGGCAAATTTGAGGGATGATCTTTTAAAATTTCCAAAAAACGCGCAAATGATCTTTATTTCAGACAACCAAAATCTAGCGATACTCACAGCTCTTGACTTTGCGAAAACGGAACTCGAGGTAGCTGTTGTTGATGGGGGAACGAGAGCTTGGGAAAATGAGGGGTTACCTATGGAAGCAGGAATGACAAATCTAATTTCTCAACAAATTGACGTTTATTTGAGGCCTTACGACAGGCAGGATCCCAAAGAGATAGAAAAGGCGATGAATGAATATTTAGAATGGGAACTTGGCCTTGTTTCGCAGATAGCGCAGCCAGGTGGCGTCACCTTCAAAGAATATTCTATTTGAGCTGACTAAAGATTTAATAGGACAAATTATTACGATTAAAATGGTCTAATTGCTGCGGATTTGATCAATGCAAAAACCTGGGACCCTATTTTAAGACCCAGTCTTGAGGCACTTTGCTGCGTTATACGCGCCCAAATTGAAACATTTCCAACAGAAAGAAGGACATCACAGTGGGTATCTTTTGATGTCTCTATCTTAGCCACCAATGCCCCTAGAATATTGGCAATACTTGTCGCAACGGGTTTTTCTAATGCAAGCGCTACATCTTGAGCTTTTAACTCAATGCGAACATTTTCTAGAGGGGCTAAATTTCGTTGGTTTACAAGAAAATACCCACCCGGAAATACTAATTTACTCAAACCGTCTTTGCCATTTTCTTTATCAACATGGCAATTAATAAGGGAAGTTTTATCGTCTTTGCCTAATAAAGTGCCAAGGGAGGGTGAATTTATTACGTCGAAAATTTGTCCATGATTTAAAATTTTTCCGTTTTCAAGCAGGACGAGATGATCTGCTAACCTCACTACTTCTTCCATTTGATGGGATACGTAAATTATAGGAATTTTTAAATTTTTTTTGAGTATGGCTATGTAGGGAAGTATTTCCTGTTTTCTAGCAAAATCCAATGCGGCGAGTGGCTCATCCATAAATAGAAAACTTGGACCTGATAAGATGGCTCGTCCAATAGCAGTACGTTGACGTTCACCGCCAGATAATGTTGATGGTTTTCTTTGTAAGAGCTGCCCTAGACCAAGTAATTCAATAATTTCTTTTTTACGGCTTGTCTTGTCGTGAGACCTTTTGCGGCCAAAATCTAAGTTTTCCTCTACCGACATATGAGGAAAAAGACGCCCATCTTGAAATACATATCCAATGCCACGCTTTTCTATTGGTAAATTAATTTTATTTTCGGAGTCAAAAAATGTTGCGTTACCAACCTTAATTAGTCCAGAAATCGGTTTAATAATGCCCGACAAAACATTGATAAAGGTAGTTTTCCCTGATCCTGAGGGGCCGAATAACACCGTCGCACCGGTACTAGGAATTTCCAACTTAATATCCATAAAGAAATCATCGCGCTCAACAACAAACTCTGCACTAATCATTGGTCTTCCTCAAACTTTGTGCCTAAGCGGTTCTTAACCTTTCTAGCTAATAAATCAGAAGCGATTAGGGCTGCAAATGCAATAACAACGGAAATGGTAAGCAGTCGTATTGCCGGCGTTTGATCCCCAGGGATTTGAGTAAAGTTATACAATGCGAGCGGTATGGTTTGTGTTTCCCCTGGGATATTTGACACAAAGGTTATCGTAGCTCCAAATTCACCAAGGCTTCTAGCAAAAGCTAAAATTGTACCAGTGAGTATCCCAGGTAATGAGAGCGGTAAAGTTATGCTTAAGAAAACTATTGTCCGGCTCGCCCCGAGAGTTCTGGCTGCAACTTCTAACCCACGATCCATCGTGTCCAATGATAATCTAATGGCACGAACCATAAGTGGAAACGCCATAACGGCCGAAGCAATCGCTGCCCCCTTCCAGGTAAACGCAACTGTAATGTCAAAGGTATCATATAACCATGATCCCAAAACCCCACGGCGACCAAGCAGCAGAAGTAGCATATAACCCACGACAACTGGTGGCATCACAAGCGGTAAGTGAACCAAACCATCCAGTAGCCATTTACCAGGGAAATTTACTCTTGAAAGCGTGAACGCAGTGATCACACCAAGCGGTAGACAAATAGCTACGCTGAAAAATGCAACCTTTAATGTCAAATAAAAGGCATCAATTTCTATGGTTGTTAGATTGAACACAAATTAATCCGTTTTAAACCCATATTTATGGAATATATATCGAGATTGCTCTGAAAAGAAAAATTTAAAGAGTTGAAGAGCCTCTTTTGGTTGCCCTTTATTGTTCAAAAGTGCCAAGGGATAAGCTATTTTTTCATGAGTGTTTTCAGGGATTTCTAATAGAGTTTTTACGTATGGTGAGGCGAGGGAGTCGGTATGATAGACGATCCCCAAGGGTACTTCGTCGCGTTCTACAAGCGCTAAAGCGGCTCGGACATTCGTCGATTGGGCCAGTTTATTCTTGATTTTGGGCCAAACCTGTAAATTTTTCAAAGCCTGCTTAGCGTAAATTCCTGCTGGTACAGCTGAAACCTCCGCAACGGCAAGTCGTCCTCCATTCAGATGAAGATTAATATTGCTTAGTTTATTTTCAGCCAATTTTAATGATGATCTGTGTGGCGCGACTAAAACCAAGCGATTAAAAAATACATTCACTGATTTTCTCACGAGATTATTCTCTTTAATTCTATCCATCCATGCTTTATTGGCTGCTAAAAATAAACTGGCAGGAGCTCCATCTAAAATTTGCCTGGCGAGTGCTGAAGTCGCGCCATAAACGGGAAGGAAACGAGTTTCTGATTTTGTATTATATGATTTCAATACAGCCTCCACCACATTTTGTGTGCTAGCCGCCGCGTATAGGTAAGTGATGTTTTTTGCAAAACCTGCAGAACTACCTAATGAAATTAGAAGGCCTAAAACCATCATAAGGCAAGAAAAGGTGAATTTGTTCAATGTGAAGTACCGTCCAAAAAAATAATAGCAGTCATAAATATAATGTTATTTTGACATTTCAAAGTTTTCTCGTCCGCTTAGGATATTATCTACTAGGATAAACGGTTGGAAAACCATTCAAGGTCAGAAGCTATGCTGACGTTAGCTTTTTTTTCCATATCTAAATACCTGGTCAAAATCTCTCGCCCGTAGTTACTCAAAAGTGCTCCTCCTCCGCCTTTGCCCCCCGTAGTTTTAATGACTAAAGGCTCTAAAAAGTCATTGTTTATATTATCAATCAATCCCCACGCTTTTCGGTAGGACATTCCCATTTCTCGAGCGGCAGCTGAAATGGAGCCTGTTTTATCGATAATATCAAGGAGCGTTGCCTTTCCAGGGCCAAGCGCAACTTTATCTCCGATAAGTAGTCGTATTCTTGGAATTTTTGACATTTGCGCTTTAGCAACTAAAGAGAATTAATTTCTGTTAATCTATCTAAGCCTGCGCCTAGATCATCTATTAGGTCCTCTATATCTTCTAGCCCTGCGTGGACACGGAGAAGCTGGCCGCGTTCCTCCCATTTCGTTGCTGTTCGATTGTCGGCAGGGTTCGCGGGTACTATTAAGCTTTCGAACCCGCCCCAACTAGCTCCCATTCCGTACAGATTAAGCCCGTCAAGCATTGCGGCTAATGCTGCTCGAGAGTAACCATCTTCAAGTACGAATGAGAATAGGCCACTAGCACCAGTAAAGTCTCGTTTCCAAATATCGTGACCAGGGTCCGTTTCTAGCCCTGGATGGAGTACTCGTTTAACTTCTGGTCTATCTTTAAGCCAGTTAGCGAGGTGGAGGCCATTTCTCTGATTCTCCTCCATGCGAACTGCCATTGTTCGAAGTCCTCTTTGCGCTAGATACAAGTCATCTGGGCCCGATGCGTTTCCATAATTTCTTGAGGTGCTGCGGGTTTTTTGCTCCCAATCGGGGTATTTAGAAACAATAACCCCCATCATAACATCAGAGTGTCCGCAAATATATTTTGTGACAGCTTCAACCACAATGTCGACGCCCTTTTCAAATGCATTGAAGAACATGGCGCTTGCCCATGTATTGTCCATAATAACTGTAATCTCTTGTAGCTGAGCTTCCTTTACGATGGCTGGAATGTCTGACATTTCAAAAGTCTGTGATCCTGGGGCTTCAGTATAAATAAGAACCGTATTAGGTTTGATTAACTCTTTTATTTTGGAGCCTATTAAAGGATCATAGTAAGTGGTTTCGATGTTAAATTTTGTTAGAATCTCATCACAAAATCGACGAGCGGGGCCATACACATTGTCTGTCATTAGAATGTGATCACCAGCTTTTACGCAGGCTAGTATAGCATTGGTAATAGCTGCAAGACCCGAAGAAACGGATACAGCACCTGCGCCGCCATATATACTTGCTATGCCATCCTCGAAATAGCGGCTAGTTGGGGTTCCACTGCGGCCATACCTATATCCACTCCAGTCGGGTTTTCTTGCGGCTTCAAATTTATCCAAAGAAGGCTGTAGAATTGTGGAGGCGTGATAGACTGGGGGATTCACCACGCCGTGGTTGTTATGTGGATCTCGTCCTGCATGAACAAGATTAGTTTTCAAACGGTCGGATCGTTTTGATGACATAGCTAATCTCTATAACTTTTTAAAAAATAAACAAAATATAGGTAAACTTTAACTTAGCCACTCGAGAGTACTACTGTGTTTCACTCTTCGTCCAGTGAGTAGAAAGTTATTTTTTATCTGGATCTCTTAATATTGTTAATTTTTAGAGTTTTGCTCTAATTTTGGAGTTTTAAATCAATTTTCCATGATATTTGCTTTTTTTTGCCGAATCTGGCGATTTTTATTTGGGTAGCGAAATTGTTCGCTTGCCAAAAAGTCAAGCTCATGCTTGGATGCAACCAATCACAGGGGAGCATTTGGCTTAGAGGCTAAGAGTGTTGTCTATTAACTTAGGTCAGCAGCAAGTTTTTGAGCTTTTGCTAGACTAGGATTACGGAAGTTGCGGTGACTTGTATAATTCGTTCTGATGTCAAATCACTGCGTCATTCGTTCTTTCTTAAAACTTACAGGAATGGGTTTCTACATGAAGAAATTAAGCCTTTTGGGTCTGGGCGCAGGCCTCCTGGCGGCTTTCTCGTTTACGGCGGTTCCAGCCATGGCAGAAAGTACGCTAGAAATGGTTAAAAAGCGTGGTCATCTTCGGTGCCAGGTTGGGCAACCTACACCAGGTTTCTACAACCTAAAAGCTGATGGTACTTGGGTCGGAAGCGACGTCTCCATTTGCCGTGCAGTAGCTGCCGCAATATTCGGTGATCCACAAAAAGTAGAGTTTCAATCAGTGTCGTCAACTGTTCGTTTTACTGCTTTAGCGAACGGCGAGTCCGATATGTTGTCCAGAACTGCTACTTGGACGATTTTTCGAGATACACAGCTTGGTTTGAACTTCACCGCAGTGAACTTTTATGACGGCCAAGGTTTTATGGTGAGGAAAGATTCTGGCATTAAAAGTGCGATGGAATTAAAGGGCGCAACCGTTTGTGTTGCAACCGGTACCACGACAGAATTAAACCTCACAGACTTTAGCCGAATGAATAAATTGGACATCCAGCCAGTCGTTTTTTCTGATAATAACGTTCGTAATGAAAGTTATTTAAAGGGGAATTGTGATGCGATTACCAATGATAAATCTGGTTTAGCTGCTATCTTAGCAGGATTTCCTGACAAAGAAGCACATATCATACTTCCAGAAACAATTTCAAAAGAGCCTCTTGCTCCAGCAGTGCGTAAGGGTGACTCCCAGTGGTTCGATATAGTTCGCTGGACGGTGTTTGCATTAATTTCTGCAGAGGAGCTTGGAATTACTCAAGCCAATGTAGACGAAATGCGTAAAAACCCACCAAACCCAGAGATAGCTCGTTTCATGGGTGTAGAAAAAGAAATGAATAAAGGCTTAGGTCTTGGGAAAGACTGGGCTTACAACATTATTAAAAGCGTTGGCAACTACGGAGAAGTCTATGAAAAGTATATGGGCTTCGGAAAGGAAGGTATTGGTATAGCCCGTAAAGGCTCACCAAATGACCTTTGGACACGTGGTGGTTTGATGTATTCCCCACCATTTCGTTAAAATACCGTTAACTCGGCCGATTGGGTTCGGCCGAGTTAGCTTATCTTTATAAGACGACAACACGCCTACTGTTTCTTGCGTTGGAACTTTTGGGTTTTGGTTATCGAGATTATGAACTAGCTTTTCCGAAAAAGGGCTTATAGATGTCGGGAAACACACCGAGTAGTTCGAGGGGCGTCAACGCTTTTATAAACGACGAACGCTATCGCTCGATATTTTATCAGGTGGTTGTCTTTGGATTGTTTATTTGGGCAGTACTCTCTCTTATAGAGAATACACAAATTAACATGGCAACGCGCAAGATGGCCGTTGGCTTTGATTTCCTTAAAAATACAGCTGGCTTTGCTGTAGCCTGGACGCCATTAGACTACAAGCCAAGTGATTCCTATTTAATGGTTTATTGGGTGGGTATCATAAATACACTGATACTCGCAGGAATTTCGATCGTCCTTGCTACATTTCTTGGTTTTATCGTTGGTATATTAAGACTTTCTAAAAACTGGTTGGTTGCTCAAATCGCTTCCTGGTATGTAGAAGTTTTAAGAAATACCCCACTTTTATTGCAGATAATCTTTTGGTATCTTGGCGCGTTTGCAAATTTGCCGAGGCCGAAGCAATCCATAGAAATTCTTGGCTTTGAATCTTTGGTGTTAAACAATAGGGGTTTATATATACCGAAGCCACAACCAGAAGATTTGTTTTGGCTAACGGCGGTAGCTCTTGTTGTAGCAGTTTTAATTGCCATTGCTTTGAATAAGCGGGCAACAAGAAAACAACAACAAACCGGCAAATACATCTCCACTTTAATACCCACGGTATTGATAGTTTTTGGACTTCCCTTAGTGGTTTTTGTTTTGACAGGTATGCCGTTGGAGTGGGAGCTACCAGCATTGAAAGGCTTCAATTACAGAGGAGGTGGCTTTGTGCTTCCTGCAATGCTGGCGGTCATGGTCGCGCTTGTGGTTTATCATTCTGCATATGCGGCGGAAATGGTCAGAGCTGGTATTCTCTCAGTAAGCAAAGGTCAAACAGAGGCAGCTTCATCATTAGGTCTAAAACAAAGTTTTGTGATGAGATTAGTTATTATTCCACAAGCAATGCGTGCAATAGTTCCACCTATGATCAGTCTGTGGATGAACGTGGTCAAGAATTCATCATTGGCGATAGCAATTGGTTTTCCAGACTTAGTTTCGGTTTTTATGCAGACATCTCTAAATCAGTCAGGGCACGCGGTAGAAATTGTTGCTTTAGTTATGGCTTTTTATATGACGGTAAGCCTCACGATTTCGGCTTGTCTAAATGTCTACAATAAAAAAATACAACTTACGGAACGTTGAGGCCGATGACTGAAATCACAGAGCAAAATGAAGTATCGGAGAAGTTCGTTCCAAAACCATCTCTTCCACCGCCACCAAACACCACTGGTGCGATAGGATGGCTAAGATACAATTTGTTCGATGGTTTCCTGAGTTCCTGTCTGACAGTGTTAAGTCTTATTGCCATCGGATTTATATGCGTAAACTTTTATGAATGGGCGTTTACCAAAGCTGTGTTAGAAGCAGCCAATAGGCAAGAATGTAGAATTACGCCTACGGAGTTTGGAACATGCTGGGCGGGCGTCAAATTTTGGTTCACTCGCTTTATATACGGACGTTACACAGATACTGAAATATGGCGGGTAAACTCCGCAGCTATTATACTAATCCTTTGGATGATACCAGTCTGGCTTCCCCGAGTTACGGCAAAACTCAATATCGCTCTCAGTGGAGTTCTTATTTTCCCGTTTCTTGCTGGATATATGTTTTTAGGTGGAGACCGCAACTGGTTTATGGAAATAATGGTATCGGTTGCAGTTGGCTGCTTTATAACGGTGATTATACACTCTTTGTTATGTCTTTTTACCGGAGCCGGTATATCCAAGTGGATTATTCAGCTTACCGGATTTGCCAACCGTAGCGAGCGGTTGCACAAATTTCCAGTAATTGTGTTCGCTGTTATAATTTTTCTTCTTAGTTTATTTTTGATTAATGATGTCGCTTTTAAGGAAATGCCCAATAATCTATGGGGTGGATTATTTTTGACCTTAGTTATTTCTGGGATTGGTATAGCCTCAGCCCTTCCGGCGGGAATTCTACTGGCGCTCGGTCGACGTTCTAAAATGACAGTGATCAGGGTGCTTTGCGTTGCTTTTATTGAACTTTTTAGATCAGTGCCGTTAATAACCATACTGTTTATGGCCACAACAATGTTTCCTCTCTTTTTGCCAGAGGGATTTCATATTAACAAACTTGCAAGTGCCATTGTGGCTGTTTGTCTTTTCGCTGCTGCTTACATGGCTGAGGTAGTTAGGGGAGGTCTCCAAGCAATACCAAAGGGACAGTATGAGGCAGCCGAGGCGGTAGGACTAACCTATTGGCAATCAATGGGATTTATTGTGATGCCGCAGGCCCTAAAATACATGATCCCAAATATCGTAAGTAACTTTATGGGATTGTTCAAAGATACCACACTCGTCAGTATCATAGGACTTTATGATTTATTGGGTATGATAAATGCGGTTAGCCAGGACCCAAGTTGGATTGGGCTGCACCATGAGCCATTATTCACAGCCGCAGTGATTTTCTTCATAGGTTGCTTTGCTATGTCGAAGTACAGCCAGTATTTGGAGAGAAACTTAGGTGCAGGTCACGGTCGCTAGTAAATTAATTCATTCGTTTATACCGAGGAATTCATAAGATGAATACAAAAACGGAAACCGAAAGTAACCAACTTCAATCAGTTGCTTCAGATGAGGTGGCTATTTCAATGTCTAAGGTAAATAAGTGGTTCGGTAGCTTCCATGTCCTCAAAGATATTGACTTATCTGTCTATAAGGGTGAACGTATTGTTATATGCGGGCCATCGGGTTCAGGAAAGTCCACACTTATAAGGTGTATTAATAGACTTGAAGAACATCAAGATGGAGACATAAGCGTCAATGGTGTAACGCTAGACAGCAATTTGAAAAATATCCATGCCATCCGTAGCGATGTCGGTATGGTCTTTCAATCTTTTAACCTTTTTCCGCACCTTACTGTTGTAGAGAACTGCACATTGGCACCGGTGTGGGTGAGAAATATGACAAAAACAGAGGCGCAGGAGATAGCAATGGAGTATCTCACGCGGGTGAAAATACCAGAGCAGGCGGAAAAATACCCCGGCCAGCTCTCCGGAGGGCAGCAACAACGGGTAGCTATTGCACGCTCACTATGTATGAATCCGCAGATAATGCTATTTGATGAGCCGACATCAGCATTAGACCCTGAAATGATTTCTGAGGTTTTAGATGTGATGATAGAACTAGCCGAGACTGGGATGACAATGCTAGTTGTTTCGCACGAAATGGGTTTTGCGCGTCGAGTAGCTGATCGTGTTATTTTTATGGATTACGGAGAAATTGTGGAACAAAATACTCCTGAAGAATTTTTTGCAAACCCCAAGTCAGATCGAACTAAATTGTTTTTAAGCCAAATATTATCGCATTAGTCACAGAGCATAATTAGTCAAAATTCGATACTAAACTTAACCCGTCTTGCGTGGTATTGGGAGACCAACTTCTGTCGGATCAGGTAAAAGCTCTATTGATTTCTTCGTTATTTCAAAGCCGCAAGATGTGTAGAGGTCTATTGCTCTCGGATGATCTAGATCGCAGGTATTCACCGTTACCCTCTTTGTCGCGCCTGCCCACGCGAGATCAAGGATTTTCATAAGAAAATAACGCCCCAAACCTTTTCCAATAAAACTCGGCATTAATCCAAAGTATTTTATCTCTGCTTGATGCAGTTTCTTGGATCTTTTTATTTCACTGAAACCAGCTATTTCATTTCCGGAAGAGAGGGTATATATGTCGACGTTAGGATGTGTAATTGTCTTCAATAATTTTTGATCGGTTAATAACCGGCGTTCAATCCAAGTCCATGGACCACCAATGGTATTATAGAGAAACCTGTAATCTTCAACCGTCGGTTGGGTTAATTTTGCAATTTTTGGCTCAAAACCGAGACCGAACGTTTTACGTTCTGTTTGTGGTGGTTTCGCCTTCATTTTAAGCCACGTCACTTGGGTCTTAATTGGCATACTTGCAACTCTAAATTCTCTTAACTTTCTGTCTGTTTAATTATTCATTACAGGTGTTTCAGATAATGAACCCCATTCGCTCCAGGAGCCGTCATAGACGGCCACGTCTTCCTTACCAATCAAGAACAACGCTAGCGCCAGGATACACGCAGTAACGCCTGAACCACAGGTTGTGACTATTGGCTTATCAATATCTTCAATTACATCTAGAAACTGTTTTTCTATTTCTGAGGCAGAAAGGAACGTTTTATCTTCCAAGGATAACAATTGACCAAACGGTAGGTTTACTGAACCAGGTATGTGGCCAGAACGCATTCCCGGTCTTGGTTCTGGTTCCGTTCCAAAAAATCGACCCGATGTTCTTGCGTCGATTATTTTTTCGTCATGTGTCTCTACAAGATCAAATATATCAGACAGATGCCTCACTAAGTCTTCGCGATAATTGACTTTGAATAGTTGAGGAGTAGGAACAATTATATCTGAGTTCAACGTGTTCCCATCTTTAAGCCATTTTGGTAGCCCGCCATTAAGTACTGAGACGTTTTCATGGCCAAAAACGCGAAACATCCACCATGTTCGAGCGGCACTTTGCATACCATACACATCGTAAACGATAACGTGTTTTTCGTTAGATATCCCCAAAGAGCCGGCAGCTTCTGCAAATTGATCGGGGGAAGGCAGCATATGGGGTAGATCGCTATCCGGATCACAAACTTTGTCTATATCGAAGTATTTCGCGCCCTTTATATGTCCATTGTTGAATTCATCGCTGGCATCGCGGTCCACATTTGGTAAATGATAAGTGCTATCGAGTATCACAATATTTTGATCATCAATATTCTCTGACAATTTTTCTGTTGATATCAACGCATTTGGATTTTTATAGGTCATTTTCTTCCTTATTCCGCCTAGTGCTTTTGGGGCTTTTCAAAAAGGCTGACAGCTTATCTTTATTAAGTCGAAAGTAAATCTTATCACTTTTTTGTAGGGTAGTAATATTTTCATAAAAGTTTATTGCATTGCTATTCCATGTGTCGGCAGTCCAATCTATTTGGGTAACTTCATTATCTAATCCATACTTAATGAGCGCTTCCATTAGTGCGTAACCAATACCTTTGTTGCGTATTTTTCGCTCTACATACAAGTCTTGGATAAATATACTTGTTTGGCATGTAGCAAGTGCAAAAATTTTAGAAAATGCTAGAAAGGCGACGGGTTTTTTATTTTCCAATGCGATAAAGATTTTCAATCCGGAGCTTTCTTGGAAAACCTCATTTTCTATTACATGTGACATATACGATCTTTGATACTTGAGCGGCATACCATAGAAGGTCAATAACTCTTGTAAAAGGCGCGATATGCCGTGTGCATCATCTTTATCAGCAAGACGAATTTCAAAGTCACCCGCTAAATCAGCACTTTTTCCTATTGTCATATTGCTCCATGCTAACGAAAGGTGTGAAAATAAGGTTTGAAGCCCTTGGATTTGTGTTTTTGAAAAAAAGATGCAAGAAAAATAACATTTTACGACAGTGTAGGTTTAAAACTTTTGAGCGCAAGAACAAAGAAAATAGGTAATGAATAAAAAACCGCTAGATGGGATTAAGGTTCTCGATTTAGGTCAGGGCGTAGCTGCCCCTTATTGTGGCCTTTTATTAGCACAATATGGAGCCGAAGTTATTAAGGTTGAGCCAATAAATGGTGATTGGGCAAGGGGCTTAGGGGCCCCGAAGGAAGGTCAAACAGCCTATTCCATTTATTATAATCTTGGAAAGAAAGGCATAGCTATTGATTTGAAGACCGAAGAAGGTCTGGATGTCATTCTTAAATTGGCGTCCAATAGTGATGTTGTTTTAGAAAACTTCCGACCAGGAGTTGTGGACCGGCTAGGGATTGGTTTTGAGGATGTGAGAGCACTCAATTCTAGAGTGCTATATGCATCCGTTAGTGGCTTCGGCCAAACGGGGCCTTACGCTGATCGGCCAGGTTCAGACACGGTTCTGCAAGCGTTTTCCGGACTTATATCCCTCAATCGCGATAAAGATGATATACCACAAAAAGTTGGGACTATCGTCGTCGATGTCATCACAGGTCTCTGTGCCTTCCAAGCTGTTTCCATGGAACTCTTCGGAGGGGTAAGTGAGGCAAAACTTTTAGACCTCAGTTTGTTGCAGTCGGCAGCTAATCTTCTGGCTCCTAATATAGCTGATTTTTTTATTAGTGGTGGTCCCCCTGTCTTATTGAATGTGCCTGCAGGAACATATCAAACCAGTGATGGTTGGATTGCAGTTACCCTCGTAAAAGAGGAGCAGTTCGGGAACTTATGCAAAATTATTAAAGCGTCCAATTTGGCCAGCGATCGAAGGTTTAGCAGTTTCAAAACTCGGGCAAACAATAAGCACATTCTAATGGAAATAATCCAATCCAAAATAAAATTGAAAACGAGCAAAGAGTGGTTAAAGCTTTTTACAGAAGAAGGTATATTAACAAGTCCGGTAAACAGCCTAGGCGATTGGTTAAGTGACCCGCACGTAAACACGATAAGTGCATATTCGGAAGTTAATCAGCCGCATCTTGGAAATATACCCATAGCCTCTTTGCCAGGAGGCATTCCTTTGAAAGGAATTGCCCCGGGTATAGGTTCAAATACAGAAGAGATCTTAAGCTCAAATGGCTTTTCACAAAAAGAAATTAACGACTTAATTTCTAAAAAAATTATCGTAGGTTCGGAGGCTGAAGATGAATAGTACATTTGAACCCAAAAATCATAAGTTTTCAGCATCATTGTTCTTTGAAGATTTAAGGGTTGGGGAGACATATTATATACCGTCTAGAACCCTATCAGATGCAAATTTCGCAGCTTTTCAATTGGCGTCCGCAGACAATCATCCTATTCACTACGATATAGAATATTGCAAAAATAGAGGCTATCCAAATCTTTTAGCCCATGGCTTTCAGGTGCTTATACAGACTGCAGCGGGAGCAGGTAATTTTGCTCATCTCATAGGTGATTCGCTTGTCGCGTTTGTCGAACAATCTAGTAAGTTTATGGCACCCGTATTTTCAGGAGATACAGTTTATCCAGAACTAGAAATTTCAGAATTAATCTCTCAAAACACAACCGGGTTAGTGACCGTTCGCTCGAGAGTGCATAATCAAAGAAAAGAGCTGGTTCTAGAGGGAATTCAAAAATATGTCGTTCGAAAAAGGTCTAGTCTTGGTAAGTAAATGCGCAAAACTTTTTTTATAATTTTCTACATTTAAAAAAATAGAAGTGGGTCTCGTTATGAACGTGGGTTTTATAGGACTTGGAACAATGGGAGCGGGAATGGCTTCAAATCTTGCGAAAGGTGGATATACGTTAATTGTTCATGACACCCTGAAAGAGGCGGCGGCACCATTTTTGTTAAATGATGCTTATTGGGCCGACACACCTAGAGAAGTAGCGGAAAAATGTGAAGTTATTTGTCTGTCTTTACCCGGGCCCACCGAAGTTAGCAGTGTAGCATATGGCGTAAATAGTTTGCTTGATGGAATTCAAACCGGTGGAGCTGTTTTTGATCTTTCAACAAATTCGCCAACAGTTATTCGAGAAATTGGGGATAAATTTGAAGCTATGGGGGCCCATTTTCTAGACGCTCCTGTGAGTGGTGGGCCAGCTGGCGCTCTGTCGGGGAAACTTGCGCTTTGGGTTGGTGGTAATCAGCAGATATTCGAGAAATACAAGTCCATTTTGCAAACAATGGGGGATCAAGTTGCATACATTGGGCCGATCGGAGCAGGTTCGGTGGCAAAACTTGTTCATAATTGTGCGGGTTACACAATACAGACGGCGATAGGAGAAGTTTTCACCATGGGCGTTAAGGCAGGAGTTGAGCCGCTGGCGCTTTGGGACGCAATTAGGCAAGGCGCTCTAGGACGTCGCCGAACATTCGACGGTTTATCTCAACAGTTTTTGCCGGATAGCTATGACCCACCTGCCTTTGCACTTAAGTTAGCTCACAAAGATGTTTCTCTTGCGACACGACTAGCGAAAGAGGTTGGAGTTCCAATGAGGTTATCAAATATGGCGTTGGAGGAAATGACAGAAGCATTAAATAGAGGATGGGGTCATTTGGATTCCAGAAGTCCTCTTAAACTGCAGCAGGAAAGAGCTGGGGTCGAGATAAAAGTGGACACACAAAAGTTAAAAGAGGTTTTGAAGCGCGACCCAGCAATATAGTAGATTCCTATTTAGTTGCCCACGCTTTCTTTAAAGCGGGCCTCTTTTCAAGCCTATCGATGTAAGCTTTTACATTATTTTTGTCGCTAATGTCTGCCCCTAGTCTACGTGATACAATACAAGCATGGCCAGTCATGATGTCAGCGCCAGAAAATTCACCGGCCAAAAACTCTCTGTTTTCCATATGGAGATCGATAGCAGTCAACATCCGACTTAATAATTTTGTAGCTCTATCAACATTGGTTTGGTTTCTACGTTCTTCGGGTAAGAATATTGTCTCTACGACAATTATATTAACTTGCGGCATTATCATACCTTCAGCATAGTGCAGCCATTGGAGGTACGCTGGATATTCGGAAGATTCAGCAGGGGGTACGAGTTTACCGTTTCCATATTTTGAGAGAACATATTGAGTTATTGCGCCTGATTCAAAAATTGTGACTCCGTTGTCTTCCAAAGCAGGCACACGGCCTAGAGGATGAATTTTTAGGTATTCAGGCGTCCTCATACTTTTGTCTCCAAGAGGATAGACCTCCACGTCGTAGGGTAGTTCAAGTTCGTTTAGTAACCATAAAGCTCTAACCGACCTACTATTGGGAGCGTGGTGAACTTTCATGAGACTTCCTTCTCTTAAATACTGTTATTTTAATGACTTAAATACTTAAATCTAAAAGGTTATAATCGTGTAAACTTTTTCTCGCTGCCGCGTTCCAGGTGAAGTCTTCCTTGGAAGCACTGAGTGGTTTGTACTCAAATGCTTGCTCGTCGGGAAACCGTTGCTTACGCGCTTCAATTGCTAACTTGATAATCTTTGATCGTTCGATTATGCGTTCTGCATCATAAACGGCCGGCTTTCCATGGAGCCCACCACCTTTAACACCTAATACCGACTTGCGCCGGTGAAAGCCTTGATTGATCGTTATTCTCCAGTCACTGCTTGTATTAGCAAAGGAACCATGGACGGCTTGCCTATTACTAATAACAACATCACCAGGATTGCAAATCATTGGAATTGCTTCTTCTATTCTTTCGCTGCCAGCTCTAGTAACCATGTCTGCAATATCAACATATCGCTCCTTGTGACTGCCTGGCACCACCCAAACACCATTTGCAGCAGTGCATCCGTAAAGTTGAGCCATGAAATTAAATCCATGAGTTCCTTCATCAAAGTCTGGGCTGTCCCAATGTGTAGTACCATCGCGATGCCAAGCCACTGATGCCCCAATACCTGGTTCTTTGATAAAAAGAGCTTCAGTAAATGGAACAAAATCTTCGCCGTTTATTGCTTCCGCTACCTTTAATAGTTTTGGGTGAGCATAAGTTCGGAGTAATTCCTCAGAAAATTGGAGAGTTCCAAGGATTAGATAAACAACTTCATCTGGCACATTCCCTTCCGGAAGAGGTTCATTCATTTTAACGGGATGTCGGCCATTCGCTAGATTTGTACCACCAAACGGATCTGCAAGTGGTTTTGACCAAAATAGTGTAGGGGCTTTACAATTCAAACCAATAGCAGGTTCTCCCAACTTATTTAGATCTGCATTTCTACTTGTTGGGAGACGATCTAAAATTGAAGAAACGCCAGTTTCCAAATCTTTAAGTTCTTCGTGTGAAAGGACGTTTTCAAAGACATAGAAGCCCATCTCAGAATAAATCTCTAAAATATCTTTTGATAAACTACCATCGGATTCAAACTTAATAGTTCCTCGGTTGCCTAAATTCCTTGCTTTTGCTTCGCCTTGTTCAAAATACTCTCGCATAACTGGATCATTGGCACCGTAATCGCTTGAAGATTCAGCTGTAGCTCGCATGCTTGTATCCTCCAAATCTTTTTTTATTTGATGTTAGTCAAAAACGCTATTTTGAACAATCAGCTATGCGTTTTTGAATATTTTGATTTATTGAATGGTGGCTTGTCTCTTCGGGGCTTTTGTATAGGAACAGTCTAATCGCCCGGCTCAGAAGTGGAGCAATAGTAGAAGAAGGGGGTTTGAATCCGGCGAGTGATCTTTTGATTGGTGAACAATTGGTGAACCGTGTTCGTAGCCCAGAGGTCCATATTGATATTGACGTTTAAAAACAATGATTTAGCTGGAAATGAAAACGCGGTTTGGCTCCCCGGGACGGATTCGAACCGCCGGCCAAGCGGTTAACAGCCGCTTGCTCTACCGCTGAGCTACCGGGGACCATAAAAAAATAATACCAGGGTATATAGCAATGCTACTCTGGAGACACAAATCTTTTTTAAAAATTAATTCCCTTATTTGGAGGCCCGGGCCGGAATCGAACCGACGTAAAAGGATTTGCAGTCCTCTGCATAACCACTCTGCTACCGGGCCATATCTTTAACAGATAGAAGTTTTGATCCTTATCCCTATCTAAGGTAGGACGTTCATGCAAGAGCAAATCTAATTTTTTGTTTTATTAGCAGCTATATTGATTTTATCATTCAAAGATAGATATATTTGTGGGTATATTTCGAAATTTTTATCAAATTAGAGAAATTTAATTTTATCCAGAAAACAATACATTTCGGTCCATTGAGTTACCTTAGAGATCGTCGTATAATAGTGAAGTCGTGGTTAGCTAAGGTTCCGATATAAATGAATAATTTCGCGGTAGCGCGCCAAAATATGGTTGATAATCAAATTCGACCGAATAAGGTCACCGATCCAGCGGTAGTAGAAGCGTTCTTGAGTATTCCATTTTTGTTGATTTTACTTAAAGTAGTTAGAACTTATAGGATTGTAATTAGATGCATAAAATTTTTAGTCCTTCGAGAAAAAATATTTTTAAGGCGACTGTCTTTGGATTATCTCTGACTTTTTGCAACGTTAGTGCAACAGCAGTGTTGTCAGAGGAACTTAAGGAAGCTTTAGCTTTTGCCTATGAGAACAATCCTGATTTGCTAGCTGCAAGAGCAAATCTTCGGAAGGTTGATGAGGGAGTGCCCGCGGCGAAAGCTGGTTGGAGACCAACAGTCACTTCAAACTTAAGTGTTGGTGCCTCACAAACAAACAGCGATTCAAATGGTATCTCTTCTGATACTAGCAGTGTGCCGAGTAGTTTGAGCTTATCGATAAACCAGTCGCTCTATGACGGTGGAAGAACAAACATATCTGTGCGCCAGGCTGAGACTAACGTGCAAGCTGAGCGCTCCAGGCTTTTCACAACTGAGCAAAGCGTTTTGCTTTCAGGTGCGACCGCTTTTGCAGATGTAATTAGTGCTAGGTCTGTTGTTGAGTTGCAAACGAATAACCTCGAGAGATTAGAGAAACAGTTAGAAGCGACCAAAGAGCGGTTTAAAGTGGGAGAAGTCACGCGCACCGATGTTGCGCAAGCCGAGGCTAGAGTTGATAGAGCGAAAGCAGATAAGATTAAAGCATCGGGCGACTTAATCTCTTCAAATTCAACCTATAAGAGGGTGTTTGGTAGGGTGGCTAGCCAACTAGAGGCTTTGGAAGACGTAAAAGATTTGCCGAATAGTATTACCGAAGCAGTGAACCTAGCTTTGGAAAATAACTTTTCGTTGATTGCCGCAAAATTTGAAGAGCTGTCGGCTTTAGACGGTGTGTCATTATCGCGTTCTAGTTTGAAGCCTTCCGTGACGCTCAGTGGAAGTGCAAGTCATTCGGAGACATCGGGTGACAGCGATAGTTCAAGCACCAGTGCCAGTGTAACCGCAAATCTAAATATTCCTTTGTATCAAGCAGGAGCTGTTTACTCGGGAATAAGGTCGGCGAAGGAAGAGGCTAATAGGCGTCGTATACTTGTTGAATCAACAAGGAGAAATGTTATAGAAACATCGTCGAAAGCATTCACTGCATGGAGGACAGCTAAAGCGCAGGCTGAAGCTTTAGCTGCTGAAGTGGAGTCGGCCGAAATAGCGTTGGAGGGAGTTGAACAGGAAGCTCTAGTTGGCGCTCGCACGGTTCTTGATGTTCTAGATGCAGAACAAGAGCGCTTAAGTGCGCAGGTACGTTTAGTTAGAGCTAACCGCGATACCTTTGTAGCAGCTTATTCTCTACTATCTGCCCTAGGAAAGTTAACAGCAAAAGGTCTTGAATTACCTGTTGAGACTTACGACTACGATAAAAATTTTGTGAGAGTGCGTAATTTATATTATGGGGAAAGATAGTTATAAAATTATCAACATAGCATTCAATCTGGTGCTTTTTTAAGTTGTGAGTTAGAATTTCGTTATTGATCTCTTTAAGGCCATAAATATGTCGGATACAGAGCAAGAACCATCAATGGAAGAGATATTGGCGTCCATCAGACGAATAATATCTGATGACGACAAAGAAAAAGAGGCTGTTGCCAAAGAAGAGGACGAGGCCTCAGAGGTTAAGGACGAGTTGGTGGAAGAGGAGGAAGGGCCGATGCCAGAAGAGCCAGAGCCAGAGCCAGCACCTGTTGTTCACGAGGCAAATGAAGATGATGACGACGATATTCTCGACCTGACTGACATGGAGGCTTCTGATCCTGAACCCCTTTTTGAAGAACAAGCTTACAAACCGGCCGAGCCAGAGCCAGAGCCTGTTGAACCTGCAGCAGCTCCGACGCCACCTGCACCGGCCGCTCCACCGCAACCTTCAGCTAATCTTGTGTCTCCACCGCAAGCAGGTGAAGCGAAGGTATCTTTTGAAAGACTTACAGAGAAGTTGAATGAGGATTATTCGGAGCTGCCGATTGGAAATGGTGCTGTAACCTTAGAAGGTTTAACTCGTGAGCTCGTGCGCCCGATGTTGAAAGAATGGCTGGACCAACACTTACCTATGACAGTTGAACGGTTGGTGAGAGAGGAAATCGAGCGCTTGGTTATGCAGTCTCAACGGAGAGATCCTTGGTAAACGAATATCTATAACTCTGCGTTTAAAGCTGTTTTGCATTTAAAAGTCCAAATTAACGGTCCTAGCGGTGATTACTTCTTCTACTCTGTTTTCAGTAATATAATCAAAACTTAACGGGCAAATGCATGCTTGAAAAACATTACAAGCCAGGTTTTCTTGAAGAGAAATTTTACAAAGTTTGGGAAAAATCGGGCGAATTCGCTGCCGATCCAAAATCATCGAAAAAATCCTTCACCATCATGATGCCTCCTCCCAATGTAACTGGAAGTTTACATATGGGGCATGGGCTAACATTTTCTCTTCAGGATATTTTAATCAGATACTATAGAAAAAATGGCAGAGACACCTTGTGGCAGCCAGGAACCGATCATGCTGGTATAGCAACGCAGATGGTTGTTGAGAGGCAACTTGCTGTTGATGGTATATCTCGGCAGGAATTAGGCCGAAGTAAATTTCTAGAGAAGGTTTGGCAATGGAAGAATGAATCTGGCGGAACAATCACTCAACAATTACGTTCGTTAGGTGCGTCCCCGGATTGGGGGCGCGAAAAGTTTACTATGGACCCAGACCTGTCTGTCTCGGTTACGCGGGTTTTTGTGAAGCTGTATAAACAAGGATTAATTTATCGAGATAAACGGCTTGTTAATTGGGATCCAAAATTGCTAACGGCCATTTCAGACCTTGAGGTTCAACAAGTGGAGACCCAGGGAAAACTATGGCACTTTAAATACCCAATAGAAGGGAGTCAGGATGAGTTTATTACAGTTGCGACGACGCGACCTGAGACTATGTTGGGTGACACCGGTATTGCAGTTCATCCGGATGATCTTAGATACAAAAAGTTTGTGGGCAAGAAAGCAGTCCTCCCATTGGTTGGTCGTTTGATTTCTATAGTAGCAGACGAATACAGTGATATGGAAAAAGGTTCGGGAGCAGTGAAAATTACTCCTGCTCACGACTTCAATGATTTTGAGGTGGGTAGACGCCACAACCTTGAGTTAATAAATATCTTCGATGAAAAAGCTAGGTTAAATAAGAACGTCCCGGAAAAGTTTGTCGGACTGGATAGATTCGAAGCTAGAAAGATGATCGTTTCTCATATGGAGGAGCTTGGTTTCCTATCCTTAGTAGAAGAGACCACTCATGTTGTACCTCATGGGGATAGGTCACAAGTTCCACTTGAGCCCTGGCTTACAGACCAATGGTACTGTAATGCCAAGGTGTTGGCACAGGAGCCAATTAAGGCTGTTCAAGAAGGTCGTACCAAGTTTGTTCCAAAAAACTGGGAAAACACTTTTTTTGAGTGGATGAAAAACATTCAACCTTGGTGCATCTCAAGACAGCTTTGGTGGGGCCATCAAATACCTGCTTGGTTCGGGCCCGACGGACAAGTTTTTGTAGAAGAAACAGAAGAAGTTGCCATCGCCGAGGCAGAAAAATATTACGGGGAGCCTGTAATATTGAAACGAGATGAAGATGTTTTGGATACTTGGTTTTCTTCTGCTCTTTGGCCTTTCTCTACACTGGGGTGGCCCAATAAGACTAAAGAATTAGAAAAATATTACCCCGGAGAAGTCCTAGTCACAGGATTTGACATTATCTTTTTTTGGGTCGCTCGTATGATGATGATGGGGTTGCATTTTATGAAGCAAGTCCCTTTCCAAACAGTATACATACATGCGCTGGTCCGGGATGGAAAAGGGCAAAAGATGTCAAAGTCGAAAGGAAATGTATTAGATCCTTTAGATCTTATTGAGAAGTATGGTTCGGACGCTTTACGATTCACACTGGCTGCTATGGCGGCACAGGGACGTGACATCAAATTGGCTGAAAGCAGGATTGAGGGTTATCGAAACTTTGCAACTAAGCTTTGGAATGCGGCTCGATTTGCTCAGTTAAACAACTGTTCCTATGACCCTAACTTTCAACCTAACTTAGTTGTGTCTAAAGTTAATAAGTGGATCATCTCAGAAACTGTACAAATGGTTCGGAATATTGAGATAGCTATAGAAAATTATCGGTTTAATGATGCAGCAAACTTAATTTACCAGTTTACTTGGGCTACTTTTTGCGATTGGTACGTAGAATTCACGAAGCCAATTCTATCTAATTCAGAAAATGTACTGTTAAAAGAAACTCGAGAAACCACCAGTTGGGTTTTGAAGCAAATTTTCAACTCTTTAAACCCGCTGATGCCCTTCATAACGGAGGAGCTATGGGAACAGTTTGAATTTGGTGGTCTACTCATTAACGAAGAATGGCCTACGTTCGATGACAATTTAATTGAACCCAACGCAACAAAAGAAATTTCATGGATTATTGCTTTGATCAATGAAATCAGATCAACTCGATCAGCAGCTAATATAAATTTAAAGTCTAAAGTTCAAGTTCTAATGAAGAAATTTGATAAGGAGCGGATTAGCTATGTTGAAGCAAACGAGGAACTTATCATTAGGCTGGGAAACCTTGAATCGTTGAAATCAACGAACGATGACTTCCCAAAAGGCACAATTCAAAGTGTTGTTGAAGGAAATTTGTTTGGGCTGGTTGTTACTCAAGACATTGATTTTGAAAGTGAAAAAGATAGGATTTCAAAAGACCTTATAAAAATCAAAAAAGAGATGGCAAAGTTTGAAAGTAAATTACGTAATGGACAGTTTTTGGAAAAGGCTCCGGAAAAAGTCATTCAAGAGACGCGTAGCCGCTTAGATGAAGCTAAGAAAAAAGCAGACAAACTTGACCAGGTTTTAAATGGTTTTACGCTGATTTAAAAAATTTATTCGATCTAAAGTGAGTTTTTTGGATTATTTTACGATGAAAACGTTTAAACTGTGCGAGTTGGTTGGGCTAGCTCTAATTACCATTTCCAGTCTGTTGTTTTTACCTTCTTTTTTTGAGTTTGCAAAAGTCATAAATTTTTGGACTATATTATGCTCAAGTATTTAATAAAAATATTTTTATTAATTGCATCTAGTTGTGGTTAATTTCAACTAAGATAGGTGTATGATCGGAAGCTTTGCTTTTTCCTCTAGGGGAGGTATCGATACTGCAACTATAGCAAAGATCTAATGCGTTTGGTGAAAGAAGGAAATGGTCTATCCTAACTCCATGATCCTTTGGCCAAGCACCTCCTTGGTAGTCCCAGAAAGTATAGCGTCCTGGGGTATCATTAAAAGCGCGAAAAGCATCGGAAAAACCTAAGTTTATCAACTCCCTATACTTTTTCCGGGTTTCTAGTTGGCACAATGCATCATTTTGCCATGCTAACGGATCGTGCACATCATTATCATCCGGTACGACGTTGAAATCTCCTCCCAGAACTACAGCTACCTCTCGGTCTAGAAGCCTTTTGCTGTGTTCTTTAAGTTTCTCCATCCAAGCGATTTTATAATCAAATTTATCTGAGTTTATGGGATTACCATTTGGTAAATATATAGAGGAAAAAACTATTCCTCCAACACAAGCCTCAATGTAACGGCTTTGATTGTCTTCAATGTAATTAGGTAGGCCGATAACTATTTCACTCATCGGTAATTTGGAGAGTATCGCCACTCCGTTATATGATTTTTGGCCATTGATAGCTAATTCATATCCCAAAGATTCAAACTCAAGCTTAGGAAATTGGTCTTCGATACACTTTATTTCTTGCATTAAAAGTACATCAATTTCCGAATATGAAAGCCAATCTAATATATTTTGGAGACGCGCTCTTACCGAGTTAACATTCCAACTAGCTATTTTCACCGCGGTATCAGCATCTTTAAATTGAAAAAGAAGTTCCGCATCCGCACGCTGAGGATGCGTTGGGATTCACAATTTGAAAATAAGATCCAATGAGCTCCTCAATGTAGTCTAGCGTGCCGCCTTTTATTAGCTCTAAGGATATTTCATCAATTATGACTGATACGTCATTTTTTTCAAAAATTAGATCGTCAGAATTTTTAATAGAATCAAATTTAAAAATGTATTGAAAGCCGGAACAGCCGCCGCCTTCGACTGCTACACGCATAAACTTGCTGCCTGCCTCATGCTCGTTCTTAAGAAGCGCGCTAATTCTCCGAGCCGCGTTGTCACTAACAGTAAAACCCTGTACATTTTCTTGCATATTTAGATAGTCCCGCAATACCTAGGTCGTTATCGTTAAATATATTTATAATACATAACAAACTATATATAAACGCTTAACTAATAATACAAATATTCCTTTAGACACATGATTGTTTCTTTGGGGCCTTAAAATACCATGTTAATTCGGTCTTATTTATAGAGTGACCTACTTGCCCGATATTGTATAACTTGAAGGAGGGTGGCTTGAAAGAACAGTTTCTAGCAGAATACGCGTCTCTTTCGAGTAAGTCAAAAGGGCGTTTATTCGACGAAAAGCCGGCGGAGGGACGAACCTTGTACCAGAGGGATCGTGATCGTGTGCTCCATTCTGGTGCCTTTAGAAAACTACAATATAAGACCCAGGTTTTCGTCTATCATGAAGGCGATTATTACAGAACTCGTTTAACCCACACCATAGAAGTGGCACAAATAGCAAGGTCGTTGAGTAGGAATCTTAACTTTAACGAAGATCTTGCAGAGGCTATAGCATTATCACACGATCTAGGACATACACCCTTTGGTCATGCGGGTGAGGAAATACTTAATAAACTTATGAAACCCTATGGTGGATTTAATCATAATGAACAGGCATTAAGAATTTTAACAAAAATAGAACGTCGATACCCACGTTTTGATGGATTGAATCTCACTTTTGAAACAATAGACGGTATAATAAAACACAATGGTCCGCTGAGGGGAAAACCAACTCCTTTATTATTGAACTTAAAGGACTCGATGAAGTTGAATTTTAGAACTTTTGGAACTGGTGAGGCACAATTAGCAGCAATTGCTGACGATATTGCATATAATGCCCACGACATAGATGATGGTTTACGGGCTCAGATCTTTAAGATCAATGACCTTGAAAAGCTTAGTCTTGTGGCACCACTAATATCTAGAATTAAAGCTAACTTTGGCAGTATAGAAGAAAGTCGCTTTATAAGTGAGTTGGTAAGAACAATTGTAAATAAACTAGTAGCAGACATATTAGCAGAGACGGCCAATCGACTGCAAAAAATCCGGCCGGTTGATCCGGAGGATATTATGAACGCCGAGCAGCCTATCGTTTCATTTAGCAAAGAGCTAACACCTAAGATAAAACAACTCCGCGAATTTCTATTCGCTAAGATGTATCGGCATTACAAAGTGAATAGGATGGCCAGCAAGGCAAAAAGGGTGATAAGTGAGTTATTTAATTTATTTATGGAGGAGCCTATAGTTTTGCCTAATGAGTGGCGGTATTTAGACAAAGAAGATCTGAAAAATAACCAAGCGAGATTAATTTCCGATTATATTGCCGGTATGACCGATAGATATGCCTTGCTGGAGTACGATAGACTATTTGATTTTAAGGCGAAACTTTGAATGAATATATTTGAGAAAATAGAAAATATAGTCGAGCAAACTCTTCAAGAAATGCCATTTTGGTATGAAAATGAAAATTTGCCACCGCTAAAAATAAAATTGGAGTCCCCTAGAGATAAGAGGCATGGAGATTTATCGTCCAATATAGCTATGATTCTTGCAAAAACTATTGGAAAAACACCAAAAGATTTTGCTGCTGAGATATGTTGCAATCTTGTGGGCGCTGAGTTAATTCAGTCAGCCACTGTTGCGGGACCTGGGTTTATTAACCTGAAATTAAAAGCCGATGTATGGTTTGAATGTGTAAAATGTATCCTTCAGTCGGGAAAAGATTTTGGATCTTCTGACTTTGGGGAGAACGAATTCATCAATATAGAGTATGTTTCTGCGAATCCGACAGGGCCCCTGCACGCTGCTCATGCAAGAGGTGCTGTTGTTGGCGACACGTTAGCTCGGCTCTTAAAAAAAGTAGGATACCGAGTTTGTAAAGAGTACTACGTAAATGATGCCGGTACTCAAGTAGATATTTTGGCAAAGTCGACCCATTTGCGATATCTTGAAGCTTTGGGGCACGAAATTGGCACCATCCCGGACGGGCTCTATCCAGGCGAATATCTTAAAGAAGTGGGGATGGCGTTAGCCAAAAAAGACGGGGACACTTGGGTAGCAGCTCCCGAAAAAGACTGGTTGCCTGTAATCAGAGATTTTACTACCCAGTCGTTGATGGGTTTAATCAAATCAGATTTGAGTAATTTAGGTATAGTCATGGATGAATATATATCTGAGCGGTCATTAGTGGCTGCCGGTGAAGTTGATAACGCTATGAACCTTTTAAAAGAGAAAAAATTAATTTATGAGGGTGTGCTTCAGCGACCAAAAGGAAAACAGTCAGACGATTGGGAGCCACGACCGCAACTTCTGTTCAAATCGACTGATTTTGGAGATGATGTGGATCGAGCAATTCAAAAATCTGATGGGTCGTGGACTTATTTTGCTTCTGATGTTGCATATCATATCAACAAAATTAAACGTGGATACCTCAAAATGATCGATGTATGGGGTGCTGACCACGGCGGTTACGTGCGCCGTATGCAGGCAGCCGTCAATGCTGCCTCGGATCATGAAGCAAACCTAGATATTAAAATTTGTCAAATCGTGCATTTGTTGAAAAATGGTAACCCGTTTAGAATGTCGAAACGGGCCGGTACTTTTATTACGCTCGAAGATGTTTTAAAGGCTGTTGGAAAAGATGTTATAAGATTTATGATGCTAACGAGGCGCAATGATCAGGTCTTGGAATTTGATTTTGACACTGTTGTAGCACAAAGTCGTGATAACCCAGTATTTTATGTCCAGTACGCGCACGCGCGATGTTGTTCTGTGATGCGTCATGCATCAAAAATGTTTGGCAATAAGAGATTGACGTCAGACTTATTGAGTTGTGTCGACTTGGAGAAGTTACGGGATGAAGCAGAGATGGATATAATAAAGGAACTTGCTTCTTGGCCCCGGATAATCGAAGGCGCTGCGCAAGCTCACGAGCCGCATAGAATTGCTTTCTTTTTAACCGATTTGGCGGGTGCTTTTCACTCGTTATGGAATAAAGGAAAAGATCACAGTGAATTGCGATTCATCATCGAAGATGATGAAGAGTTGACGCTTGCTCGTTTAGCTTTGATACAGGCGATTATCCTTGTGTTGGCATCGGGATTGGAACTAATAGGAATTGAACCGATACAGGAAATGAAATCGTGACGAATTTCTCACATGATGGCGGAGAACCGCCGATACTAAATGACTTTGAAAGGCCTGTACCGCCAACGCTCAATTCGATAGCGCCAGTTCGTTCAGGGTTGAAAATTTTTCTATTCGTTTTGGTGTTTGGTCTAATGTCTGTGATGGGATTAGTCTGGTTCGCACTGTACCAAGGTGAATTGATTATTGGAAATGATGACGTGCCTCTGGTTAAAGCGGACACATCACCTATTCGACTAAAACCCGATAACCCAGGAGGTCTTAACGTACCGAATCAAGACCGGCTAATTCTCAAAAATTTAGAAATGGCAAATCCCTCAAAGCTTGAAATTCCGGAAAAACTCATCCCCAGACCGGAGCAGCCTATAGCCACTAATGGTAATAACAAACAGATTGCTAATACAGTTAAACAAAAAGTACTAAAAGATCGTCTTCCAGCGCCTCAAATACCAAAAATCAAAAGTTCTCAAGGTGACGACGGTGAGTCTAGTAAAATTAAAAATTCAGAAAAGTATAAAAACCTAAAAAATAATAAAATAGAAGTGAGCAAAGATACAAAGAAAAACGGACTAAAAACTTCAGTTCAAAGTTTTGAAACGGGTGCTTACAGGATACAACTAGCATCGTTAACTAAACGCCAAGCAGCCGAAAAATTTCTCAAAAAAGTAAAGATTAGAAATGTTGCCCTGTTGGGAGAAATGACGGGTCGCGTAACAAAGATAAATTTAAAATCAAGAGGGATTTTTTATCGCGTACAAGGTGATCTTATTTCAAGAGAAAAAGCCGAAAGAATTTGCAAAACTTTGCGAAGTAAAAAACAAGCCTGCCTTGTAGTTAGAAATTGATAGGCGCTCTTGGATGAAAAACCCGATTATTTTTGGTTGCCAAGGTCTTGTGCTTACAGCTCACGAACGATCATTTTTCAAAGAGTTCCCGCCTTTAGGTTTCATCTTGTTTAAACGCAATTGTAGTACAAAAACGCAAGTGATTTCTCTCATAAATAGTCTTAGAGATGTTGTTGGCGAGAAAGTACCAATATTGATAGATCAAGAAGGTGGAAGAGTTCAGAGACTATCTCCACCTATATGGAACGCATATCCGCCACCTGAGGTGTTTGGGTTTATTTTTAATTCTGATAAAGAGAAAGCAAGGCAATTGATTAAAACCAATTATCAAATAATTGCTTCTGAATTATTTGACCTAGGCATTAATGTAAACTGTGCGCCCGTAATAGATTTAAGTGAAAAGCGGGGCCATTTTGTTATTGGTGATAGAGCTCTTGGTAGTGACCCCAAAACTGTTGGTGTACTTGGTAAAGCGGTAATTGAGGGACTAGAAAGTGGCGGGGTTTCCGGAATGATAAAGCATATCCCCGGGCATGGTCGCGCTGAAGTGGATAGCCATGAGAGTCTTCCAAGGATAGATAGTTGCTTAGACGATTTATTATCGAGAGAATTTAGCCCTTTCATACAGCTTCGTTTCGCCGCTGCCGCTATGACTGGCCACCTATTGTTTCCAAAACTGGATCCAACACATCCTGTTACATTTTCGCGCAAAATCATTAATGATATCATAAGAAATTTGATAAAGTTTGACGGGATACTCCTGAGTGATGATCTTTCTATGAACGCTCTTAGTGGATCTATAGATGACAGATATATTAACGCGCTCGAAGCTGGATGCGATGTTGGTTTACATTGCAATGGAAATTTTCAGGAAATGGAACTTGTTGCAAAAGCATGTCCTGGTATTAAAAACGTTGCTAAAAGTAGAATAAGGGTTTTTCTTAAAAAGGTCGCCGATGTGTCTGAAAATCGAGAAATCTCTGACATTAATGAACTAAATGCAAAACTACGCAAAGGACTAAAGGGCTTTTTCAACTTTATGTAATTAATAGATATTTCTTCTGCGTTGTGATTTGACTAAAGTTTTACCGCTTACGTGACTTATTAAAACCTAAGCGTAAAAAGGCTAAGGAATTTATTTTGAAACAACTTATTAATGCTTATACTTGTGTGCCTTTTAAGCATGTTATTTTTGATTAGTTTACAGCACCGTCACCAGTGTAGATGTTTTGTCTATGTCCAAATAGCTCTAAAATTTTTTAAGTAAGGCAGATACAATGGTTGAGAAGAACCAAGAATTTGAAGAAGATGAGCCAAGATTTTTGAGTGAAAACGAACCCATTCAATTATCATTATTCCTTACTTTAGAGGGTTTTGAGGGCCCTATCGATGTATTATTGTCGTTGGCGAGAGAACAGAAAGTGGATTTGACGCAAATTTCCATCTTGGAATTAGCGCAGCAATACCTAGAATTCGTGCAGCAGGCACAGTCACTAAACTTAGAAGTTGCTGCAGATTACCTCGTTATGGCGGCTTGGTTGGCTTACCTTAAATCACGCATTCTGCTTCCTAGAGATGAAGAGGGAGAAAACAGTACGCCGGAAGAGTTAGCAGAAGCATTGAGATTTCAACTTCGAAGACTTGAGGCCATGAGAAAGGCTGGCAGAGCAATTCTGCAATTGCCTCAGCTCGGGTTGGATGTGTTTTCGAGAGGTATGCCTGAATTAATAAGCAATGTGACTTCGCCAATTTATGATTTAAGTTTGTTTGAACTTTTAAAAAGCTATGGACAGGTCAAAGTTCGTGGGGAAGTATCAACATTAAGCATTGTTGCTACACGTTTATACTCGGTGGATGAAGCGATAGAACGACTAAAGAATATGTTAGGAGATATTCCAGATTGGCGGGAACTTATAGGTTTCTTGCCAGATGGTTTGAATAATAACTTATTAACTAGATCAGCTGTGGCTTCAACATTTGCCGCTAGCCTAGAGTTAGCTAAAGAAGGTTACATCGAGCTTAAGCAAAACAATACCTATGGTCCTATTTTTATAAGACCGCGAGGTATATAAAAATGAGCCAAATGGAAAAAAGGGTGATTGGAAAGTTGCCAGAAAATAAAAAATCCCTCCGAGATGAATATATGGCTGAGATAAGGCTGATGGAGGCACTTTTGTTTGCCAGTCAAAGACCTCTAAAGGTACAAGATATTCAGGAAAGATTACCCATTGGTGTCCCCGTTACTGAACTGATTTCCGAGTTGAAAAATGATTATCTGTCGAAGGGTGTAAATCTGGTTAATATTGCCGGCGGTTGGACGTTTAGAACTGCAGATGATCTAAAGGATAATTTGCGAAGTTTGGTCCAAGTTAAACGGCGGCTCTCGGCGGCGGCAATCGAAACTCTCGCAATTATTGCATATCACCAGCCGGTTACAAGAGGTGATATTGAAACTATAAGGGGGGTGGCTGTTAGTAAGGGAACCCTCGACACGTTGCTTGAATGTAACTGGATACGTCCGCGTGGTAGAAGGAGAGTTCCTGGTCGACCTCTTCAATGGGGAACAAGCGAAGAATTTTTAGAATATTTTGGTTTACAAAATTTGAACGATTTGCCGGGTGTAGAAGAATTGAAAGCAACAGGGCTTTTGGAAAAACGGGATAGTCTGACGTCTCTTATCTTGCCGGACGATGCGCTGGTTGAAGAGGATTCAGACGAGCAAGACGAACTTTTCCCTTTAGGACATGGGGATGCTTTAGAGGATTGCTAGATTTTATTCTTTCCGCAGAGCATTTTTATTAAATTCAATAAATCTAGAAGAAGAATGTAGTGAAAAGAAAAGCGTTACAGATGACCGGAGTTTGGCATCGGTATGGAAATACCACAGCCCTGGAAAACCTTTCGATTGCTTTGCATGAGGGAGAGGTGGTCTGCCTATTGGGGCCGTCTGGTTGCGGTAAGTCGACAGCTCTTAGAATAGCTGCAGGGCTAGAGCGGGCGCAAAAGGGTATTGTGGAGCTGGGTGATACCATTGTCTCTGACAGCGAGGTTCATTTACCGGCCGAAGATCGAAACATAGGCTTAGTCTTTCAAGATTATGCGCTGTTTCCTCATCTATCTGTTATAGACAACGTAAAATTTGGATTAAAAAGAGATCGTTCCGGAATGGCTGAAAGTAAAGCCCGTAACGCTTTAGAGATGGTTCATATGGAAAAATTTCTGAAAAAGTATCCCCATATGTTATCAGGCGGTGAACAACAGAGAGTGGCCTTAGCAAGAGCTCTGGCTCCACAACCTGAAGTTATGCTGTTGGATGAACCATACTCCGGGCTCGATGCCAGACTTCGTGAAAAGATACGCGATGAGGTATTACACTTATTACGTCAACAGGGTTGCGCAACACTGATGGTAACGCACGATGCTGAAGAAGCAATGTTTATGGCAGATAAAATAATAGTAATGAATGACGGGCGTGTTATTCAAGTTGGCTCACCAGCTGAATTATATTTTCAGCCCGTAAACTCGTTTGTAGCAGGTATTTTTGGAGAATTAAATAAATTAAATGGATTAGTGTGCGGGAACAAAGCAATGACGTCTCTGGTTGATTTTCCCGTACAAAAGTTTGCAACTGGTACTAAGGTTGAAGTAGTTCTGAGACCTGAGGCACTTTGTTTGTTACCGTTAGAGGGATCAGATATTTACTTTGAGGCGCTAGTAGTCGAGTCGAGATTACTAGGACGAATGAGTTACATTCATTTATCTTCGAAATGCAGAAATCGAGATGGTGAAAACATTAATTTACATTGCAAGATGCCTGGCCGGGTTTTACCTTCTACTGGAGAAATCGTGCGAGTTTATGTGGAAGTTGAGCAGACATTCGTTTTTGAAAAAAACAAACAATAGCCTAATTTTAGATGAAGCTCTATTTGTTTATTTTAGGGTGTTTAAGTGCAGACAATATTCTGATGAAAAAAAATTGAGATTGGAGTGTATGGATGGGATTTACGAGTATTTGGCACTGGATAATAGTATTGGTAGTTGTTTTAGTTTTATTTGGTGGACGAGGAAAAATATCTTCGATAATGGGTGATTTTGGAAAAGGCCTTAAGAATTTTAAGAAAGGTGCGAGTTCTGACGATGATGAGGGGAAAACTTCGAGTAACTTTGAAGTGATAGAAAATGCTCAGAGTATCAAAGAAGATGCTAAGAAAGATAGTAGCGAAAAGTAATTTTAAGACTCTCGATAAAGTATCTAAAGTTCCAGGAGGCAATCATATTAGATTTAGGTTGGCCAGAGTTATTTATTATTATGCTAGTCGCCTTAGTAATTGTCGGTCCTAAGGAGTTACCAGGGCTTGTACGCGCGGCAGCATCTTGGTTAAGAAAAACAAAACGGTCCATTAATAATTTTCAAAACTCGATAGAAGAAATTGCAAGGGAAGTAGAGTTAGACAAGGTAAAAAAAGATGCAGAAGAGCTGCTTATTAATGAAGTGTCTTCTCTGCCTGAAGATATTGATGAGGTGTTAAAAGTTGATGCTGATCTGGGGGGGGCTAATTTTTCACAGAGACGAGAAGAAAGATCAAAAAGCAAATAAAAGAGTGAAACGTACTGGAGATTATAGAAGTGTAATAGTTAAACGAATAGAGGTATAACTTTCACCATGATTAAATAATCAAAACGGCTTCGTTCTAATTTTTACGAAGATATATCGTAAGCTTGACTAAAAATGACCGTGGGTTTTGGTACAGGATAAAAAAATGCATGACATAAGGCAAATTAGGCAAGATAGTTCCGAGTTTGATCGTCAAATGATAAGGCGGGGTTTGAGCCCGAACTCAGCTGATATTTTGTCGATAGATTTTAAAAAGAGAAGTGCTGTGACTGAACTTCAGATGCTTCAGGAAAAAAGAAATAAGATTTCAAAAGAGGTTGGGGAGGCAAGGCGCTTCGGTCATAAGTCAGATCATTTGGTGGAAGAGGTTAGTCGGTTAAAAAATGCGATAATAAAAATGGAGAAGATTGATAGAGAATTGTCAGTGAATCTTGAAGAAAGTTTAAGTGAATTACCAAATTATTTGGCTGAAGATGTTCCACAGGGAAATTCTGAGCTGGACAATATAGAGTTGAGAAACGAAGGAATTATTAGACCTCGTCTATTTCAACCCAAGGATCATGTAGGGTTAGGTGAGAAACTTAAGGAAATAGACTTTGATAGCGCGGCGAAGATTTCCGGTGCTCGTTTTGTCATCTTACGAGGACAGTTAGCGCGCCTGGAAAGGGCATTAGCTAATTTTATGTTAGACCATCAAATCAACAAGTATGGATACCTAGAAGTTTCTCCGCCGGCATTGGTAAACTCAGAAGCACTTTTTGGAACCGGTCAGCTACCAAAGTTTAGTGATCAACAGTTTAAAACAGAGGATGGGTTATGGTTAATACCAACGGCGGAAGTCCCATTAACAAATCTTGTAAGAGACTGTATTCTGGAAGAGGAAGCATTGCCCCTTAGGTTTACCGCTTATACGCCATGCTTTAGGTCTGAAGCCGGGGCGGCCGGGCGCGATACACGCGGGATGATCCGGGTCCACCAGTTTGGTAAAGTTGAGATGGTATCAATAACACATCCTAAACAATCAGAGGAAGAGCATGAAAGGATGACGAGTTGTGCAGAAAGTATATTAAAAGCCCTCGAGCTGCCTTTTCGAACGGTTGTGCTCTGCAGTGGTGATACAGGATTTAGTGCGGTGAAGACTTATGACATAGAAGTTTGGTTGCCGGGACAGCTGGAAGGTGAGGGGCAATATCGTGAGATTTCTAGCTGTTCCTCTTGCGGTGCCTTTCAAGCTAGAAGAATGCGTGCTCGGTATAGACCAAAAAATTCTAAAACGAATGAGTTTGTTCACACATTAAACGGCTCTGGTTTAGCAGTTGGTCGTGCACTAATTGCAGTATTGGAAAATCACCAGCAAAAAAATGGTAGTATTTTAATTCCTGAAGCACTTCAGAAATACATGAATGGTCAAGAAATTATTAATCCGCCTGAGTGAAAATAAAATGCAGTCGTTATCGAATTACAAAAATTTAAATGATGCGCGAATTCTTATAACCAATGACGACGGTTACGATGCTGATGGGATTAAATTGTTGACTGAGATAACAGAGCCAATGGTTAAAGAAGTATGGGTCATTGCCCCGTTGAAAGAAAGCAGCGGTTCAGGTCATTCTCTAACCGTACGGCGTAATATAGATGTCGTTCAACTTTCGGACCGAAAATTTTCGGTTGATGGAACCCCAACAGATTGTGTGATTATTGCGCTCAATCAAATAATGGAAAGGTGCAGACCCGACCTTATACTTTCTGGCATTAATCGTGGCGTAAATATTGCCGAAGATATAACTTATTCAGGAACCATTGGCGCCGCTTATGAAGCAACTATAGCTGGTGTTCGTGCAATAGCCTTTAGTCAAGAGCTATCAACGACTGCAAAAATTGACTGGTCCTCTGCCAGGGAGAATGTGGGCGCGGTCATACAAAGGTTGTATAATAAAGATTGGAAGCCTGATTGTCTTCTCAATGTTAATTTTCCAAAACAAATAAATGGTGCAGGCCAAATTAAATTTTCTTTCCAAGGCCGGCATAAACAAGGCGATGAAATAGCTCTGATAAGCAATTCTCCTAGGAAAAAGAGTTACAGGATAGGGGCTGTGAAATTCAATAAATCTGTTCAAGAAAACTCGGACGTAGAAGCGCTTAGGAAAGGCTTTATTTCTGTTACACCAATTTCAATAAATCATACGGATACAGCCTTCAAGAAGAGTCTAGAAAATTAGCCAAAAAATGGCATTAATTGCGGTCGCAGCTTTCGTTGTACCGATTCGTAAAATATAGCTCGACTAACCTTTTCAATATTTTCTAAAACTCAAGGATACGGTTGTGTCCTGGATGGTTATTGGATCGCTTTTTCATTTGATATAATAATGTACCTATCTCGAGAAATTGGTGGAAAACCGAATAAATGCATTTTTTTCTAACATCGGTTGTTTTATTAATTTTAATAGGATTAAGTGGATGCGAAAACAGATACTTTAGTTCAAATAACCAGTTAACAAAACATGCGATAGTCAAAAATTATAATGCAAAACCAATAAAAAGTTTTTCAAAAACAAAAACCGTCAAAGTAAAACAGGGCGACACGGTATATTCTATTGCAAAGCGCAATGGAATTACTACCCGCCGCTTGATTTTACGAAACGAATTAGCCGCTCCTTACAAAATCTTAGTTGGGCAAAGATTAATCATTCCCACTCCCGACTATCATACTGTTGTCACGGGCGATACCGTCTTTGCAGTCTCACAAAACTATAACGTCGATATGAGAACGCTAGTCGAATTAAATAATTTAAAGCCGCCTTATCAACTAAAAAGAGGACAGACACTGACAATCCCCATTCCAACCAATGGCAAAGTAAATCTGGCAGAAAAGAATATAAGAAATGTCTTGAGCACGCAAAATGTGTCTGTTTTTTTACCATTTCCCAAACCAAGGCCGAGCGTAAGAACCCGTTTCGAAAAAAAGAGAACACATAAAAATAATATGTTTTTACCAAAGCCGTCCCGGCGAGGAGGGAAGTATTTTCTATGGCCTGTGCGTGGAACAATAATATCTCGATTTGGTCCCCGCAGAGGGGGATTGCATAACGATGGTATTAATATTTCCGCTCCTCGGGGTGCGCCGGTTTTTGCGTCGGAAAATGGCGTTGTTGCATATTCAGGAAATGGTATTAAAGGATTTGGTAATCTCTTATTAGTCAGGCACTCGGACGGATGGACAACTGCTTATGCTCATATTGATAAAGTTTTAGTTAAGAAAGGTGACAGGGTTAAGCGAGGGGAAACTATAGGAACAATAGGAACCAGCGGTAAGGTTAATAAGCCCCAACTTCATTTTGAAATTAGAAAAGGTTCGCAGGCGATTGATCCGTTGACGGAATTAGCAGCATGATTTTACTCATAAATTACTAATTACATAGATTAGTGATTACTTTTCGTTGTCTTACGAGTATAATCCGGCAAATAAAAAGGAGATCGATTAACTAACGGAATTAAGCTCGTTATTGTCGGTCGTATAGGAGAAGTAAAATGTTAATTTCTACGGCTTACGCACAAAGCACCGGCGCGGGAGGTGGTTTCGACCTCATGGCGTTAGCGCCGTTAGTACTTATTTTTGTTGTTTTCTATTTCCTACTAATACGCCCTCAACAAAAAAGGGCGAAAGAGCATAAGGAAATGCTCTCTAAAATACGGCGTAATGATCGAATTGTTACCAACGGCGGCTTAATGGGAAAAGTAGCAAAGGTTAACGACGACAGGGATGAAATTGAGTTGGATATAGCTGAAAACGTCAGAGTCAAGGTTAAGCGCGGAATGGTTGCAGAGGTGACCTCGAAGGGTGAGGATTAATTAAACAGCTTTGTATTTTTTAAGTTAACGGAAAACAAATTATGTTGCAATTTCCTGCCTGGAAAATGACGCTAGTAGTATTGATATGTCTCATTGGTGCACTGTATGCTATTCCAAACTTTTTAAAGACAGAGATTAGCGAAAACTGGCCAAATTTTGCTCCAGGAAAACGCGTGAGCTTAGGTTTAGATTTGCAAGGAGGGTCTTACCTACTGCTTAAAGTTGATTTAGATGTTATTATTAAAGAATATCTTGAGGACATTGCTACACAAGTCAGGAAAAAACTTCGAAAAGCGAGGATTGGTTATTCTAAACTTGGTGCGACTGAAACCAGCGTTTCAGTAAAAATAAGAAAGAAAGAAGATTTTTCTGAGTCAAACGAATTATTGGCTAATGTAGATCTAAAAAGCCAAATTGATTTTGGCAGTAATGGTTTCGTAAAAATCACGCCGCGGGATGAAGCGTTAGAGGAACGCAAATTACTGGCATTACAACAGTCAATTGAAATAGTGCGAAGACGCATCGACGAGACTGGTGTTAGAGAGCCGACAATACAGCGCCAAGGAACTGATAGGATTTTAGTTCAATTGCCGGGGGTTGATGACCCAGATAGAATAAAGGCATTACTGGGTCAAACTGCTAAGATGGTCTTTCGTTTGGTCGATGTTAGTAAGTCGGTTAATGAGGCAATTACAAACAAGGTTCCATCTGGTTCCGAGCTCTTAGCTCCTCTAATTAAAAGTGCAAGTGAGCCATCTTTGTATCTAGTAAAGAAACGGGTCATGGTCAGCGGAGAGCACTTAATTGATGCACAGGCGACTTTTCAGGATGGTCAACCAGTAGTTAGTTTCCGTTTTGATACAAATGGCTCTAAACGCTTTGGTAAAGTAACAAGTGATAATGTAAATCGACCCTTTGCTATTATACTTGATAACAAGGTCATAAGTGCGCCTGTTATCCGAGAACCTATTTTAGGCGGTTCTGGCATTATTTCTGGCAGCTTCACTGTAAAAACTGCCAACGATTTAGCTCTTTTACTCAGAGCAGGTGCGTTGCCAGCTCCATTGACGATTCTGGAAGAGCGAACAGTTGGCCCTGGCCTAGGATTCGATTCTATAGAAGCGGGAAAATTAGCAAGTATAATTGGATTATGCCTTGTAATCGTCTTTATGGTAGTGGCTTACGGCCTGTTTGGAATTTTTGCAAATTTAGCTTTATTTTTTAATATTGTTATTATCTTGGGAGCTTTATCGGCTCTACAGGCGACTCTCACTCTTCCGGGAATAGCCGGAATTGTGCTTACTATTGGCATGGCAGTCGATGCTAATGTGCTAATTTTTGAACGTATTAGAGAAGAGGTTCTATTAGGGCGCACGCCGATATCAGCAATAGATGCAGGATATAAAAGAGCATTAACCACGATCATTGACTCAAATTTAACTACTTTGTTCGCTGCAATTTGCCTTTATTCCTTTGGTTCCGGTCCAATAAAAGGGTTCGCTGTAACGCTAGCTATTGGAATTATTACGTCGATGTTTACATCGATTATGCTAACAAGGTTTTTGATTGTTCTATGGTTGCGAGGGAAGCGACCTAGTTCTGTACCTATTTGAGTGTATTGGATTTATAATGCTCAAGCCTATTCGCTTTGTGCCTGCTAGAACAAAGATCCGCTTTGTTAACAAGCGAGGTTTAGCTTTTACGTTATCGGCCATAATTCTTCTAGCATCCGTTTTTTGTTTAACCTCTTTAGGGTTGAACTTTGGGATTGATTTTAGAGGGGGTATCTTGATGGAAATCCGCTCGTCGAGTGCGGTGAACATTCCGCAAATTAGGGATAGGCTGTCCACTTTAGGACTTGGGGAAGTAACCATTCAAGAGTTTGGCAAGGAAACGGATGCACTTGTAAGGATCCAACGGCAAGATGGTGCAGAAAAAGAGCAGATGGCTGCTATCAATAAAGTTAAGGATCGCCTTGGCAGCGAGTTTGAATATCGCAGAACGGAATTTGTTGGCCCGACGGTCGGTAAGGAGCTGAAAGAGGCCGGAATAATTGCGATCTGCCTGGCTCTTCTCTCTATCTTAATATATATCTGGTTAAGATTTGAATGGCAGTTTAGTTTAGGAGCTATCGCTGCTTTAGCGCATGATATAGTAAGCACAGTCGGTTTATTTGCGTTATTGCAGTATGAATTTAATTTAGCAACTGTAGCAGCTATACTCACAATAGCAGGATATTCTATAAACGACACTGTAGTCGTATACGACAGAGTGCGAGAAAATTTGCGCAAGTACAGGCAGTTAGAATTATCAGAAGTATTTAATATGTCGATAAACGAAACCTTGTCTAGAACGACGATGACCTCGGTAACTACTTTACTTGCATTATTTTCAATATATTTCTTTGGCGGTGCTGTTTTAGCTGACTTTGCTTTAGCTATGATCTGGGGAGTTTGTATAGGAACATATTCATCAATATTTATAGCTGTTCCTATTCTACTTTACATTAAGTTGAAACGAGGTGATGGAGACCAAAGCGGGTTGCAGGCACCAGAAGACGAGAGGTAGAATTTACCAATGGATCTGACGCCCCTTGTCTCTAAAGGTCGGCAGTTAATAGAGAGTTGTGGAGATGGAACCTTGAAAACATCGGGAAGTGTTCATCCCGCCCCTGTTATTGCGTTTTCAGAGTCATGTTTTTCTCCCGAAACCTTTCAAGCTGATGAAAGTGCTTTCAAAATATTGCGGGAAGTATTCCAGAAAAGCTATGGCCCATCAATAATGCTTTTTGGAGCTGAAGGAAATACACGCCTAATACCAGAAATTGAGAAAGAATTCGTCCGGCAACAGAATTGCGCTTTGAATGTAATGAATACAGGTACGGCGTGTCGCACGTTTAATGTTTTGTGTGTGGAGGACAGGAGGGTCGCGGCCGTTTTGTTTCCAGTTGATTAAAACTAAAGAAGTCAAGGCAGGTCTAGCAACGTGCCGCTTGGTTGCAAAAAAAGCTAATGCGAACTTCTTTTATGCCTCGCAAATTCTGAAAACTCCTAGGAGAGAATTCTTCTATGCGACTTATGCAGCGATGCGCGTAATTGATGATGCTATTGACGAAAACTTTTTAAAGCTTGATGCCAAAAGTCGGAATAACTTAAAGACGAATTTCGAGAGAAAACTGTCTAGATGGTTGCAACAGGTTTTGCACCTAGAGATAGTTGATGGGCCTTTGTCACCGGGAATAATTTACGCTCTTAAACATACCATTGGTAGAAGTGATTTAACCAAATCCGTTTGGAGTGATCTTGCTGCGTCACTTGCAATGGATATTAAGGGAACTGATATGCACTCTTGGGATGATTTTTTGAAGTATTGCAATGGCGCTACAGTTGCTCCAGCTTCGATATATATTTATCTACTGGCCGCTACTCATACAAAAGAAAAGCATTTTGAATATGAGATGCCCCATGAATTGAGTTACTATGCTCGTGATTTGGCTATTTATTGCTATATTGTGCACATCATACGAGACTTAATAAAAGATGCTATCGCATCACCAAGATTAATCACAATTCCCAATGAATTATTATTTGAGAATGATCTATCACGATCGACACTTTCTTCATCTTTAAAAAACAAAGACCCAGCTATCGTGAATTTAGCGAACGACCTTATTCGAAGAGCGGACCCATTTCATCGTCATGGCCACGAGGCTCTAAGTGAACTCAACAATTTACTTGGAGTTTCCGAAAAAACCGCCCTAAATAAATTGATTGGTGTTTACGATCAACTATATAGGCTGGCGCAAGAAAACGTGCAAATTCTTATAGAAGGGGGACAAGGCCTTGAAGAAAAATTTCGAACCTGAACCATGTGAGTGACTTTGGGAGTTTCATTAATTGCCAACAGATACTTGGTTTAGAAAGGCCGATCCAGATCAAAACATATGGGCCTTATCTGCGGATCGCGATATCCAAGAATTTTTGTTTTAGACTCATGCGCTAAATAATTAACTCGCAGCTATACCATTTCGCATGCAAGATGCGAACCTCTGGGAAAAAGATTTGCAGTGGTAGAGAGAAACCTTGTTGGCGCCAAAACTAAAGATTAATTTGTCAAAAGATCCAATCATGCAAGAAATTTACACATTAAATGTCCAGCCTAATGCTAATCGGGAGTTAATGCTGTCGATTATTGACCACCGGGAAGACGAATTACTAAAACGCCAACCCAAAACGATCGAGAAATTAGAAAGATATATAAAAAATACCCCGGAGCTATAACATTTATAGCCTTGGATTTAATGGGTATCACAAACAAGGATGTCCGCCGAGCTTGTCAGGATATTGCTCTTGCTTAAGGTTTAATAGGCGTACTCAGATCCACTCATTCTTTACTACATTATGATCGTATTCTTTTCCCCATGAGTTTATTAGATAGATATGACGTTTGTAACAAGATATTGAAAAATAGAAAACGAAAGGAAACTATAAGACCCATCGGAGTGAAAATAATAGAAATTAGTGAAGTTTTTCTTTCAAAAACCCGCCAAACTCCAGTAAATAAAGAGGAGCGGTCTATGCCTTGCTTATTACTAGCCAGTTTGACGAGTTTGTTTACTAAACAACTTGAAAGGCTCAATTACGGCGTTTTTGATCTCCGATTGAGCGAATGAACCAACTGGCGCGCGTGGTTACTTGCTTTCAATTATTGTTTCAAAAAATTTTAATATCTTAAATACCTTTAACTGCAATTAATCCAAGAGTTTAAATCATTTAACGCTCTTTCTGAAAGAGCCTTTTTTCTCTCTACACCTTTAAAACGTACGGCTTTGCCCTTATGATTTATCTTGCTTGGTAATTCCGGAAATAATCCAAAGTTTATGTTTGTTGGTTGAAAGTTTTCTTTATGCTCCGCATTTGTAATATGAGAGAGCAAAGATGCCAAAGCAGTATTTTTTGGTGGTATTTGTGGCTCGCTGCCCCGAGTTTCATACGAAAAAAACATGCCTGCTAATAGCCCGATGGCAGCACTCTCTAAATAGCCCTCAACGCCTGTTATTTGACCCGCAAATCGAATTCTTTCTTGTTGTTTAAACCGTAAGGTTTTATCTAATAAACGGGGGGAGTTAATAAACGTATTTCGGTGCAGCCCCCCTAGTTTAGCGAATTCTGCATTTTCTAAACCAGGTATTCGCCTAAAAAGTTGTTTTTGATTACTGTGTCTGGTTTTGGTTTGAAAGCCCACCATGTTATACAGAGAGGCTGCCTGGTTATCTTGGCGAAGCTGCACGACCGCATAGGGCCGTTCGTTTGTATGTGGGTTGGTTAAGCCAACTGGCTTCATAGGACCAAATCTAAGAGTTTCTCGTCCTCGCCTGGCCATTTCTTCTATGGGCATACACCCTTCAAAATAAGGTGTCTTTTTCTCCCAACTCTTGAATTCAATAGTTTCCTGAGACGTTAAATCATCAATAAAATCGTCATACTCTTTTTTGTTTAATGGACAGTTTATGTAGTCCCCAGAACCATTTGATTCAGTGTTTTTGTCGTATCGTGATTGCAACCAGGCTTTAGAGAAATCGATACTCTCTGTGTAAACGACAGGAGCAATTGCATCAAAAAAAGACAGAGATTCTCGTCCGCTCAAGTTAGCAATTTCATTTGATAGTCGAGTGGAGGTAAGGGGGCCAGTGGCAATTATCACTTTGGCATCTGGGGACAGCTCGCTTAAGGTCATTTCTGTACGTTGCAAATTGATTAATTTTTCTCCAGTGATTGCTTTCTCTACGTTCTCTGAAAAATGGTTTCTATCCACTGCCAGGGCACTTCCAGCCGGAATGCGAGCGGTGTCGGCGGCTTTCATTATAAGTGAGTCACATTGACGCATTTCCTCGTGCAAAACGCCTACGGCGTTTGCTGTGCTGTCGTCTGATCGAAAAGAATTTGAACACACCAATTCAGCTAGACTTGATGTCGTGTGTGCTTCAGTCATTATTTGAGGACGCATCTCGTACAAAATACATTCAACATTTCGTCTAGAAAGCTGCCAGGCGGCTTCACAACCAGCTAAGCCTCCTCCAAATATATGTATAATTCCCATTATTTTAAAATCCAGGATGGTTTGTCCGGTTGTATCTCAATGTTGAGATGAGTATTAATTTCAAATAGCCTCAGAGAATACCTTACTTTGTCGCTCGGTTAATAATTTAAGGTAAAACCCAGTCTGACTTTCTTTAACGTTAATTATATCCTCTGGAGTGCCTTCCGTAACGATTGAACCGCCCAAGTTGCCACCATTGGGACCAATATCTATGATCCAGTCTGCTGTTTTAATTACATCCAAATTGTGTTCGATGACGACTACAGTATTTCCCTGGTTTACCAGTGTGTGCAAAACATTTAATAGTTTTTTTATATCATCAAAATGTAGTCCGGTAGTTGGCTCATCTAATATATAGAGTGTTTTTCCGGTTGCCCGCCTAGCTAACTCTTTAGAGAGCTTCACCCGTTGAGCTTCTCCACCTGAAAGTGTAGTAGCGGGTTGGCCAATATTTATATAGCCTAAACCAACACGTTGTAGAGTAATTAACTTTTCTCGAATTGCTGGAATTGCTTTAAAGAATTCAACGCCCTCATCGACCGTCATTTCTAAAACATCAGCAATTGACTTGTTCTTATATCGTACCTCAAGGGTTTCTCTATTATACCGTTTACCTTTACACGCTTCACATTGAACATAAACGTCGGGTAAGAAGTGCATCTCAATTTTTATTACACCGTCACCTTGACATGCCTCACACCTACCACCTTTCACATTAAATGAAAATCGTCCTGGACCGTATCCGCGTACCTTAGCTTCTGGTAACCCAGAAAACCATTCTCGTATAGGTGTAAAAGCGCCAGTGTAAGTTGCAGGATTAGATCTTGGAGTTCGGCCAATCGGAGATTGATTAATGTCGACTACTTTATCCAGGAATTCCAAACCTTCAACAGTCTCGTATGGTCCTGGAACTAATCTACTAGAATGTAAAACACGCGCCGCTATTTTCCAGATGGTTTCAATTACTAAAGAGGATTTGCCACCGCCAGAGACACCTGTTACACAGGTGAATGTCCCAATCGGAATACTTGCAGTGATATTCTTAAGATTATTAGCTTGGGCACCGATCACCTTTAATTTACGCTCTTTTGAGATAGGTCTTCTGGCTGTTGGGGTTTCTATTTCTAGAGCTCCAGAAAGGTATTTTCCGGTAAGACTTACAGGGGATTGTATTATATCCTCTGGTAGACCCTCGGCTACTACTGTTCCTCCGTGTTTTCCTGCTCCAGGCCCCATGTCTAAAACATAGTCTGCGCTTCTAATAGCGTCCTCATCGTGTTCTACAACTATAACAGTGTTGCCTAAATCTCTAAGTCTCTGCAACGTTTTGAGAAGGCGTTCGTTATCGCGTTGATGCAGTCCTATAGAAGGTTCATCAAGGACATAAAGTACGCCAGTTAATCCTGACCCTATTTGCGATGCTAATCTTATACGTTGGCTCTCGCCTCCCGACAAAGTACCTGAAGTTCTTGAGAGCGTTAGGTAATCTAAACCTACGTTTTTCAAAAAACCTAGTCTTTCTCTAATTTCTTTTAGAATGCGTTCGGCTATCGTAACTTTTTTTGGGTCTAGAAATTCTTCGATTTTTTTAAACCAATCGACGGCTTCCGCAATTGAAAAATTAGTAACATCAGTGATGGTTGAACCATGTATTTTCACAGCAAGGGCGGCTGGCTTGAGGCGTTGTCCCTCACATGTTTCGCAGTTTGCAGCCGACTGGTATCGGCCTAATTCTTCTCTTAACCTATTGGATTCACTCTCTCTAAATCTGCGTTCTAAATTTGGCACTAAACCTTCAAATGGCTTTTGGGTAGTATATATACGAGATCCATCATCGTATGACAATTCAACTGGTGTTCCGCTGGTTCCGAACAACAAGGCGTTCTGAAAATTCATACTCAAATCCTCGAAAGGGGTGCTCATGGACTCAGAAAAGTGAGTGCAAAGACTTGTGAGCGTTTGATTATAATATTTTGAAGGTGAGGAAGCCCAAGGTGCCACTGCGCCTTGCTGAAGACTTAATTTACAATTCGGTATAATAAGGTCTTTGTCAAAATATAGCTTGGTTCCGAGGCCCTCACAATCGGGACACGCTCCAAAGGGATTGTTAAAGGAAAACAGTCGTGGTTCGATTTCCTCTATCGTAAAGCCGGATACCGGGCAAGCAAACTTCGCCGAAAAGATAAATTGTTCAGCTGTATCTGCATTTTCAGCAATCAGCAATCCGTCAGAGAGTTGGAGAACTGTCTCAATAGAGTCCGCCAGCCTAGCTTCTAGGCCCTCTCGTACTACCACTCGATCCACAACGACTTCTATATCATGCTTTATGTTTTTATCTAAAGCCGGTGTATCATTTAATTCAAAAACCTCACCGTCAATCTTTACTCTTTGAAAACCTTTTTTTCTATATTCAGAAAAGTCCTTCTTAAATTCACCCTTGCGTCCACGAACTACGGGCGCAAGTATTAATAATCTGGTGTTTAGAGGTGACGCTAAAATCGCATCCACCATTTGGCTAACAGTCTGACTTTCAATGGGTTTTCCCGTTGTTGGTGAATAAGGTGTGCCTATCCTTGCAAACAGTAACCTCAAATAATCATAAATTTCAGTAACTGTCCCAACTGTAGATCGAGGATTCCTAGATGTAGTTTTTTGCTCGATCGATATGGCTGGTGAAAGACCTTCTATCGTATCAACTTCCGGCTTTTGCATTAGCTCCAAAAACTGTCGGGCATATGCAGAAAGGCTTTCTACGTAGCGCCTCTGCCCCTCGGCGTATATTGTATCGAAAGCAAGCGATGATTTACCAGAGCCGCTTGGCCCAGTTATTACAACCAGACTGTTTTTAGGTAGTGTGGCGTCGACGCCTTTCAAGTTATGGGCGCGTGCGCCACGAACTATGAGCTTGTTAATACGTTGATTGTGGTGCATAGCTATTTTTCACAAGATTGGCGTTAAAAACACCTACATTAAGTAGGATCTAATGGCAAATAAGAAAAGGTATTTTAGTAAAAGACAGCTAAATGATATGAATTTATTTTTTCGAAATTTTATAGATACACCAAGATCAAATTACAGAAAATTACGGACAATTCTGACCTTCTTGCTAGTTAAAACGTATAAATTGTGCAAAAATAATATACTTTCAAATTTAGGCGAGTGGTGAACATGGCAGGAAGCGTAAATAAGGTCATTTTAGTTGGGAATCTGGGTCGCGACCCAGAAGTTAGGAGTATGCAAGATGGAGGAAAAATAGTTCAACTGTCTCTAGCAACGTCTGAAACCTGGAAGGACAGAAGTTCAGGCGAGCGTCGGGAGCGCACTGAATGGCATCGGGTTGTAATTTTCAACGAAGCATTGGGTAATATCGCTGAACAATATCTTAGGAAAGGTTCAACTGTTTATATTGAAGGGCAATTACAAACCCGAAAATGGGGCGAACCAGGACAGGAAAAATACACAACAGAAGTGGTGTTGCAAAGGTATAGAGGAGAGCTCACCATGCTAGGCAACCGACAAGATCAAGGCGCGGCTGGAAATTACATCTCGCAAGATTCCGGTTTTGATGGGGGTTCATCAGAAAGTATGATTGATAATTCTAATGACGCAGGCAGTAAGTTTGAAGATTTGGACGATGAAATTCCATTCTAAAAAAACCGTTTTTTAGAAATTAAAAGAAATCCTATTTATCAATCTTTTTCAATTTAGTTTTATACAAGGTTACGGTTCTTGCGCACTTCAAGGTGAGTTTGTTACTCGCCAATATATATGCTATAATATCAGTATAATATTGTTATTAAAAATGTTAATTTAACTAATTGAATTTAATAAATAAAATTGTATTTTTCGCTCGCTGATTTTTGAGAAAATGACTGATTCGGAACAAGAGTTGCCAGACATAAAAGGCGTTTCGATTGAAGGCGAAATGAAGCGCTCATATTTGGATTATGCGATGAGCGTTATTGTGTCACGGGCGCTCCCGGATGTCCGTGACGGACTTAAGCCAGTTCATAGAAGGATACTCTACGCTATGAAAGAAGGCGGGTACGATTGGACCCGTCCTTACAGAAAATCAGCAAGAATCGTCGGGGATGTGATGGGGCAGTTTCATCCACACGGTGACAGCCCAATTTATGACTCGATGGTAAGAATGGCTCAAGATTTTTCTATGCGGTTGCCATTTATCGATGGCCAAGGAAATTTTGGTTCAATGGACGGTGATCCGCCAGCTGCGCATAGATATACAGAAGCTCGTTTAGCTAAATCGGCAGAGGGCTTGCTCCGAGATATTGATAAAGAGACGGTAGATTTCGTTGCAAATTATGACGAAACATCTGAAGAACCTTCTGTATTGCCAGCAGAATTTCCGAATTTACTAGTAAATGGTGCTGGCGGTATTGCAGTTGGCATGGCAACCAATATTCCTCCTCATAACCTGGGTGAAGTTATTGATGGTTGTCTGGCTTTTATTGAAAATAGAGAGTTAACCATAGAGGAACTATTAAACATTATACCCGGTCCCGACTTCCCTACTGGAGGTATTATCTTAGGTAAAATGGGAATAAGAGATGCTTACATGACTGGGCGTGGGTCCATCGTAATGCGTGCTAAAGCAGAAATCCGGGAAATTAGAAAAGATAGAATGGCAATCGTGGTTTCTGAAATTCCTTACCAAGTAAATAAGGCGAGATTGCTTGAGAGAATAGGGGAGGTGGTAAGAGATAAGGTTATTGAGGGAATAGCCGATCTTCGAGATGAGAGTGATCGCGATGGCGTTCGCATGGTTATTGAGCTTAAACGCGATGCGGTTGGGGAAGTCGTATTAAGCCAACTTTATCGCCATACGTCTATGCAGACCTCATTCGGTGTAAACATGCTAGCGTTAAATGGTGGCAGACCTGAACAGCTCAATTTAAAAGATATTATCTCTGCATTTGTTACCTTTAGAGAAGAAGTTGTTACTAAACGAACCACATTTCTTCTAAGAAAGGCACGTGAGCGCGCGCATATCCTTGCGGGGCTTTTGGTAGCTCTGAACAACATTGAAAATATAATTGCCCTTATCAGAGCAGCTGCTGACGCCAGTGAGGCAAGAAAAGGATTGGCGGAGACAGATTGGCCTGCGGCGGAGGTTGCTGAATTTATTGGGATTATAGACGACCCTGAGCACGAAGTTATCGATGGTAAGTACAGATTATCAGATGCCCAGGCGCGCGCTATACTAGAACTTAGGCTCCAGCGTTTAACGGGTATGGAGCGGAGCAAACTTGTCGATGAAACAAAAGAACTTTCAGAACAAATTAATTACTACTTAACTATTCTCCAATCGAGAGACAGGATGATCCAGGTGGTAAAAGAGGAGTTGCTGGAAGCGAAAGAAAACTTCGCTGATGAACGTCGCACTCTTTTACAAGAAAACGAATTTGAGCATGATATAGAAGATCTTATACAGCGGGAAGATATGGTAATAACCGTTAGCTTGAAAGGCTACATCAAACGGGTTCCGCTTTCGACATACAGGGCGCAGCATAGAGGAGGTAAAGGGCGTTCGGGGATGTCGACACGTGATGAGGACGTAGTTGATCGTCTCTTTGTTGCTAATACACATACACCAGTTTTATTTTTTACTTCTCGGGGAATGGTATATCAAATGAAGGTGTACAGGCTCCCATTAGGAACGCCTCAAGCTCGTGGTAAGGCGATGGTAAACTTGTTGCCTTTAGAGGAAGGTGAGTGGATACAAACGGTAATGCCCATGCCTGTGGACGAAGACACTTGGGATGATTTACAGGTTATGTTCGCCACTTCAGCAGGTACAGTAAGGCGAAATGCGCTTTCCGATTTCACAAATATCAAGCGAAATGGAAAGATAGCCATGAAGTTAGAAGAGGGCGAGCGGCTAATCAGCGTTCAACCGTGTAACGAAAAAAATGACATTCTGCTCACAACCCGAGAGGGTAAAGCCATAAGGTTTGGTGTTTCTGATGTCAGGATCTTTAGAAGTCGCGGATCAATGGGAGTTCGTGGAATAAAACTTATAAATGGCGATGCTGTTGTTGGAATGTCTGTATTGGTGCGGGTCGATCACGAGGCGGTAGAAGCAGCAGAAACATCAGAGAGAGAAATTTACTTAAAGCAGACTTCCTATCTAAGACGATCCACAGTCATTGATCAGGAAGGTGAAGTTGAGAAGCCTGATATAATGCTTCCGGATGAGAGGCTGGCATATTTGGGAGGAGCGGAAGAATTTATTCTAACTGTCACAGAAAAGGGAATTGGAAAACGGACCTCAGCTTACGAGTACCGAACAAGTAACAGGGGCGGGCAAGGTGTCTGGAACATCGATGTGACTGAAAGATCCGGCAAGGTCGTTGCCGGTTTTCCTGTGAATAATTCTGATCAAATTATGCTTGTGACAGATAGTGGCCAGCTTATACGTTGTATAGTCGATGAAATTGGTATTACTGGTCGAAGAACCCAAGGGGTGTGGATTTTTAGGGTCGAGGATGGGGAAAAAGTCGTATCTGTAAGTTTAATTGGCGATGATATGAATGGCGAAAGTGAATCAAATGCCCCCAATGAACAGTCAGATCAAGGCGAGAACTAAATAAGACTTGATATTCACTTAAAGGGCTGTTTATTTTTCGAGCACCTGAAACTGAGTGGCGCTGGAGGTTGTTGTGCGGATAGCGGTTTACCCGGGGACATTCGATCCCATAACGAACGGACATATTGATATTATACGTCGGGCAAGTAAAGTTGTGGATAAACTCATTGTAGCTGCTGCGGAGAACATCGGTAAAAGTCCAATGTTTAGCCTCGATGAGCGAAGAGATATGGTGAACCAAGAGATTGGTGTCATAAAGGCAGATAATGAAGCAAGAGGTTACCACAGTGAGATTGAGGTAACATCGTTCAGCTCTCTATTGATGCACTTTGTTGATGAACACAAAGCTCAATTTGTGATTAGAGGGCTACGAGCGGTTTCGGACTTCGAATACGAATTCCAAATGGTGGGAATGAATGCACGACTTAACCCTGACGTTGAAACACTGTTTCTTATGTCTTCAGAACGTCACCAGTTTATTTCTTCTCGATTGGTGAAGGAAATAGCAATTTTAGGCGGAAAAATAGACGATTTTGTATCCTCTAGGGTTAAAAACCGTATGATGACCAATATAAATAAAAAATAATTTTAAACCTGTAGTTGACCAAAATTTGAAATAATATATATACGACGTGCGGGCGCGTAGCTCAGTTGGTAGAGCAGCTGACTTTTAATCAGCGGGTCACAGGTTCGAATCCTGTCGCGCTCACCAGTTTTTTCAACGACTTGAGAGAGTTTCGAAAAGATTTGGTAACAAAGATAGACTAATTTTTTAAAGAGTTAGACTAAAACGTTTATCTCCAACTGTCGCTAACGTCTAAGTTTTAAAAAGTAATTGTTTGGGACAAAAAGTTATGTTGACCGGGTTCAATAAAGAAGATTGGTCAAATAATATAATTTCCTAATGACCATCCTAAAAGGATTCTCACCTCATCATTAGGCAGAAGACTGCTCTAAAAGGAAAATATCGCCATGGACAGTAATGTTCGATCCAGTTCTCAGTGCTATTTCTCTGTAGTCGACTACATTGAAGTTATATAGTTCAGCGCAATGAGTTATGTATTCCCTTGAATGGGCATACCGACCACTTTTAAGCAGTTTATATCCGTCTCCTTTTATAGACTCCGTCGATAATAGAAATCGCGCACGTTTTGATGAAATACATTTTATTAGTGAGAATATTTCATCGCAGTCGCCGATGTAGATTAGAACATCTGTACAGATAAATAAGTCGAACTCTAGATTTTGTTCTTTAAGGTACTTTAATCTTTCGCGAATTTCCCCGCAAATGAGCTCATCGTATATCTTTTTCTGTTTCGCGACTACTAGCATTTGCTCTGATAGGTCAATGCCGGTTAATTTACAACAAAGGTCTTTAAAAGCTTCTCCGCCGAGCCCGGTGCCGCATCCGAGGTCAAGTGTATTTAATTTTATTTTGTTATTTTTGAAATTTTCCTCGTAAAACTCCCTCAGTAAAATTGGCGCTTGATAGTTCAAGTTTGTTACTAAATCATTATCAAAAATCTTTGCATATTGGTTGAAAAGGTCTTGGATGTAAGTAGCTGGTGCTTTTGTGGTAGTTTTTCCTCGTATAGAATTTAGCAGGTGCTTTGATGTTTCGGATCTAGGGTTAATTACTAATGTTCTGGCGTAGAAACAAATTGCTACATTCAACTTTTCAAGTTTTTTAAAAAGATTTGCCAAATTGATGTAGGCGTTTTCAAAGGAGGGATCTAAAGTAATCGCTTTTTTAAGAGAAAAAATAGCTCCTTCAAAAAAATCGTCACTTATGAACATCGTAGCCTTATTGCCATGAATGACAGGAGAGATTGGGTCAATGATTTCCGCCGCCTTCAAACGAAAGTTAGCTTCTTTGTATTGCGATTTTTCAATTTCAATTTGGGAAGAATTTATATAGGCATCCGGGATTTGCGGCTTCCATATGATTGATCTTTTAAAATTTATTTGAGCAGCTTCTGGTTCGTTTTTGTTGTTGAACGAAACTCCTAGATTAAAATGTAGGAACTCGATATCGGCTTCAATGATTTTAGCCCTACCATAATATAGCAATGCCTCATTAAATTTTCCTCGCAAAAACAAATTAAATATGGTTTGAGTATAGAACTTTGGGAAGGTTGGATTTAGTAATGTGGTTTTTTTGTAAGTCGATTTTGCATCATGATCACGCATCATTGTTCTTAAAAGATCGCCAAGTGCTTCAGTAACCTCTACCGAGTCCGGTTTCAGTATAATGGATCTTCTGAAGCATAATGCGGCCTCGGCATTTTTACTTCTAGGGGTTAATGAAAGAGCTAAATCAAAATAACTTTTTGCCCTATTAGGAGCCAACGCAATAATTTTTTGAAAAACAATATAGGAGTTTTGAAAATCGCATAGGGTGTTTTGAATCAGTGCTAATTGATATAAATAGTCCAAATTTGTTGGGTCAAGGTTTAAGCATTTTCTATAATAAAGAATCGCAGAATTAAAATCTCCTAAGCTTGCATGTAAGATACCATTTATGTTGTTTATCAGAGCGTTATTTGGAAAATGGGTGGCTAGAGTAATCGCATGCTCTAGTGCCTTTTGAGTTTGTCCAGAGTTTCTTAGGGCTAAAAGGTGTTTAACTCCTGATTCGATTTGACGCTCAATTACAAGATCAATGTCCACCAAATTGCCCACAACCGCCTACTGGATTGACTATGATAATACTATTAAATTTTGAGGGATTTTCAAGCTAAACGTCTGGAAACAATCCTAGCTAATAAAAAAGGCAAAACGGTTAAAATCGAAAACAACTCAAAAATTTTAAGGTTTTAAAACATTTCTTAGAACACGTGAGTTATTGATAACAATCAATAAACTCGTAACTTTTAATCAGCGGGTCACAGGTTCGCACTCTTTCGCGCTCACCATTTTTTCAATGACTTGGGAGAGTTTTGAGAGAATTTGGTGGCATATTTGGACTACCTTTTAAAAGAATTTAAACTTACACTGGGACTTCGAGAAACAGATAACAAACATAAATCATGTTATCATGTTGAGGCAGAACGTTATGCGTGTTGATTCTGCGTGGTCTTTAGTAGTTATTGGTGTGAAATAGCCTCTTATGTTGTTATAGCTATCTTATCACCAACAGATATTGTTCCAGCTTTAAGAACGTTACAGCACACCCCGCCACGCCAAGACGGAGAAAGTGCGTCCTGAAGCCCTTGACGTTGCTTATCCATCAAATCGCAAGGTTCCGTCTCTAGTTTGACTTCCAGCTGTACATCAGAGATTGTTATTATCTGGCCACTTTTCTGAGGCGCCCTCATATCGGACACAAATAAGTTTGCTCTTCTCGTGAGCCAAGGGAGAACAACGCCCAGTTCACTACAAGCGTCAGCCCAATCGTCTTCAAAAAGAATACTTATTTGTCTATTTCTTTTTTTTCCACGAGCATCTCCTTTTATTCCAGCTTCAATTGATATTTCAGCGCTCGTGATCTCTTCCATGGGGGCCAGAAGTTTTGGGGTAATTGCTATTCCGATAAGATTGGGCATTGAGTTCATCCGTAGGAAGTTTGTCGACTAAAAAATCATAATAACTAAAGTTCGTTTTGATTGCGAGAATTATGTGGTTAAACCCTCAAGGAGGCATTCCAATTGAAACAAACAGCATGGATATCAATGGTCGCAGACGAAGAGGCCAATCACTATTTAAAACAAATTTTTGATAAAGCCAGAACTCCGCACGGGACTTTGGACAACGTAATGCGAATCCATAGCTTGCGACCCGCTACAATGATTGGCCACTTAACGCTATATAAGAGTGTCCTCCACAGTGACGAAATCACCTTACCAATTTGGTTTTTAGAAGTAATTGCAGCCTATGTGAGCATATTGAACTCCTGTGAATACAGTCTGACGCATCATTGGAATAATGCGGTAAGATTAATTGATAACGCACGGAGAGTAGAAGCAATTCAAACTGCATTGCGGTCGCAGCGCTTTGAAAATATTTTCAACGAAAAGGAAATAGCTATTCTACATTACAGTAAAAAGCTTACATTCGACGTTGAAAATCTCAAAAAAGTTGATGTTATCAAATTTAAACAAGCAGGTTGTGATGATGGAGAAATTCTCGAGGTGAATCAGGTAGTTGCGTATTTTAATTATTCAAACGCGTGTTAAATGGGCTCGGCGTGTCCCTTGATGGTGACAAGATTGGGTATTACAGTTCGTAGGCGAAAAGTTTAGCTCTATCGACATAATACTTGCAGATATTTTAGGGATAATTTTTACCTTCGTGACTTGCTCGAATTTTCTCGGCGATGTGTTCGCCTGCCTTTATTGGAGCGAATTTTGCAGCCGTTCCGCGTGCTATACAAGACGGAATAACTTCTATTAAAGCATCAAAATCGGGATGCATAAAATATCCGAGGGTTTGCCGTTGAGAGTTGATACTATTTAAGCTTCGTGGGTTCGTGACCCGATGAAGAGTGGATTTCCAAAGTCCATTGGTCCAGCGATTCATCATATCACCTAAATTTACTACGAGGCACCCATCTGGTGGTTTGACCCCTAACCACCGTTTGTTCGGCATCAAAACTTCAAGACCGCTCTCGCTGCCTTTAATGGCTAATATAGTTATAGCGCCAAAGTCTGTGTGTGCACCTGTCCTTAACTGACCCTCTTTGGGAACTTTTGTAATTGGTGGATAATTATGACTTGATAATATGCTAAAGTGTCGTTTTATAAGATTTAAAAAATAGTCTTCATGAACATCCAGCCCTAGAGCGAAGATTTTTAATAATATAGCTGATAGGTCCTCAAATGACCGATAAAGCTTTGCCAATGGTATGCCTAAGTCAATTTCATCGTCTGGTATAATATTGGGAGCGTAAGCTTTCCGTGCCGTAATTACGTTTTGAAAGTGTTTTGAATGATCGTCGATCGGACCCATAAAATAAGTCTCGCGGAGATCAGGTGGTGTTTCTTCGCCAAGGGTATACGATAATCCCCGAGTTGCAAAAGCGTGGTAGCCCCTCTGAAGTGAGGGCTCTTTTGGATGCCATTTATTTTTGACGTTCTGAGGGAGATCAAAAAACTTTTTCGAAGCATTAAAAGCATGTTTTATAACTGTCTCGTCTATCTGGTGGCCTTTAATGATTAAAAAGCCGATTTCCTTGCACGCTTCAATCACTTGATTTGCAACATTTAATCTCGCAGATCCTTCAATAAATGGTTGTATGTCTATAATTGGTAATTTTTTATACTTTGGGTCCATATGATTAATCTGCTTTTGATAAGTTTTCATCGATCACTTCGTCGTAGGGTATATCAAACTGTATCAAATTGCCTGATAACAAAGCAGCCTTTAGTTTCACAAATGCACATGGTGGCAGGTCGGTTTTAGTCGGCCATATTTTTGAAGACTTGTATCCCTCGATGATAGCGGCAAGGCTGTTGCTACTCAATTCCGGAAAAAAGCGTGGTCCAATGATCTTGGCTATTTCAATGTTGCTCATGTTACTAATTGCGTTTAGTGATCGATTGATTACCCTTACAAGTGCTTTGCATGTTTCTCTGTTATTTACAGTAAAAGACTTTAATGCATAAAAGGTAGTGAATGCGATATCTCCTCTTGAGGCGAAGCGATACCACACATGTGCTCCTGCCTCTTTGAGTTCTTGAGCAAATGGCTCAAAAATTTGCACCAAGTCAATCTTCCCGTTTTTGAAAAGATCCACGTTTTCGGGCATTGTCGCATTAGGATATCGTGAAATAGAATTTGGATCGATATTGGCGCGAGATAGATCATCTTGGAGTGTCATCCAAGGTGTAGGAACGTCTACGGCAACGGCTAATTTGTGATCCAATAAATCGTGAAAGACGAAATTATCGTTAGGTTTCCTACCAAGTAAAATAAAAGGGTCGCGCGCAACAACTTGCGCAAAGCAAACGAGCTTCGAGGTTGTTTTATTTAATCTTGCTTGATTGTGATGCAGCAACACCCTCATAGGTCCCCCAAATGAAACATCTGCACGACCATCAATCAGCCCTTGCGCTGTTTCTGAGGTTGAAGGCGATAGTATTAGAGAAACATCAAGACCTTCATCGGAAAACATGTTTTCTATTTGAGCGAGATAAAACGGCGTGTAGCTGCACGCGCGTAAGTTTTCGTAGAGTCTAATTTTCATTTTTAATCTATCCAAATAAGATATCTCTAGCCTAAGCCATGGTTTTTTTTACGCTAAAATAAAGACAATCTTGATTAAGTTAAGAGAAAAACCTTTTTATCGTCGATCAAAATTTATCTAAAAAACAAATTATTTGCTTCGGCGTTGATTAAAGTAGACGAAGGTGACATTTATGTCGTTAAATACTGTTAAACGAAATATGGGAGTAAAATATGAAATCATCCTTTTCCCGACTGCTCAAATTGACAGTTTTAGCGGGGGCATTTGTGGGGGTATCTTTCTCCGCTAGTGCACAAGAGTTTAAATTGCGCTGGGGTCACTATTTACCCAACAGCCCTTTTGTTCAGGTAGAAAAAGACTTTGCGAAAAAAATTGAAGAAAGAACTAACGGACGGGTAAAGATCGATATCACGTTTGCCGGTGGTCTGGGTAAGGGTAACGAGGTTGCCCTTTTGGCAGGACGCGGTGCTATTGACATGGCATCAGTTGCAATGGGTTATTATCCTGATCAACTTCTGTTCTGGAAAGCATATCAAATCCCTTTTATTTTCGATGATCCGGTGCAGGCCATCAACATAGTTCACAAGTCATACAAAGAATTCCCGATATTCAAACAAGAATCAGACAAAATAAATGTAAACTACCTTTTTCAGCAACCGTTAGGTTCGTACTACATGACAGGGCCTAGTCCAAACTGTACGTCGGTCAAAGACCTAAAAGGCAAAAAAATTCGTAGCTTCGGCGCTGATCTTCCGAAGATGCACAACGCTATTGGCGCGGTTCCTGTTACAGTGCGTCCAACTGAAGTCTACGAGGCGCTACAAAGAGGCACGATCGATTATTCCTTCCTAAACGCTGGTAACGTTGAAAGTCTGAGATTGTATGAGCCGGGTAAATATAGCTGTGGAACTGCAATGACAATTGCTGGACACATGATTGTTATAGGCAAACGAACCTGGGCAAAACTACCGGCTGATATTCAGAAAATCTTTATGGACCAGGCTGAAAAAAGCCAAAAAGATTATCTAGACTGGTTAGTAACCGGAACAGAAAAGTCCATTGCAAATATCAAGAAGGCGGGGGGAGTTTTTAAAGAATTTCCCGCTTCTGAACTTGCAAAGTGGAAAGCTGCCACACCCGATTTATTGCAGGGTTGGGCAGATAACATGAAAAAGAGAGGCTTTGGAAAAGAGGCTGCAGAAGTTGCGGCAGCATGGCGTGCTTGGGCGAAATAAAGTCTATCTAAAATCATTTGTCTAAATCTCCGGTCATTTGTACTCGGTTACGAATGGCCGGATTTATTTAACCAAATATTATGAAAATAATACGCAAAATTATAGAGCCAACGGCATTAATCGTCCTTCTTATTGGAGGGTTTGGAATGTTAGCGTCTACGTTTTTAGGAACGGCCGATGTAATCGGAACCCAAGTTTTTGGCCAACCCGTACACGGTGCTTTGGAGCTAACTGAAAGCACAATGGTTGTGATTGTATTTGGTGCACTTACATACGCTCAGATACGCCGGAACCATATCCGAGTGGAATTATTTTACACACGTGTTGGACCACGGACCCAAGGTTTGATGGATGTTTTTTCTGATCTAATGGCCCTTGTTTTTTTTGGTCTTCTCTTCTGGCAAGCTTCTTTTGAAGCAGTGTTTAGTTGGAGCATCGATGAATCGACCTTTGGTTTAATAAGAATACCGCTTTGGCCCGCTCGGTTTATTTTAGCTGGTGGCACTGCTCTTCTTATTATTCAATTATTATACGACTTGGTAATTGATGTACAAAAAGTTCTATCCGGTGGAGTACACGTCACTGCAAATGATGTTTTAATTAGGGAAATTTCTGAAGCAGAAAAATATCTAGATGATGGAAGACGTTAGCTTTGCTTGAAACCGGCACCACTGGAATTATCGTTTTAGTAACCCTTTTTTTGATGTTGGGCGCCGGGGTGCATATTGGCGTTGCGCTTGGCTTATGCGGAATTATTGGTACCTTTTTGGCGATTGGCCCGGACGCAGCTTGGGCTCATTTAGCTACTATCCCCTTCAGTACAACTAACTCATTTACCCTTGCCGTTATCCCTTTATTCATTTTGATGGGATCCCTTGCAACGCAGGCAGGATTGACGAGAGATTTATATAAAGCTGCTTATAATTGGCTGGGGCGGTTACCGGGTGGACTAGCGATGGCTACTACGCTAGCCTCGGCAGCATTTGGCGCAGCAAGTGGATCTACTGTTGTTAATGCAGCAGTTTTCACAAAAATTGCGCTCCCCGAAATGACAGCTTTTGGTTACGATAGACGGCTAAGTGCGGGTTGTATCGCTGCATCAGGCACGCTTGCATCATTGATCCCTCCAAGTATCATCATGGTCATTTATGCCATTCTGACTGAACAGTCTGTGGCACTATTACTTATGGCAGGCTTAGTGCCAGGCCTATTGTCTGCAGCTATGTATATGGGTGGTATTTATACAATAGCGAAGGTTCGCCCGGATATAGCCCCGCAATCTAAAGTTACCATAAATTGGAGCGAACGTATAAGCTCTTTAAAGGGTGTTTGGGGTATTGGTTTTTTATTCTTGTTAGTTATTGGAGGCATTTATACTGGTTTCTTTGTTCCGACATATGCAGGTGCAGTAGGTGCTTTCGGTGCTTTTCTGATTGTTGTCGCAAAAAGAAGGCTTACTAAAGCTACCACACTGAATACCTTCAAAGATGCTGGTGTCACGACCTCAGTCATATTTATAATCGTCATTGGGGGCATTATTTTTGCTCGATACCTTACATACACAGGGATCATTGCCGATGTTTCGCAATTCCTTTTGTCATTAGAGTTGAACAAATATACGTATTTATTCGCTTTTGCAGTAATTTATCTAATTCTAGGCATGCTAATTGATCCAATTGCAATTATGGTAATAACGCTTCCGGTTATGTATCCCATTTTAATAGGTGTCGGTTTTGATCCGATTTGGCTTGGTGTAATAGCCATTAAATTGGCTGAGATTTCTCTAATTACGCCCCCAGTTGGTTTAAATGTTTACGTGGTGAGAAGTGCGTCTCCTGTTCCTTTAAGTTTGGAAGATGTCTTTTCAGGAGTAATGCCATTTCTGATTATAGATATACTCACCCTTCTTTTATTGATTTTTATACCAGAAATCACTCTGACCTTACCCAGGTTGATGATGTAGGATGACCTTATTTCCGAATTATATCTTTCCAACTAGCGTTCAAATAATCATCCTTTAAGTTGAGAATTTTTATGAGAGGTTCCAACAAATAACTTAGCTTGCCAACTACAAGATTTCTTAATTTGTTCTCGATGTCGGCAGATTCAAATGGCAAGTCAGGGCCACCTTTAGCGCTGAGACACTCATTAATTAGAACTTTTCCGTCTGTAAGCTCTATTTTTAATCTTGCAGGACGATCATTAGGCCATTCCAACTCCGGTTCGAACATAACAATACTTATATTGTTTCTTAGTTTCACAATGTCTGGATCAAAAAGCGAGTTTTCATTGAATGCTTCAGTGCTAGCGTTACCGTGTTTTAGCGTTGTAGCGACAATGTGTTCCATTGAGAATTTTCCAGCTAATGTTGTTTGTGGTGCCGGGTTACTCAATAGTTTTCCCCGCCAGTGTGTTTCTAGGGTGGCTGAACTTATACCCGACACGCAGAGGGCGCCGTGATTTTCAATTATACTTCTGGCGGCCTCGACGGCGGAATGACCATATTGGCAACAAGCATGTTCTTTGTGATAAGCCTCTTCTATTTCCCAGGTTTCTGTAAGATCATTTTTAAGAATTCTTGGGTCGCAGCTTGCTCCAAAGATATCTTTATACACTTGATAAACCGAAGTCTCTGTGGCGATAACTCCCAATTCTACCCAATCTACTGCCCTTAACCCATTTGACGCAGCTAGGCCTGGCCACGTATTCCTTATCAATGCCCCTTTTACAGCATGATCAAACGGGCCCGGGCTAACCAATGTTGAAGCGGAATTCACTGCCTTAAAGATCATTTCGGGAGTATGCTTTCTAAGAGTGCCGATTGCCGCAGCAGCGCCTATAGCGGCTAAACTCGCATGTCCATGAAGTTTTAAATTTTCGTATTCAAAACATTTTGCGAGTTTTGCAATAATTTCGTAACTTATCAGTAGAGCTCGTAAAACATCCTTAACTTGTGCGTTCAAAGCTTCGGCCTCGGCAATAAGTGCTGGGATACAATATAAACCGCCATGACAAAGGGCATGCCGATATCCGCCATCGAGCTCGCACCAATCACCGGCTGTACCGTTTGCTATTACGGCAGAGTGCTTATCTATTCTGGTTTCTGTGCCATCAAGAAGCGTAATGCCATTAATGCTTTCATGCTCTATTAATTTGCGAACGATTCTTTTTACGGTTTCGTCACTATGACCAGCAATAATAGCTGATATATCGTCGCAAAATACCATAGCCACTTTCTGATGTATTTTTCTTGATAAGCTATTCCAACAAGTCTCAGAAAGATTACTAATTAATAAAGTAAGGTTGTCTCTAAAATGTATTGGCTCATCATGTGAGATTTCATTTGTCATGTTACTGGTACTTTTCGAAAATGCAGCCTTGGTAAAGAGTGCAGAACAATTGACCACACAATGAGTAATGCCTGTATAACAGTAATTTATAGTTTATAATTTCTAAACTCCATCATTTCCTTTAATAACAGTATCAAGGGGATTAAAAGTGACTGATGATAAATTCTCTGCCACAACTGAAAAAAGGGGCATAGACCAAGTCATTAAATGGCGCGGATTAGGAAAGAAAATTGGATTTACAAATGGATGCTTTGACTTACTTCATCCCGGACATATAGCCTTACTTGAGAGTTCAAAAACACACTGTGACATCCTAGTAGTTGGACTGAACAGCGACAGATCTGTTGCAAAGTTAAAGGGCCGTGCAAGACCGATACAAGACCAATTATCTCGGAAAACAATTTTAACAGCCCTAAAAGCAGTATCGCTTGTCATCATCTTCGATGAAGACACGCCGGAAAGGTTAATTGAAAAGCTGAAACCAGATATTATCGTTAAGGGCGGCGATTATAATATTGAGGATATTATTGGTGCGGACTTTGTTCGTTCCTACGGGGGTGAAGTATTGACTATTCCTTATTTAGATGGAAATAGCTCGACGAATATAATAGATAAAGTTACGCGCAGTCGAGGGTGAAAAATCAAAAGTGATTGACCGGTGTATATAAATTATGAACGAAGAAACTGATGAAATCCGCTGCCTTTTATTTAACAAAAAATTACGATTATTTTGTATTGACATAAATTTATTTACTAAAAGAGCCGATTCGTTTAGAATGCTTGGGTTTTTATTTGGTTATATTCTAAATTGGGAGTGTATCAGATGGGGGTCTTCGATTTTATCAAAACAAAGCAAACACCAAAGGTATCTAGTGTTTCCGTTAATGCCCCAAAACCGAATTTTAATTCTAAAGGAACAGTTACAGTTGATAAATTTACCTTTAATGTTCGTGATTACAGCTTAAAAGGTTTTATATTAGAGCCGTATGATGAAAAAATACTTGCAAAAGGTCAGAAATTTAAGTGCAGTGTTAGCTTATCAAAAGATGGTCATTCTTATAAGGGGCGGGCTGAAGCTTTGGTCACAAAAATAACATCTGGAGCGCTCGCTGCAACTTTTACAATAAAACCATCGTCTAACTGATTGTTAAAAATGTTTTTTTTTAAATCAAAATCGCAAAAATTTAAGAGTAAAACAGGCCCAAAAAAGAAAGCGGTAGTGTTTGAGGATTTAGATGAAAAACAAAAAATATTATTTATGATTAGAAAAATGCGAAAACGTATTTCGCCGGACGTGTTAAGTAAGGCAGAACAGCTCGCTTTTAGTCAGATTGGTGTAGAGCCACCTATCCCTCCTGAAAATGAGGCATCGCGCCTTTTTAAAATTGCAATGGCTAATAATGGGGAGAGAAGGGCGGAAATCCTTGCTTTGGTCGAACGGCGTGTAAATAAACGTCTTCATTGATATGTCTTTTAAATTAATGGACCAAACTTAATTCATGTAGTAGAGGTGGTAGCTAAATCTCTATCGATTTCATCTCTCATAACGGCTTTTTCAGCTGCTTAACGGAGTTCTATAGTGGCTAAAAAAGCACCAAAACGTAGATTTATTCATCCCAAGAGGACTTTCTTTGGGCGTATGCGCGCCTATTTTTTTGCTGGAATATTGATTACTGCTCCAATAGGCATATCCCTTTGGATCGCCTGGGGAATAATTAATTTCTTCGACAACAATGTGGTGAGCCTATTGCCGCATGAATATAATCCTGAAAGTTATTTGCCGATACAAATTCCAGGTTTAGGTCTTGTTTTAACGATTTTAACTCTCACTATCATTGGTTGGCTGGCGGCCGGGTTAATGGGACGATGGGTCGTCCGCATGACAGAAAATCTTATGGCTCGGATGCCGGTCATAAGTAATATTTATGGCGCAATTAAACAAATAATGGAGACGGTGCTATCTCAGAAATCTAATTCTTTCCGTTACGTCGTTTTGTTTGAGTATCCTAGAAAAGGAATTTGGACAATGGGGTTCGTTACGGGGACCACAAAAGGAGAAGTTCAAAACGTGATCGACGTGGAAATGATAAACGTTTTTGTCCCAACCACTCCAAACCCAACATCGGGCTTTCTGCTTTTTGTGCCTAAAAGTGATTTACACTATTTGTCGATGTCGCCGGAGGAAGGTTTTAAAATGCTCGTTTCTACCGGTATTGTTACTCCAGCGGACCAAAGAATCCCCAAGAAAAAAAAGCAACCGACGATTATTGCTGGTAGTAATAAAACTTAATAAAAAATAATGAGTAGACATTTTTATTTGTTCCTCTGAATTTGTTTGGGAATATCAACCACTGTTTAAATACTGAACTGCCGTGTCTCTTTCAAAAAGATATAAAAGCGTTCTCAGCGCGGCGCCCCTCTTTGTCTTTAAAAAGGGGTCCACAGACAAAATGTCTTCTGCATCCTTTTGAGCTAATGCTAGTAAGTCATAGTGTATGTCTAAGTTTGCAATTCTCATTTCCGGTAAGCCACTTTGTCGAGTTCCCAGAAGTTCCCCAGACCCCCGAAGTTTAAGGTCTTGTTCCGCTATCGCAAAACCATCTTCGCTATCCCTAATCGTCTGAATTCTTAGCCGTGCTGTTTCGTTTAAAGGGGAGTGATACAGTAAAAGACAGGTCGACGGTGATTTACCCCGACCTACTCGTCCGCGTAACTGGTGAAGCTGAGATAAACCAAATCTTTCGGCATGTTCTATCACTATTATTGTAGCGTCGGGAACATCGACCCCGACCTCAACAACGGTTGTAGATACCAGTATATCTTTATATCCAAGTCGAAATTCGTTCATAACCGCATCTTTTTCCGATGACTTCATCCGGCCATGAACCCATCCGACTCTTCCTCCATATATGCTGTCTAGGTGTTGAAAACGTTTTTCTGTGGCAACTAATGCATTTTCTTCGTTGTCCTCTATAAGAGGGCAAATCCAGTAAGCTCTTGCCCCTTTTTTTATTGCTCGACTTATACCTTCGATAACCTCTTCTATCCGTTCTGAAGATATCGCCTTTGTTTTAATGGGCACTCTTCCCGGTAATTTACTTGTCAGATAGGATATATCGAGGTCGCCATAGCCGATCATTGTTAGCGTTCGCGGGATAGGCGTCGCTGTCATAATCAGGATATTGGTTCCTGCTCCCTTATCACCCAAGGCCAATCTCTGATTAACGCCAAATTTATGCTGCTCGTCTATTACCGCGTACCCAAGGTTTTTAAATTTCACCTCATTTTGGAATAAAGCGTGGGTTCCTATCAATAAATTAGTCGCACCAGTCTCTAAGTTTTCGAGTATTAAAGCTCTTTGACTCTTCGCGTCTTTTCCCGTGATTATATCGACAGAAATGCCTATCGCACTGGCGATTGGTTTTACGAATTCGAAATGTTGCCTTGCAAGAATTTCTGTTGGGGCCATAAATGCACCTTGGAAGCCGGCTTCTACAGCAGATATAAGTGTGAGAAAGGCGACAATTGTTTTTCCACTTCCTACATCCCCTTGCAGTAATCGTAGCATTTTATCTTCGGAAGCAAGGTCATTATCGATTTCTTTTATGACAGTCATCTGATCTGAGGTTAAATCATAGGGGAGAAAAGTTACAGCGAGATTACGTAATTTTTTATGCGGTTTAATAATTTTTCCTAGATGCTTTTTTTGTCGGTTACGTATTAAACCAAGGGCAAGTTGGTTCGCTAACAATTCATCATAGGCTAGTCGTTTACGCGCGGTTGAATTTGGTGAAAGTTGGGTTTCCGTTTTTGGATTGTGCGCCTCAATCAACGCATCTTTCCATGATTTCCAGTTGTGCCTTGTCAATGTATTTTGATCTAGCCATTCAGGTAGATTTGGGGCTAATCGAAGAGCTTGAATGATATATCTTCGAAGGACTTTATTTGATAAATTACTCGTTAAAGGATATACTGGCTCAATGCCACAAACTGTTTCGCGCGCGTCTTCTGTTACTATGTAATCAGGATGTGTTATTTGATATTTACCGCGGAAAAATTCGAGACGTCCACTGACAAATCGAACTTCTTCGACTGGAAGTATATTACGAAGATAATCTTTTTTCCCGTTGAAAAAAATTAAACGAAGCGGCTCATCATAAACCACACAGTCTACAGTATAAGGTTGACGACGATTGTAGGCCGCCTTATGCGCCAAAACCTTTACTTTAAGAGTGGCAATTTCACCTTTTGGTGCCAACACAAGTTTTTCAAAGAAGGTACGGCTCACAATGTTATTTGGCAGCAGCCAAAGTAAATTTACGACATGTGGACCCGTAAGTTTTTCGGTCAGTAGCCGTGTACGTGGTCCAATTCCGGTTAAAATTGTTTGTGGAGAAAACAGCTTGAATAGGATTTCTGGCCGCATATTTATCTTTTTTTCAATAAAACAAAGAATTCAAGATTGGCTTCATGATAATGAGTAATATATTAAGTAGTTTTAAAGAGGGATGCTAGTAATAGCTCTCGTGTTTTGTGATTTTGCCATAGAAATGCTGCTTTGTTTGTATCCAGTTACTCTTACGTAGAGGCGCAAAATATAAATGGTAAAGGTAAAAAGATGATTGATCAGATTGATCGTATAAAACGGCTAAAGTATAGAAGCTTTTATACTGGCACAAAGGAAACCGATCTAATTTTAGGCAACTTTGCCGAAAAGTATTTGGATACATTAGAATTAGAACAATTAGATGATTATGAAGAATTATTAAAAATTGAGGATCCAAGACTATATAAATGGATAACCGGCATGGAGGTAGCCCCTACTGCTTTCCAAACCACCCTATTAGAGTTGATAAAAGCTTTTAATCTATCCAAATACCTAAATGAAAAATAATGACCATTGAGACTACAGGTATATCAAATGCGGTTGCCGGCTGGGATGGAAAACTACTCTCCGAGTTGGTGGAAAAGCATAATCGGATCATTCATATATGCCGTGATGATGCAAGAATGGATGATCTTGAAGGATATGTCAGGTTCTTTGCCCCAGATCTGGAGATATTGAAAATCCCTGCTTGGGATTGCTTGCCGTATGATCGTGTTTCACCAAATTCTGGGATTAGTAGTCAGAGGTGTTTTGCTTTGAGCAGAATGGCAGAGCTGGAAGAGGCCCATACCTGTTTAATCTTAATAACAGTTAATGCATATCTGCAAAGACTACCTCCATTGAGTTTTTTTGAAGGTATGTCAGTTAATTTAAAACTCAATGAAAGCTATCCGTTAGCGGAACTTCTACTCACTCTGGACAATGGCGGATATTTCCGCACTGATACGGTCAGGGAAGCAGGAGAATTTGCTGTAAGGGGTGGCATAATTGACATCTATCCCGCTGGGCGTAACGAACCCTTACGGCTCGACTTTTTTGGAGATGAGTTGGAAAGTATAAAACGTTTTGACCCCATAACCCAAAGATCAATAGACAGTATAGAATCTGCAAAAGTTAGTCCCGTTGCCGAAATCATCCTTAACTCAGAAAGCATAAATCGATTTAAAAGCTGCTACAGACAAGCCTTTGGCGCCAAAGCGTCCAATGACCAAATATACAAGACGATCGGTGAAGGAAGATATTATGTTGGTATGGAACATTGGCTTCCATTTTTTTACAATAGATTAGATACATTCGAAGTTTATGCGAAATCGAATTTGCTATCACTTGATAGTGAAGTGGAAGCAATTGCTCAAACAAGATTTGAGCTAATAAACGAATATTTTGAGGCCCGTAGCTCGTTGGCTAATTCATCAGCGGCTGACGAGATGGCTATTTATAGGCCGTTAACACCCGATTCTCTTTATATCACGCCGGAGGAATGGTCTCAAAAAAAGGAGAAATTGAACGTTATTCAATTTCATCCACTTAATCTAATTTTACCATCAGATAGCAATAATATTTTGATAGATGCAAATATTGCTCCAGGAATTGATCTTACAGAAATACGACAAAGAGAAGTCAGTAATGTTTACGACGAGTTAATTAAGAAAATTCGAACGACACAGACAAATGGAAAAAAAGTGCTAATTTGTGCTTTTTCACAAGGGTCCGCTGAACGTATTGAAAAGGTATTGCTCGAACAATCTGAATTGGTGGTTGAAGCTGTGCATCATTATAATGAAGTTTCATCGCTTTCATTGGATGAAATCGGGCTAGCAATTCTACCGATTGATAAAGGATTTGATAGTCCAAATGTTCTATTTATATCGGAACCCGATATATTAGGTGAACGATTAGCTCGGCCGTCAAAGAGGAGAAATAAAAGAGGTGAAGATTTTTTGCGCGAAGTGTCGGCACTCTCAGATGGAGATTTTGTCGTTCATTTAGAGCATGGGATTGGGCAATTTAAGAAATTAGAAACTCTTGAGATAGGTGGAGCACCGCACGATTGTCTGTCGATTGAATACAGCGGCGGCGATAAATTGTTTCTTCCTGTCGAGAATATTGATGTTTTAACGCGATATGGTTCAGAAGACTCAGGGGCAGTGGTAGATAAACTGGGAGGTATCGCCTGGCAATCGCGGAAAGCTAGAGTAAAAAAACGTTTGAAGGATATGGCCGATCAATTAATAAGGACGGCAGCCGAGAGGGAAGTTCAGGTGACAGAAAAAATTGAAGTTCCCAGCCTAAGTTACGAAGCGTTCTGTTCGCGATTTAAATATAACGAGACAGAAGATCAATTAAAATCAATCTCCGATACTTTGCAGGACCTTGCAAGAGGTCGTCCCATGGACAGATTGATTTGTGGAGACGTTGGCTTTGGTAAAACAGAGGTTGCACTGCGGGCTGCAATGGTCACAGCTTTTCAGGGACTGCAAGTTGCCATAGTTGTGCCCACAACACTCTTGTGCCGGCAGCATTATCAACTATTCTCAGAGCGGTTTACAGGCACTCCCATTAAAGTGAGGCAGCTATCAAGGTTGCTCCCGTCCCAAGAACTCGCACAAGTAAAGTCAGAAATTAGCAACGGCGAGTGTAATATTGTAATAGGGACACATGCTTTGCTTGGAAAGTCGATCGAATTTAGTAACTTAGGGTTATTGATCATCGACGAAGAGCAGCATTTTGGTGTGGCACAAAAAGAAAAGTTGAAACAAATCAGAGGCGATATTCATGTCTTAACGCTTACAGCAACCCCAATACCAAGAACCTTGCAGTTAGCAATGTCTGGAGTAAGAGATCTATCCTTAATTGCATCGCCGCCGGTAGATCGCTTAGCGATTAGAACATTCATAATGCCTTATGATGGATTGGTAATTAGAGAAGCTATTCAAAGGGAGCGGCATCGTGGTGGTCAGGTTTTTTATGTTTGCCCGAGGATAGAGGATCTCTCAAGGGTATACGATCGCTTGGTCAAACTAATTCCAGATCTAAAAATAGCTTCAGCTCATGGTAGAATGGTACCGTCGGATCTTGAAGATATAATGGCTGCTTTCTGTGATGGATCATATGATGTTTTACTGAGTACACATATCATAGAGTCTGGTTTAGACATTCCTAATGCTAACACAATTATCATCCATAATTCAGACAAGTTCGGCTTGGCCCAATTGTATCAGTTAAGAGGCCGAGTTGGGCGATCGAAAACAAGAGCCTATGCTTATTTAACTACTCATCCTACTAAACAGCTCACTCCAAATGCGAAAAAGCGACTGGGAGTTATGCAAACGCTGGACAGTTTGGGGGCAGGCTTTAGTCTTGCCAGCCATGATATGGATATCAGAGGTGCTGGTAATCTATTGGGTGAAGAACAGTCCGGACAAGTTAGGGAAGTGGGTATAGAATTATATCAGCATATGCTTAAAGAAGCTGTGATAGCAGCGCGCGATAAAGAAAAGATGGATGAGAATTCAGATAATGAGTGGACGCCGCAAATATCGCTAGGTAATCCTGTACTAATACCCGACAGTTTTATTCCGGATTTGAGTGTTAGGCTTAGTATTTATCGACGAATAGCGGATCTGCAGGGCACTGATGAGATAGATTCTTTCGCTGCGGAACTTTCTGATCGATTTGGGCGCTTACCTGCCGAGGTAAATAATTTGTTTCAAGTTATCTTGCTAAAAAATCTATGTCGATCCGCAAATGTTGAAAAAATTGATGCCGGACCGAAGGGTGCTGTAATTGCGTTTAGGAATGATAGTGTAAAGAATATTGAAGGTTTACTTAATCTCTTGGAAAAAGAAAAAAGTACTGCCCATATTCGCATAGATCATAAGTTAGTTTATAAACGAAATTGGCAGAAATCTTCTGATAGAGTAAATGGCTTAACGCGAATAATGCGAGATTTAGCGGCTATCGCAGCTTGATTGTAATGAGGTTTCTAAAGTTCCTGCTCTGTTTTTATATCAAGCAGAGGTAGAAAAGCTTCTGGCTCTTGTGCTCCAGTAATCGCAAATTTTTTATTGAAAATAAAGTACGGAACACCAGTGATGCCATTCCCGACCGCAAACCTCGTGTCTGAATTAACTTGATTTAATCCTTCTTCACTCTCGAAATAATCATCGAATTCGTCTGTATTCATTTCCAAATCAAATGCAATCTCTCTCAATGTCTCAAGTAATCCAATGTTACGTCCTTCAACAAAATACGCACTGAATAGTTTTTGGACAGTGTTTTCCGATTTTTTTACCTTCTTTGACCAGTTTATGAAGCGATGGGCCAGCACTGTATTGGGAGTATGGGAAATCTTATCAAAATTAAATATTAAGCCCTCTAGCTCTCCCGCCTTTTGTATATTTGTGTATATGGAAGCTGCTCTTTCTTTATTGCCAAATTTAAGAGCTAAATACTGCTGTCTTGGTATACCTTCCCTTGGCATTTCAGGGTTTAATTGGAATGCTCGCCAATTAATTTTTATTTCCAAGTCTTTTCGACTTTCTAGTGCCCGTTTTAAACGAGATCTTCCTATAAAACACCATGGGCAAATTATATCAGAAAATAAATCAATTTCGATCATTGCGTTTCAATCTGTATAGGCCTTAAAATCACAAAGAATTATAGTAGTTATAGTTCATCACAAATATCTAGTTTGGCGAAAAGAATATAAATGACGATATATGAAAATGGCTTAAGCGCCAACCAAGCAAATTATGCGCCTTTAACTCCTGTAGACTTTCTAGATAGGGCGGCCACGACATGGCCTCAAAAGGTTGCGATTATACATGGGGATATTAGGCGTTCTTATCTAGAATTTAACCATAGATGCAGGCAAATGGCCTCGGCTTTGGAGAGAAGGGGGATCCGAAAAGGGGATGTCGTTGCTATAATCGCGCCCAATACACCTGCTATGCTGGAAGCACATTACGGTGTTGTGATGGCAGGGGCAGTATTGAACGCTTTAAATTATAGATTAGACCCAGCAGCAATAGCTTTTATATTGGAGCATGGTGGGGCCAAAATTCTCCTTGTAGACAAGGAGTTTTCTGAGGTTATAGAACAGGCTGTTGCAGTGATGAAAGCGCCTCCAGTTTTGATTGGCATAGATGACGCTTTGGTGCCTGGGCTGAGGTTATTGGGAGAGAAAGACTACGAAGAATTCTTGGCTGAGGGAGATCCCAATTATGAATGGCCAAAAGTTCATGATGAATGGGATTCGATGGCGTTAAACTACACCTCTGGCACTACGGGTAATCCGAAAGGCGTTGTCTTTCACCATCGTGGGGCATTTTTAAATGCTATGGGGAATGCAATCGCGTTTGGCTTAGATTCTTCGTCATGTTATTTGTGGACCTTGCCAATGTTTCACTGTAACGGGTGGACGTTTACATGGGCCGTCACAGCTGTGGGCGGTACCCATGTTTGCTTAAGATCCGTTGATCCAGCATTAATATTTGAACTTATCGATCAGCACAAGGTGAGTCACATGTGCGGTGCGCCTATAGTTTTGAATATGCTGGTGCATGCGCCCGACGAGGTTAAAAAAGAATTTGGACATCTAGTTCAAATAGCTACTGGCGGTGCGGCACCTCCGAGTGCAGTGATAGCGTCGATGGAAAAGCTAGGTTTTAAGGTACTTCACCTTTATGGACTAACCGAAACCTATGGGCCGTCCGGTATATGTGCTTGGCCCCCGGAATGGGACGATCTGAAATTAGAACTAAAAGCCACAAGGATGGCAAGGCAGGGTGTCGGTTATCCAACTTTGGAAGGTTTTCGAGTGGTAAATCCTGACACTCTTGAGGATGTTCCCGCCGACGCAACAACCATTGGTGAAATTTGGATCCGAGGTAATACTGTTATGAAAGGATATTTGAAAAATCCGTCCGCTTCTGAAGAGGCTTTTAAACATGGTTGGTTTCACAGCGGTGATCTAGCTGTAATGCATCCTGACGGTTATGCGGAAGTCAAAGACAGGTCAAAAGATATAATTATTTCGGGGGGAGAAAATATTTCTTCATTAGAAGTCGAAGAGGCCTTATACAAACACCCTAAAATAATGGAAGCGGCTGTCGTGGCGAGACCAGATGAAAAGTGGGGTGAAACGCCCTGCGCATTTATAACAGTAGCGCCGGGGCAAATTGGATTGACCGAGAATGAAGTGGTAAGCTGGTGTAGGGAAAACCTGGCAAGCTATAAGATCCCAAAAACCGTAGTTTTTTGTGACCTTCCAAAGACGTCGACAGGTAAAATTCAGAAATTTGTTTTACGCGATCGTGCCTCAAGTCTCTGATCCAAGAAACTATTACTAGTTTTTGTCATTATTATAAAAATCTCGATAACTTGATATTTTGCCCAGTGTTTCCGCTTCGTAGACAGCGCGAGCAACCGATCGCCCAAGGCAATTTGCAGCGTGAGCTCCAAGTGCACCAATATCTGTAACTTTCTCTTTTATGTTTTTTTTACCGGTTGATATAGCAAAGACGATGTCCCCATCTAGAGGCGTGCTAGAAGGGCGAATGGCTCGGCTTAGACCATTTTGTGAGATCATAGCCAACCTGCGGGTCTCGGATTTTGTTAAATAAGCGTCGGTTGCGACGACAGCTAGTGTTGTGTTTTCATGGAGTGAGCTATATTTGGGAATTTCAACAATTGCTTTATCAAAATTTTCTGGAGGCAGTATGCCACCAAATTCGTTATCCAGTTCCATATCCCATGCATAGAAAGCCTTGGTTCCGGGTATTAATACGGAACCTGCTGAATTTACTGCCGCTATGGCCCCGACCGTGATATCTAGCTCAGGAACGTAAATAGAAGCACTGCCAAGTCCTCCCTTAATATTACCCGCTATAGCACCGTATCCAGCACCGCTATTGCCGAGTTTAAATTTCTTTTTTGGGTTCGAAGCGGCTTCATATCCCAATTGCCAGTAGGGCGGCTGGTCGGTCCAATCTTTATTGCCGCCGTTCAATAAATCAAAAAGTATTGCTTGTGGAACAATTGGGACCTTTATGCCTTTAATCGTTAGGCCTTTGCCTGTTTTCTGAAGATGGTGCATTACTCCCCCTGCTGCATCCAAACCAAACGCTGAGCCGCCAGCCAATACAATCCCGTCCACTCTTTCTACTGTTCCATCGGGTGAGAGAAGCTCCGTATCTCTTGTTCCAGTGCCGCCACCTCTAATATCTATTGACGCCACGCAGCTACAATCAGGCATGATAACGGTAACGCCTGAACGCAATTCCTCATTATATGAATTTCCAACAAAAATACTTGAGATATCGGTAATTAAGTTATTTTTTCCTGATCGCAACAATAGACGAACCTCAAAAGTTTTACTTATGAGCTTATATAGAGGTTGCTGAAAGTGCGATACCCACAAAAATATTTTCTCACATTTGGCATTTAGTAACGAAAAGTTTATATATTGATCCCAAATAAGGATGAGTTATGACAGATTTAAATAGTGAAGTGTCACGTCGACGAACTTTTGCAATTATTTCACACCCTGATGCTGGAAAAACAACATTAACAGAAAAATTTCTTGTCTTTGGTGGAGCCATAAAAATGGCTGGTGCGGTAAAAGCCAGAGGCGAGCAGCGTCGAGCTCATTCTGACTGGCTAAAGGTTGAAAGAGAACGAGGTATTTCTGTAGCATCTTCGGTGATGAGTTACGAGTACAAGGGTAACGCCTTTAATTTGCTTGATACACCAGGCCACGAAGATTTTTCCGAAGATACATATCGAACCCTAACTG
>CACOPQ010000006.1 GCA_902629125.1 uncultured Alphaproteobacteria bacterium
CAGCCATTTAATTTTATTCCGCAACCACTGCTCGCAAAAAAATTTGTTCGATATGTAGGTGAACCGATTTTACTTGTTTTAGCTAAATCAGTGTATGCGGCACTTGATGCGGTTCAGTTAATTCAGATTGATTATGACGTCTTGCCATTTGTGTTGTCAGCTCAGGAGGCCCTAAAAGATGACAGTCCGATTGTAGCTGAGGAGCTTGGAACAAATTCATGTCTAAATTGGCACTGTAGCAGTAACGAAAATATTGAAGTTATTTTTACCAAGGCAAAATATGTTGTTGAGCTCAATATAAATAATAATCGTATGGTGAGTAACCCAATGGAGCCGCGAGGAGTGATTGCGTTCTGGGATCATAACATTAAAAAATACACCATCTATGCCTCTAGTCAGAACATTCACGTAATGCGAGATACGGTCGCTAATATGCTAAATGTTGACCATAATTCCGTTCGTTTTAAAGCGTTTGACGTTGGCGGCGGGTTTGGGTCAAAGAATTTTTGTTACCCTGAGTATGCACTTGTTGCATGGGCTTCAAAAAAGCTTAATAAACCAGTACGGTGGACGGCCACCCGGAGTGAACTTTTTATTAGCGATCACCAAGCTCGAGACCATAATTCTTCTTCGCGTTTGGCAATAGCGGCTGATGGAAAGTTTATTGCTTTAGAGATAAATAGCGTTGCAAACCTCGGTGCTTATATGGTTGGCTCGTCGGGCGGTGTGCAAGTTGTTCAATATGCTAATTTACCCGGCACCGTCTACAAGATCCCTAGTATTTGTCTTAATATCTCGGCTGTATTTACAAACAAAACACCGACAGGTGTCTTTAGAGGTCCAGGCTACGCTGAGACGAATTTGATTTTAGAGCGCCTTATAGATGCAGCAGCACAGAAATACAATTTGGATAGATTGGAACTTAGGAGAAAAAACTTTATTGATAAAGGAGATATCCCGTTTACTGATGTTCTCGGGGGATCGGTTGATAGCGGTGACTTTCCCGGGATCTTTGAGCAATTAATGACCCGCATAGATTTAGCAGGATTTGAGCAACGGAAAATTAATAGTAAGGAGAGAGGGTTTTTAAGAGGGCTAGGTGTGGCTTGTTTTATCAAAGGAACAGGTGGTGCTCCAAAAGAGAACGTAGAAATTCGATTTACCTCTGACTCTCGAATTGACCTTATAACGGGAACACAATCTATAGGACAGGGCCACGAAACAACATTTCCTCAGATCTTAGCCAAATGCTTTGGAGTTTCCGGCGACGTTATCAATTTAAAGCAGGCAGATACAGATTTAATTGAAACGGGCGGGGGACATGGAAGTTCGCGCGCAACTTACATGGGAGGGAACGCCCTTCATTATGCTGCTGCCGAGGTGATTAAAAAGGGAAAGCAATTAGCTGCTAATGTTTTAGAGGTGGCTGTACAGGATATCTTATTTGAGAATGGAAGGTTCATCGTAGATGGGACCGATCGCGAAGTCGGTTTATTTGAATTAGCAGCTTTAGCTGAAAAAAATGGCTCTTCTTTGAACACATACAACCTTTGGGAAAGACAGGCTATGACATTTCCAAATGGCGTTCACGCGGCCGAACTGGAAGTGGATAGCGAAACCGGAAAAGTAAAGTTGAATAGATACTTAGTTGTTGATGATTATGGTGTAATCATTAATCCTTTGTTAGTAGAAGGACAAGTTCATGGTGCTGTCACAAATGGAATTGGACAAGCACTACTAGAGGGGGTGATGTTTGATCCAGAATCCGGGCAAACCTTGACTGGTTCTTTTATGGACTATTCTGTAGCAAGAGCCGCCGACTTATTAGATTATCACATTGAATTTAAGAGTACTGCGTGCACAACAAATCCTTTAGGAGTAAAAGGTTGTGGTGAAGGTGGTACGGTTGCCGCAACGCCAGCTGTTATAAATGGCGTGGTTGATGCACTATCTGAATACGGCGTTTCTCATTTGGATGGGCCGGTGACATCGTCGAAGATCTGGAAACTGATAAGCGCTGAACGGAGATAGGTAGCTGGAAAACCTCTGCCTATGTAAGCGACGTATATTATAAAAATACGAGCAAAATTTTTATGCAGCTAAAATTAGATCTGCTGCCTTTTCACCAATCATTATGCTTGGGGCATTTGTGTTTCCTGATACCTGTGTCGGCATTATCGAAGCATCGGCTACCCTAAGCCCATCTATACCATGAACACGAAGTTGGTGATCCACAACAGCCATCTTATCAGTCCCCATTTTACAAGTACCGACAGGATGATAAGTAGTCTCACCAACTTCCTTCGCCCAGTCTAACAGTTCAGCATCGTTTACCTTATTGGGACCCGGTGAGGCTTCAGTTATTTGAAGACGTTCCATTATAGGGGCTGTCATGATTGATCTGGTAATCCGTATAGCCTTTAATGTGACATCAATATCAATTTCTTTTGAAAGAAAGTTAAATTTTATGGTCGGCGGTTCGGTCATATTTTGTGAATTTATATGGATCGATCCAGTACTTTCTGGCCGCATAGCATGCGCGTAACAAGTTACTCCTGAAGTTTTTGAGAGCTTGTAATTTGGCTCGTATAGAAGAGGAACCCATCCTAGTAACGCATCTGGGGCCTCTAATCCTTCTCTGGTTTTAACAAAGGCACGCATTGGGGCAATTGGGTTCGCCATCAAGCCTTTATGTTGAAATACAAAACGAAGGCCTTGCCATAATAAACCCAAACCTCTGGCTTTATCGTTATAAGTGACGCCTGGTTTACCGATGAGCCACCGTGTTCTAGGTGCATAATGGTCTCGAAGATTTTCGCCAACGCCTTTTAACTCATGTTTAACCGTTATTCCTACCTTTTTTAAAAGGTCAGGGCATCCGATGCCGGAGAGTTCAAGAAGCTGCGGTGAATTAATTGTCCCTGCGCACAGTATAACTTCCCTGGAGGCATTTATCTGCCTAATTTTGTTTTTGTGATGAAATTCAACACCCGTGCATTTTTTCCCTTCAAGAATGAGTGATGACGTCTGAGCATCACTTAAAATAGTTAAATTTTTCCGATGTCTGATTGTATTTATATAACAATAGGCGGTGCTCATGCGACGGCCCTTAGAAATAGTCGCTTGGCTCATAGCAATACCTTCTTGATTTTCACCATTATAGTCAGAGTTTCTAGGAATCCCAACGTGCTGGGCAGCGCTCATTATTGTTTCATATAATAGGCCTGTCTCATCGGGATCAGTTACCCTTAATGGGCCGGAACGGCCTCTATATTTGTCATCACCGCCGTCATAGCTTTCCATACGTTTGAAGACGGGCAACACGTCCTCGTAGCTCCATCCCGTATTTCCAAGTTGTGCCCATGTGTTATAGTCATGTGACTGACCTCGAACAAAAACTAGTCCATTTATCGAACTCGAGCCTCCCAATGTTTTACCTCGTGGTACTGGCAGCGATCGGTTCTTGGTGCTTGGTTCGCCTTGAGATGAATAGCACCAATTGTACTTGGGATTATTGATTAATTTCGCGTAACCAATCGGTATACTAGACCAAATATTTGGCCACGGACCTGCTTCCAGCAAAAGAACTTTGTTCGTCGGGTTCTCAGATAATCGATTTGCAAGAGCTGCCCCCGCTGAACCGGCTCCTACTATGACAAAGTCATAGGTTTCATCGTGCATTATAGTATATCCTTATCACAATCGAAGGTAGTCCGGTTAACCAGACTTAAGTCTGCCCTTCTTCCACTAGAAGTTATAATTCTAATATTTTTTAAGGAAATAAAAAAGCGAGTAATCTTTACTCTATCATTGGGCCATCTTTAATTGAAAGTTCTCGCGGTCCATCGGCTGTTTCGACAATCAACACTGTGCCTGCACCCCAGTGGTCCCTATGTATCATACCTATTGCAACATTCGTTTTGAAATCGGGAGACCAAGCAGCTGAAGTTACTTTTCCCACAAAAATATTGTCTTTACGAATATCCCAGCTATCTCGGCAAGGGGTAAGTGGCTTTCCAAGGATTTCGAGGAATCGTATTTGTCGCCAAGGGCCATTGGCGATTTCTTCAAGAAGGGGTTCCCTTCCAACACATTTAATAGCTTTTTTGGTGTCGCAAAATTTCGAAAGACCACATTGATGTGGGGTGTGATCATTTGTCATATCATTGCCATATGATAAAAGCCCGGCTTCTATTCTTTCAATAAGATTAGGGCAACCTGCTTTTACATCCATATTTGCCCCGGCCTCAAAAAGAGTGTCCCAGATAGATACGCCTAATTTTGAGTCTTCCACATAGATTTCAAAGCCACCTTGTTTTGAATAACCGGAGCGTGCAATCAGTAAGTCGAGTGAATTGAAATTAAAGCGTTTAAAGTTGAAAAAGGGTAAATCTCTTATCTCATCGCCAATTATTTGAGCCATCAAATCTTCTGCCTTTGGCCCTTGTATGCCAAGCGGTGAAACATCGGGTTCTCTAACTTTCACATTCAGTTTTAACCCATAGGCAAGTCCTTTTATCCAATAAAGTAAGTCTGAGTCGGCGATTGAAAACCAATATCTGTCTTCCTCCAATTTTAGTAGGACGGGGTCATTCAGCATCCCTCCGTTTTCATCAACCATCGGGACATAATAACATTTCCCAATCTTTAGATTTGATAGATCTCTGGGAGTAAGCATTTGCACAAGCCACCCGGCGTCAGGCCCAGTTACCTCTATCTGACGTTCGCAGGCCACATCCCAGACTTGAACAGCATTTTTAAGATGCACGTAATCTGCTTCAAGAGATTCAAAACTTGTCGGGAGGAGCATATGATTATAGACGGTATAACTTGATACTCCGGCTTCTTCCACTCGCTTGGTAAAGGGGGTGCTTCTCAAGCGAGGGGATAGTCCAATTGGTGGAGATTGAATCATCTTTTTTGCCAATTATCTATCATAAAATAATTAGAGAGTTTTGAAGTCAAAAAGCGATCAGATCTTCTTTTTTTGCGACGTAAAAGGCGTAAATAGGATAGTTTTAGAAGATGACTGGGTTAATCTAGCTTTTTTTGAACAACTTCTTTGACAAAATGTTTGCAGATTAAGGTTGCCGTGGCTTTTAAATTTTAAAAGACAAAGTTATCTAAAGTTAATCCCTGTATTCCGTTGGTGATATCTGTTGTAACAGTCCCCATTAGGTTTATCTCTGCTGTTGTTATATTTGCTGTTTGGTCGTTCGAAATTCCATAGATGAATTGAGTTGTATCATCATCGGCAGCCCCTAAAAGCAAAATAGCGTTGGCGCCAGTAGCAATGTCGATGGCATCCAGCAATCCATTCGTATCGGAAAGTGCAGTTGAGATGTCGGCAGCCGTATCGATTTGTGTCTTTGTACTTACTTCGGCGATATAGAGCTGACCATTTTGAAGATTGATTGGTGTTGCATGGTCAGCTAGTGTTGCTTCGTTAGCAAGTGAGATCTCTATTTTGGAAGAACTATTAATTGATAAGTTATTAATTGATCCATTATTGAAACAGGTGGAAAAATCATACTTATCAGCTGATTGAAATGTGGCAATTGTATCAGAACCATTTAAAGAAGAGGTCACCCCATTAAAAACAATTGTATCTATACCACTGCCTAATGTGATGTTATCGTTTCCCGCAAGGCCATTTATCGTGTCATTACCATTTCCTGAAATAATTTGATCATCCGAGCTTGTCCCATCTAGAGTTTCGTCGGAATCGTTACCCGTGATGGCAAAAGAAAAATTACTCGTGGATAGCCCCCGTATTCCGTCGGTTATGTCGGTCGTGATAGTAGCCAGCAGTGCTACCTCGTCCACGACAATAGCTGCTGTGCTATTATTATTCAGTCCATACAAATACTGCGTAGTATCGTCATCGGCACCGCCTACAAGCAATATGGCATCGGCATCAGCTGCAACAGTAATGGCATCCATTACACCGCCGGTAGCTGTGAAAGCAGTCACGATATCTGCGGCTGTGTCTATGTCTGCTTTATTTGCTACCTCGGCTATGTAAACTTTCTCATCGGTTAAATTAATAGCAGTAGTTTGATCAGCCAAAGCGTTTACCGAAGCGATACTTATACCCCCGCTCAGCAGGTTACTTATAGCACCTGCATTTAGGGCAGCATTGAAATTATGCACATCATTACTTTGAAAGGTCGTTACAGTGTCGCTGCCATTCAAATTCGATGTGTGCCCGCTATATATCAACGTGTCGCCACTGGAGTTTGAGAGATTAATGGTATCATCCCCGGCACCGGCGGTAATTAAGTCAGTGCCCGTGCCAGCAGCAATTACGTCGTCGCCTGCTCCACCGAAAAGTTTGTTGCTTCCACTATTACCCGTAAGGGTGTCGTTTCCATTATCGCCGTATAATTGGTCATTGCCGGAACCGGCTGTGAGCGTATCGTTACCATTATTGCCTCTGATAACGTCATTGCCACCAGCGCCCTGGATTGTATCGTCACCACTGCTTCCCGTCAGTGTTTCGGCAAACGACGTGCCCACAATTGTTGCGGTATTTCCTTCTGGTATAGTATAAACTTCGTCTGGTCGACGTTTTTCGTTTCTTCCAAAATATTCGTAGTGTTCAAACGCTGTGAACGAAGAAGCGCCGACGTCCGGGTATAATTCTAAATACAGATTTGTGTTAAAATTCTCAGATGGGTCTCTACGTTCTTTGTGACCGAAAGTTATAAAATGCTCGAATGCTGAGAACAAATTAGCATTCACAGCAGCGGCCACATCAGGGTTGTTTGATAAATAGAAGTTGATATCAAAATCTGCAGTAGGGGATCTAGCTTCAGTGTTTCCAAATAGCCAAAAATGCTCTAATGGATTTGTCGAACCATTTGCAACATCAAGATTATTTTCAAGATAATAACTCGTATCAAAAAACGGACTAGGATTACGAAGCTCTTGAACACCAAATTCTACATAATGCTGAAGTGGGTTTATGGTTCCATCTTCTCTCAAATCAGTATTAAAATTTGTATAAAAACCACTAGAGAAAAATTTATTTGGGTCTCTGTTCTCGCGCCAGCCTATATCCATATAATGCTGGAACGGATCGATCCCGGCGGCTCCGATATCTGGGTTTTGCGCCAGATAATACGCTTCATCAAAAAGTTTCCGTACAGTCATTTTAAGGTCATTCGTTTAATTGCGTTAACTCACTCGAATTATGCAATTTGCAGGCCAGTTTAATAACGTGCAACTAGAAAAATCCAAAACGATTTTCAAGGACTTTCGCAAAAAAAGCGTTCTGAAGAGCGATTTAGCAAGTTTGAATTTAAGATTGCTCCCCGGTTTTTAGGCAGCCTCTTCAAGGCTGGATGCGGCTTTTAGTATCATCTCTGCGCATTTTTCACCGATCATGATTGACGGCGCGTTAGTGTTGCCAGAGGTGAGGGTGGGCATGATTGAGGCATCTGCTATCCGCAAGCCATTAATACCATGTACCTTAAGCTGTTCATCTACCACGGCGAGATTATCGGTTCCCATCTTGCAGGTGCCGACCGGGTGATAAGTTGTTTCTGCATTATTTTTTATCCAATCAACCATGTCGTCATCACTCTGACATTCCGGTCCTGGTCCTATTTCCTCTCCTACCACTTCAGCTAATGGCGACGTTGAAAATAATTCTCTAGCTTTTCGCATTGCAGCTACAGTGCCCTCACGGTCGTAGGAAGCCGACATGAAATTAAAGCGAATTGCAGGCGGCACAATCGGGTCAGCGGACTGGACGTGGATATCACCTAGGCTCTCTGATCGCAGTACATTTATATTAAGTGTTACGCCCCGCTGCTTCGAGATTTGTAGTTGTCCGTCTACTGCCTCATAAAGAAATGGTGTCATGGCTATTGCTGCATCGGGAGATGCCAACCCGTCACGTGTTTTAAAGTACATTCTGATAGGTGCAGCACACATAGCAAAAAAGCCTTTCCCCGTAGTTGCATATTTAATAGCTTCAGCTGCTAGTCTCCACCCGCGTGCATTATCATTAAACGTCGCCCCTTTTTCCGTAATGGTGAACCGCATTCTGGGCGAATAATGATCCCTTAGGTTTCGTCCTACGCCGGGTAATTCGTGTTTTACATCTATACTGAACTTGTTGAGGATTTCGGGATCGCCGATGCCTGATAACTCTAAAAGCTTTGGTGAATTAATAGAACCAGTGCTCACAATCACTTCACGCCTAGCGATAGCTTCATGTTTTATGCCCTTTGCCGAATATTTTACGCCATGGCATGTTTTATCTTTTATAATAAGCGTTTCAGCCATTGCGCCAGACACGATTGTTAGATTTGGTCGATCGCGAGCGGGGTCTAGGTGGCAGTAGGCTGTGCTCTGTCTCCTGCCCTTATTTATTGTAACCTGTGTTATGCCGATACCTTCTTGCGATGCTCCATTATAATCTTTTGTATATGGGATTCCAATTTTCTCTGCAGCCGCTATCATTCTTTCATGAAGCGGACAAATATCTGGAGCTTCGTCGGTTACTCGTAAAATTCCGTCACGTCCCCTGGTTTCATCTGAACCTCCATCGTATGACTCCATCTTTTTAAAGATTGGAAGTACATCGGAATAACTCCATCCTCGATTGCCCAATTGCGCCCAGTGATCGTAGTCTTGAGGTTGCCCGCGAACGAAGACCATCCCATTGATAGAGCTAGATCCACCAAGCATTTTTCCACGCGGAATAGGAATTCTCCTCCCGCCACTACCCTCATCAGGTTCTGATGAAAAACACCAATTAACAGCGGGTTTATTAATCAATTTTGCCATTCCGATCGGTACTCGAGACCAAAAATAGTCTGATCCTTCAGTGCCTGCTTCCAAACACAATACTTTATACTCGCCAGATTCTGTTAGCCGATTAGCAAGAACTGCCCCGGCGGATCCAGCGCCGACAACAATATAATCATACTCTGTTTTGGTCATTTTTTTTCCTTTTATCTATCTGCCCATACGATCCCGCGTTAACCTGATTTTAAATATTAATAAAAACTCAATGACTACATATACTTCTATTATTACTATAAAACGACTTAGTTGTTTTAAAAGGAAGGTTTTATAGCGTGTCTTCAATCATCACCGAGCTGATGGGAGAAATTGTGAGGCGAAAATGGCACCAGAAATAATTAAAGCTCTAACATTCGATACCGGAGGAACAATTTTAGATTGGCATACGGGGTTTTCAAGAATTCTTAAGCAAATTGGTGAAAAATACGGTTTGGAGAAAAATTGGGCTTATATTGCCAATCAACTAAGGAAAAGGTCGCTAGAAAAGATCATCAATCTAGGGGAATATGAGCCTCCAACAATAAATTTCGATGGTGCTCATGCATTAGTTCTTGACGAGCTTTGTCGGGAAAATGGATTGGAGATGTTCTCGTCCGATGACCGAAGAGAAATCGCCTGGAAAGCGCCGCATTCATTCGATACTTGGGACGATTTTCCGCAGTCATTTTCTAGGTTAAAACAAAGATATCTATGCTGCTCTTTTACGATATTAAGCTTTAGAATTATAATGGATACCGCTAGAAAAAATCAGATTGCGTGGGATGCGGTTTTTTCCTGTGAAGCAATAGGAAAATATAAAACGCTTTCTGCTCCGTATGAGACGGTTGCCAAATGGTTAAATTTGAATCCGGATGAAATATGCATGGTCGCTTGTCATAACTTTGATTTGAATGCGGCCAAGAAAGTTGGGTTCAAAACGGCCTTTGTAAGAAGACCAAGCGAATGGGGTGTTGCTGGACCCCCTGACCCGATCCCAAGTCCCGATCATGATATAATAGTTGATACCTTTCCGCAGCTAGCAGAAAAACTTGGCGTTTAGCGAGTCTTACGAAAAACGTTAAACGCTGTTTCCGATGTCTTTTCGTATTTTCTCACGGTGGAAGGAGTAAATACCCGTAATTATCACAATTAGTGTGCCAACGGCGGTTAGGTTATCCGGCCAGTCATTAAAAATAATAACCCCGAGCCCAATTGCCCATATCATAGCCGTATATCGAAAGGGTGCTATGAAACTAGTCTCGCCAGTTCTCATGGCTAGAACACTAAAAAAGTAACCAAAAACAATCGCTATAGCGGCAAGTGTTAATAAAACCCAATGCGTGCTAGTTAAGGTGACCCACGCTACATTCGGCAACATAATTGCTCCATATAACGTAATTGCAATGCCCGTAATCAAGGCTACTAGCGATGTTGGGACGTCTTTGGATAGTTTTCGCGTGGCTATATCTCTGATTGTAACGCAGAAAACAGCCGCAATTGCATAAAACGAATAGATAGAAAACCCGTCTACGCCAGGTCGTACAATTATTGTGACGCCCAGAAACCCAATTATTATTGCAAGCCATCGACGCCACCCCACAGTCTCCCTTAGTAAGAATGCGGCTGCCATTGTTACTGTCAATGGTACTGCTTGAAGTATCGCGGTAACATTTGCTAACGGTATTTGGGCTAGTGCCGATAGAAAAAATACAGCCGCACCTACTTCGGCCGCAACGCGAAGCCAAATGTATTTCCAATCAGCTTTATTTACTGAAACTTTGATTTGATTTCTATAGACTACTATTACCGTCAGCATTGGTATTGTAATGATACCTCTTAAGAAAATTGCCTGGTATATTGAGATATCAATGAAAAGAAATTTCATGAAGGCATCGTTGATCACAAAGGCGAACATATTTATGCTCATAAAAATGGCGCCCTTAAGATTTTCTGGTAGTAGCATTTTTTTTGCTCTTTAAATTTGGAACTTTTTTATAGCCGACGGGTCTAATCGAATTCCAAATCCAGACGTTTCTGAAATGTGTATCAATCCGTCTGCGACTTTTGGGCCTTCCATTAGCATTCCAGCCCAAAGTGGATCCCGCTCCGGATCAGCGAAACATTCAACGCACATTCCGTGTGGCTGGGAGGATAATAAGTGTGATGCTATTTGTGGTTCCTCGTGATGCGTAAGGTCTATATCAGAAAGTTCGGCAATAGCAGCAACCTTCTTCCAAGTGGAGACGCCACCACCTTCAGAAGCATCAAAATTAACAATATCGACCGCATTAGAATTAATCAGTCTTCGCATACCCTGACCTGAGATTTCACTTTGACCAGCATTGATAGGAATTTTCGTTCGCTGTCGAACTTCTCGCATACCGCGTATATCATCCATCCAGTGGCATGGTTCTTCGAACCAGGCAATTTCTTGATCTTCAACTAAATTAGCAAACTTAGTAGCTTCTCGCCATGACCAACCTCTATTGGCATCTACGGCTATTAGAAAATCTGGTCCGTTTGCTTCCCTGGCTATACGCACTCTTTTGGCATCCTCCTCGGGCGTCAAGCCGCCGACCTTTACCTTGCACCCACTCATGCCAAGATCTTTCAAATCTTGCATTTCACGTGCTAGATCATCGAGCGTTTTTCCATCTTCGTAGTAACCACCAATTGAAATTATTTCTCTTCTATCGCTAATTCCGCCGAGCAAACGGCAAACACTAACGTCAAAACAGCGACCTATCGCGTCCCAAATCGCTGTGTCAACGCAAGCAATAGCCTGGCTGAATAGCTCCGCGGATAAGGCAGCCGTTTCTAATTTTCTACGCATTTTAAGGTTCAGTAGTTGCCAGTTGCGGACATCTTCGCCGATTAATAGTGGGGCAATTTGTTTATCTATAAGATCTGCGATTTCTCTACCGTGACTTCTGTTATCTCCATTGTAAACTTCAGCAACTGGTCCATCTTTCACCCACAATTGTGTCACAATTGTACACCGCGATGTAACGCTGTATGTACTTCCGCCAAAGTCCTTTGTCAGAGGTATTCTTATTGGTATCGCCGTAATTTTATCTATGAACATGAAGGCATACTCCACGGGTGAGTCTATTTAGGCTATTTAAGTATCACGACCAATTCAAACGCTGTAAACAGATAATCCGCTAACTAGGGTACGTCTATAAAGCGAAGTTGACCTCAAATGGATTTGAAATTATCAATAGATATCGAGAATATGCGCTAATTTTACAAAGTCATTTTGGGTGATGCTGATGTCAAATGGAAACGTGGAAACTACTAACGATAAAGACAGCGAGCATTTCGATGTTTTAATAGTTGGTGCGGGCATTTCTGGCGTGGCAGCTGGAGTTTACCTCAACAAATACTGCCCTAGTGAAAATTTTCTGATACTTGAAGCTGAGGAAAGCTTCGGTGGAACTTGGTGGACACATCGTTCCCCAGGAATTCGATCAGATAGTGACCTTCACACTTTCGGGTACAGTTTTAAGCCCTGGGTTGGGCCGCCAATTGCCACCGCGAATGAGATACTCTCTTACATGGGAGAAGTTATAAAAGAAAACCGTCTAGAGAAAAATATTAGATACAAACATCGAATATTGAGAGCAAATTGGTGTAACGCCGAAAAGCAGTGGTTTATCGAAGCAGAATGTCTCGAGAACAAAGAGCTGAAGCATTTTCGGGTAAACTTTTTATGGATGTGCCAGGGATATTATAGGCACAATGAGGGCTATACGCCTAATTGGGACGGTATCTCGGATTTTAAAGGTAGGATAGCGCACCCAGAAAATTGGCCAGATGATTTAGATTATAAAGATAAGAAAGTTGTTGTTATTGGGTCAGGGGCAACGGCAGCAACAGTAGTTCCCGCTATGGCCAATAGCGCAAAGCATGTTACGATGCTTCAGCGCACGCCGACGTTTTTTCGTACCGGACGTAACGCTATTGAAATTGCTGAAACCCTTCGAGAACTGAATATCGATGAGGCCTGGATACATGAAATCACCCGACGCAAGATTATGCATGACCAAACAACATTCACTGCGCGGTGTCGTTCAGAACCTGAGAAAGTGAGGGATGAATTAATAGGCAATATAAGGGATTTGTTAGGTCCTGATTACGATGTTGAAAAGCATTTTACACCTCCATATAGACCATGGCGTCAACGTATCGCCTTTGTTCCAGACGCGGATTTGTTTAAATCTATTGCAGATGGCAAAGCATCAGTAGTGACTTCGCAAATAGATAAATTTGTATCCAAGGGTATTCAGCTAGAGTCAGGTGAGATTTTGGAAGCGGATGTGATTGTCACTGCCACTGGCTTTAATATGAATGTAATGGGCGATATAGACTTTGCCATTGATAGTGCGCCATTAAATTTTCATGACACCGTAACATATCGGGGAATGATGTTCACGGGTGTGCCTAACTTGGCTTGGGTTTTTGGTTACTTCAGAGGAAGTTGGACGATAAGGAGTGAAATAATAGCGGGATTCGTTTGCCGGCTTCTCAATCATATGAAAAAGAATGGCGCAAAAAGTGTAGAGCCTGCATTGCGAAAGACAGAATCAGATATGGCCTTATTTGACTGGATGGATGACGAGGACTTTAATCCAAATTATCTTAAAAGGGCATTGCCATTATTGCCGCGTAGAGGCGATAGTTTTGAGTGGCGGCACACACAAGATCACTGGCGAGAACAGACGGAATTTCCTTTAATTAATCTGGACGACGAAGTTTTCATTTACCGTGGCATAGATAACTCCGTTATGGCGGCTGAGTGAGCATAAAGGAATGAGCAATCACTTAGAAATTGGTATTTAATAGATTAAGTAAGAAAAATTAAAAGCGATCTTTATGGCATGGCGCTTTAGAAAAGGGTAGGATCTGCCGGCACATTCTTCCCTGACTCTCATTAACGAAAGCGAGAAATAATGTTCCGTAATTTGACGGACAATACGAAGGGCGTTTTGTGCATGATAGCGGGAACGCTTGTGCTTACAAGCCAGGACGCAATTACAAAATGGATGACCGCAAAGTATCATGCGGGAGAAATTTTATTTTATCGAGGGATTTTCTCGTTTATTCCAATTATTTGCCTCATAATTATTGCCAAAAATTATAATATAATTTTTACAAAGAATCTTAAAACTACGCTTTTTCGAGCATTCCTTGGAACAGCCACATCAATATTTGTAGTTCTATCTTTTATACATTTGCCGTTAGCGACAGCTTTAGCAATAATTTTTCTTAGCCCCATTATGTTAACTGCATTATCTGGGCCGTTGTTAAAAGAGAAGGTGGGTTGGCGAAGATGGGTGGCTGTTTTCGTAGGTTTTTTAGGCGTACTTTTAATCATGCGACCCTCAGGTGGGGGAGATTACTTTTTATACGCTATCCCAATTATTACAGCTTTACTAGCTACGTTTAGAGACCTAGTTACACGAAGTATGAAAGGTGGTGATAGTTCAGCGTCAATATTATTCTTTTCGATGGTTGCTGCCTTGATTACTGGCGCTTTAAGTTTGCCTGTTTTTGGCGCTAGTATGCCAAGCTTATCGGATTTATTTTTGTTTGCAGCAGCAGGAACCATGGTTGGTTTAGCTCATTTTCTACAAATTCAAGCTCTTTTATTTGCCTCTGCGAGTATCGTATCCCCCTTTAAATATCTATCATTGGTATATGCTGCTTTAATAGGGTACTTCATTTGGGGTGATGTCCCGGATGAGTGGAAAATATGTGGCGCGGCCCTAATTGTCGGAGCCGGAATTTTTATACTATACCGGGAAGGGCAGAAAAAAGATTTCCGCTGACCAGACTAGATCCAAATGGACCTCACTTTTACTTTATGAGCAGACTCCCAAAACAAGATCTTATAACAGCGGGCTCAAAAACTAGTCAAAAAGGATTAGCTAGTTTTTAATTATGTTACATTCTTTTTGAAATTTTCTAGCTGCATTTTGCTGCCAGCTGTCATGCATGCTAGGTCTGAGGTGAGCATGACCATATCAAAGCCCCGCTCTGCCGCATCTATCGCAAACTCGCTGCCCGCACAATGCATCACAGCTTTGATTCCACTATCATGTGCTGTTTTAAGTATTTTATTACATGTTTCTATATGCAAGGGGTCTGGGTTATCACCTCTCGGTGCAAGTTCTAAGGCATAGGAAAGGTCGGAAGGCCCAATATATACTGCATCAAGACCAGGCGTTGCGCAAATAGCTTCCAGATTTGCCAAACCTTCTTTGGTTTCAATCATTGCCATAACAATGATCTCCTCATTTGCTTTACTTGGATAGTCAGCTCCCCCGTATTGGAATGCCCGTATAGGGCCAAAAGACCGCATTCCATCGGGTGGGTACCGGCAGGCGCTTACGGCTCGTTCAGCTTCGTCTGCATTATTCACAAGGGGCACAATTATACCATATGCACCTAAGTCGAGTGCCTTCATAATAGAGGCAGGATCATTCCAGGCAACTCTTACGAATGGAACTGTATCTGTCTGAGAAATAGCTTGCAGCATGGGTAAAACGTCGCTCATTTCTGATATGCCATGTTGCAAGTCAACGCAAAGTGCATCGAAACCCTGTCTTGCCATAACCTCTGCGGTCATCCCGTGAGAAACGGATAGCCATCCTAAAGTCGCACATTTCCCGTTTTGCCAAATTTTCTTTATTTTATTTTCGCGCATGTGCCACTCCTCGAACACTATTGTTAATAGAATGCAATTGGACGATATAAATTATTATTTACTGTCGTATAAAATTTCGTAGCCTCTAAACTGATGCCGCAAATATTTTGAAAACACCCAAACAGGCTATCATTATCTTTTCATAACTAAAATTAAAAACAATAGATCTCAATTTTTGAACCTATTATATATTTGAAACAGACGTGGTGGCTTTTCAACCTTATACCTTTAAGCAAAAGCTATATAACGAAATGAAAAAAACAAAATGAAAAAGAAAGTTTCTATAAAGTTAACCCTCTTCAAGATAACTTTATTTTGGTTGGTTATCATTACTGGTTCTGCTGAGAGCTCGAATTTGAGTGACAAGCATTTATTTAATTTGGCTCGCGACAAAGGAGTAGTATTTCTACTGCGCCATGCCTTAGCGCCGGGAATGGGCGATCCAAAAAACTTTGATGTGAATGACTGCAGAACGCAAAGACTTTTGTCTGAAGAAGGCCGATCCCAGGCACGGATGGTTGGTGAAAAATTTCGTCAAAGTGGTGTAAAAAGTGCTCGTGTTAAAAGCAGTCAGTGGTGTCGATGTAAAGAAACGGCGAAGCTCCTTAAGCTAGGTCTTGTAGAGGAAATCGAATTTTTAAACTCCTTCTTCGATAGGCCGGAAAGAGAGGAGCCTCAGACGACAGCGCTTCGAAAATGGTTATTTGAGCAAGTTTCCACTAGCGGACTAATTTTAGTTACGCATCAAGTGAATATCACTGCATTGACGGGAGTTTTTCCATCTTCTGGAGAGCTAGTTGTCATAAGGCTAAAGAAACCCTCCGGGATACAGGTGGTGGGGACGATTGATACAAAATATTAAGAGAGAAATGGCACGAAAAGTTCTTGTTATTCGGACTTCTATAAGAAATTCCTTAGAAGGTGTTCCCATCCATAAAAGCAATTCGGTGGGCTGCTTATATTATTGACCAGATTGTTTCTATTGTATCGGCTTCTTGTGCAGGCTTGTCCCAGCGTATCCGATTAATGCGCGGAAAACGGAGGGCTACGCCAGATTTGTGACGCGAACTTTCATGTGCGCTGTCGAACGCGAGTTCTACAACCAGCTCCTTCCTGACTTCTCTAACGGGACCAAATCGGTTCAGCGTGTTGTTTCGAACCCATTTATCTAGCATCACGAGTTCTTCATCAGTAAAACCTGAGTAAGCTTTTCCCACAGGCACCAATTCATTCCCTTGCCATATTCCAAAGGTATAATCCGAATAAAATGAACTCCGACGGCCATGGCCCCGTTGAGCATACATCATAACACCATCTAGAAATTTTGGGTCCCGCTTCCATTTGAACCATGGACCTTTTGGACGTCCCGCCGAATACTTACTTTGGAGGTCTTTGATCATAACGCCTTCGTGACCAAGAGTATCGGCTTTCTCTGTTCGCAGTTCAGCAAGACGATTCCAGTTATCAAAAACTAAGATCTCAGAAATATCCAGTCGACTATTTCTTACCCGTTCCATCCAATCTTCTAATTTTTGACGTCTAACTTGAAGAGGCAAATCCCTTATATCGTCATCATTGTAAAATAGCATATCGTAAACCCGAATAAATGCGGGGTAGTTTTTTAGGTGTATTTTGGTTGGTGATTTTCTATTCAGCCTTTGTTGTAGATGATTAAACGGGAGCGCTTTGAAGTTGTCACCAACGAGTAATTCCCCATCCAAGACAGCTTTCCCGTTAAGTTCGCCGACGATATCTGGAAAAGCTCTAGATATATCATCACCTGTTCGGGAAAAAAGCCGCTTGCTAGATTCATCAAAAACCGCCTGAACCCTAATACCATCCCATTTCCATTCAGCTTGAAAATCGTTTGGATCAAGACGATCAAAATCCTTTTCTGTGTTTAAAGGGTTTGCCAACATCATAGGATGGAATGTTCTCGTATGCTGAATTTTGGGAATGTCAGATTTCCCATCCAGCCATTCGAAGAGACCAATGTATGGCGGCGTAAGACCATGCCACACTCTCTCGATATCTTCCAATAGGTAACCGCTGTAAGCCGCAAGTGACGTTTTAGCCAGTCTTGCTGAGACACCAACTCGGAGGCCACCAGTAGCAAATTTAATCATCGCCCAGCGTTCATCTGAATTGGCATTGTCCAAAAAACTTGAAATTAATGAAGAAAGTTTTGTCTTTGAGGTTTCCTCCAAATCGGAAATAAATTCTGTAATACTTGGCAGTTTTTCTTTACTTGGTGTTGTGTCTGGCCAAATTAAGGAGACAGTTTCGGCCAAATCACCAACATAGTCATAGGACAAATTAAACAACTCTTGATCAATCTTCTCCGCTACCAAGGTTCGTAACAATGTCGGTTTTATTCCAGGAAAAGATAATGTTCTCGTGAGCGCACCTAGAGCATAACCACGATCGGGATCTGGAGTATATTTGAAATACTCAGATAGAACTGAAATTTTGTCATTACGGGAAGTTTTCAAAATAAGTGTGACTAAGAGTTGCGAGAACCTTTTCATATCTCAAGCTCCTCATCGCGTCCTTGTAATCGCAGTGGCTCTGCATTTTTCCCATTGAGTTTACACCAATGCACTATTGCATCCTCCCTTCCATGTGTGACCCAAATTGTATCAGCTTCCGTAGCCTTGATTGTGCTGGTGAGTTCGTTCCAGTCGGCGTGATCTGATATTATTAGTGGAAGTTCAACGCCACTTCTTTTAGCTCGTTGTTTTATTGTCATCCAACCAGACGCCTGGCAAATTATTGGGTCCATAAGACGCCTTGACCAACGGTCTCGGAGCGCCGACGGCGGTGCCATCACAACTGCTCCTTTCATAGTTTCTTTGTCTTGAACGAGTGCTTTTCGAAGTTGGCCTAGATTTATTCCTTCAGATGAATAGTAGTCGCAAAGTTTCTCTAGAGCGCCGTGAATAAAAATAGGGCGGTCATAGCCAGCTTCTCGGAGAAGACTCATAACTCGTTGTGCTTTCCCTAAAGAATATACCCCAACTAGGTGCGTTCTGTTAGGTTGCTTTGAAATAGACTTTAATAGATTGTTGATTTCATTATGGGGCGACGGATGCTGAAATATAGGCAAGCCAAAGGTCGCTTCAGTTACGAAAAGGTCGCATTTAATGATTTCAAATGCCTGAGCACTGCTATCAGGGATTGTTTTATAATCGCCCGTTACAACAACCCGCTGCCCTCTGTACTCTATCGAAACTTGAGCGCTTCCCAAAATGTGTCCGGCGGGATGTAACGCAATGGTTACATCATTTATTCTCAATGGTTTGCCAAACTCCATTGATTGAAAAGAGGTGGCACTTTTCTCACCATACCTAATTTTCATAATGTCTATTGTCTGTCGAGAGGCTAAAACTTTTTGGTGGCCGGGTCGTGCGTGATCGGCGTGGCCGTGCGTAATTATTGCGTTGTCGACGGGCTTGATTGGGTCGATGTAGGTGTCAATTGGTGCTATATAAAGTTCATGATTAATCCACTGCATGACCTACAATATAGTGAGACCCTTGCAAAGCTCAAACAACATCCCCTAAGTGAGTGGATGACTAACCGACAATGGAAATGGTTCCCGCACCAAATAGAGGCAGCAAAGCATGCTGGTTCTGGGAATGATGTTCTGGTTTTGGCGCCGACCGGAGCAGGCAAAACACTCTCCGGTTTTTTACCATCTTTTCTAGATATTCATGAAAGAGGATCTAATGGATGTCTTCATACGCTATACATCTCACCACTTAAAGCACTCACAGTGGATGTTCACAGGAATATCACTAAACCTATTGAAGCCATCGATCTTCCGATATCATTTGAAACACGCACCGGCGACACCCCGGCTGGAAGACGCAGGCGTCAAAAAAGTAAGCCGCCTGACTTTTTAATGACTACGCCTGAGTCATTGGCTCTTTTGTTATCTTACGAAGATGCGGAGACTTACTTTAGTCAACTACGGTTTATAATAATTGATGAGTTACATACTTTCTTTAATAATAAAAGAGGTGACCTGTTATCTTTGAATCTAGAGCGGATCACTTCACTTTCGCCAGACGCTGTCCGCATTGGTCTTTCGGCCACGATAAATAATCCGCAACGAGCGCTTGATTGGATTACTCGCGATAGAGGTAGTTTAGTAGAAGTCTCGGAAGGGGTAAGGCCAGAGATAGAAATATTGGAGGCCAGTTCGCGCATTCCCTGGTCAGGGCATTCAGCAAAGCATGTAATTGAAAATATCTACGAAAATATATCTAGCGCTGGAATGAGTATCATATTTGTCAATACTCGTGCACAGGCCGAATTTGTGTTTCAGGAGTTATGGCAAGTAAATGATAAGCATCGTCGTATCGCTCTTCACCATGGATCACTAGAACGTGAATTACGGCGCAAAGTAGAAGCGAGCATGGCGGCCGGAAAACTAGATTGTGTTGTTGCTACCAGCTCGTTAGACCTAGGCTTGGATTGGGCAGAAATAGACTTGGTAGTTCAAATTGGAGCGCCAAAGGGCGTTAGTCGTTTAATTCAGAGAGTGGGAAGATCGAACCATCGTATTGACCAACCAAGCCGCGCGATGCTGGTTCCTACAAACAGATTTGAATATTTAGAATGCTTAGCAGCCAAGCTTGAAATAGACTCAGGAAACTTGGATGGAACCAGTTTTAGGGTTGGTGGGTTGGATGTTCTTGCACAGCATTTGCTAGGGACGGCTTGCTCTGGCAATTTTCAAGCTGATCTCTTATATGCCGAGATAATTAAAGCAGCTCCCTATAGGAAATTAGAGCGTAATGAGTTTGATGAAGTAATAGCTTTTGTATCCAATGGTGGATATGCTTTGAAAACGTATCCTCAATATAATCGCCTCATTGAGAGAAAACCGGGCACGTACGCATTGCGTGATGTTAAAATCGCAAGGCAATATCGAATGAATATTGGTACGATCGTGGAGTCACCGATGCTAAAAGTGAAACTGCGAAATCGAACGCTAGGGAATATTGAAGAAAATTTCATTTTGAACCTAGCTCAAGGTGACACCTTTCTTTTCGGTGGAATGGTACTCAAATTCGATAGTTTACATGACGCTACCGTTCTGGTTTCAAAAACAAATGATGATGAAGCCCAAATACCTAGTTATGCTGGTGGGAGGTTACCATTAACGACAAATTTAGCGTCAGCAGTTAGATTGCTGATCGGTCGTAAAACGAATTGGAAAGGTCTTCCTGGTCAAATTCAGGACTGGTTAACTATGCAGGATAATCGTTCGCACCTTCCAGACGACAAGAGATTGATAACCGAAGTATTCGAGTTCAAAAGCCGCTTTTATTTCGTTGTTTATACTTTTTCAGGAAGGAATGCTAATCAAACGTTAGGTTTTCTCTTGCTAAGGAGAATGAGAAGGGCCGGTTTAAAACCAATGGGGTTTTCTATAAGTGATTACGCTCTCGCTGTTTGGTCGCTTAAGCCTGTCGAAAATGCAGAAAAATTACTTGAGCCTAGTATCATGATTGACGAATTTGAAGAATGGCTTGAGGAAACGCCACTCTTGAAACGCCTATTCCGCGATGCAGCAATAATATCTGGCCTAGTGGAACGACGTCATCCTGGGCAGGTTAAAACGGGACGTCAGGTGCTTTTTAGTTCAGACTTAATATATGATGTTTTACGTCGCTATGAACCAGATCATATTCTCCTTAAAGCAGTTAGACGGGATGCGATGGAAGGGTTAATAGATGCTAGTCGACTTACCTCTACACTAGCTAATTTTCAAGATAATATCATTTCTAAGAAATTAGATTATATTTCGCCCATGGCAGTCCCGCTAGTTATGCAAATTAGTAGAGAAAGTACCGTCTGGAGTGAATTAACCGATGACATTTTCAGCGAAATTGAAGAGGAAATAATCCGTGCCGCTAAGGTCCAGGCATTGCACTAAATTTGAAGGGAAGATTTTCGAGATGCATCCAAGCGGTGCGCTCTATTGGCCGTCTCAGTCCTCGCTTTTAGTTGCCGACTTGCATTTCGAAAAAGGATCTAGTTATCACAAGAAAGGACAATTTTTACCTCCGTATGACACACATGAAACGCTCGAAAAGTTAGAAGCAGTTATAAAATATTTTGAGCCACAAAGAATTTTCTTTTTAGGCGACACATTTCATGACCGGTCTGCATGGAAAAGAATGTCTGAAGACAACAAATCTAGACTACTTAATGCCTTGGAAAATTTGGAAGCTGTATGGATTGAGGGAAATCACGATCAGGGGGGTGTAACCGATAGATTTCAATCTTTGGAAAGTATCGAGGTGGATGGCATCACATTACGTCATATCATGCAAAAAAATTTCTTGGGACCGGAAATAAGTGCACATTTTCATCCAGCCGGGATTATAAAGTTTGGAGGTGTGAGGGTAAGGCGGCCATGCTTTATCAAATCTGCCCAAAAATTTGTAATGCCATCATTCGGTGTGTTGACAGGTGGGCTGGATTTTTCTGATGACGCGTTTAAAGCATTTCATAATCACGAAACACAATTATTTTTTTTAGGTGAACGAACGGTATTTACTTCTTCTAAGAGGTATTTGCAAAACATAAAGTTGCGATCTGGCAATCAGAATAATAAGCGAACGAAATAGGTACTTAGAAAATATATTCAGGATCAAATCCTGCTGTTCCCATGTTTGAAAAATTATAAATTGAGTGATCCGAGAGATAAAGGTCGGCGTAAGAATAGACAAAGGAGATTTTCGATGAAAAAATTAGTTTTGATATTATCGCTTCTGTCTGTTCCGCTTGGTGTTTCTACTGCGGTTGCAGGTAGCTGTGGGTACGGTGATCATACCCATACTGATAAGGATAAAAAGGAAACGAAGTAACTTCGTGATAGGAGTCCGTTTGACAAACGCTATTGTTACGGACTCCTCACTCTCACTGCTTGCGAGAAGCCCACAAAAATGGCAGTAACTTCCGCCCTACCTATAGGTTCCCCCTAATATAAGTGTCTGATTAATGACTGAAATCGCTGTAATTGGCGCAGGTCTGGCAGGGTGCGTAGTTGCCAACGACTTGAGCAAGACAGCCTCCGTGAAAGTTTATGAAAAGTCTAGTCGCCCTGGGGGACGGATGGCGACAAGGGTTGTAAGTCGACATCAGTTTGATCACGGCGCTCAATTTTTCGACGCTACGTCACCAGACTTTAAAAGTTTCTTAAAACCGCTTTTGGAAAATGGGTGTGTGGCACGATGGGATCCACGCTTTGCCGAGTTCGATGGGCCGAAACTCATCCGCCAAACGCGGTGGAGCGACTCACATCCGCATTATGTCGGAAAGCCCACGATGTCGAGCTTTGTTGATAAATTGTCAAAAAATCTGGACTGTGTGTTTGAAATAAAAGTGGCTTCAATAGAGAGGCAAGATGAACGTTGGGTTTTGTACGACACCGAGGCCCGCCGCCTGGGTGATTACGATTGGATAATCCTAACAGCTCCGGCGGAGCAGACATATCAGTTATTACCAAACGGTGTCGACTTTAAATCGAGGGTGGGTCTCGTCAAAATGTTAGGTTGCTATTCCCTTCTGTTGGGTTATCGAGATGCGATTAATCTAACTTTCGACGCAGCCTCAGTAAAAAACGCTAACATCAGCTGGATTTCCGTTAACTCATCCAAACCAGACCGCAAAAACTTTTCGTTGTTAGTGCAATCCACCAATAGGTGGGCTGAACAGAATATGAATATGGATCTAGATGAGGTGCAAGAAAAGCTATTTAAATTCACCTCCGAAATATTATGTTTAAATATCAACACCGCCGATTATGTAGAAACGAAGCGATGGAGATTTGCAAACTCTATCCGACCGACAGATCAATCATTTTTTCTCGATAGAAGTAATCAAGTAGCGTCTTGTGGAGACTGGTGCATAAAAGGAAGGATTGAGGCAGCTTTTCTCAGCGCAAAAAGACTAGCGGTTGAATTGCTAAAAGAATTGTAGATAACGCCGGCAAGATAGCAGCTTGGTCAAAATATAATCGTTCCAAGTTCAGAAAATCGGGTGGTCTATTTTAAATATGAGACCCGTTTTACCTATAGATAAGTTATCAACGGCATTTGTGAGGCTTGCGATAAACGTCTTGAAGGTATTATCATAAGCTGTCCGAAGCGCAACTCACCGGAGGCGATAATGGGTCCAACTATAAATCCTCTATCAAATGCTATAGGTGCCGAGATATTGGGCGTCGATTTATCCCAAAAAGTAGGTTCGGACGACCTCTATAATATTAATGCAACTATACGAAAATCACTTGTGGTGGTTTTTAGAAATCAGAAATTGAAGCCGAATAACCTTTTGTCGGCTGTTCGCCTATTTGGCGATACAATGGAGCAACACCTCACTGATACTTTAATGGAAAGTCATCCAGAGATTGCTGTGTTGGACAGCCGCGATATGCCCCCCGATAAAGAAGGAAAAATTATCCCGTTTGGCGGTCGTGATTGGCATACAGATCATACAAACCATGAAATTCCCCCTAAATTTACGGTTTTATATGCGATTAAACTTCCGAACTCTGGTGGGGATACAAGCTTTGCCAATATGCACCTTGCTTTCGATTCTCTGCCTCAAATTGAAAAAATTAAATTAGGCAAGTTAGAAACAGTAAACAAGATTGAAGATTTCGCTTACATCGATGAGGCTGCGCGGGAAAAGTTTGGTAATTTACCAATTCATCCACTGATACGCACGCATCCCGACACTGGGCGAAAAGCCATTTACGTGCATCCGGGGAAACTGGAAAACATCGTAGGCATGGAACCAGCAGAAAGTCAGCATATGATTCAGACGCTTTTAGACAAAGTACTCACGCCGGATATTTGCTATAGGCACAAATGGAAAGAAGGAGATCTCTTGTTATGTGATAACCGAGCTGTCTTGCATCTGGCTCACCATGATTACGACTTAAATGAAGGTCGAATAATGCACCGTATTTTGATAAAGGGTGAACGGCCCGTTTGATTGTTTTAAAGTGCGTTGGGCATTTGCTAGGTAGAGAAAACTTTGATGTCAAATGTAAAAAGACATAGAGGCGTTTTTAATCCAAATAATAGTTCCCCGTATGAATTAAGCAGGACGCGGATTGAAAATTTTATTAGGTGTCCATGTTGTTTTTATCTGCAACAAGTAAAAAAAGTCAACTTCCCAAGCACTCCTGGTTTTAACATAAATGAAGCAACGGATGTGTTGCTGAAACGTGACTTTGATGAGTGCCGGGCAAAAGGGGCACCTCATCCGTTCCTAAAAGCTCAAGGATATGGGCACTTAATTCCATTTGATCATGAAGACTTCGAACTTTGGACGCAGAGTTTACATTTTGGGGCAAAAGGCCGTTTTCACACAATACACGATGAAACTAACTTGAAAGTTGGTGGTGGCCTTGATGATGTTTGGTTAAATACGGATACGGGAAAACTTCATATAGTTGACTATAAAAGCACGTCACTTAAAACCGCAGGTAAAAACATCACTTTGGATGATCCGTGGAAAAGTAGCTACAAACGTCAAATGGATTTATATGTTTGGGTAATGAGAAGAAAGGGCTTCGATGTCTCGGATATAGGATATTTTTTATACTGTGACGGTGATCGTTTTACTTCTAACTCTTTTCTCGGATCCGAAAAGGCTACGATGCAATTTAAGATGTCAATTTTACCTTATAACGCCCGTCTTGGATGGATTGAGCCTACTTTGGTTGCGATTCAGAAAACGTTGAATTCCAAATCAGTGCCAAGACATAATGATTATTGTGAATTTGGAAAATTTTTAAAACAAGTTGATAATGCCACAGGCGTTTTGTGATTAGCCCAGATCGCGCCCAAATGTTCAACCCGTACACTTTACTATGTCCAACTGATATTCAATTTTGAGAGTAAAATTGTTCCATATAAACGTTCGTGTTCAATCAGTTAATCCAACGTATCGGCCTCTTCTAACACCGGTTCTATATGCCTAGCAAAAAATATAGACAGCTCGTAAAGAACGATGATTGGAACAGCCAAGAGGACTTGGCTAATCACGTCAGGTGGAGTAACTATAGCTGCGAGAATAAACGCAAATAAAATAGCGTATTTCCTCTTTTTCTTTAAACCTTGTGCGTTAGTCAAACCTATTTTTGTTGCTAAAAGTAAAAAGATAGGCAGCTCAAAACAAATACCAAAAGCCAAAATTAACCCCATTACTAAAGAAAGATATTCGTTAACTTTGGGTTCTAATTCCATTGGTAAGGGGCCTTGGCCTCCTATTTGCTCGAAACTTACAAAAAATTCCCAAGCGACTGGAATCACGACGTAATAAACTGTTATAGCACCTAAAAGGAATAAAACTGGGGTTGCTAGAAGAAAAGGTAAAAACGCTCGTTTTTCTCTTTTATATAAGCCAGGCGCAACAAATCGCCATATTTGAGTAGCAATCAACGGAAACATCAAGAAAACCGCACCAAAAAAAGCAACTTTAACTTGGGTGAAAAAGGCCTCATGCAGACCAGTAAAAATCATACGCCGCTGTCGACCGTCACTTCCAATATCGGCAAGTGGCTCCACTAAAAAATTATAAATATTCTGTGAGAAAGCGTAACAGAGAAAAAAGGTTAATATGATCCCGATAAAGCAAAATATCAGTCGCCGGCGCAACTCACTCAAGTGGTCGAGTAAAGGCATTGAGGTATCTTTCGAGTCATTAGAAGTCATTTGTACTTTATAGTTCCTTATGGGATAATTATTTATATTTTACTTTCTTAGGTGGTGGATGCTCAAAATTTTAAGAGTCTGCTTCTAAATCTAAATATTTATAATTTGCATTAAAAATTGCTAATCTGTTTATTTTGCGGCGACCGAATGCTCATTATTTATTTCATTAACTCCAGTATTCTTTGTACTTTCTTCGAGTAAACGTTGAAAATCCTTTACGGTATTTTTTGTTTGAAACAACTGACCCAACAATGAACGAATTACCACTAGATGATCCTTTGGATTCACAATTACAATTACAGTAAATGTTATAAAGAATAAATCCTGCCAGCCAAGGTCTAAAACGTCGACTTCCAACTCTCCATTCTGATAAATAGTCGTTCAAAACTTTCCAACTCAAACGCTTCATCATGAATTTTGTCTAGCTTCAGCTTTTTTTATTTTTACAGTTTGAGGCTCGAAGCCTTCAATTTCTTCTATGTTTTTGATTCGGAAAAGTCATCGGTTCTATTCATAGTTTTGAATTTTTTTTAAGAACTTTTCCAAAGTCACTCAATATGGAGGCAATCTTTCCTTTTCCTCTAAACAAGATCAAAACGATGAACAAGAACTACAAGCCATTGCAAGATGTTAGTAAAACACATTTTCCTCCGTTTTTTGTTAAAATATAATTTAAAGATTTGATCGCTCGGCAGCAGATGGGAAAGTGACGATCTATGCTTTGCGATATCAATTCGGCGGCACGGCTAGATTTTTTTTTACTCTGTTAATAAAGGCACACAGCGGAGCAAATATTGAAAAGTGTTGGGTCTTCGTATAATTTTTGGATATAATTAGCAAACCTCAAATTTGCAAGCGGCGGACACGCTCTATTTCTTTGTCTTTAACAATGAACTTCAATAAAGTAGTTGTTAAAAATCTCGTCTTGTAACATCTGGTAACTTTCTTGTAGATGAGAGTTTATGGAAACGCGTGGTTTTTAATAAGTTCTGAAATCATTTATAACAGATCAGGGGAGTTACGATTGTGAAAGTCTTTATTGCATGCCTCGGTACCGAAACAAATACGTTTTCCAATTTACCAACTGGTTGGACGACCTTTGAGGAAACAATGCTTTTTTACGGAGACGCAACTGATAATGAACCAAATACATTCTCACTGCCTCTCCACATCTGGCGAAAGCGATCTGAGGAAAGAAATTATGAGGTGATAGAAAGCGTTGCGGCGTTCGCACAACCTGGGGGTAAAACACTCGACGCGGTTTATGAAGGCCTACGGGATCAAGTGTTATCCGATCTGCGGTCAGCAGGGGAAGTAGATATTGTTTTACTTTCTTTACATGGAGCTATGACTGCCGAAAGTTACGAAGATTGTGAAGGAGATCTGATCAGTTGCATTCGAAAAATAGTAGGGGATGAAATTGTCATAGCGGCGGAGCTTGATTTGCACTGCTCGATTACACCAAAAATGATTGAAAATTCAAACGTTCTTATAACTTTCAAACTTTATCCACATACGGACATTGGCGCCCGTGCTGAAGAAGTATTCAATTTGGCAAGTAGTGCTGCTTTGGGGGCCATCTCGCCAAAAATGTCTGTCTTAGATTGTCATATGATAAATAAATTTCGAACATCGAACCCACAAATGGCCGAAATAGTTTCTTACATGGGAGAGCTCGAAAACGATGAGGGAATTCTATCGGTTTCTTTCGCTCATGGGTTTCCTTGGCAAGACGTACCTCATACTACGGCAAAGGTATTGGTCGTTTCAGATGATAACGAAGATAGAGGTAACATCGCTGCTGCCGCTTTGCGAGATCGTATTTGGAAATCTCGTAATGAACTTGTACAGCCGACACTAAGTATTGATGAGGCTTTATCATTAATAAGCGAAAACTCTGGTCTTACTATAATGGCTGACGTAGCAGATAATGCTGGTGGAGGAGCCCCTTCCGACTCTACATTCGTTTTGGCTAGAGCATTAGAACGAGGCGATCAAAATCTGCTGGTAGCCTATTTTTGGGATCCAGTAGCTGTCAGGATTGCTGTTGAAGCGGGTGAAGGACAAAATATCCTAATCAGAGTAGGTGGAAAAACAGGCCCCTCGTCGGGAATGCCTGTGGATCTTCAGTGCACTGTACAAGCTATTAAGGAGGAGGCGTCTCAAACATTTGGCGATACAAAAACACCAATGGGGACGGCGGTTTGGCTGCGGGGGCATGCTGGGGTTGACGTTATTTTGACTAGTAAGCGGACCCAAGTGTTTCATCCAGATGGTATGACCTGTCTTGGTATTGACCCAAATACTTTTAAAGGAATTGTAGTTAAATCTAGTCAGCATTTCTATGCAGGTTTTGAGCCCATTGCCGAAGAAATTGGCTATATAAATGCTCCAGGGGATATCCCTCCTGATTTTGCAAATATTAACTTTACCAAGTTGTCAAATCCATTTTGGCCCAAGGATCCCGGGCCCTTTTGGAAATCAAAGGGTTAGTTAAAAGGTAGGTTTGACTACAGGACGAGTACCTATTAAGTTGCCGGCTCATTCTGGCTTAGATGACAGGCTTTTAGGATATATTTTGACAGAGGAACAAATTTATGGGCGATACAAGCGATTACCAACCACCGAGGGTTTGGAAATGGGATACGGAAAATGGTGGCGCATTTGCCAAGATTAATCGGCCTACCGCGGGTACCACTCATGAAAAAGTTCTGCCGGTCGGAGATAATCCCTTGCAACTTTATTCGCTAGCTACGCCTAACGGAGTAAAGGTAACTATAATGCTCGAAGAGCTATTGGCTCTAGGACACACTGGAGCTGAATACGATGCTTGGCTATGTCGAATTAGGGATGGTGAACAATTTAGCTCTGGTTTTGTGGAGATAAATCCCAATTCTAAAATTCCGGCTCTACTAGATCTTAGTGTTGATGGAGGGCAGCGTGTATTTGAGTCTGGCGCAATTTTATTATATCTGGCAGAAAAATTTGGTTCCTTTATACCTGAGGATCCTACCGAAAAAACCGAGTGCATGTCGTGGTTATTCTGGCAAATGGCGAGTGCTCCCTATCTCGGGGGTGGTTTTGGGCATTTCTACGCATATGCTCCAGCCAAGTTTGAATACCCGATAAATCGGTTCGCCATGGAAACGAAACGGCAACTTGACCTTCTGGATCAACGCCTGTCGCAAAATGAGTTTATAGCTGGCTCAGAATATACTATAGCCGACATAGCGATCTGGTCATGGTATGGCCAATTAGCGTTGGGAAGACTTTACAATGCGGCGGAATTTTTAGATGTTGAAAGTTATGCTTATTTAATGGAATGGACAAAAAAAATTGATGCCCGCAAGACTGTGCAGCGGGGGCGTATGGTTAATCGTGTTAATGGCGAGCTATCAAGTCAACTCCACGAAAGACATCACGCTTCAGATTTTGATTTGAAAACGGAAGACAAATTAGTGAGTAATTAAAGCACATAACTTCAAATAATTTGTAAGCAATGATATGCAACTAAAAATGAGCATTCGCGGGTTCGTTTTAATTTAAGAAGTGTTGAATATGTGAAACGACCCTTTACTTATTTTAACGTAATTTAAACTCCATTGGCACCTCTATTGACAATAAGTTTTGGGATAGATTTGGAGGAAAGTGTTTAAATGGGCTTGATTTCTTTACAATTTGCATTGCTTGTCGGTCTAAACTTGGGAAACCCGATGAAGATTTGATTCGCAACTCAGTTAATGCACCAGTCTTCAATATTTGAAAAGTAATCATGACATTTCCCTCCTCTTTATAGCGCACAGCGCGCGTGGGATAAGTTTTATTTCTATTAAGAGTTCTTTTTACATATTCGATATAATTGGTCTCGCTTTGTTTGGTGTTATTTTTCTCATTGGTTGGTAGTGTCGTATTCGGTTTCTTTTCTAAATTGGCACTCTTGGAATTTGACCCATGTTGATCGAATTTAGAGAGAGATCTATTCAAAATTTTTTCTGGCTGTTTTGAGGGTTCCTGTCTGTTTTTGTTCAATGGCAATGTTTGCCTAGTGACCATTTTTTTCGACCTCTGGTTTTTTTTGTGCTCCTGCGGCTCAATTTTTTTTCGTTCGCTTATAGCTTTTAAATTTTGACTTATTTGCTTTTGCTTGCGAGTGATCTTGGTTTTAAGCTTCGGCGAAAACGTCTCAACCGATCTTTGGCGCTGCGAGGGCGATGGTACATTTGTAATCGGTTTCTTATTTGAGAATTGTTCAGCGTGTATAGGTGATAGTTTTTTTATTGAAGGCGACGAGTCCATTAACGAAAGGTGATTTTTTTTAAGTGGACTCAGAGAGTATTGAAAATTCAGAGACAGATTAGAACCTATTTTGTCGTGCACTACTTTTTCTAAAGTAAGCTTGGTAGGAAGGACGGACAGTAAAATAGCGTGTAACCCTATTGCCACAAAGAACGCGATTAAAGAGTGATAAATTGACATCTCAATATTGATGGTCTTGCTTAGTGATTAGAGCTAACTTAACAAAACCGAGCCTTTTAAGCATAGAGATTGCTCTTATTATAACTCCCATTTTTGTCTCTTTATCCACGTTGATCGCTATCGCTTTATTGTATCTGCGAAGAACAGAAGAATTTAGCTTCGTTTCCAGTTCATAAGCGTCATATTTTTTTCCGGTTACTATGAAGGATCCATGTTTCGTGATTGTTAGTTCTAACCCCTTGTTCTTAAGAGGTTTGCCGGTTGAAGAAGTGACATATTCAAAATCAACAGGTTCATTTTTGTGCCAAGTGCCCAATATAATAAAATAAACGAGTAGTAAGAAAGTAATATTAATCAGTGGAAGTGTATTTTCATCATGAGAAGAACCCAAGGAATTAGTTTTGCTTTTCCTAAACACTAGTCACCGTTGCCAATAATATTGAAATTAATTATCCGTGATGATCGCAGTTGATCGACTATTTTGACAAACTTAGAGAAGGACAAGCCTGTGTCTGGAGAAAGTAATATTGAAACATTAGATCTTTTTTCTTGTTTATGTTTAATGGTTTCTAAAATGGAGGGCAATGTGGAGCGTTCATCCTCTAAAAAAAGTTCGCCATCAGTCCTAATACGAATGATTAATTCATCTAAAGCGATCTCACTTTCATCGTTGCTGTAAGTACTTACGGATAAATTTATTTGCCTAAAATTTTGATGATCTGTAACCAGCATGGCAAAAATTAATAGAATAAACAAAACATCGATCAATGGGGTAAGTTTTATTATTGATATTGAAACGTTATGTCTTTTGAATAAAGAAACCTGCATTTGTAACCTGTTCCAGTGTTTCAATTAACTTTGTTTTGGATGGTTGTATTTGAGGGCTAAAAGCTCTGAGGCAATATTTTCCATTTCGTCAGACGTCACAGACTTTAAACGCTCGAAACATTTTAACGACACCAGCGCGGGAATGGCCACCACAAGGCCTGCAGCTGTTGTTAAAAGTGCCTGCCAAATACCACCAGATAAAGTACTGGGGTCAGCACTCGACCCGCTTTCTTGAAGCATGTAGAAAGCATCCACCATACCCAGTACTGTACCAAAAAGACCGAGTAATGGACTGATGGTAGCAATCAACTCTAGCAACCAGAGACCACTTTCTATTTGGGAAAGTTTTTGATTTCCGACAAGAGTTACCTGTTTTTCGCCATGTGACAGATTGCTTTTGCCTTGTTTTAACGGATTTAAAATACATAGCGCTACAGCTGAAACGGGGTGTCGGCTTCTCTCAATTTTGTTCGGCATATTTTTATCGGTCTGATTAGTCACAGTGTTTAAAATTTTTTGGGTAGGTGAGCGTTTAAATAAATCCATGGAGTAGAATTGGCAAAGCTTCGCAATAATAACTGTAGTTCCAATAATAGAAAGAACCATCAATACAAGCATTACAGGACCCCCAAGTTCCAAAAGATGCAGTAAATTTTCTTTTAAGGTCGACAAGGTATTCATGGATTTCGCTTTTAATCTTTTTAATGTGATTTCGAATTTTGCGGATCTGATAACCGCGCCTGGCAATTGAATTATCTTGCGAATGATTATCAATTGCAATAATAAACGAACAGTCAATTTTAGTTTCGGGGTTTTATATGATGATAGCTTTTGCAAGAACACTTGTTTGTGTTTTCCAAGAAAAAGCTACCACATTTCCGGATTTAAAAATTTGTAGCGTAATTTGTATGTGGAAAAATACGATGAATGTTTTAGCTGTTAGAAAGTTTATTGTGCTTTTTGTTATCTGTGCCTTCGGTTCAATTTTAGACAATGCTTCGGCGCAACAATTAAGTACAGAAGGTCCGCAAACAACTCAAACGACACGAATAACCGATCCAATAACGATTACGGCAACAAAAAATCCTTTAAGAGCATTTGATTTCCCCGGCATGGTTTCCCGGATCACAAATAGTCAAGCACAATTTGATCAGTCCTCGACGATAGACGACGTTTTAAAACTTATCCCAAATTTGCAATTTTCCCGCGGTCCAAGACGTACAGGTGAAGAGCCAAGTATAAGAGGTGTTAGCGGCCCCGATGTAATCATATTATTAGATGGTGCTAGACAAAATTTTGGTTCCGCACATGACGGCCGTTTCTTTGTTGATCCGTCTTTCACTAAAGAGGTGGAGGTCCTAAAAGGGCCCGCATCGGCGTTATATGGAAGTGGGGGGCTAGGGGGGGTGATAGAGTTTAGAACGCTTTCCCCATCGGATTTGCTTAGAAATACAGACAAAACTGGGCTTCGGATCAGTGCAGGCTATCAGGATGTAAACAATGAAAGATTAGCAACAATTATAGGTGCTGTGAGAGCAACAGAACAAATCGATTTCATCACGGGCGTTACCAAACGGAGTTCAGGCTCAATCGAGTTGGGCAATGAGACGAATCTTACGAATACCGAAGATGAAATAATAAATGCTCTCTTCAAAACTCAGATGGAGCTTGATCAGTTCCATTCTCTCGGCGTATCAATTTCCTCGTTTAATAATGATGCAGAGGAGCCTTCAAATGGCCAGGGGTTAGGTGGAGACGATAGAACAAACAAAGATATCTACTCAAATACATTAAGTGTCAAATATGCCTACAAAAACCCATCAAATAAACTATTCGATATCGATTTCTCTGTATACAGGACTGAGACTAAAGTCGTAAACGTTCTTTCCGAAGAGGTTCGTCCACATGCAGCTGGCGACAAATTAAGTCGTTACCTAGATACAAAAGGCCTGCGTTTAGATAATAGGTCTAGGTACATTATTTCTAATTTTGCAGACTCAGTGCTTACATACGGGATCGAGTTTAATAGAAACACTCAAGATGGATCCAAAAACGGTGAAGAGTTAGACGGTGTTCCTGATGCCGAGTCAGATTTCTTGGGAATTTTTGTTCAAGCGGAATTATCCCTGGTAGATCCGTTTGATCTAATACCGGGTGAGTTATTAGTGATACCTGGATTAAGATATGATCAGTATGAGACGTCAAGTAAATTGGCTGAGTCGAACGAGGATGATAAGTCTTCTCAAAAAATTGGTATTACCTATAAGCCATTAAGGTGGCTAAATGTATTTGGAAGTTACTCTGAGGCGTTTCGAGCCCCAACATTTGATGAGCTGTATCTGACAGGGACACATTTTGCTATTCCGCTTGGAAGAGGGAGTGTTGCAGTGAATAGGTTTGTTCCCAACCCTGCTTTGAAACCGCAGACAACAGAAACGCTAGAAGCGGGCATTGGTATAAACGTGCAACACCTATTTCAAGACGGCGACACACTGCAATTAAAAGGCTCCAAGTTTCGATCGAAAATGGATGATTTTATTGATTTAACAGTAAATCAGCCTGCCCCATTTAGGGGGTGTAGTCCCTTTATTAGGGGTGATTGTGATGGCACAACAAATTCTGATAACGTTCCAGAGGCATCCCTCTGGGGCGCGGAAGTTGAATTAGGATATGAAAATAGGCGGTTAGTCATAGGTGCGGGTTTTTCATCAATTAATGGGAAAAATAATAGGAATGGCGAAAAACTTGGCTCGCTAACGCCAGATCAATTTACATTTAACATTGGTGCGAAGTTGCCAGAAATTTCCTCGTTCGTAGGTTGGAAGGGTATCGTGGCAAATGAATTCGATAACGTGGACGACGTGAGCAATAAGCGGCCTGGGTATGCTGTTCATGATCTGTTTGTTATCTGGACACCAAAACTAGGAGCTGCAAATGGCTGGCGGGTTACAGCCGGAGTAGATAACGTGATGGACAAGTCTTATTCTCGGGTGGATACTAGTGCGGTGGAACCTGGGCGTAACATCAAGGGAACTGTTTCATATACGTGGAATTGGTAAATTTTGCAGATTATTAAAACAATCCTTTATGTAGATTTATTGTTTGAGATAAAACATGCATCGTTTTAAAACGCTAAGCGCTTTATTACATCTGGCGGCAACGCTATTCATTCTTGGACTTTGCCTGGGCAATTTTGCTGCATTATCAGATGAAAAACCTGCAGCGCCGTTAAAAGAAAAGTCAGAAACTCGTAATATGCGCATCGTTTCCATCGGTGGAACGATTACAGAAATACTTTATGCTCTGGGAAGTGGAAGTGAAATAGTAGCAGTTGATAGTACAAGTCGCTATCCAAAGGATGCTCTTACAAAGCCAAATATAGGTTATATGCGAAGGCTGTCGGCCGAGCCAATATTGTCGCTTGATCCTACAAAAGTTTTAGCTGTTGAAGACTCTGGTCCCCTAGTGGTTTTAGACCAAGTAAGAGAGGCAGGACAGGAAATCAACTTAATTTCAGATGAACCGTCGCTTAAAGGTGTCTATGCAAAAATACAAGAAATTTCCGCGGCAATTAACAAACAAGAGGTTGGGAAAAGGCTTGCCGACGAGTTGCGAGCTAGGCTAAAGCCTATTACCGATACTATTGCCAAGGCCGAGACAAGACCACGCGTATTACTTCTGCTTTCTTTTGGGAGCGGCGGCTCACCAGTAGCAGCTGGAAAGAATACATCAGCGGATAGCATTATCTCTATTGTTGGCGCCCAAAACACGATTGACGCTTTTGAAGGCTATAAGCCTTTGTCGCCTGAAGTCGCAGTGAAAGCTTCGCCAGACTTCATTATAACGACAAACAGATCTTTAGGGCTGATAGGAGGAATTGATAAATTACTGGAAATACCTGGACTATCAATAACTCCGGCGGCTAAAAATAAAAATATAATAGCAATGGATGGGCTTCTGCTTCTTGGCTTTGGGATGCGAATAGACGAAGCCTTGGAGAAGCTTGGTTCTCAATTGTACTCTGACTTAAAATTTTGAAAATCAGCTAGTTCCTTTTTGCAGAAAAGGATATCGCGTGAGATGATATTGGTAACCAGAGAAGATTACGCTTGTCAAAGGATCTAACCCATTTCTTTAAGCCCTGCCTTATTGGTTTTTTAATATTGATAATGGTTGGTGCAGTCGGTGGCTCACTGGTTTTTGGTTCAGTAAAGATACCAATAAGTCAGATGTTTTTTATATTTGGGAAGGCTCTGGGGTTTGAGATCGTTGGCGATATTGTGCGACGTGACGAGGTCATTTTACTAGGTATCAGACTGCCCAGAACTATCCTTTGTGTCCTTGTTGGAGGTGGTCTCGCAATATCGGGCGCCGCACTTCAAGGTTTATTCAGAAACCCTCTAGCCGATCCCTCGCTTATAGGTGTGTCTTCGGGAGCTGCGCTCGCGGCTGTTTCAATTATTGTACTTGGAGTGAATGAGTTGGCATTTTTGCCAGACGAATTGAACTATTTGATTTTACCACTGGGTGCATTTACCGGTGGATTAGCAGCTACGTTCTGCGTGTATACCATTTCCTCGTATCACGGCAAGACAAGCATCTCGACGATGCTATTAACAGGTATAGCTATAAATGCATTAGCATCTGCAGGTCTCGGATTTTTAATTTTTTCCAGTGACGACCAGCAGTTGAGAGATTTAAACTTTTGGCTTCTAGGAAGTTTAGCCGGTGTTACATGGTATAAGGTCATGGCTATTGCTCCTATCGTAATAGGTGCGTCAGTCTTTTTAGTTTTTCTTGGAAGGCATCTAAATGCATTGTTGCTAGGGGAACGGGAAGCTTTTCACATAGGATTTTATGTTGAAAAAACAAAAATACTTGTAATAGTGCTAGTCGCTTTGGTTACAGGAGCTTGCGTTGCATTAACAGGGATTATAGGGTTCATTGGCCTTGTTGTGCCTCACCTTATTCGCTTAATATTTGGCGCTAATAATAAGCTTGTTCTACCCTGCTCGATTATTTTAGGAGCCTGTTTATTAACTATTGCTGATATTATTTCCCGCCATATTGTCTGGCCAGCAGAGTTGCCCATCGGTATCTTGACGAGTTGTGTTGGCGGGCCATTTTTTTTATGGCTGATCATGCGTCAGAAAAGAAACCAAGTTTGATAAATGATTATTGCAGAACAGATATGCCTTAATCGCAATGGAACTCAAATCCTAGACGATATAACGCTCTCAGTTCCTTCCGGTAAAGTAATCGCAGTGGTAGGACCTAATGGAGCCGGAAAGTCCAGTCTCCTATCCATACTATCTGGGTCAATTCCTCCTGATCTGGGTACTGTACAGCTTGACGGGATTGAAATGCAAAACTGGAGCCCAGCTATTTTATCTGCTCGACGAGCTGTTTTATCACAGAATATACAACTTGATTTTTCTTTTAGCTGCTTAGAGGTAGTTCTTCTCGGAAGATCCGCACAAAATACAAATGCTTCTAGTAACGCCGAGGTAAAAATTGCTGAAATCGCATTGGAAAAAACAGATGCAGTTCATCTTATAAATCGGAATTACAGTAGTTTGTCGGGCGGGGAATGCCAACGTGTTCAGTTAGCCAGAGTGCTTGCACAAATAAATTGTTTTGGGAGTGAGATCGATCACCTTAACAAATTTTTACTTTTGGATGAACCAATTTCAAGTTTGGACCTGAAGCATCAGCAAAAACTTTTATCTACGGTCCGGTCAGCCGCGAGACGCGGCGTTGGAGTTTTTGTGATTATACATGATTTGAATTTAGCCTGTATGTTTGCAGATGAGATTTATTTCTTGAAAAGAGGGGCATTAATTGAGAAGGGAGCGCCAAAGCAAGTTTTATGTCCAGCGTTAGTAAAGGATGTCTTTGAAGTAAATGTTTGCATCAAACCGCATCCGACACGTGACTGTCCACATATAACCTTGCTCTAAATATTTGAACCCTTTCCTGTAAAACACATTTGTTTGGTTTCTAAAAAATAGAGTGCAGGGACTAACTGGTCGTTCCTTTAAGTTCTTATCGTCTGCCATGCGGAAGCCTGCACCATGTGGTAACCGAACAGTTAAATGTTCAATTTCGATTGCTCTCATCATCAGCAACAAAAATTTCACTTAGTCTGTCGGTTTTGTATTTCTCGATCACTGCTCCGACCGTGATCGAAGTGCTGTGGAGGATCTTTGTTAGCGCGCGTTGAAAATACAAACTCTCTTTTTTTTCAACATTTTTATGCAAAAAGAGTAACAAACTTATTCGCGAGTTGGGAACTGCTGGTGTGCGATACCAAGTGATAAGGTGACATACAGTTGATTTTGTCCTACCCCGCACTATCCGGTTACTTTTTCTTCTGAAGCTCTTGCTTTTCCTTGAGCTTTAGGTAACGTTGCTGTCTAGTGGCTCCTTAGCTCAATTGGATAGAGTATCTGCCTTCGAAGCAGAGGGTTGCAGGTTCGAGTCCTGCAGGGGCCGCCAAGTTACCCAAAGGTAGTAATCTCTATGGTAATTTGTTTTGCAGTTTAAGGTGGCATAAGATTAGTAGACTTAAAACCAGAACCAATTTGCTACCATTCAATCAAATAGACTTTAGAAAGTTGACGTTTGCTTAGTTACCCCGATAGATGGGCTGTGGTTTCAGTTATTACAGCAAGTTTGAGCTTTTTACTCATTTGTTTATGGTTAAACGAAATTACAGTAAAAATATGGCACTTTGAAACACGCAGTTTAATTTTTGTTTTTATAATAGGTTCGATTTTCAGCCTCCTTCTTCATCGAAAGCAGCGCATGGAGTCAGTTAGGCAGTTAAAGACTGGTAGCGAAAAAATTCTTGCTGAGTCAAAAAAGGAAGCGGAGACCTTAAGAAGATTTCTTAATTCGAAAAATTCTGAAGATTAATGCACTCGCTTGTAAATAAAACTATCTTTCGGTTTCATATCTCCTCTAATACTTTTTAGATTTTTATCTCAATAAATTTGTCTCTTATGGAAATATAGATTTAGAATTTCTCTATGTGATATTTATACGCTTAAAATGTAAGATTTTCTGAAGCGGAGGATGGTTGTTGTGAATTCTAGTGATCCAATACCAGCAGTTGTAGAAAGCGACGCAACCGGGGATATAAAAAATATTTTTGATGATATAAAAAGTGTAACAGGCGTAGATGTGGTAAATCTTGTCTGGCGGCGTCTTGCTAAAACCGAAAACGCATTGCCTTATCTCTGGGGAGTTTTACGTCCCCTATACGAAAGCGGTTTTATCAATCACCAAGCGGTAGAATTTCAAAACCAGTTAGTGCTTCCGAAGCTTCCAAAATTTAAAGATGAAATCCTTTTCGCGTCGGGAATAGATAACCTTGGGAAAATAACGATTAATAATATTTTAGTCTCGTATAACCGGACAAACACCGTAAATTTGATTGCTCTTCAGGCCGCATTGATAACTTTAACTGGCGCAGAGGACGTCATGCTCGAGCCAACACATAAAAAAGCAGTAAGTGATAATCTGCTGCCAATGCCACGTTTGCCAGCTATGAGCGACTTAAACCCAACTATAATTTCACTCGTGAAGGAACTAAATTCGCTTGGGGAGGAGGATGGAACAATTATCGCCAGTATGTATAGGCATTTAGCTTATTGGCCAAATTACCTTGCTTTGGTTAAAATTGCTTTGGAGCCCATAGCATCCTCTGGAGAACTCAAGAGGGCTATCGATAAGTCCAGAGAGCAGAGCGCTAAGAAAGCACTATCCTTATCAAAATTCTTGGCGCCTTTTCCGCCGAGCATTAGCTCCTCTTGTTTTTATGAAATAAAAAGCGTTTTAGAACTATTTACTAGGCATCCATTATCAAAAATGGCGGTCATTTGTGGAATGTTGATGGAGGCACTTGAAAACTGATTTATTAAGTGGACACTAGATGGAAAATTTTTCATTCTGTCAAAAACCTAAAGTTTTAGTGGTTGGTGCTGGGCCAATTGGTTTGGCGGCTGCGCTTGAATTTGCCAATTTTGAAATTGAGACCCTGGTTGTAGATGAACTTTCTGAGATAAATAAAGCGAGTAAAGCGATTTGCTGGTCTCAGAGAAGTCTTGAAATGTTAAATAGGGTTGGTGTTGCAGAAAAATTCATTGAAAAAGGCAGCACATGGAAAAAAGGACGTGTTTTTAAAGCTGAAAAAGAAATATATAATTTTGACTTACAAGTCGAGGCGGGTTTCAAGGCTCCGGCTTTTATAAATCTCCAGCAATATTATGTTGAGCAATTTCTGATCGATAAGTTGGAAGAACTCGAATTCCCGGTGCTGCGACGAGGCCATAAAGTTGTGGATGTTTCCCTAACAAAAGATAATCGAGTCGAGGTCCGAATTGAAAATGATCAGGAAGTCTATAATGTCATTGCTGATTATGTTGTAGCTGCGGATGGTATTCGAAGTACCATTCGTAAAGCCTTTGAATTGGAGCTGCAGGGAAATTATTTTGATGAACAGTTTCTAATCATTGATGTAAAGGTTGATAAAAGTTTTCCCCTTGAGCGAAAATTTTGGTTTCAGCCAAAATTTCATGATGGACAATCTGCTTTATTGCATGTCCAACCCGATAATAATCTGCGAATTGATTTGCAACTTGGGCCAAATGTTGACCCAGACTCGGAACAGGACGAGAACAGAGTAAGAGCACGTGTCGATAAAATCCTAGGAAGCGATGTAGATTATAAATTAGAGTGGGTAAGTCTTTATTCCTTTTCGTGTAAACGAATAGAGCGGTTTAGCCATGGCCCGATCTTCTTTGTTGGTGATGCTGCCCATGTGGTTAGTCCTTTTGGGGCAAGAGGAGGTAATGGAGGGCTTCAGGATATAGACAATTTAGTGTGGAAAGTTAGTTCCGTTATCAAAGGAAAGGCACCACGAGCTTTGCTTGATACTTACGATGAAGAGAGAATCCCAGCTGCAGACGAAAATATTTTAAATTCAGCGAGAAGTACGGGATTTATGACGCCCAAAACGCAAGCTAGTATAGACTTCAGAGACGCAGTCTTCGATTTATCTAAAACCATGCCATTCGCGCGAGAATTTATAAATAGTGGCCGTTTGTCTCAGCCCTACAAATATATTGGTTCTTCTCTTGTTTCTGAAGACGATACCAGTTTCTTTGGTGACGGTATATTGCCGGGGCAATCGATTTTAGACGCTCCTATTTGTATTGGGCGTAAGCAAACTTGGTTGATAGATCATATAGCTATCGGCTTCAGTGTAGTGGCATTTGTGGATGAAGAGAAGACTGCTATATCGATCCCTCAGTATTTAGATAAGGTATGCAGACAACTGGATTTGATCGAGACATTTGTAATAGTAACCTCTAAAAGATTAAATGGAATGAGTGAAAAATTACTATGTGATACGACGGGCCTGGCTTTTGAAAGATGGGCTGCCTCCGACGGCAGTATTTATCTAGTTCGACCAGATCATCATATAGCAGCACGTTGGAGAGCTACACCGTCCGTATCGGAATTAAAAAAAGCCTGTAGAAAGTCAATTAGTTTATGAACGCTGACGATCATTTAACCCAAATAAATAATATTTCTGATCCGGACGAGTTTTACGAAGATCTCATACAAGCGCATGATGGGTTATCAGCTAACCAGAGTCGGCAATTGAATTCACGTATAATTCTTTTAATGGCTAACCAAATAGCAGATAATAAAAAGCTGAAGGAAATAATAACATTAGCAAGAACAAACTTGGATTGAGCCTAGCTAGACTTTTTTAAATAGTGCTAATTGAGGAAGGGAAAAACTATGCCAAAAGGTTATTGGATAAGCGCGCATCGAAAAAAAGCGGATGCAATTAAGCACGCAGCCTACGTAAAAATAGCAATACCTGCCATTGAGAAAGCAGGAGGTCGGTTTCTTGTTAAAGGTGGAGACTCAGTTGCAAAAGAAAATGGTCTTATGGAAAGAACAGTAGTTATCGAGTTTCCTAGCTATGAAGATGCCAAAAAAGCATACGACTCAGCTGATTATAAAATGGCACTAAAAGAGTTAGAAGGCGGAGCGGATAGAGATCTTAGAATAGTCGAAGGCGCTTAGTTTGTTAACTGATGAAATCACAGCTCACGAAGCAGAAGATGACCCGCGAAATCAGCATATACTAATTTATGTTGATGGGAATATTGTTCCTAGGTCTGAGGCGAAGATTAGCGTTTATGACTCAGGGTTCATGTTAGGGGATGGTGTCTGGGAAGGTCTTCGTTTTTATAATGGTACTTGGGCTTTTCTAGATGAGCATATCAACCGATTATTCGAGGCGGCGAAGGCAATCGATTTAGATATCAATTTAGAAAAAGTTGAATTGGTAGCAGCTCTGGAAAAAACGCGTTTAGCTAATGGCATTACCAAAGACGCTCATGCTAGATTGATGGTGACTAGAGGAATAAAAGCGAGGCCATTTCAACATCCCTCGTTGTCCGTTCAAGGACCTACAATCGTAATTATAATAGAACACTCGATACCGAAATTATCGCGGCCAATAAAACTTGCCACAGTTCCAAATATAAGAGGGCTGCCAATGTCGCAGGATCCAAAACTCAATAGTCATTCGAAACTAAATTGTATATTAGCTTGTATCGCAGCTCAGAAAGCTGGAGCTGATGAAGCTTTAATGCTGGACGTAAATGGTTTCGTATGCACCACAAATTCATGCAACTTTTTTATTGTAAGAATGGGAGAAGTATGGACGTCTACTGGTGACTATTGTCTGAATGGAATAACACGTCAGAAGGTTATAGAAGTCTGTAAGTTGGAAGGCATACCAATTTTTGAAAAAAACTTCTCATTAGTAGAAGTCTATGGGGCTGATGAAGCCTTTCTAACGGGTACATTCGGAGCACAAGTTCCAGTTGGTTTAATAGATGGTCGTCCAATAGGTGAGGGAGTTGCTGGAGATATCACAAAAAAAATAAGATTGGCATATTTCGACCTTATAAAGGAAAATACGCTACGCTAAAAGTAGAAGGATAATAATGCAAACGATACCGATAAATTCTGATCGACTTTTAAGTGACCTTCGTGAACTAAGAAAAATTGGCGGGGTTAGCTCCGGCGTTGTTCGTCCAGCTTTCTGCGACGCAGATATGGAGGCTAGATACTGGTTAAAAAGGAAATTTGAGGGTGCTCATCTCGATACGAAAATAGATGGTGTTGGAAATGTTCTAGGTCGTTCACAAAAATTAGGCTCCAGTATTCTTTTAGGATCACATTCGGATACACAACCAGAAGGTGGATGGTTAGATGGAGCATTAGGAGTTATCTATGGCTTAGAGGTAGCGCGGGCCCTTCATGAATACGATAATACAAGCCAGTTATCAGTGGACGTGGTTTCTTGGCAAGACGAGGAAAGTAATTTTTTGTCATGCTTAGGCAGCAGGTCTTGGTGTGGAACCTTAAATCCCGAGTTGGAAAAAGTAGCTGTGAGCCGGGAGGGTGAAAAATTAGAGCACGCATTGAAAAGAGTAGGCTTAGATAATACACCTAGACTTAAAATTGAAGAAGGTAGGTATTTAGGATACCTTGAAGCCCATATTGAACAGGGTTGTTATCTAGAAGAGGCCAGTGAGAAAATTGGAATTGTAACTGCAATTGTTGGAATACGTGCGCTTATTATAAGTTTTAAGGGTGAACAGAATCACGCAGGAACAACAACGATGAAGCGTCGCAAAGACGCAGCAACAGCTATGTTCGAAGCTGCCTACAGAATAAATAACCAATTTCCAACCTTGGCAAATGAAACGACAGTTTGGACCATCGGAAATGCCACAGTGGAACCTGGTGCGTCTTCTATTGTACCTGGTGCTGCAGAACTTACCTTGCAATTTCGGGATCAAGATGAGCGGATCCTTGATGCTTTGGAAGAAGAAGTGCGAAAAATAGTTTCAGAGATTGAGAACAAGTCCGAAATCAAAGTAGATGTTCGTCCCGGTAGAGAAGTAATCCGACCCTCAAAAATGGATTCGAGTTTTCAAACTCATCTTTCAAAATCTGCTCAGAAAATCACACCGAATGCATGGCGTTACATGCCAAGTGCGGCAGGGCATGATCCTATGGTCATTCATGAAAAACTTCCATGTGGTATGCTCTTCATTCCGTCTATCAATGGGATAAGCCATAATTTTGATGAAGACAGTCACGAAGAAGATATTGTTTTGGGATGTGAGGTTCTAACTTCGGCGGTGGCCTCAATTTTGATGAGTGAATAGTTTAATATTACAGTGTTTTATAAAAGGAGGAACCTATGTCGGTTTACATGATCTTGGATGCGGAAGTGCACGACCCTGTCGAATATGAAAAGTATAAAGCAGAAGCCCCACAATATGTTGCTCGGCATGGTGGAGAATATTGTTGTCGGGGTGGTGCTGCAGAAATCTTTTTGGGAGACTGGCAACCTGAACGAATCGTAATGCTTAAGTTTCCTTCGAGAGAAAAATATGAAGCATTCATAAATGACCCTGACTACAAACCATGGAAAGAGATGAGGGAATCTCTAACTACGATCAAGCAATGGATGCTTATCGAAGGAATATAGAGCGTTAAATCTAAGTACTTTGATGATTAGTTTTTGATAAAAGCAGAGTGCATACGATAACAATTGCGCCGCCTAGATAGATATTTAAAGTTGGTATTTCGTTCCAAAAAATAAACCCAAAAATTACTGCCCAGATGAACTGTGTATACTCTATGGGGGCAACAAAAGTTGCAGGTGCCAATTTGTATGCTTTAATCATAGCAAACTGTCCTAGCCCACCTGCGACACCCATCCCACACAAAAATAGCAAATCGATTATACTTGGTGAGGTCCAACCAAAGGGAAGAAAAATAGCGGAGCCAAGCGTGCAAGAAAGAGTAAAATAAAAAAACATCGTCCCCGAGGGTTCTGTTTTGCTCAATTGGCGTATCGATAAAACAGCCAACCCATATAAAAAAGATCCTAATAGCGCAACTGCTAAAAAAACGTTAGGAGGTTCGTTAAAGGGATCTGTTGCTATAATTATTCCAATAAAACCGAACGCTACCGATAAAGAACCTAAAAAACCCACGCGTTCCCGTAAAACTGGGAAAGAAAGAAGTGAGACGAATAATGGCATAGTGAAAATTACCAGGGTTAATATCGTAAAAGGTATCTTAGCGGCGGCCACAAAAAGGCAGGCCATAGATCCGAGTCCCAAAATTGCTCTCAGCAAATGAACCTTCGGTCGGTTTGTTCGCAGCAGATAATGGTTCTTGAAAAAAAATGGCATAAAAATAAGAAGGGCTATTAGGCTCCTAAAAAATACCAACTGCTGCCCGGTAAAGCTATCGCCTAATCCTTTTGCTAAAGCAAACATTACGGCAAAGCCAAACGCGGCGAGTAGGCCAAAAGAGAGTGGTAGAATCATAGTTCACAAAGCGCAGTTGGTTTTTATTTTTATAGTAAAGTATCGTATCCAAATGGTATTCGCCAGTTATTCAAGAATTCTTGCGACTAAGTAATATTAATAAGGATTTCGTCGTACTGTCGTTTTCTCAGTAATCAAAACAAGATCAGAAAAGGGCCTCTTTGAAAAAATATTTTTTGATAAATGATGGGTTGTTTTCCTGCTTGGATAAAGATATTTTCCTACCGTGTTTGTTTCTGTGCTTTTTGAGAGGTAATACATGGCAGATGTCGATGATGAGACAAGGCAATACCTTAGGATTTTAGCTGAAAGTACCAAGAATTCTGGTACTTCTGGTGTCGCTCGAAGGCTCCTTAAGGCAGCTGATACTGGTAGCCAATCTGACTATCAACAGGCCGAAACGATATTTGACTCGTTGCCTGTAGATAAAAGAATGACAATCAAGGAGTTCGCAGAAACGGAAGCACGGCTGGTTGAGAAAAATTAGATCTTCTAAAACGGCAAATAATTCCTATGATTTGGATCGGTATCTTAATAGTAGTTTTTGTTTTCTTGCTAGCGCTAATTTTTCGGTTACGCAAGAGAGACTAGTTAGCTTTGGATAGTAGCTATAATCCACTAGTGCCTGTTGTATTGATACTAATGGCATGCCATCTCCTACTTGGTATGTATGAGCGGTGGTTTAAAAAAAGTGAAAGTCTGAACTTATTTATGCCCATCTCGTACTTTGGTTTAGGAATACTTTTAATCATTTGGTTTTTGGATCCAGATTGGCATTTTTAATATTTCCATAAAAGAGCTACATCAATGAAATACTGTTATATTTTGATAAGAGGTTTTCGAATTATGATTTTGAAAACGAGTTGAACAAGCTTTTTGGTAATATTATGAAAAAAATACGCGGTACCATCTGTCTTCTTTTAGCACTAACATTTTTTGGCTCTTTGGCGTTTGGGGAAGTAAATACAGAAAAGGCCAATGAGGCTTTCTCGAGAGGACTTGAGGCCTACTCTGATAAAAGATTTTTGGAGGCTATTAATTGGTATACCACTGCAACATCTTTCGGTCATTTAGGTGCCCCGTCTTTCATCGGGCATATATACGTTGATGGAGAGGGTGTGCCAAAAAATTTAACTCTCGCTTACATGTGGTATCAAATTGGTGCGACTGCTGGCTTCAAAGACTCTAAAGAAAACCGCGATAGAATTGCTCGAATGATGGATCAGGAGTCGATTTTACTCGCAAAAAATAAAGCTAAAATATGCATCGGATCCTTGTATGAAACATGCAAGTGATAGAGCACTATACTCATCCAAAACAAAACTTGGAATGGACAGCATTTTTGACGCTAGCAATATGTCTTAGATATTAACTGTCTTCTTTACAAAACGGCTCGCTCTTTATCCAGTCTACCGTTTCTTTTAATAGAGTAGGAAAATCCCTTATGGTGACGCCCAGACTGTCCCGGCGAGAGAAGTCAAACGTGGTTGCTGCTACTGGTTGTTCTGTTAATGGAGTAGGTTGAACCATATCAGGAATAAGTTTTGCGCATTCCTTGTAAATATCTATCCAATGAAAACTCCCATAGACCCCAAAGTAACGGCCAGATGCATTTGGGTTTTCATATGCTGCAAGAAACAAATTAGCTAAATCGTCTAAATGTATCATGGAGGTAGAGTTATTAGGTATAGCGCCGTGTCGTGGCGCTCCACCTTCAACTAGGCTTTTTAACCATTTGAAGGGATTATGTTCTAAGTGTTTTGGTAATAATGCTTCTCCGAATAACCCTGTTGGAAGAATAATTGAAAGTCGCATGTTATTTGCGCTTGCATACTTTATGGCTTCCTTTTCCATAACCGTCTTAGCAGCCGAAGTAAATTTTCCGGAGTTATACTGTTCTAATTCATCTGACCAGTGTTCAATTTCATTCTTGAATGGTTTTGAAGGGACTGGGTTTGTACTTGAGGTGGACGAACACACAACTGCCGTTTGGATGTTATTTCTTCTAGCGGCGTTTAATATATTCAAACATCCGTCCACGGTTGGCTTTATGATTTCAGTTTTGCCTTCAGAGATTGTCATCTCGCGTGCAGGTTTGCCATTACTGCCAAAATATGTGGGGATGAGTGAAGCTATAAAGACTGCGTCTGTCCCTGAGAGAGGCTTGTTCAAATCATTTGGGTTTTCCATGTCTGCACTGAAGAGTGCAAGGTTTTCGGAATTTTTTAATTTTTTCAGATATTTAACGCTTTCTAGGTCATTCAAATTGCGCATTGTTCCGTTAACACGGTAACCTTTACCAAGAGCAGCCTTAACTATATGGGAACCTACAAGACCACTGGCCCCAATTACACATAGTGTTTTTAGCATCATTATTTCTCCCGCTATTCTGAAACACTCACAAAAATAATAACATTTTGAGCTCTCTTGCTGTTATCAAATTGTTTATAATTTATATTTTATGCAGAAATTTATTGTAGGCAGCATTTAAAGTTTCCTCAGAATATTCATATCCCTGAGATTCTAAAAACTCATTAAACGTCGTGAATAAGGTGTTGGGAATTTGAAAACCGCATAAAACCCGACCAAAAGCAGAGCCATGATTTCTATAATGAAACAGTGATATGTTCCATTTTTGTCCCATTCTAGTTAGGAAATTCAAAAGTGCGCCCGGGCGTTCTGGAAATTCAAACCGATAAATCCGTTCAACTTCATCATTGTTTAAACGTCCACCGACCATGTGGCGAATATGGAGTTTTGCCATATCATTTTCAGTAAGATCCTCCGTTTCATATCCGTGCTGCTGGAAAACTCTCTGGATTTTTAATCTCTCATTTTCTCCTTCGGTTAATCCCAGTCCAACAAATATATGAGCTTCCTTTGGACTTGAATATCTGTAGTTGAACTCTGTAATACTGCGTTTACCCAGAACTTTACAAAATTCTAGAAAGCTACCTTTTCTCTCAGGAATTGTGACAGCAAATAGTGCTTCACGTGCTTCAGAATAATTTGCTCTTTCCGAAATATGCCTCAGCCGATCAAAACTAACGTTCGCGCCACAATTTATTGCAATCAGGGTTTTGCTGGAGATTTTATTGTCTCTAATATAATTTTTCATGCCTGCAACAGCCAAAGCTCCTGATGGCTCAGCTATGGCTCTTGTATCCTCAAATAAATCTTTTACTGCTGCGCAAATTTGATCCACATCGGCCAATACAATCTCGTCGACAACCTTTTTTGCTAGGCGAAATGGTTCTTTGCCGACTTGAGCAACCGCTACACCGTCTGCAAAAATCCCAACATTTTTTAATGTTATTCTGCGACCCTTTTTAATGGAGGCATACATTGAAGCAGATTCGTCTGACTCAACTCCAATGATCTTTATCTCAGGCCGTACCATTTTTATATATGATCCAATTCCAGCGATTAAGCCGCCCCCGCCAATTGGAACAAAAATCGCATGAATACTTTTTGTATATTGACGAAGAAGTTCGAGTGCTATTGTGCCTTGACCAGCGATCACAAACGGATCGTCAAATGGCGGAATAAAAACGAGGGAATTTTCGTTTGCTATTTCTTGTGCTTTGGCGAAAGCGGTTGAAAAGTCATCCCCATTCAGAATCACCCTTGCACCGAACTTTTTGACCCCGTCTACTTTTATTTCTGGTGTCGTCTCTGGCATCACGATTGTAGCTTTAATTCCTAGCCTCTCTGCAGCAAGAGCTACCCCTTGGGCATGATTTCCTGCTGACGCAGCGATGACACCTCTTTGTTTTTCGGAGGGACTGAGTTGGACGAGTTTATTATAAGCGCCACGGATTTTAAAAGAGAAAACGGGCTGAAGATCCTCTCTTTTGATAAAGATGTTATTTTCTAATTTATCGCTTAATCTTGGAGCTTTCTCTAAAGGTGTTTCCTGCGCTACATCATATACAGGCGAGTTTAAAATCATTTTTAGGTATTTTGTAGGCATTATATAGGCTCGCCATAATTACTAAATAATCAGCTATGAAAACTTAGTTTGGTGGCGGAGGGGAAGGGATTCGAACCCTCGATACCGGTTTCCCAGTATAACGGTTTAGCAAACCGCCGCCTTCAGCCGCTCGGCCACCCCTCCAACACTTCTTAGGACTGCAAAATTCTTTTCCTAAGAAGAACGAAGTTTTGATTTTTATTATTGGAATGCAGGTGTGTCAACGTCTCGTTTATTACTAAGTTAAATCTTCCACCACTTATTGCGATTACATTGAATGAATATTCTAGTTTGGGTTGTTTTCAGGACTTTACTTTCTCCCATTTTTTTAACTAGTTGTAGCAAGGGCATACTTTAATAGTTACAAATACCTATGTAGTATTGAAGTTATGATTTGGATTGTCGGTATAAAAAATTGGATGAATTGGGATAACAATAGATGATAAATAATTTAAAAAAACGTCTCGCCGACGAAAAAATAACGGTCGCCCCCGGGATATACGATGCTCTGTCTGGACTTCTTGTTGAACAGGCAGGTTTCAGTACGGCGTACATGTCTGGAGCGTCACTTGCCTATACACGTTTTGGGCGTCCAGATATTGGTCTTATCGGTATGCGTGAGGTTGCTGATACCGTCACAGTTATACGAGAGCGTATCGATATTGAACTTGTGGTAGATGGTGACACAGGATACGGCAATGCTCTTAATGTGATGCGAACCGTGAAAGAGTTTGAGAGGGCAGGCGCTTCGGCTATCCAACTAGAAGACCAAGATTTACCAAAACGATGTGGCCATCTAAATGGGAAAACACTTGTTCCCGCATCTGAAATGGTAGGCAAACTGAAAGCTGCCGTTGATACAAGAGTTGACCCAGAGACTCTAATTATTGCACGAACTGATGCTATTGCAGTGGAGGGTTTCGAGTGCGCCTTAGAACGAGCTGAGAAATATCTTGAAGCAGGTGCGGACGTATTATTTGTTGAAGCCCCTGAAAATAGGGATCAAATGGAAAAAATGAACCTCCAGTTCAGTGGCCGGATACCATTACTAGCTAATATGGTAGAAGGGGGAAAAACCCCGGTATCAGGTGCGGACGATTTGGAAGAACTAGGCTATTCAATTGTTATTTTCCCGGGAGGGACTGTACGAGCTGTTTCGTTCGCTATGCAGGAATATATGGGAGAATTAAAAAAGACCGGTTCCACGGACCTTTGGCGCAATAGAATGTTCGATTTTCGCGGCTTCAATGATCTCATAGGAACACCAGAAATGCTCGCAAAAGGCGAGCGCTATGCCGATCCGAAAGATTAATTAGTTGTTAGATCCTGTAACTTTGGCTGTCTTGAGTGGCCGCCTTGAACAAATCGCTGATGAGATGGATGCTACGCTGTTTCGTAGCGCTTTTAACCCAATAATAGCCGAAGCCCACGATGCTAGCCATGGAATCTATGAAAGTGTAACCGGAGAGACACTAATACAAGGTAAATCGGGACTTCCCATCTTTGTTGGGGCGATGTCGTTTGCGGTAAAGGCGGTAATAGAAAAAGCAAATCAAGACGGGGACCTCTGTGAAGGTGACGTCTATGTTTTTAATGACCCATATGATGGTGGAACACACCTCTCTGATGTCAGGCTAGTAAAGCCAATTTATCGGTCTGGAAAGATATTTTGTTTTCTTGCATCTGTAGGCCACTATCATGACGTAGGGGGTAATGTTCCTGGAAATTATAACCCGGCAGCGACAGAGAGTTTTCAAGAGGGTGTTCTTATCCCGCCAGTTAAACTTTTTAAAGGGGGAGTTCTTCAACAAGACATCATCGATATCATGTCTGCAAACTCAAGACTACCTGGTAGTTTGTATGGTGATTTAAATGGTCAAATAAATGCTCTGGATTTGGGTACTAAAAGATTAAATGATTTATTAGATCAATACGGAGAAGACCTAGTTCATGAGGCGACCGTCGAATTGAAAGCGCGAGCATCAAAGCTTATGCGAGCATACATCAGCAGGTTACCGGATGGGGAATTTGAAGCCATAGATTGGCTGGATAATGACGGTATTAGTGACGACCCCCTCAAATTAAAAATAAAGCTTAAGATTAACGGCGAAAAAATGACCTTGGATTTTAGGGATACGTCTCCAGCGTGTCTCGGTCCTGTTAACATTTCTCGGTCAACAACGGTGGCGGCATGCTATGTTGCTATGAAGCATGTTTTTCCAGAGGTACCTGCTAATTCCGGGGTTCTTGAACCTGTTGATTTTATTATTGATGAAAATTCGATTTTATCGGTTAAAGCTCCGAAGCCTGTTGGGGGATATACTGAGACAATTCTTCGAATTATTGATCTTGTATTTCAGGCGTTAGCACTTGCTTCGCCTGAACTGACAAACGGCTGCGCCTATGGAACTATTAACGCACTCTCATTAGCAGGATATAGAAAGGATGGGAGTCGTTGGGTGATGTTCTCTTTTTTTGGAGGAGGGCACGGTGGACATCCTTTAGGTGACGGCTTGAACCATGGTAATGCGCCAATTTCTACGGCGACTATCCCTCCTTTGGAAATATTGGAAGCAGCATATCCAATAAAGTTTAGGGAATGGTCGCTTCGTCAAGATAGTGGGGGAGCAGGAGAAAATCGAGGCGGATTGGGAGCGGTTTATGAAATTGAGTTATTAGAAGAAGAAGCGAAGGCCTTTATTTTCGGAGAACGTTCCAAGTTTGCACCGCCTGGTGTAGTTGGAGGTGGTGGTGGGGCTTTGAATAAATTCTCATATGAGCAAGAAAAGGAATTTAAGTTACCGCCATTGGCATCAAAAATGGTGAATATTTCCTTGTCTAAGGGGCAAGCAGTACGCCTGGAGACGCCAGGTGGCGGGGGCTATGGTAAATCATATAAACGAAAAATTGATAGCATCGTAAACGACGTAAAACTCGAATATATAAGTTCTGAGTATGCTCGTTCTGAGTATGGTGTTGTCATAAATGACGAAGGGGAGGTTGATGAAGAGAAAACCTTAGCTTCGCGAAAAAAAATTAGACAAACGAGTTAATCTTATGAAGCGTGGTCATTTAGTTGGAGTAGATGTAGGCGGAACATTTACAGATGTTTTTGTCTTAGACTTAGATGAGGGAAATATATCCGTTGCAAAAGTTCCAACCACTGCACCAGATCAATCTGTAGGTTTTCTAGAGGCTGTTACCACTGGCATATCCAGTGTCCCACAGATTACAACAATAGTTCATGGTACAACGGTTGCTACCAATGCTCTCTTGGAACGAAGAGGTGCTAGAACTGGTGTTATCACGACAAAGGGTTTCCGTGATGTTTTGGAGATGCGCAGAAGAGACCGACCTACCACTTGGGGTTTGTGGGGAACCTTCCAGCCTATCGTTCCAAGGGATCTCCGACTAGAGGTTGAAGAGCGAATACTTGCTAATGGGACGATAGATATTGAACTTGATGTTACCGGAGTAAGGGAGGCAGCAAGTTATCTTCTGCAACAAAACTGTTCAGCGCTTTCAATCGTGTTTATAAATTCCTATGTGAATAGCGAAAACGAAATAAAAGCTAAGAAAGCCGTGCAAGAAATATGGCCGAACTCTCATGTCACAGTGTCGAGTGAAATCCTTCCTGAAATTAGAGAGTATGAAAGGGCCTCGACCGCAACTTTAAATGCTTTCCTTCAACCCCCGGTGAGTGATTATTTAGAAATGCTCGAAACATCCCTTGAAGAGCGTGACTTTAGGGGGCAGGTTCTCATCGTCCAATCAAATGGCGGGGTAATGAACTTAGAGAGGGCAAAAGCGCTGCCTGTAAGAACAGCATTATCTGGACCGGCTGCTGGTGTCATCGCTGCGGGTTACATAGGAACAGTGGCAGGGTATCCCAACATAATCAGTTGCGATATGGGAGGTACAAGCTTCGATGTATCGTTGATTGTTAATGGTGAGAGTTCTCTAACAGCACAAAGTTCTATTGGCTTTGGTATGGTTGTTAGAACACCAATGGTTGAAATAGTCACAATTGGTGCAGGAGGTGGTTCCATTGCTCGAGTAGATGAAGGCGGTTTGCTTCAAGTAGGACCGGGGTCAGCAGGTTCTAATCCAGGACCTGCCTGTTATGGATTAGGTAATATGGCGCCAACTGTTACCGATGCAAATGTCTTATTAGGAAGAATAAATTCAGAGAGCCCGATCGGTGGCAAACTCAAAAAGTTAGATGCTGAGGCAGCATTACGTGCAATTAAAACTGAAGTTGCCGATCCATTAGGAATAAATGTTTATGAAGCGGCAGACGCCATTCTTCGAGTTGCAAATGGGAAGATGGCCAACGCTATCAGATTAGTTTCCGTTGAAAGAGGACACGAGCCTGGAACTTTCGCTGCTATGCCCTTTGGTGGTGGTGGTGCCCTACATGCGGGAGCCCTTATTAAAGAGGTTGGGTTAGATTGCGCATTAGTTCCTAGATTCCCAGGGATTACTAGCGCCTTAGGCTGTGTCATAGCCGACGTGAGGTATGATCAAATTCAAACAATCAACCAATCGCTAGATTCACTCGATTTGGCTTCTCTGGAAAATCAAATGGTGTTGTATTGCAAAGAAGGACATCAGGTTTTAGATCGCTCTGGAAGTACGCTCGAGAAGCGCACAGAGCTATTTGAATTGGACATGTTATACGTCGGTCAAACGCATACCGTTAAAGTACCTTTGGCCTTAAATTTTTTAGATGATAGTCTTAACGTCAAAAGAGAAATGATCCAACAAGCGTTCGAAGAGGCGTACCTTCAAGAATATGGAAGATTACTCTCCAACATCGCTATACGTGTAATGAATGTGAGAGTTGCCGTTATTGGTCACCGAGCAAAATTTGATTTATCGCTACTAGCGCCCTCCGAAAGTTCAAGTTTGGATGAGGCAATAATTGGAAAAAGATCGGTTTACATTGAAGGTAATTGGTTGGACATCGAAATTTATGACCGTCTATCTCTTCCGATCGGTGCGAGAATAAATGGACCTGCCGTTTTAGAACAACCCGATACAACCATTTTCTTGGAGATGGATATGGTTGGTTCTGTCGACGACTATGGAAATTTTTTAATAAGGGTAGAAAATTGATTAATGGCGAGGAAAAATTAGACCTAAAAAAGACTGCACTGATTTTGTGTGATCTTCAAAACGACTTTTTGCATCCAGATGGGGCTTACGGGCGTAATGGAATGTCAAAACCGGAGATATCAGTATTGCCGGATCGCTTGAAGCCTGTAGCTGATAAAATTAAATCGGAAAATGGTTGGGTTATTTCTACGCATTTTACTCTGGTGGAGGGAAAAAATGGAAAGCCATTTATATCTGAGCATTTAAGAGTGCTTAGGCCATTTTTAGGCGAGGGAGATTTTAAATCTGGTAGTTGGGGGCATGACATTATAGATACTCTTAGTCCTGTTGATATAAAAATTGAGAAGATTGCGTTTTCGGCATTTTATATGAGTAGGCTCGATTGGGTCTTGAAAAAGATTGGTGTTGATAATCTTATCTTTGCCGGTATCGTCACGAATGGTGGGGTAGCCTCAACACTGAGGGATGCTCATGTTCGGGATTACCATTCTTTTCTATTAAGTGATGGTTGTGCTGCGTTCAGCTTAGATACTCACCAGACAGCTGTTGCGGCTTTAGCTCCGGTAGCAGAAATTTATACCTGCTCAAAATTTCTGGAGTGCTTAGTTTGAGCAAGGTTCGGTTCGAAGAGATAATTAAATATGACCATAAGGTTGGCATCGCAATAGTTGGAGCAGGAGCCGCGGGTCTAGTGGCGGCTCTCGCAGCGAAAGACAATGGCGCTGACGTTATGGTATTCGAACGTGATAAAGAACCTAGTGGTTCTACTGCGCTTTCATCGGGTTTCATCCCTGCCTGCAACACGCGTTGGCAGAATGCTATTGGAAGTAAAGATACCGTCGATCTTTTCGTGGATGATATTCAAAGAAAAAATAAAAATCAAGCGGACCGGCAGTTTGTTAGAAATGTTTGCTCTATATCGGGAGAGGTTCTTCATTGGTTGGTAGACCAACATAAGCAGGAATTCATTCTGATAGATCAATTTCTCTATCCAGGACATACTACCCACAGAATGCACGCTCATCCAAACAGAACAGGTTTAGCGCTTATCAATAGCCTGTTTGCAGCCGTAAATAAGGTGGGGATAGATGTTGTTTGTTCGGCGCAAGTAGAGGATTTGTTTGCAAGGGTAGATGGTACGATACACGGCCTTTCTATCAAGCGACCAGACGGAATAGTAGAAATAGTTGGTTGTGATGCGTTGATATTTGCGTGCAACGGGTTTGGTGGGAACCGTATTATGGTTGACGAGTTCATTCCAGAAATGTCTGACGGCCTTTATTTTGGTCATGCTGGCAATAAAGGTGACTCAGTATTATGGGCACAGCAGTTGGGTGTGAGTTTGTCACAAATGGGTTCCTACCAGGGGCATGGGTCCGTTGCGACACCTCACGGGGTGTTAATTACATGGGCTATTATAATGGAAGGTGGAATACAACTGAATTGTGATGGGGTTAGGTTTTCTAACGAAACTGAAGGGTATTCTGAACAAGCATTAAATGTTTTGAAACAACCAGAAGGGATAGCATGGAACGTTTTTGATGAACGTCTTCATAATCTAGGTCTAGAGTTTGAAGATTATCGGAGAGCAGAAGAAACCGGAGCAATACGCATTGCCAATTCAATTGAAAGCTTAGCAGATATTATTGGTGCACCCGTTGACACAATAAATAAGTCTTTGGAAGAGATATATGATTTTTCGAATACTAATTTATCTTGTCCATTTGGACGCGTTTTTGAAAATAAGAAGGAACTTCGAGGTCCGCCTTTTTATCTCGTTAAAGTTACTGGCGCTCTTTTCCATACACAAGGTGGAATAGTTGTTAATAATCAAGCACGAGTTATGAGAAGTGATGGATCAAAGCTACCAAATGTTTTCGCAAGTGGTGGTGCTGCAGTTGGGGTATCAGGAACTGGCGTTGATGGATACCTGTCAGGAAATGGTCTGCTGACAGCAATGACGCTGGGTTATTTGGCTGGACGCTCCGCTGGCGAACAGGTTAATAAAGCATAAAACGCGCATGTGCTCCAGGCTTCTTAGACACCTAAATCGCAAATCAACAATTGTTAATCTAAAACAAATGTTGGCACAGGAGGGCCGTCGGCCTCCTCAGTTTCGGAAAATTTCAATTTTACTCGTTGACCAATAGCTAGGGCGTCCAGATCGCACTCGATTATATTTGTCATCATTGTAGGTCCTTCATCTAAAGTAATATAGGCGATGGCGAAGGGAGGATCGGCTCTACGTAAGACGCTCCAAGAGTAGATCTCACCCTTGCCGGAGGCCTCAATAAGCGTAACATCTTGGGTCCCACAGTGAGGGCAGATACCCCTAGGATAAAAGTGTTTTTCATTACAAGAATTACAATTACCCACCATCAGTTGTCCATTTTTTGCGGCAGACCAAAACTGCTCGGTATCAGGGTCCACAATAGGGGACGGAAATGTTCGTTGTTTTGCAGTCATTTGATTTACTCCCGTTCCATAATAACAGTTGCGCTGCCATGACGTGTTCCGAGTGATCCACCGGTCCCATGGGCTAGAGCCAAATCACAATTTTGGACCTGCACGTTTGGATGAGCTTCTCCACGAAGTTGGCGAACCGCTTCTATTACCTTTGTTAAACCTCCCCGGTTTGCTGGATGATTATTACACAAGCCACCCCCGTCTGTATTAAAAGGCAGCTTTCCGGTCCCGGCGATCAAATTTCCATCTGATACAAACGCGCCGCCCTTACCTTTTTCACAAAATCCTAAATCTTCGAGTTGCATAAGTACAGTTATTGTGAAGCTATCATATATAGACGCATATTTTATATCTTTTGGTTTTACGTGGGCCTCTTCAAAAGCCATGGGGCCCGACCAGACGGCACCGGAATATGTCAAATCTATCTTGCCACCCATCTGATGTTTAGGTGCCTCACCTGCGCCAATAACTTTTACTAGTGGTCGTTTCAAGGTTTTCGCTATTTCTGGAGAGGTTACGATAATAGCGCCTCCTCCATCACTTATGACGCAGCAATCTAAACGGTGAAGTGGGTCTGCTATCATAGGCGAATTGACAACTTCATCCACTGTTACAACGTTTTTCAGCATTGCATGTTCGTTGTATTGTGCATGATGCGATGCCGCAACTTTTATCCATGCGAGTTGCTCACTCGTCGTTCCATATTCGTACATATGCCGCTGAGCACACATTGCATACATATTGACTACAGTTGGACCAAATGGAAATTCGAATGCTACATCCGGCGCGGAAGAACCGTAATTACGAGGTGCTGTTCCTGTAGCCATTCCTTCGGCTCTTGGCCTTCCCGCAAGGGTTATTAAAGCTACTGAACATTTTCCCATTGCAATGGCTTCCGCAGCGTGGCCAACGTGCAGAACATATGAAGATCCGCCGGTTTCGGTGGCATCAATATGTTTTAGTTTTAGACCCATATAATCTACGAGCGATAGAGGTCCTAAACCTGGAGCATCTCCTGCACAAAAATATCCATCGACGTCGTCCTTGGTTAAACCGGCATCCTTCAAAGCACCAAGAGCCGACTCGGCATGCAGTTGTGCCAACGATTTATCAGTTGCTTTTCGCGTAGGATGTTCAAAAACACCTGCTATGTAAGCTTTTCCATTTATACTCATATGTTTTTCCCTGGTTTGTGTCTTTTCTGTTCTACTACTCCGATGGTTGTGTTTCTAGTTTTTGATTGAAAAATTTTATCAGCATTCTGATAAATTTTTTTTGCGTTTTTTATTTCGCCTAGCGCTTACAGGAAACCCGCCCAGAAAAGCAGTTGATCTTTTGCGTGAAAGTTTATCTGCTGTTTGAGAGCTAATTTCCCATTTGCTGCAATTTCGTAACTGACGAGACTCAGGGGTAAAGAAGTGGCTTTGCCATTGAAATTTAATTTTTTTGCTGCCTCTGAATTGGCGGCTACCAACATTTTTCCAGACTTATGGATCGAAAATGTTCGTGGAAGTGAGCCGAATGTGTCAACAGATTGAATTAATGAGGGTTTAAAGGAAATTTCATCTATTTCAAATACAGCAATATTGTCCTCGCCGTTAGGAATTACTCCAGTATTTATAGGTGCAGCGGCGTAGGTACGATTTGAGACGTAAACAAATTTTCCAGAGGGGTGCAGGTGTATTGCTGAATTTGCTTGTCGTGCCCCCAGCTGTAATGGTTTTGATAAAGTAGATGTTGTGAATAAAGGATTATCAGCGATTCCGTCATCCCCGATCTTAAAGGTATGGAGTTCGCTTTGCCGTTCAATGGCAAGATAAAACCAGTTACCATTAGGATGAAAGTCAAGATGGCGAGCGCCAAAACCTAATCCACCAAAGGGGCTAATTGTTTTGGTGTCGCGAAGTTCCCCATCTTCTAAATCAAAAAGTTTTAAGCAGCCGGGTTGTTCGGATGCGGTGTCAGTTGCGTCGTAACCACGACATACAACGATCAAAGTTTTTCCATCGGGGGTAACCCGTACTTGGTGTCCAAATATTCCTACTTGATCTCTAGATAATTGAATTGTCTTCTTGCCGATATCGCCGTTAGTTTCGATTTTATGAACAGATAACGAACTTGGATTATTATATGCAGTAAAAAGATTTCTACCCGTTTCATCAGTACAAAGGTGAATAGGACGATATGGTACCCTTTGCTGGGAGCCCAAAATTACAGGTTCTCCCGTATTTCTATCAATAGAACACGCGAGAATAGAATGGTTAGAGCCCTTCTTGCCTGGACCACCGTCACTGAGAGCTAGGTAAATAATGTCTTTTTGCGGATGAGCCCAAACATATTGAATGTTAGAACCAAAGTCCTTGCTTCCAAAAAAATCTAATTTGTGGGCAATCAAGTCTGGTAAATACCATGAGAATTGAGTTCCAATGGATGCATACAAATATTGAAAGCTATCTTTCATTTTAAGTCCTGATCGAAGTTACTCTTAACCAGTCACACTATTGTTTTTCATACTATTGTTTTTCGTAATGAAGTTTAAATAAATAATTGGCAGATAATATTGTTTAACTTGTAACGAACGATATTAGAGTAGATATTTATAATTTTGGCGCTTTCTTTCTGTTATAATTTATTTTTTTGTGTAATGTGTCAGCTAGCAAACCGTGTAAGGCTTCTTAACGTCAAATCAATAGCTGCTCAGAGTTTGACCAGAAATTAAAACCTATTGGAGTTTTAGAGACATGCCGGATCAAATGATTTCAAACTCTCAAATTATTGGCGCGTACAGGGAAAAAACTCCCGGATCAGAAAAACTGTCAATGGAAGCCAATGAGGTCCTTCCTAGCGGTATAACGCACGATTCTCGATATTTGAAACCATATGCCCTTTACATTGATAAAGCTGAAGGCCCCCATAAGTGGGATGTTGATGGTAATCGTTATGTGGACTATTTTGGAGGACACGGAGCCCTTCTACTTGGACATTGTCATCCGGAAGTAACTGAGGCGGTACAAAATGCCTTAGGCGCGGGGACCCAATTTGGAGCAAACCATCCAAAAGAAGTGGAATGGGCCAACCAAGTCATAAAAATGGTCCCTTCTGTTGAACGAGTCCGCTTTACTTCATCTGGTACCGAGGCGACTTTGATGGCGTTACGCCTTTCGAGGTCATTCACCGGCAAAACTAAATTTATTCGTTTTAAGACACATTTTCATGGTTGGCATGACCATATGACAACAGGTTATTCAAACCATTTTGATGGAACAGCTACCGCTGGAGTTCTAGATAACATAGCGTCTAATGTTATTCTGGTATCTCCACAAGACATTTCGGAAATTAAGTCGGTGATAGATCGCGACGACGATATCGCTGCCGTAATTGTTGAACCCACAGGATCATCATTTGGAATGGTCCCTATGGGAGAAGAGTTTTTGGCATCTGTCAGAGAAATAACGGCTGCTCAAGGTATTCTTCTAATTTTCGATGAGGTGGTTACAGGATTTAGGTGTGCACCAGGTGGAGCGCAAGAAGCATACGGAATTACGCCTGACCTCACAACGATGGCAAAAATTCTGGCGGGAGGTTTGCCTGGGGGTGCTGTCGGTGGCCGGAAGGAAATTCTGGAGGAATTAGATTTTGAAAAAACGGCTGAAAGAGGACGTGAAAAAATTCAGCACCCCGGTACCTATAACGCAAATCCAGTATCTGCAACTGCAGGTATCACGGCATTAAAAATTATTGAAAGCACTGATGCCTGTAAGAGGGCGAATGAGTCTGCATCGTGGTTAAGAAATCAATTCAACAAGACCTTTGAAGAAAAAAATATATCTTGGGCAGCGTACGGAACTTTTTCAGGTGTGCATATCTTTATGAATAGAGGTGGTATTCCGTTGCAACCATTAAATTTTGATGCAGCAACTATTTCCTATAAAGAGCTTAAGAATAAGGATCCTCAGGTTGTGACAAAGTTGCGTTTGGCGATGGCTATAAACGGTGTTGATTTTAATAATTCACCTGGAGCACAGCTTTCGGCGATGCATACAAAAGACGATTTAGAATTTACCGTTGGAGCATTCAGTGAAGCACTGGATATGCTTAAACGCGATGGAGAACTTTAATAGGAAAATTAATTTCCGATACTCAAGACACCAAAGCGACCAAAGCGCTTAAATTGTTTAACACCCGCATCCCTTGCTATGAGTTTAGATATTTCTTTTGGATTGGTAGTAACAAAGCCGGCTAGTCTACTTATGCCGTAACGTCCAAGCAGCGGTGACATTGGTGTTCCGGGGCCAATAACGCTTACGTGGGCATTCTTCACTAAACTTAAAATTGTCTCCAGGGATCCATTTACCCATGTAGATGCCGTAATTATAAGTCGATCACACGTCGGGATAAGCTGAGGGGCGGCACTTTCTGGGTAATCTTGTGGCCCAGGATTTCTTTCAAGAACATATGCGTTTGGTAGTTTTCGGCCTAAACCCGGAAATCTTCCTACAACAACAATTTTTTCATCAGCATCGGCTTTAACATCTAGGCCGTTTTCTGTGCTCAGTTCCAGATTCAGTGTATTTATAAGAGAGTTTATTGTTGCGCATCCAATTGCTCGTTTAAGAGCATTTTGCGAATAGCAGAAATCAATAATTTCATTCGTTGATTGGCCTCTTACCGCGTGTAAGTATTTTACAAACTCATTCTTATTGTATTCCGAAGGATTAGCTACTAAACCTGCCCCATAATGCGTTTCAATTAATATCCAATATTTTCCAATTGTTAAATTTTTTACAGTTGCCGATGGCAGGTTTTGCTTGAATGCTTCAAAGCCCAATGGCGTATTTGGAAAATTTAATTTTATCATCTTTGGAACTGAATGATAGCCATTCCAAAAACAACCATAACTGCCCCAAAAAGTTTTCCAAATGTAATAGGATGTTTTTGAAAGCCAACTACACCAAAATGATCAAGTAAGAGTGAAGCTGTTACAATTCCAAGAATGGTAACAGAGACATAAGCTGCCGCTCCCATTTTGGGGGCAAAGTTTAATGCACCAAATACCGCAAAAGCACCAATAACGCCGCCGCAATACATCCACCAAGGAGCAGCCATTGCAACTTTGACAGAGGGTAATTTTACCCGCACTAGAAGCATTACAATGAGGATGGAAAGCGTTGCTACAGTCGTATTCGTGGCTGCTGCAAGTAGCGGATGCCCTAAAGATTTTCCAAGAAGACTATTAATTCCGGCCTGAAGAGGAGCGCCACAACCAATAATGAGGGCAACGATGAAGTATCCCAGGTACGTTGCTGACATAACAATTTTCCTTGTCCAACCGTTGTTGAGTTTTTATAGCTTGGCGTTATTAACTTGCGGATTTTTGGGCTACTTTTTCTAGCCGAGCGGCACTAAATTTTAATTCGGGTATCTTCCCAAAAGGATCGAGTGCCGGGTTCGTTAGAAAATTTACGGCTGCCTCGGAATAGCAAAATGGAACGAAGACCACCCCTGTTGGCACATCAGCGTCACTTCGAGCAAGAAGCTCAATTGAACCACGTCGTGTCTCTACTCTAATTTCATCACCAGGCGCAAGGTTCCATTGCGTTAGGTCATCGGGGTTTATGTGTGCGAAGGCTTCCGGTTCTATTCTATCGAGTACAGTGGCCCTGCGGGTCATAGAACCTGTATGCCAATGTTCAAGGAGCCTGCCTGTCGTTAGGACTAGAGGAAACTTGCTATCTGGTACTTCGTTCGGTGGTAAAATATCACACGGCACGAGCTTCCCGCGTCCTGATTCTGTTGGGTAACCGTCGGCAAAGATAAGGCCTTGACCTTCAGAAAATTCATCTTCACACGGGTAGGTGACTGCACTTTCTCTTTCTAATCTGTCCCAGGTAATACCGGTGAGTGAAGGCATCATTTGTCGCATTTCTGCAAATATATCCTTTGGTTCAGTGTAGTTCCAAGACAATCCCATACGCTGAGCAATCTCTTGAATTATCCACCAGTCTTGTTTAGCCTCGCCAGGTGCTGGAACTGCCTTTCTACCAAGCTGAACACGACGATCCGTATTTGTAAATGTTCCATCTTTTTCCGGAAAAGCGGTAGCTGGCAGAATAACATCGGCAAATGCGGCCGTCTCGGTAAGAAATATATCTTGGACCACGAGATGTTCTAGTCGTGAGAGTGCCTCACGTGTATGATTTTGATCAGGATCCGACATCGCTGGATTTTCCCCCATGATATATGCACCCTTGATTTTTCTCTCGTACATTGCATCGGTAATTTCAACAACTGTAAGGCCTTTTTCTCTCTCGAGATCGGTGTTCCAGAAGTTTTCCCATCGATTCAGCTGGTCCTTATCCGTGACCGACTTGTAGTCTGGGTAAAACATCGGGATCAATCCTGCATCAGAAGCCCCTTGCACATTGTTCTGACCTCGCAACGGATGCAATCCAGTGCCTGGTCGACCAACATGACCGCAAATTAAAGCTAAAGAAATTAGACAGCGTGCGTTGTCAGTGCCATGGGTATGTTGCGATACTCCCATACCCCAAAAGATTAAAGCGCTATTCGCTTTTGCGTAAATTCGCGCAATTTCTTTTATTTTATTAGCTTCTATGCCGCAGAGTGGCGCCATACGTTCTGGTGTAAATTGCGCGGTTTGTTTTCTCAGTTCCTCAAATCCTTCTGTATAACCATCTATGTATTGCTGATCATATAATTCTTCTGAAATAATTGTATTTATCATTCCGTTAAGCATTGCTACATCGGAACTCGGCTTGAATTGGATCATGTGTGTTGCATGTCGAGTAAGCGCCTGACCTCGCGGATCCATGACAATTAGAGTTGACCCGGCTTTTACAGCATTTTTAATAAATGTGGCGGCCACGGGATGGTTTACCGTTGGATTAGCTCCGATTACGATTATTACTTCTGCGTTCTCTGCCTCGGAGAATGGTGCGGTAACTGCACCTGAACCAATTGTCTCCATAAGAGCCGATACGGAAGATGCATGACATAAGCGGGTACAATGGTCTACATTATTAGTGCCAAAACCGGTGCGAACTAACTTTTGTACTAGATATGCTTCTTCATTGGAGCCTTTGGCTGATCCAAATCCTGCCAGAGCGTTGCCTCCATCTTTTTCACGAACCTTAAGCAAACCGGAGGCTGCAAACTCAAGTGCTTCTGCCCAACTAGCACTTCTGAAATTTTCCAAAGGATTTTCGGGGATTTCGCGTGTTTTTGGGCAATTACTTTTTCTAATCATTGGTGTAGTCAGTCGGTCTTGATTATGGATATAATCAAAGCCATATCGACCTTTCACACAAAGTCTACCACGGTTAGCTGGCCCAGGACGGCCATCAACAGAAAGTATTTTATCATCCTGTATATTAAACGTTAATTGGCACCCCACCCCGCAATATGGACATAAACTGTCAACCTTGCGGTCTGGCTTGTTCGCGAATACACCGTTTTCATCAAGAGATGCTTTTGGCATCAGCGCCCCGGTTGGGCATGCTTGCACGCACTCACCACACCCAACACATGTACTTGCCCCCATATCGTCGCCTAAATCAAAAACGATGTGAGCGTTGGGACCACGACCAGCAAGTCCGATAACGTCATTAACTTGTACCTCTCTGCATGCTCTGACGCATAGGCCACATTGGATACAAGCATCCATATTGACAGCGATAGCCGGGTGACTACTGTCTGGTTTTGCTGCAGAATGTTGAGGAAATCTGCTACTATTAAGTTCTGCAGCATTAGCGAAATGCCAAAGAGTAGAGGCTGGGTCGTGGGCATCCACCTGAGAGGGCTGGTCTGTTACAAGTAGTTCGAGTACCATGTTTCGCGCTTTTGTTGCGCGATCGCTCTCGGTTTTTATGACCATGCCGTCATTCACATTTCGAATGCATGAAGCAGCGAGAGTTCTCTCACCGTCTATTTCTACCATGCAAGCTCTACAGTTCCCATCCGGTCGATATCCGTCAGCCGGTTTATGGCACAGATGTGGAATTTTAATGTTGTTTCGGCAGGCGACTTCCCATATCGTCTCGTCGGTATTTGCCTCTATTTTATCGTCATTGATAGTAATCGTAATTGAGTCGGTCATGGCTTTTCTTCAAAACAGCTTGTTTTTTACCGTTATTTTAGCAGTGGCGTTTCCACAAAAGTTTTAAATTCGGTTATAATTAATGTATACATCAAAATTCTTCTCTAAAAAACCTAATAGCAGATACCAATGGATTACTGGCAGCCTGTCCCAAGCCGCATATTGATGCGTCTTGCATTGTGCCCGCTAATTCCGAAAGTAAGTCAATATTCCAATCATCTTGTTCCATCAGTTTAACTGCCTTTTCAGTTCCTACTCTGCATGGAGAGCACTGACCGCAGCTTTCATCTTCAAAAAAACGCAATAAGTTAAGCGCCGCCTCTTTTATCGAGTCTTTATCTGATAAAATGACAACAGCGTGGCTTCCGACAAAGCAGCCATGTTTTTCAAGTTGGCCAAAGTCTAACGGTAAACTATCCATATCCGCTGGTAGAATCCCCCCTGACGCTCCTCCAGGCAAGTAAGCTCGAAACTCATGCCCATCTTGCATGCCTCCACAAAAATTGTCGATTAGTTCTCTAACTGTGCTTCCGGCAGGAGCTATCTTTACTCCAGGTTGTTTGACTCGTCCAGATACAGAGTAGCTCCGTAAACCCGGGTGACCATCCTTTCCTTGATTTGCAAACCATTTTGGACCTTTTTCGACTATATCTCTAATCCAAAACAAAGTTTCAATGTTGTTTACTAGTGTAGGTTTATTAAAAATACCAACTTCTGCGACATAAGGCGGACGATGCCGAGGGTATCCTCTCTTGCCTTCTATAGACTCGATCATGGCTGACTCTTCACCGCAGATATATGCGCCAGCACCTCGTCGCAAATGTATCCGTGTATGTGGCACAAGTCCTTCTGTTTTTAGATGATTGATTTCTTCTTCTAATATCACACGTATCTCTGGGTACTCATCCCGAAGATAAAAATAACAGTCTTCGGCTCCAATAATAGAGGCGCCGATTAGCATTCCCTCTAAAACTCTGTGAGGGTCTCTCTCTAAGTAATACCTATCTTTAAATGTGCCTGGTTCCCCTTCGTCACCATTTACAGCAAGCGCTTTTTTCCCCGAAGCATTTCGCACCAAACCCCATTTTCTTGATGTGGGAAATCCTGCTCCGCCTAATCCTCTAAGACCCGAAGCAGCAAGCTTCTCCAATATCTCATCCGCGGAGATATTTTGAGAAGTGCACGTTTTTAAAAGCCTGTAACCGCCTTTGTCCATATATTCATCAATACGAATAGGTGATATCTTATTATGTGGAGTTCGGCCGCTTCGAATTGCCAAAAGTTTTTCTTGAATGCTTACCGAAGTTACTTTTTCTATCATAGAGTGACCAATTGCTGCGACTGGCGCCTTATCACATGCGCCCATGCAAGGTGAACGTATAACTCGTACATCTTTTTCTAGTGAAGACGCTGCATCATTCAAAAGTTTATCAGAACCAAATAAAGAACAGGTTATGCTATCACAAACTCGCAATGTTATGGGGGGTAGTTCTTGCTCACTCTCGCGTACAATATCGAAGTGTGCGTAAAAAGACGCAACTTCATAAACTTCGGCCATTGCCATTTTCATTTCATAGCTGAGGGCTACAAGTTGTTTCGTTGTTATAAACCCAAATTTATCTTGAAAAAGATGCAGATGCTCAATCAACAGGTCCCTTCTACGAGGCCTGTTGCCTAGAATCTGCTTAACTTGTTGAAGAGTGTCTGGGTCTACTTGGCGGCCTTTATTGAAAGCTCGTCCTCCTCGGCGCCCACGGGCGCTATCCCTTTTTAGATTAGGCTGCAAATCTTTTTGATCAATTTCTCGTTGTAGCTTTTGCAAAATGAATTCTTTCGGAATTATTATCAACAGTTTCAAAATTTTTTAGTCTACAAACTTTCGGATCCGGTCAATATCGATTGCTTAAAAAGAACGTAATATAAACATATAAAGCATTTTCACCTAGTATCCAAAGAATTGTCTCTTAGATTTCCGCCGTTTTAAAAAATCTGCTATAATTAGAAAGATTCGTTAATTTCGAAATTAAATTTTAAGAGAGCACTCGGTGGCTAGTATTCTATCTGATTTAGCAGAAGAAATTGAAAAAATCCCTTCGTATATTGTATTTGGGAGAGTAACCGCTGTCTTAGGGATGATGGTCGAAATTGGAGGGGTTGAGAGAGCTCTGGCCATTGGAGACAGGGTGCATTTAAATAATAAAAGAGGCGGGAAAGTTACGTGCGAAATAGTTGGCTTCAAAGACGGTAAGGCGCTCGCAATGCCCTTTAGCGGTCTCGATGGCATTGGAGTAGGAAGTGAAGCCGAGATAGAAAACGCGGACTACCGTGTATATCCGACAGAGTCATGGCTTGGCCGAGTTATAAATGCTATGGGGCACCCCATCGATGATCAGGGCGTGCTCTTAGGTGGAACAAAAGGGTATTCAGTTAGAGGAACGCCACCTCCCGCTCATACGCGAAGCCGAATTGGTTCCAAAGTTGATGTTGGTGTTAGAGCCATTAATACTTTTTTAACAGTTTGCGAAGGCCAAAGAATGGGCATTTTTTCGGGATCTGGCGTGGGAAAGTCTATACTAATGTCGATGATAGCGAGGTTTAGTTCTTCCGAAGTGAATGTTATTGGGTTAGTTGGCGAACGTGGACGGGAGGTACGCGAATTTATTCAAGATTATCTTGGCGATGAGGGGCTCTCTAGAAGCGTGGTAATAGCCGCAACTTCAGATGAATCACCACTTATGCGGAGGCAGGCAGCATATATGACCCTTGCGGTAGCCGAAGCCTTCAGAGACGCAGGGAAACAAGTTATGTGCATGATGGACAGTATCACAAGATTTGCCATGGCTCAGAGGGAAATAGGGTTGGCTTCCGGTGAGCCGCCAGCATCTAAAGGTTACACGCCTATGGTTTTTTCAGAGCTGCCAAAATTACTAGAGCGAGCAGGTCCTGGTCCCGAAGGAACTGGATCTATAACCGGTCTCTTTACTGTGCTTGTCGAAGGGGACGATCATAACGAACCTATTTCAGATTCTGTACGAGGGATAATAGACGGGCATATCGTTTTAGATCGAAATATAGCGGATAAGGGACGGTACCCGGCCATCGACATACTCAAGAGCGTGTCGCGTATGATGCCTGATTGTAATACAGTTGATGAAAACCGTATTGTTTCAAAAGCGAGATCCCTCTTGGCCTCTTATGAAGAAATGGCTGATATGATTAGGCTAGGTGCATACAGGAAGGGAAGCGATCCAAAAATTGATGAGGCGATAGTCTATTACCCGTCGTTAGAACAATTCCTATCTCAAGATAAAAATGAAAAAATTAAAATTGAGGAGGGATACCAGCGATTGACAGAGATTTTACACATCGATACGCCCTCTGGAGATGAATCGAGTCATATTAATATTGAAAGCAAAGACGAAGAAATAGTTGAAAGTTATCCTGAGGATGTTCCATAAGGCATGGATATTTTAAATGAGCCAGTATGACAAGTTAGTTCGCCTCAAGGAATTCGAGCTCGATGAGAAACGGCGTGATGCTGGCTCTATTCTCGCAGAAATAAACAGGCTGACCGAAAAAAAGCAGAGCTTAGAAGTAAGTTTAAAACAAGAACAAGATATTAGTTCCTCTTCGATAGAAGCGTTGGGGCAGTATTCTAAATTCGCTTCAAGAATAAAAAAAGAACGCGAGTTCGTAGAGAATGCTATATCTGAGGTTGAAAAGGCCTATTCAGAAGCAAGCCGGCTGGTGAACGCGGCTTATCAAGAGGTTCGAAAAGCCGAAATTATTAGGGACGAGGCGGTGAAGAGAGAGACTGAGAAAATACGCCGTGATCAGCAAATGGAAATGGACGAAGTTGCACAAAATATTCATCGTAGAAAAAATACGAATTAACTAAAACAAAGTCTAGTGCAGCGAAACTGCTTACCGATTGCCTAAAAAGCAAATGACGATCGTTTTTTTACATTCACAACAGTAAAAATTGTAAAAAATAACATTACCGCGCATGCGTGGAATACAGATTTGGGACTTCCAAGGTCCATCAGCCAACCCAGTAACAATGGCATGAGCAAAGAACCAAAATCCAGGCCAGAATAAACGAAGCCAAAAATGCGACCGGTTGAGCCAGCGGGTGTAGCTTTTTTCACAAGCATGTCCCGAGATGGCGCAGTAAATCCTGAAAAAAAGCCAGATAACCCAAGGAAAGCGATAACACTTGAGGCTGTTATTATTTGGCTTCCGATAAGAATAAGGACGAGACCTGATAACACGACGCCAATTATTGCTATGAGATCGTGCCTCGTTGTTTTATCAGCCAAAACCCCTCCGCTAAGAATGCCGATGGCGGAACATACTAAGAATGTAGTAAGAGCAAATGTTGCTTGTGTTATATCTATGTCATATAGATCGCGTATCGCGCTAATACCAAAACTTTGTACTCCTACTAGTGCAGCCGCTAATAGAGCAAAAAAACAAAAACAAGACAGAATGGTTGAGGAAAATAATAAAGAAAGATTTTGGGTCAGTGAAGCCAAACTGAATACGGTAGTGTCTATGCGAACGTTGGAGCCAACTTTTGTATCATTTAAATCACTCCCAAAAATGACAAAAAATAATACAATAAATAGTCCGAGAAGTCCTGACAATATTAAGGCTGTTTGCCAGTTAAAAAGTTGACTTGCATATATTACGAAGATGGGTGCAGTCGCCCAGCCTAAATTTCCACTGAATGCATGAACGCCATAAGCCTTACCTAAACGTAACGGAGTTACTTTTTGTGTTAGTATAGTTAAATCTGCTGGGTGAAAAACACTATTTCCAAGTCCTGCTAGTAGAGAAAATAGCAAAAGCATCCAAAATTCTGTTGCGAAGCCATATCCAATCACGCTTGCGGCCAGCAGGGTTAACCCGCCAAGTAAAATATTTCGAGCTCCAAATCTATCAACTAAAAAGCCCGCTAGGGTTTGTGCGATGCCCGAAACTCCGTAGAAGCATGTTGTTAAAAGCGCAAGAGCAGAGTAGGAGACATCAAACTCTTCTTTTAGTATTGGAAAGAGAGGTGGTAATACCAAATGGAAAAAATGACTTGCCCCATGAGCTGCACCGACCAAGCCCATGATTCTAAAATCAGATCGCAAATATTGGTTTGAGGATGTCATTGCATGTAATGATTTGTTTTTAATTATAATTCGCGCTTCATCCCGAGTCTGATGGTAATTAACTTGATTTGCAACCATTGAAGAAGGCAAAATAGGATCAGGGAATTGCTTGATCAATAAAAGGAGCCAAAGATGCCGTTCGTAACGTCAGCTGAAAAAGCAAGATCGGAAAGAAAAGCAATAGACGTTCTTGGGCAAGAATATTTTTTAAGTCCTTATGTCGGCAGTGCTCCAAAGCGCGGGCAGTACGTTCCGGGCAATGAAAAAAATGATGATGGGCTTCCGCAAGGTTTTTTAGTTGAACAACCGCCAAATTCCATAACGCGTCCTCACTTCCATAATCACGAGCAATTTCAACTGTTCGTCGGAGGTAGCGCGCATATGGGTAAAAAGGCAGCACAGCCTTTTTCGCTTCACTATGTCAAAGGTCATACACCTTATGGACCAATCACAGCTGGTCCAGAGGGTGTAACATATTTTACCTTGAGGGCGAGGTGGGATACGGGAGCAAAATACTTGCCGGAGTCGCGAGATCTACTCAAAAAAAGTCCGAAAAAGCATAAGATGGTTGCTGGTATAGATGTGCCAGAATTAGATGATTTATTGAAGTTTAAAGCCTGTTGTCAGTCTGCTGTTATGCAAGTCGATGCGGAAGGGATCGGCGCTTACCTTTACAACATACCGCCAAAAGTTCGAGCTCAGCTGAAGATGCCAAGTCCTGGGGGGGGACAGTACAGTATCGTCCTAAGGGGCAGTATTTTGTCAAATGGTCAAGAACTAGCAGAACTCTCCGGTGTTTATCGAAATTTCGACGAAGACGAGCTTGAAGTACAAGGTGGAGCAGATGGAGCTGCCGTTCTCTTAATGCAATTTTCCGATGATCTTGTTCCGTGATATTTGAAAGTCCAGCTCACGGGTTCAACAAAGAAGAATTTGAGAAACGAACATTAAAAGCTCAGCGTTTAATGCGATCGGGAGAAATTGACTGTCTGCTGCTGACAACCGAACCGGAATTTCGCTATTTCTCAGGGTTTCATACACCATTCTGGCAAAGTCCAACACGGCCATGGTTTCTTGTCGTTCCTCTGGAGGGAAACCCGATAGCTGTCATACCGGAAATTGGTGCACAGAGAATGGCGGGCACATGGATCGATAAAATAGAGACCTGGGCTTCACCGAGACCAAAGGATGAAGGCGTCACCGAATTATCCAAGATCTTAAAAGATAACACTAGGAAATATGGGCGTATAGGAATGCCAATGGGAGCGGAAACCCACATAAGAATGCCATTCTTGGATTTTAATAAGCTGAAGCAGCTAGTCTCAGGCCTAGAATTTGTCGATGGATCGCCAATAATTATTAGGTTACGGATGATAAAGTCAGAGAGCGAAATATCTAAAACTCGTTTTATTTGTCAATGTGTTTCCCAAAGCTTCCAAAATATCAAAAAACTTGCAAAGCAGGGAGAGACAGAAAGGGAAATATTTAGGAAATTTAGGATAGATATTCTATCTAATGGTGCTGATGAAGTTCCGTACCTTGTGGGTGGGTCGGGGGTGAATGGGCCAGAGGAAGTTATAGGTATGCCATCCGATAGAATTCTGGGTGAGGGCGATGTACTTATGATGGATACCGGTGCTGTTTTTGATGGTTATTACTCGGATTTTGATAGAAACTTTGCTTTTGGGCCAGTAAGTGAAGCAGTTAAATCAGCGTACCGAAAAGTGTATAACGCGACTGAAGCAGGCCTGAGAAAAGTACGGCCTGGAATGAAAGCTGAAGAATTATGGCGCGAAATGGCTAAAGTTTTAGAGCTGGATGAAGGCTCTGGCTCTGTTGGAAGGTTAGGGCACGGACTAGGTATGCAGTTGACAGAATGGCCCTCGCATATGCCTGGAGATAAAACCGCACTAGAAGAGGGGATGGTTATAACGTTGGAGCCAAGTCTGACCTTTGATGAGAAAAAAATAATGGTTCTTGAAGAAAACATTGTGGTGCGAGACGGGCCAGCAGAGTTGCTTACATATCGAGCGCCAGAAGAAATACCAATCATTTACTGATACGTGGAATAAATATAGAGGCGTTTGATGGCGCCGTATTTTCATGAGTCTAAATCAAAAGAACGGGAATTTTAAGCTATGCGTGTGGGAATAGAAGTAGGTGGTACTTTTACGGACCTTGTGATGTCTGACGGCAAAAATATCAAAACCGCAAAGGTGCCTAGTACACCAATTAGTCCAGATAAAGGCGCGATGTTAGCGATAGAAGCTGCTGGTTTGAGGCTAGAAAAAATAAGTGAACTAATTCATGGTTCGACGGTTGCCACCAATGCTGTATTGGAACGAAAAGGAGGAAGAGTTTGTTTTTTTGTTACTCGAGGAACAAGAGACCTACTACTAATCCAACGCCATGATCGCAGAGCTATTTATGATCTACAATACCAGAAGCCAAAGCCTGTTGTCCCAAGACATGATACGTACGAAATAGATGAGCGCATAGCAGCTGATGGGAATATTGTAACAGATTTAGATACTAAAGTTACGTCAACTTTAGTCAGAAATATTTTCGATAAAGAAAACTTTGACTCGGTAGCGATTTGTTTTCTGCACTCATACCTGAATCCCATACACGAGCGTGCCTTATCCAATATAATATCGGCCCTGTATCCGGAAATGCCAATAACATGTTCTTGTGACGTAGCGCGCGAATTCCGAGAGTATGAAAGAGCATCTACCACGACCTTAGCTGCCTACGTACAGCCGGTGGTGGCAGGTTATATCACTAGGTTTTCAGAGGAACTACAGGAAAAAGGTTTTCAGGGGAAATTTAGCATCATGCAATCAAATGGGGGACGAATGCCCGCCGCTGCTATTACAAAAAACGCTATAACATCACTCTTTTCGGGACCCGCTGCGGGTGTTGTAGGAGCACTCCGAGGAAAAGGGAAGACGTCCTACCCAGACATAATAACTTTAGATATGGGTGGTACAAGCACCGACGTGGCACTTGTTAGCAATGATCATGCGGAATTAGCGCCAATGACTACGATTGATGGTTTGCCAGTCAAGACGCCGGTTGTTGATATCGTAACGGTTGGAGCTGGCGGAGGCTCTATAGCCTGGGTTGATGATGGTGGGTTATTGAGAGTTGGGCCGCAATCAGCGGGAGCAACACCTGGTCCAGCCTGCTACGCTCGCGGCGGAAAGTTACCAACAGTTACAGATGCTCATTTGGTCAGAGGGACGCTTCAAGCTGATAGTTTTTTGGGTGGGAAGATGCCAGTCGATTTAGCCGCTGCGTCCAATGTAATAGAAGAAATTGCTAAAAAATTTAATGTTGAGTTACCCGAAATGGCAGACAATATTATTAGAGTTGCGGAGGCAAATATTGTGCGGGCTATTCAACAGGTTTCAACTGAACGAGGAAGTGACCCGAGGGAATTTGCACTTGTTCCGTACGGCGGAGCCGGGCCACTCCATGCAGCAAGAGTTGCAGAGGATTTAAATATCGACACGATTGTAATTCCACCTAACGCAGGTGTCCTATCTGCTTCGGGGCTCCTGTTATCAGACTATGTCCATTACCGCAGTCAAACTAAACGGCTCCTTCTCAATGAACCAAATTTGACTAAAATCAAAAGTGGTATTAGCTCTTTAACAAAAGAAGCAAAAGATTACTTGATTAAGCTAGGCATAAAACCCAATAGGGAAATAGAGACGTCACTTGAGATGAGGTATGTTGGTCAAGCCTTCGAGGTACCAGTAAAGTTTACAGAAGCAGATGTCCGTAACATCTCTTTGGCGCTTTTACAAAAACGTTTTGCAGACGCGCACCATAAAATTTTTGAATTTTCAAAACCAGAAGGCGATCCCGTTGAAATAATCTCTATACGTGTAGGGGTTGCTGAAAAGACACCGGGGTTGACGGTGCAGTTGAATAAGGAAGGCAGAAATATTGATCAAAAGATAACTAAGGTCAATATTGTAGAAAAAGGAATTCCATCTGAGACAACTACTCTCTCTCGCACGGATCTGAGTGAAGGAGCGATTCCTGGTCCAGTTCTTATTCAAGATGAGAATTCGACTGTATATGCCCCGTTTGGATGGCAAGTAAGACTAGATGAATATAATAATATCGTCCTTGAAAGAGGTACTGAATAATGATTGTTACTCCAGTAGATCAAGCAGTAATAACCAGGGCTTTGATAGCAGCGGCAGATGAAATGGGAGTGAAGTTAATACGCTCCGCTCACTCTCCAGTAGTTCGAGAAGCACAAGACTGCTCAGCGGCCATACTGGATAAATTTGGGCGTGTTGTTGCTCAGGCGGAACTGATACCAATTCAGCTTGGGTCGATAACCCACACATTTAAGGCATGTCTAGAGTATCATCCCCTCGATACGTTATCTGACGGTGACTTTTTAATAAATAATGACCCATATTCTGGTGGTCAGCATCTTCCCGATATATTTCTTTTTACGCCGGTATTCCTAAAAAACGAATTGATCGGAGTAACGGCGACGGTTGTTCACCATATTGATCTAGGTGGGGGGGCGCCGGGATTAAATCCGGATGCTGGGGATGTTCATGAAGAAGGGATAACTTTTCCGCCCAGTAAGTACACAATAGAAAAAGATTGGATGGGAGGACCTTTTGAAAGATTAGTAAGAGCGAATGTTCGGATGCCGGAAGCTACTATTGGCGACCTTAATGCGCAATTCGCGGCAAATGCTGTTGGTGCCGAGCGCTTACGTGATTTGTGCCGTAAATTTTCTAGCGAGAGAATCTCTATCGCGATGAATGAAATGCTCGACTACTCTGAAAGAAGAATAAGAACGGCAATTTCCAAGGCACCAGACGGTGAGTACGATGGAGAAGCTTACCTTGATGACGACGGTATAAGTAATATACCGGTTCCTATAAAGGTCAAAATCAAAATTCAAGGAAATGCGTTAGACATTGACTTTGAGGGTACGGCCGAACAGGTAAAGTCTAATATGAATAGCCCATTTGCCTCGTCAGTGTCATCTGCGATTGCCTGTGTGAAATCAGTGTTAACGGACCCCGATATACCTTTTAACGAGGGTGCGGAAAGGGCGATAAACGTTAAAGTACCTTACGGGTCAATTTTGAATCCCAGGCCGCGTGCGCCGGTCAGGGCGCGTTTGCTTCCAAGTTATAGGGTCGTAAATGCTGTCATGAAAGCGTTGGGCGAGGCTGTTCCAGAACGGGTAATTGCGCCTGGGTTTGATACTACATCAGTATCCTGTCTGAGCCATAAATTAGCAGACGATTATAACATCTATTTGGAGATTTTTGGTGGCGGATTCGGTGCTGGTCCAAATTATGACGGCTGTGATGCTGTTGATTCGATGCTTTCCAACTGTTCCAATATACCGATCGAATCAATGGAGTCTGATTATCCTTTTTTCAGGGTAGAAGACTATAGTCTGAGATGCTCCTCAGGTGGAAATGGTAAATTTCGTGGTGGGATGGGTTTTCAAAAGATATATAAAATTCTATCGGACAATGTAACTTTTGCTACATATGGAGACCGTTTTCGAATTGCCCCAGAAGGTGTTTTAGGGGGCGGACCCGGTGCGCAGGCCGAAACCTTTGTAGAAAGAGGAAATCAAATAATCCAGTTGGAATCAAAGCAGCAATTCACACTGCAGAAGGGGGATCGTCTCGTAGTGAGAACCGGTGGTGGGGGTGGTTATGGAGTGCCCAGCGAGAGAAATACTGGATTAAAAGATGACGACAAGTTGAATGGTATATCGACTAATCAGGATTAAATATTATCAGGGTCTATGGAAAGGTTTGCTTTTTACTAATCGACCTGATATCCAAACTCTTCGGCAGAGTCCAAAAGAATATCCCAAAAGTCTTCAGCAAAACCTCTTGCAATGTAAATGTCGAAGACATCTATATCTCTGCAATCTACAGTGGCTGCAAGATCAAAAAGCTTCGTGTGAACGCAGTGATCGGTACCAAAACTATTCAAATGCCAATCCACCCCGCTTCCTTTCATTAACACCTCTCGCGCTTCTCTTCCTTTTAACCTAACGGTACTCCTTCCGTGGCTCAAATCAGTTAGAAAAACATCCGACGAACTAAATTTCGTCTTTATCAAAGTCTGAAGGCAATCACGCTCTGGCTCTACAATCAACCACCTGTTCGGTCCTAACCAAAGACTGCGCCTTTCATCGTCGCCATGGCAAGTATTATTGGTTTGAGGAAATTCTACATTCAATAAATTCGATATTTCGGCAAGCGTCTGTGGGTTTTTTGATTTGGCTGTTTCCAGTTGTAAAATAGTCAAGGGATGTCTTTCGCATATAAATAACCCCGGACCATTTAAAGAAACGTTTCCAAATTGGCCGTAATTTATTACATGCGCCAGGGCGGACTGTCTTCGCAGGAAGTTCTTATTGGTATTACCTTCAGTCATGTAAACGCTCGGATTTTTGGTCATAAAAAATCGGATCTGTTATTTCTAATTCGTGACTTTCGTTATGAAGTGGGCTTACCGCCCAAACCTTTTTGCTCGTCTCAATAATATCACCAGAGACAAATCCTAATGAAATAGGGTGCCCAAGTGTTGGGCTCAAATATGCTGAGGATGAGACGTGTCCAAGTTTTGGGACTGGAGGAGCAAGTGTCGGATCTTTCACTAATATCGCGCCAGACTTTACGCGAGACGTTTTATCAACAGGAATCAACCCCACTAACCTTGGTCGGTTTTTATCCTTTAGTCCTTCTCGATCCATCATTTTGGATCCGATAAAATCTTTTTTTGTACTTAATAGTTTCTGCAACCCTAAGTCAGCTGCGGTCATGCGGCCATCGAGCTCCGGGCCTGCAACATGTCCTTTTTCAATCCGCATTATTCCCATAGCTTCAGTGCCATACGGTCTAATATTGTATGTCCGGCCAACCTCTAATACACGTTGCCAGATAAATTCGCCAAAATCAGCCGGCACATTGATTTCATAGGAGAGCTCTCCGGAAAAACTAATGCGAAAAATACGCGCCGGCACTCCCTCTATGTCAAATTCACGAACTCCCATAAAAGGAAAGCTCTCATTATCGACATTTCTGGTTGGTAACAGTTTTGATAATACTTCGCGACTTTTGGGGCCAGCAAGTGCCATTGCAGCCCATTGTTCTGTAACCGATGTGACTTTTACATCTAAGTCTGGCCATTGAACCTGCAGATAATATTCCATGTGGCTCAAAACAGCTGCAGCGTTTGACGTGGTGGTTGTCATGAAATAGTGACATTCATCCAGTCGGGAAGTTGTTCCGTCATCAAAAACCAAACCATCTTCTCTGAGCATTATCCCATATCTTGCTTTGCCGATCGGAAGCTTTGTCCAGCCGTTCGTATAGACTCTATTCAGAAACTCTGCAGAATCTTTCCCTTGTATATCAATCTTCCCCAAGGTTGATACATCCACAAGTCCAACCGAGGTTCTGACTGTTTGCACTTCACGGTTTATCGCCGTGTCCATGTTTTCTTTCGAGGGCTGCTCCAATTCATCCAGATAATATTGAGGGCGCAGCCATTGTCCAGCTTCAACAAATATTGCGCCGTTCTGCTTATGCCAGTTATGCATCGCAGACCGTCTCGTATGTTTGTAAGATAGCCCTATATCACGACCCGCTAGTGTGCCCATAGTGATCGGCGTATACGGAGGACGAAATGTTGTCGTCCCAATTTTTTCAATTGGTTCCGCTTTCTCTTGAGCCATTATGGCTTGGCCATTCAGGTTACTCGTTTTGCCTTGATCGGTTCCCATACCTAAGGTCGTATATCTTTTTAAATGCTCTACGCTTACGTATCCTTCTCGGTGAGCTAAGGTGATGTCACTTTCTGTAACGTCATCTTGCAGGTCCACAAATTTTTTTCCTTTTCCTGGAACGCGCCAGAGGGCCTCAATAGGAACGATATTTTTCTCATTCGTCTCTGGAATAATCTGCTTTGCTGATTCAAAATTTAAAGCTTTTACCAGCGTGCTAGCAATGTCATGTCCTTCGTGCAGGCAATCGTTCAGGCTAAAACTACCCTTCGCGGCACCTGCGGAATGACCATTTTGACTAAGTGCTCCTGGAACGAACGCTTCTACAGCGTCGTTGTAAACTGGTTTGCCGCCAGAGTGACAATAAAGGTGGACATTAGGGCTCCAGCCGCCAGATACCGCTAGTAAATCTGCAGATACGATAAAAGGGTTGCTTTCTATCGTTTTACCGTCTTGAGATAGAGTTCCTATCTCAACGCTGTTTAGTCCAAAATACCCATGAGTATCTACAACCACGGACCTAGGAATAACTTCAATTTCTTTCTCGTTAAGTTCTTTTTCAAAATGTTCGGGGATTTTTTTTCTACTATCAACCACCGCCACTACTTCTATCCCAACTCTTGCGAGGTCGAAGGCTGTTTTATATCCATCATCGTTATTTGTGAAAATGACGGCTTTATTACCGGGTCTTACTGCATATTGGTTTACATATCGTCTAGCAGCAGAGGCAAGCATTACACCAGGTCTATCGTTGTTGCTGAAGACTAAAGGTCTCTCGGTCGCTCCAGTAGCCAATATCACTCTTTTTGCGCGAATTTGCCAAAGCCGCTGGCGGCACTGATAATCTGGCGGTTCCGGAAGATGGTCTGAAACACTTTCGATAGCGTTTACTACATCGCTATCGTAGTAGCCAAAAGCGGATGTTCTCGTGGCGATTGTGACATGTTCCATGTCATCTAACTCTTCCACGCATTTTTCGATCCAATAATGAGCCGGTTTTTCATCCAGAAAAAATAGCTCACCATTTAACTGGCCTCCTAGTGTTGGATGGTTGTCGAGTAAGATAACCCTAGCCCCAGCGCGCCCGGCCGTGACAGCGGCAGCAATCCCAGTTGGCCCTCCACCGACAATTAGAATATCGCAGTGCATATGCTTCTTGTCGTATTTGTCGGGATCTTTAAATTTTGTACCATCTCCCATTCCAGCGGCCTTCCGGATAAAATATTCATAGAAGTGCCACCCTGGTAGACCCATAAAAGTTTTGTAATAAAAACCCGCTGAGAGGAAAGGAGAAAGCAGATTGTTAATTTGTAAATAATCCAAAAGTAAGTTGGGCCATCTGTTTTGGCTCTTAGCCTCGAGGCCTGGAAATAATTCGACGGCTGTCGCGCGAGTGTTAGGCTCGTGGCGGTCGCCGGATCTTAGTGCGACTAGAGCATTCGGTTCTTCAATCCCTGCTGAATAAATACCCCGTGGCCTATGATATTTGAAACTTCTGCCAACTAACCGCACGCCATTTGCTAAAAGAGCAGAAGCGAGTGTATCTCCTTCAAAACCTGTAAACTTTTTCCCGTCAAACGTAAAATTTATTGGTTCTAAGCGGTTTATTTGTCCGCCATCATCTAATCTTTGCTGTCGCCTGCTTTTAAAACTAAACACTTCGCTCGAACCCTTTTTCATCTAAAATCAGATCCTCTTTTGGCATGCCAGTCGCTATTATTTGATGTGTTACTGTATTCCTTACAACCTTCACAAAACATCTGCATCCAAAGCTATGCTGCCAGAGCTCTTCGTGTAGCCCTTTAGGATTATCTCTCAAATATACATAATCATACCACGCGTCATCATTGGAAATATCATCGCTTTTTGGCCGATTTTTTGTTGCATCGCCGATGTATGTAAATTCTGCATGATCCCTAGGCCCGCAAAGCGGACAGTTAATTATAAGCATTATCTTTACTTTCTAATGTCTGTTGGGAAATGGCCCAGCTCCACGTTCGTCAACCATCCTCCCCTTTTTAAATCGTTCTAGATTAAGACCTTTATTTAGATTGTGGGGCTCATCGTTGGCAATTGTGTGAGCAAACACCCATCCTGACCCTGGGGTAGCTTTAAACCCGCCATAACACCAGCCGCAATTCAGGTAGAGATTGTCGATTGGTGATTTGCCAATTATTGGGCTGCCGTCCATAGACATATCCATCACCCCGCCCCAGTGGCGAGTAATCCTGAGCCGAGATAGACTCGGTATCATAGCCAGCCCGGCAGTTACGACTTCTTCGATCAACGGTAAGTTTCCTTTTTGAGCGTATGAGTTGTACATATCTATGTCACCGCCAAAAACTAAACCACCCTTATCCGATTGACTAATGTAGAAATGCCCAGCCCCGAAAGTTACGACATGGTCAATCATAGGTTTTAGTGGTTCTGATACAAAAGCCTGTAACACGTGGCTTTCTATTGGAAGTTTGAGATTGATTAATGACGCTAAATGGCCTGTGTTGCCCGCTACAGCGAAGCCGACCTTGCCGCAGTTAAAATTTCCCCGAGATGTTTTTACGGTTGTTATTTTATTGCCGCTTTCTTCAAAACCAATGACCTCGCAATTTTGAATGATATCTACCCCCAGACTATCTGCTGCCCTTGCCAAGCCCCAGGCCACCGCATCGTGCCTTGCGGTTCCACCACGTCGTTGGAGCAAGCCTCCCTTGATCGGAAAACGAACATCATCGGAAAAGTCCAGATAGGGCATCAACTTTCTTATTTGTTTCGCGTCAAGTAGCTCAGCGTCTATTCCGTTGAGGCGCATCGTATTACCGCGACGAGTTATTGCATCTATCTGACTATCATTATGTGCTAAATTCAAAACTCCGCGTTGGCTAAACATAACATTGTAGTTAAGCTCTGAGCTCAATTGCTCCCACAGCTGAAGTGATTTTTCATAAAAATGCGCGTTTTCATCGAGCATATAATTGGATCTAACGATGGTGGTATTCCGACCGGTGTTACCTCCTCCTAAATAACCTTTCTCTAGAACGGCTATATTTTTTATTCCATGGTTTTTAGCGAGATAGAAAGCACTTGCAAGACCATGTCCGCCAGCTCCGATTATGATCACATCATACGATTTTTTTGGCTCTGGGTCTCTCCATACACGGGCCCAGCTTTTATCCCCATTGAAGGCATTCCTAATGATGTTGAAGATTGAATATTTAGCCATAGCGTTATGTCAATTAGTTTTGATTTGTATTTATGTTTATATTTTGGCAAACCGTGATTAACCACGATTTTGCATCGGTCCATATTTATTCTTCATTCTACATACCGGTATAGTCTAATTGTAGAATTATTAATAGTATTACTTCCACTTCAATTCCAATACGAAATTTCACAAAGTGAAAGCTTTTTGGTATAGTCCTTATCTTGTGCATCACGGGTATTCTAAGGTACTATACCATGAAGAGAGGCGCACGATGGTAGAAATAGGAAACCTTGCTCCCAGGAAGTTGCTGCAGCATTTAGCGTATGCTTTTAGGCGGCGAGAGATTATATTACGTTCCGATGGCAAAGTGCGATATTTCGCAATAAGCTCGTGGATGTCGATTTCGGGACTATGCGTTACCGTTCTATCACTAATTTGGATGGCGTATTCTTCTTTTGACTACCTAAACTTGAGTTCTCAAATTTCATCAAAAAACCAAGCCATCTGGAGCGCGCAAAACTCTTACCGGCAATTACTAGACCAAGTTGCGGAATATAGTAAATCCATAGACAGCATAACCAAAGAACTTAATGAAACCCAAACCCAACTTCTTGGTCATTTCTATAAAGAAAACAATTCAGCTAAAGTCGCAAACGTCAACAAGTCAGCGCCAAAAACAAAAGGGGAGCCAATTCGAAAATGGGAGCAGGACAAAATAATTTTAGGGAAACAGTTTGAAGTAATAGGACAAGAATTAAGAAGAATGACGGGTAAGAACAACGCCCTTGAAAGCCATATTGGAAACTTGCGTGGGAACCTCGAAACCATTGAAGCAGAGAAGGCTGAGATGGTTGCTGAGCGAGCAGCTATGGGCGATCAACTCTGGAACCTGAACAATAGGCTAGAAAGTGCTAGAATTAAGGAAGAGGAACTTAGTAAAAATATTCGTTTGCAAGGAATGAATTTGCGTAACCTTATGGTCGAAAAAGGACAACTCGAGGCTATTAATAATAACCTAAGGTCAAAGCTTGCAAAGCTCGAAGTAAGCCTTGAGGAAGAGCAATTGCAGCATAAAACTCAATTGAAGACAATATCGAAGCGGGCTTTGAAAAATATTCACCGACTTGAAAAAGTACTGAATAGAACTGGCCTCGATGTAGAGAAGCTAGCCCCTTTACCAAAAAATATGATTATGGGGATCGGTGGTCCATTTATTCCCTATCATCCAGATATGCGCGATTTGAATGAGCGAGATATTTTGGAATCTGGATTGGATGTTAATCTTGATCGTTTCGAAAAACTGCGCGAAGTTGTCATTAAACTGCCACTGGCCTCTCCAATAAAAAGGGGTTACGTTTCCAGTCATTATGGTCGCAGAAAGGACCCCTTCAATGGTCGTTGGGCGATGCATAGAGGCATTGACTTTGTAGCCAAGTATAAATCGAATGTCTATGCTACAGCCCCAGGCAAGGTTATAGCAGTGGGACGTAACGGGAGATATGGTAGGACGATAGACATACGCCATGAATTCGGTTTAGTGACGCGGTACGCTCATCTGTATCGTTACAAAGTCAAGGTGGGTCAAAAAGTTGATTTAGGGCAAGTTATTGCGCTTCTTGGCAATTCAGGTAGAAGTACAGGACCCCATGTTCATTACGAAATCAGACGCCATAAAAAATTCATGAACCCTAGAAAATTTTTAAGGGCTGCAAGAAATGTTCAATAGTAAAAAAAATATTAGCGGCAACTCGGTAAATGTTTCCAAAACCGTTCCCCCGTCCTTGTTTAGCTCGGATCTTGTTATAAACGGTAATTTAGAAAGTTCGGGCGACGTTCAAATCGATGGAACCATTGACGGGGATGTTAAAAGCGGGTCACTTACTATTAGCGGTTCGGGGGTTGTTAGAGGGACAATTGAAGCGGATGAAGTAACAATCGCCGGTACTGTAACCGGGCAAATCAGGGCGCGACATGTTGTATTGTTGAAGGGAGCCAAGGTGATAGCGGACCTTATTCAGGATAAGCTATCCATTGAACCGGGAGCTTTCTTTGAGGGAAGTTGCAGCCAATACACGCCGGATGATGGAAACGCCGTCCAACTTGAATACGCTGGAGACAACTGAAAAATACATATACTTCCTTGGCGTTATGTGAATTTTGGAGGTTTTGGAAAACCAGTTGGTGGCATTCGCCCTGCAGTTGCTCGCTTACCATTCCATGTAAGCAATTCTTTTTCTATCCTCTGTCTTCCGCCTTTGAGATGCCAACTCAGGCCATCCGAGTATTGAAAAGTTTTTGCGTCGGCGAGCTTTCCGTCTTTGTATTTTTGTAAAATTACACCTTTTCCTTTAGACATTTGGGGTAGCTCGTTAATTGGAAAAATTAATAACTTTCGGTTTGTCCCAACAACTGCGATGCTGTCTCCGGAAGCTTTTACACAAATAGATGCTTTACTATTTTGAGAGATGTTCATGACTTGTCGGCCATTCCTCGTTTGTGCAATAAGATCATCTGTTAAGGTTATAAAACCGCGTCCATCTTCAGAAGCTAGCAGCACTTTTTCATTAGGCGTGTAAATGATCATAGCAACGACTTCTTCATCGTTTGGTAAATCGATCATTAATCTTATTGGCTCGCCATGGCCCCTGCCTCGAGGCAACTTATCTGCCAAAATAGTATAAAATCTTCCATTGGTGCCAAAGAATAAAACCTTGTCGGTAGTTTCGCCAGGCTGTGCAAATGCTAGATTATCGCCCTCCTTGAATTTTAGCTCCGTGGTTTTCACAGAGTGGCCTCTAACAGCTCTAACCCATCCTTTTTGTGAGCATATTATAGTGATCGATTCTTTCTCGATAGTTGCTTCTAGTGGAATATCAATATCAGAGGGCGCAGCACCCAATTTGGTTCGTCGCTTGCCTATCGAGGGGAGCGCTTCGAATTCTTTTTTCAGGTCCTTGACTTCATTGGCCAACGTTTTCGAGAGACTTTTTTCATCTTTTAAAAGTTCTTCCTTATCAGTCTTTTCTTCTGTTAAATCATCGAATTCCTTGCGAAGTTGAACCTCTTCCAATTTTCGGAGCGCGCGTAGTCGCATGTTAAGAATTGCTTCAGCCTGTCCATCCGATAGATCAAAGCCTTCAATAAGCTTTTCCTTGGGTTGATCTTCTTCTCTAATTATTCTTATCACTTCATCCAAATTTAAAAATGCTATCAGATAGGCATCTAATACATCTAGTCGATCAATTATTTTCTTCAGTCTAAAGTTTGTTTTGCGAATTAAGACCTCATGCCTGTGGTCTAAAAAAGCCTTTAGCGCATCTCTAAGAGACATAACACCAGGGACTTGGTCCTTGTCTAGAACATTCAGGTTTAGGTTCACTTTTACTTCTAGGTCGCACTGCTTAAATAAGGTCTCCATCAAAATCTTTGGATCTATGTTCCTACTCTTAGGTTCTAAAACTAGACGAAGATCTTCCGCGCTTTCATCACGAACATCATTGAGAATGTTCAATTTTTTATTTTCAAGTAGCTCAGCCAATTTTTCGACAAGTTTTGATTTTTGAACCTGATAAGGTATCTCGGTTACAACGATCTGGTACGTCCCATTTTTTAGTTCTTCCTTATCCCAATGTGCTCTTACACGAAAACTTCCTCTTCCGGTTCTATACGCCTCGATAATATTTTCTTTATTTTCTGCTAGCCAACCACCAGTAGGAAAGTCTGGGCCGGGAATATATTCAAATAGTTTTTCAAAGGATACATTGGGGTGCTTTATCAAATGCAACAAAGCGTCACATATTTCACAGATATTGTGAGGCGGAATGGATGTCGCCATTCCAACAGCAATACCATGCGCGCCATTAGCAAGTAAGTTTGGGAATGCAGCAGGTAAAACGAGCGGTTCTTTGCCTTCACCATCATATGTTTCACGAAAGTCGACTGTTTCTTCATCTATAGCTTGCAACAGACGCTCAGCGACCGTGGTCATTCTAGCTTCGGTATAACGCATTGCTGCAGCGTTATCACCGTCAATATTACCAAAATTTCCTTGACCATCGACTAATGGATAACGTTGAGAGAAATCTTGCGCTAACCTAACCATTGCATCGTATATCGCAGCATCTCCATGAGGATGAAACTTTCCCATTACATCGCCGACAACCCGGGCCGACTTTTTGAAAGCTTCTTGCGGAGATAAACGGAGTTGCCGCATGGCGTAAAGCAGTCTCCTATGGACCGGTTTAAGACCGTCCCTTACATCGGGCAGTGATCTCGACATTATCGTCGATAATGCATAAGCGAGGTAACGTTCACTCAACGCTTCTGCAAAATTAGTTTCCTCTACATTAGCCTCAGTAGCATTCATTTTATCAATCCATGAGGTTCCGTCTCAGATACTTTGGTAGTTTAGTTCTAATCATCAAAGTTAAAAAAGGAAGATTAAATATTAGTGCACGCCTCTGAGCAGTAACTTATTCGATCGAGTACTTTACAAAGTTACATTTTTGAAAAAAGGAGGGTTGTAACTTATTGAAAATAATAGAGAAAAATTTTAATAGCACGAGTTCGGTACTTTTAAGGCTCTTTTTCTTAGTTCTATGATTTTTTTATCACATTGGGTGTTCCCTTCGCGCTCAATCGCCATGGAAGCCTTGCATTAGCCGAATCAGGCCTACCTGCTGGATCGGTTTGTTCTTTTGTCCTGTGCATTGTTGATAAATTATCAAAAAAAAGAATATCGTCCACCTCGTATAGGCGAGAATAAACATACCGGCTTTTGGTGGCACCCGTTTTAAGCATTGAAAGGAGTGAAAGCGTCTGGTCTTTAGTTTTGCCAATAATCTCGAGCGGCGAGTGAGCTACAGCATATATGATCTAGACCGGTTGGAATTGGTGTTCCCCTAACTTTTTAAATTCTAGGTATTCAGCCTTTTTAGATTCTAGTTTATTTAGGATAATGACCATGTTTTTGTACAAGGCGTCTGTGAGGCTTTTCCTTAAATTCGGAGTGATGGTGCTGCTCAGGTCAATCCCGAAACCGTTGGCGCCGTGGGCAGGATGTTTAATTGGAACGACTTCAACCATTTTCTACCCGCTCTTTCCTAGCAGTGCATTCTCGGTTAACTTATCGTTCTACTCGATAGGCCAAAAACCAGTATCTAAAATTTGATGTAATTTTCTAAAGTACAAAACCCAAGCATACTCTAGTATCATTTGGATCCTGTGATGACCGAAACCGATAAGAAGTTTAAATCACTGATTTATAATCGTAATTTTATACTTTTTCTTTTTACGCGGTCTTTCAATGTAATAGGAGTTCAGATCGTAACGGTTGCTGTGGGTTGGTACGTTTATCAATTAACACGTGATCCGTTAGATCTCGGATATATAGGATTAGCTCAGTTTGCGCCTTCATTGGCTTTGTTCTTGGTGGCCGGTTATGTGTTGGACAAATATGACCGAAGAATGACCATAGTGGTATCGAATATTATTCATCTGGCAGTGGTTCTACTTTTGCTCGGTGTCTTATTTAGTAACTGGGGTGGCGTTAAAACAATCTTGCTAATATTGGTCATCCATGGAATTGCCAGGACATTTTTTCATACCGCAGCTCAAGCAATTTTACCGAACATAGTAGCTTCAGATGTTTTTCCAAATGCGGTGGCTTATTCGTCTTCGGTAAATAAGGCTGCCCAACTGATAGGTCCAGCGATAGGTGGCGTGCTGTTAGCATGGTCTCAGGATTGGGCATATTACGTTGCTGGATTTTCGTTTTTATTGGCTGTTTGTACTTCCATTGTAATGAGCGGTCAGTTGAAGCACAAGTCAATCGATCGAATGACACTGAAGCGGGTGCTGAGTGGATTTTTATATGTTTCGCAAAACAAAGTTGTTTTGGGCGCGGTCTCCATTGATCTAGTCGCGGTGCTATTAGGAGGTGTTATGGGTTTGCTTCCAATTTATGCGAGCGATATTTTGGAGGTTGGCCCAGATGGTTTGGGGGTGATGAGAGCTATGCCAGGTATTGGTGCTTTCTTTATGGGGCTGGCGTTAGCGCAAATAGCCCATCCGCGCTATGTAGGTATCACCATGTTTTTGACATTAGCTCTTTTTGGTGGATCCATTGTCATTTTTAGTCTTTCGACAGTTTTTTGGATATCATTAGTTGCGCTAGCAATTTATGGAGCTTCAGATATGGTCAGTGTTTACATTAGACTGACACTAGTTCAGTTAGCTACACCGGATGAGATGCGAGGGAGAGTAAGCGCAGTAAATTCGATCTCTATAAATGCTTCGAATGAGTTGGGGGATTTTAGAGCTGGTTTGATGGCATCTGGCTTTGGAACAGTGCCTGCTGTTTTTCTAGGTGGGGTCGCTACGTTTGCTGTCGTTGGAATATGGATGAAAATTTTCCCAGACCTTGTTAAAATTAGTAGCTTCGATGATGTCAAAAATAAAATAACTAAGGTTTAGGTTATAAAAGGAATCTTACGTTATTGGAAAGACACCCTTTCGAGCATGCTCATATGAAAGCGTATCTAATAATGCTGGTCCCCAATCGGGGGTATCAACAATTACTATTCCGCAAGATTCTTTTTCCCAGACGGCTCTGAAGTGAGTTTTTGAGCGTAGAAGGACTAAATCGAAATCCATATGGCTCATTCCAAATTGTTCAAATGGATCGAGATTGATAGCGCTAATATTGGCTGAAATAAGCCAAATAAAAATGTTTTTTATTTTGACGATTGCTGTCATTCCCAGCTCAACAGGACGACCTTTTCCCATTAAGCCGCCCATTTGAAACTTTGGCTGCCCGGTCCAAATTACCTCGACTTCTATCGCAAGAGGTTGTCCGGCTTTTGAAGAGCTTTTCCCGCCAACCTCAAGTAATATATGTGAACCAATACCGGCCGAGTGAGCTATTTTTGCTGCCTGTGGGTCCCAGAAATATGGCACAGCGACCCGCTTATTGCTAGTTTTGACCAGCTCTTGCAAAACGTAGGTAGAATCGTTCATCCTATCTGCATGCTCAAGAATGACGGCGGGCTTTTTGTCATTTTTTTTGATTTCTAAAGCTTTTCTTAAACCGTTTCTAACATTAAACACGCTATCCTTCGGGTATAATCTTTCCCTCATATCCCAAATCAATTTTGACATGTGTTCAATTACCTTCTTTGAGGCGTCAGGATCATTTTTGCTCGTCACAATTAACGATATGCCAATCTGAGGTACGTCGGCATATGCAAACCCCATCACTACGGAGCAGTCTAAAATATTAGCGTAAAGCTTTTCCTGTTTTCTGGCTTCAGTCATAACCTCACAAAGTGGGGCAACTTTCGTCGCTGTAAAGATTGAGGGCAAAGTTATTGGAACTTTGTGTATTATGGTTTTTGGATTAAATTCGCCTCTTAGTTTCGCTATCATAATCTTTCCCACACGTTCGCCGGTTTCACCCATGTCTATGTGAGGACTCTCCCTGTAGGCACTCAGAACTTCTGCGTAATCAATCAAAGAGGGGTCAAGATTTCCATGGAGGTCAAAAGCCACCCCAATGGGCAAATCACTGCCTATTTGTTTTCGAATCTCACTAACAAAATCCAAATCGGTTCTGCCATTCTCTGTAACGAGCGCGCCATGAAGGCCTAAGAGCACTGCATCGAGATTGTAAAGCTCCGCTCTAATTCCACCGGCAATTTCATTAACAAAGTAATCGAAAGCCTCATCTGTTGCAGACGCTGCTGCGCCCACCTCTGAATAGACCAGTGGGACCAACTCCACGTTATCGTTTTTGCACGCTTTTATGAAGCCGCCAGGTACAGTGTTTGTGTTTTCGAAAGACAAAAGGAGATCTTCTCCTCGTTTTGCTACTCTTTCAAATTCGTCGAGTGTAGTTGGCTTTGGAAGAAATGTGACGGATTCTAAATTAAAACCTGCAATCAGAATTCTCATTATGCTTCCTTTTGAAGAGTAGCTAAATTGTGAGAGTAATTTGTTTCAGTCTAGCATTTTAGTTGCGATAATTTTAGGTTAAATTTGGTTAGGGATTGATAACGCGTCCATTCCAAAAGTATTGATGCTGCAGGGAGTATGCCAAAGTGATACCAAATGAAATTCCAAGTTTTAATTTTGGTCTTGGAGAAACTGTAGACCTCTTGAGGGACACGGTTAGATCCTTTTCTGAAGATGAAATTTCACCGCGCGCTAATTTAATAGAGCAAAACAACGATTTTCCGCACGATCTATGGTCTAAGCTTGGGAATATAGGGGTCTTGGGTATCACTGTTGAAGAGGAATACGGCGGTGCCGGCATGGGTTACTTGGAGCATGTTGTCGCCTTGGAAGAAATAAGTAGGGCATCTGCGGCTGTTGGATTGAGTTACTCAGCTCATTCAAATCTTTGCGTCAACCAACTACGTTTAAATGGCAACGAGGAGCAGAAGAAAAAGTTTCTGCCAAAGTTGATCTCGGGAGAGAAAGTTGGAGCCCTAGCTATGAGTGAGACGGGAGCTGGGTCGGATGTCGTTGGTATGAGAACAATTGCCAGAAAAAACGGGGATCGCTTCATATTGAACGGCTCTAAAATGTGGATAACAAATGGCCCCAACGCGGATACTCTCGTTGTCTATGCTAAGACTGACCCCGGTGCCGGTAAACACGGCATTACAGCCTTTATAATTGAGAAGGGGATGAAAGGTTTTTCTACGTCGCCAAAATTAGATAAAATGGGAATGCGCGGTTCAAATACTTGTGAGCTGATATTTAGTGATTGTGAAGTCCCTGAAGCTAATGTTTTGGGCTCATTGAATGGTGGCGTTAAGGTTCTTATGAGTGGGCTAGATTATGAACGAGCAGTATTAGCAGCAGGTCCAATAGGTATTATGCAGGCTTGTATGGACGTGGTTCTGCCATATGTCCATGATCGTAAACAGTTTGGCCAGCCCATAGGGGAATTCCAGCTAATGCAGGGTAAACTGGCAGACATGTACGTCGCAATGAATGCCTCAAAGTCCTATGTTTACAGCGTTGCTAAAGCTTGCGACCGCGGTGAGGTAACCAGAAAGGATGCGGCAGGCGCAATACTATACGCTGCGGAGCGTGCTAGTTGGATGGCATCAGAGGCAATACAATGCCTGGGTGGAAATGGATACATCAATGATTACCCGACTGGTCGATTGTTAAGGGATGCAAAATTATATGAGATAGGTGCTGGGACGTCTGAAATTCGAAGAATGTTAATCGGCAGAGAGTTGTTTAAAGAGACTGCCTAAATTTTATAATGCAATGCCAGTAGCTAGTTTTTGTTTTAATAGAAATGAGCATTTTTATGTCGGATATTGCGAAGGGGACACGCCATCACGAGAAATGTTCCTGGTGTCTAGGAGATGCTGAATATGAACACTATCATGACAATGAATGGGGGGTGCCGCAAAAGGATGATAGAGTTCTATTTGAAAAAATAAGTTTAGAGGGGTTCCAGGCCGGACTTAGCTGGATAACTATATTAAGAAAGCGAGATAACTTTAGAAAAACGTTCGATAACTTTGATCTTGATATAGTCAGTACTTACGACGAAGGAAACATTGAAAAAATATTAAAAAACGCCGGTGTGGTGAGGCACCGCGGCAAAATAGAGAGTGTTATAAATAACTCGAAAAGAGCTAAAGAATTGCAAACCGAGTTTGGCTCTTTAGCAACCTTTTTTTGGTCATTTGAACCCAAAGATAATTCGAAATTGTCGGAAACAAGAGTTAGAGAAACTTCTATCCCTTCTTTTTCGAAGGAGTCTAAGGCAATGTCGAAAGCTTTAAAACAAAGGGGTTGGACTTTTGTAGGTCCAACCATCTGTTATTCTTTTATGCAATCAATGGGATTAGTAAATGATCATATAGACTTATGTTTTCGTGGAGAAATCGTAGCTGATTTAAGGCAAAAATTTAGGCGCCCTTAAAGTTTATCAAATTGCAAAACTGCTGATAAAAAAAGTGGCAATAACTTCTTGAGGAGTAAAAATGAAGGGTAAAAGAATTACCACGGGTTCGCCTTTCGAGGCTATGGCGGGATACTCTCGTGCAGTAGTAGACGAAGATATAGTTTATATCTCTGGAACTACAGGTTACGACAATAAAAAAAAATGTTACCCGGCGAATGTAAAAGACCAGGCAATAATCGCATTTTCAATTATAGAAGCTGCCCTTAAAAAAGCAGGGAGCAGCTTAGACAATATGCTGCGAATACGGGTTTATGTGGCCTCGAGGAGTGAATTTGAGGAAATTAAACCGATAATTAAGGCTAATTGTGAGGCCGCCATGCCAGCAAATACCACGATTATATGTGAGTTAGCAGAGGAAGAAATGCGAGTGGAATTTGAAGTTACGGCAAAAATTTAAACAATCAAAAATATGTTTAATCTGTAAAATTTAGCATGCCGAAAAGACAATCAGGCAAAATTATTCGTAAAATCAAGGAGAACAGCATGACAACGATTATGATTACAGGCGCTAGTCGAGGACTTGGACTGGAGTTCGCCCGTCAGTTTTACAACGAAGAATGTAGAATAATTGCGACATGTAGAAATCCCAAAGATGCCAATGAGCTAAATGCAATTGGTGATATAGATGTCCATTCATTGGACGTCACTGAAGACAAAAGCGTTGCGATCCTTGCTGATAAGTTGCGAGGTGAAAATATTGATATTTTGATTAATAACGCGGGCGTTATTGGACAAAGAGATGGGTTTGGCAAGCTGGATTACGATATTTGGGCTGAA
>CACOPQ010000007.1 GCA_902629125.1 uncultured Alphaproteobacteria bacterium
ACATCGGAAAATTATTCCACGAGGCCGTTGACGTGTTGGAGGGGTTGGGAGCCGAAGTGATTGAAATAGATGTTCCGGGAGCTTCCGAGATGCAAGCTTGGGCGACCATTTTAATTTATTCAGACGCTTGTGCTTTTCACCATGATCGTCTGAAAAACAACAAGGAAAAATTTTCTGAGCAGGTTTACGAAAGAATGATTACTGGATGGTCATACACAAACGTGGATTATTCAAATGCCATGCATGCCAGAGAACTATGGCAGAGAGACCTCGCGAAAGTATTTGCTGATGTAGATATCATTCTTTCCCCTACATTGCCAACTTTGATTCCGCCAGTCGAAGAAGAAAAATCATTACTTGAAGCCACTAAAGACGCTACGCGGAACACGTATGCTGGTGCCTTTGGAAAGCTTCCTGGTTTATCAATTCCCTGTGGGTTTACTTCTGATGGGTTACCCGCAGGTTTGCAATTAGAAGCAAGCTGGTGGAATGAGCCTCTCCTATTACAGGTCGGAGCTGCCTTTCAGCGTGTCACAAATTGGCACACCTATAAGCCTAAAATGGCAAAAATTTGATTTTATTTCAGTAGAAAAATCGTTTAAGGGGAAAATATGCTTTTAGATCTACCAACCGCCGCCAAATATAATTCATGGGCTAATAAAAGACTTTATGATGTAGCCGGCAAACTATCAGCGTCAGAGTTATCGCAAGATAGAAAAGGTTTTTTTAAATCGATATTAGGTACACTTAATCACATCCTTTTGGCAGACCTTATTTACAGAGAGCGTCTAGAAAAAAAACCAACATCCTTCACAAGATTAGATGAAATTTTATTTACGGATTTTCGTAGTTTGCAAGAGGCACAATTTAGCCAAGATACTTGGTACATGGATTTTTGTAATGACTTGGACCCCGAAGAATTAGAAGGCACCCTTTCTTTTGATACGGTAGAGACGGGTGAATATTTCAGTCTACCCCTCAGAATGTGCTTGACGAATTTATTTCAGCACCAGATACACCATAGGGGGCAAACACACCATATGTTGAGCCATGCAGGTTTGGAACCGCCTCCATTAGATGTCGTGCAGTTTGGTTCGGGACTTTAATTTATTGTGAGAAAAACTAAAGTAGATGTAATTGTCATTGGAGCTGGTCAGGCTGGATTGGCAATAAGTTATTATCTTACGCGAGCTAAAATCGAACACGTTATATTAGAACGCGGAAGTATAGCTAACGCTTGGAAAAATGAACGATGGGATTCGTTTTGCTTGGTAACACCTAATTGGACCATAAACTTGCCCAGTGCCCTTCCTAGCTCGGTTGACCCAGACGCATTTATGAAAAAGGATGATTTTGTAAAGCTATTAGAAAATTGGGCAAAGAGCTTCCGTGCACCGGTAATGGAAGGGGTTTGCGTCAGTGATCTTAGTAGAACGGGGGAAGATTTTAAAATTTTAACTGATTCGCATATTTTTTTGGCTAACCAAGTTATCATAGCCACGGCTACTTATCAGAGGCCAAAAGTTCCCCAGATGCTGCGTAATCTTGATCCACAGTGGGAGTTAAAAACGGCAATTGATTACAAGAACCCTAGTAGCTTGAGAGAAGGAGCGGTACTCGTCGTCGGTTCCGGTCAAAGTGGCTGTCAAATAGCCGAAGAATTAAATAATGCTGGACGTTCGACTTATTTATCAATAGGCCATACTGGAAGACTACCGCGACGATATCGCGGTGCTGATTGTATTAAATGGCAGCTAGAAATGGGATGGCTCGATCGTCGTGCTGATTTTTTAGATGATCCAAAAAAGCGGTTTAGTGGTGACCCGCATTTATCCGGGAAGAATGGCGGCTACACGTTATCGCTCCATGAGTTACGAACTTCTGGTGTTAAGTTATTGGGACGGATAGTTTCTCGTGACGGTCCAGTTTTAAAATTAAAGGGAGATGTAAAAACTGCTCTCCAAGCCTCGGATCGATATGCAATAGAATTTCGTCGGTCGGTCGACGAGTTCATACGGAATTCAGGTCGAACTGTGCCTTTGCCGTCCAGGTTGGAATTGCACGGCGAACCCCAAGTTAGCGCTTTTGACTTTGAAGAAATTGAGCAGCTGGATCTCTTATCCGAGAACATTTCAACAGTGATTGTTGCGACAGGGTTTGAGTTTGACTTCTCCTGGGTGAAATTTCCAGTACTTGATGAAACAGGATATCCAAAAACAAATAGAGGAGTGACTAATGTTCCTGGGCTCTATTTTATGGGGTTAAATTGGATGTATAAGCGCAAGTCAGGAATAATATACGGTGTAGCGGACGATGCAGAATACATAGCTGAAAAAGTGAACACATCAAAGCAAAGGTACTATTCTGCCTTGGCTGACCTATAATTAGTATTAGTATCTTTTGCTAGCTTTAGTGATTCAACAAATTCATCCTGGTCTATAAGCGGTATCGTCTTACAATATTTTGCTAACCCGAGGGAGTCGGTTAGGTGAAGGTTTGCAGCAAGTGATTTCTCATCTGGCATTTCATAAATATAAGCCATGTCGTATTCACCATAAGAGCCATACTGAGCTATCGGTTTTCCGCCAAAATCCGCTATCGCTTGTCGATGAACTTGTGCGCGGTCGCGCTGTGTATCATTATTAATCATGCCGACTTTTTGATCGTTGTGATACTTCACGAGATATAAAACAAGAATTCCCACTGGCAGTCCCCTTTTATTACATTTTTGATATAACGTTGTAAGCGAAGTGTTAGATGGGCCGATATTGTTGGTCAAACGGTGTTATAAAATTTATATCGTCAAGCTCGTAACTTTCTAACTCTTTAATTTGTTTTACCATTTCTTCAGGTTGCCCAGCTATCGCGAATGCTTTGATGATTTCGGGTGTGATAAATTTTGCCTCATTTTGGTCTACCTAGCTGTAGTGGCTTTGATGAAGATTCATATGTTCGCGCTTTGAGTCCCTTTTTTATGATAATCGAGTTAAGAGGTCGTTGTTCGAAATTGCATTATTTTTTGTGACCTGAAATCAGTTATGATAAACGCCTTAACAAAAAAGTCTACTGAGTTCGATTTTTTGCTAACCAATCATCGACTAGCTGAACGGTTTCATTAATCGATTGCAAAGATCTTCCTGTATTTTTTGCAATTGATTGAACAAGTTTATCTACTCTCTCAATATTGGGCGCACCAGCGGCAAGAGCACGAGCTGCAGATGAAGGGCTTATGAGAGACTCAGCCGCATTAGCATATTTTTCGAAGGGAACCATATCCGAGCTGGAGGCTCCCAGCGAAACGCAAAGTTCTGATACCCACTCGTATACTTCTCGCGTTTCAGCTAAGTCCGTGTGAACGGCGTCACGGATGGTTCTCATTTCATTTTGTTGCACGCACCTGTAGTTCCCCGCGAGAAGCATGCACCATTTTGCCATCGGAACGAATATTGATTTATGCACTCTTAATTTTACCGGTAGTTCTACCAAACCATCTCCCGTGTCGAACCTAGCTGCATCTATATCCTTTTCAAGTTTTTCCAGAATTGCCGTATGTTCGTCATACTCAAATCGCGCGGCTTTAAAATTCGTGGGAAGTCTTACCTGTAGGACATTGATTGGCTCGTCAGGCGGCCTAAATGCTTGAGGATCGGGACTGCATAGCGTCATTAGGTTTGGGTCAAGTTGATCCCAGACGGACACATCAGCATAGCTATCTCGATATTGAGTTGTATCAAGCCCATTTATTCTTTTTAAATAAGTTAAGGGGGGCATATTCATGATTGACATACAAGGTATTCTGGCTACCGCGAGATCCTTAAGCACATTTTTAATATCGGCAGAACGATATTGTGGTTCCTGCATCGCTAGAACAGCTAGGTCAAATTCATCGGCCCGTACCCTGTCTGGACTAATTGCCTCAATTTTACCGGATAATTTTTTCGAACTTATTTCATAAAGACCTTCGCGTCCTTTGGCAGGCATTCGCACGAGAGTCCCTTTTTTATTGATAAGGTTGACTTCGTCGGGTAGACAAATGAGCTTAGCGTTATGGCCTGCAAGAGCAAGCTTAGTAGCTAGCAAAGAGCCATATGAGGCTCCCAATAACAGAATGTTGAAAGCTTGTTTCACAGTTAATCCCCCAATCGAAAAATTTCCCCAGTCCAACTATCCGCGTGCGAAATACTTTATCTAATACTTCAAACTGAATATTGTGAAGATTAAATGATAAAATTAAGCATATTGCAAATAGAAGACTTACAAAAGCCGGATAGTGGAAGGGTGGTTAGGGGTTCAAGGATAACCACCCTTCCGTTCTCTGTTTTTGGAAATTATTTATAGGCTGTTACCATAATCTCGACAAGAAGTTCGGGAACAGCAAGATCTGCTTTTACGCAAGCCCTCACAGGTGGATTTTCGGGGTCAACCCAGGCATTCCAAACCTCATTCATAGCTGAAAAATTTGTCATGTCAGTGATCCAAAGATTGGCCTGTAAAAGTTTGGATTTATCGGTACCTGCTTGGCTCAAATAATCATCTATTTTGTCAAGGATTTGTTGTGTTTGACCTTTGATATCGGCGGATCGATCCGAGGCTGTTAAGCCAGCCACATATACCATATCCCCTTTTACCACGCATCGACTCATTCTAGGGCCGCTTCCAGAAGTTTTTTCTATTCGAGTTACAGACATAATTTTCTCCTTATTGTTATTGTGCAGGATCTATACGATAAACCTCAGCAGCAGTTTTTGAAAAGAGATACTCTCTTTCTTCAATATTCAAGTCATTAGTTAATTTTTTACATGCATTCCAATAGATGGGATAGCTATACGATCCTTTGTCAACGGGAAAATTACTTTCAAACATACAACGGTCAGGTCCAAAGGCTTGAATACATGTATCAATGTACGGGAACCAGGCTTTTGCCAACTCATCTGAAGTAGGGGGTAGGGGCTTTTCGTGAAAGTCATAACCGTTGATCCGCATCCCAAGACCGCCAAGTTTAACTTTAACATTGCTACAGCCAGCTAGCTTTTCAATTGAGTTTCTCCAAGATGCAAAAACATTTTGGGATGCCTTAGCATACTCTCCTAAGCCTAAGGGGCCGCCACAGTGATCCAATATAATGGTTGTTCCTGGAAAATTTTGAGCTAGGTCGGTCAATTCATCGATCTGCGGGTGATATAGCCAAGCATCGAAAGACAAATTCAATTTTTCTAATTCCGCAAAACCCGCTCTAAAATTTGGATCTGCTAAAAGGCCTTTTGTTACCGAGTAACTCTTATTAATAAGACGATCGTCGTCATCCCAAGTTGTGATATGTCGTATCCCTCGAAACCGGTCGCCCCCAGCTTGAATGTGTGCTTCCAAAATTGGTTGTACAGCTTCTCCGAGAGTGAGATTCGCATGCCCTACAATCCCAGCACATAGCCGCTGCTTGCCATACAATCCACTTGCTCCGATTGCCGCTACGCCGTTTACAAACTCAGTTTCACCTACAGGTGCCATTTCCTCGGGACCATTGGCACGATGCATCGAGTGACATTGGACAAAGACAGTGGCTATAATATTGTGTCCGCTGGCAAGGTCCTGCGCAATATCATCGATCATATATCGCCAGCCGGGCCTGTCCCATATATGGTGATGAGGATCTATTATTGGTAGATTAGGCTCTAGTATCTCCTCTGATGTTTGAGATAACCACTCATCTCTCACCGGGAAATGAGTTGCCGATACTACTTGGCTTCTTGAAGACATTTTGATTCTCCCCTAGAAGATACAAAAATAGACAGTGGTTAGGTCTCTATTAAAGCCTCAAGAGAATAGACATGTTAACTAATTTTTTAAAATAAATGGACTCCTTCATATATAAAAAATGGCTTCAGTTATGTCATGGCATTAAATAGAGAGCCAAACTTGTTAATAAGAGTTATATAATTTGGTGAATACAGAGATTGGTTTTATTCTTGGTTTGCAAACGATCATTCTTTTGAATAGAGATTGAATATGACTTCAGATAAACGCCAAAACTTGGGTTGTTTTGATTATATCATAATTGGCGCTGGCACTGCTGGTTGCCTTTTAGCCAATAGGTTGTCGAAAGAAACGTCTTCTAGTGTCTTACTTTTAGAGGCTGGTGGATACGATAATTATTTCTGGATTAAAATACCGGTGGGTTACTTATATACGATGAATAATCCGCGAACTGACTGGTGTTTCATGACAGAGCCAGCTGCTGGACTCAATGGCAGATCCCTTAATTATCCGCGCGGGAAAGTCTTAGGAGGATGTTCTTCAATAAATGGCATGATTTATATGCGAGGCCAGGCTCGTGACTACGATCATTGGCGTCAGTTAGGAAATTCGGGATGGGGATGGGAAGATGCATTAAAATTTTTCAAAAAGTCTGAAGCGCATTTTGATGGTGGTGATGATTGGCATGGTGCCGATGGCGAATGGCGGGTTGAGGAACAAAGATTATCATGGGAAATATTGGATGCTTTTAGAGATGCCGCTGACCAAGTAGGGATACCAAAAATTGACGACTTTAATCGTGGTAATAATGAAGGCTGTGGTTACTTTTCAGTCAATCAAAATAGAGGCGTGCGGTGGAGTGCTGCTGACGCATTTTTGCATCCTGTTAAATCACGGTCCAACCTTACAATTATGACGCAGGCCCATGTTGAAAAAATAAATTTCCAAGATAATAAAGCGAAAGATATAAATTTCCTACTAAAGGGAAAGCGTTCTTTTGCGTCGGTCAGAAAGGAAATTATTCTTGCATCGGGAGCGATAGGATCTCCAAAAATCTTGCAGACATCTGGTATCGGTCCTGGGGAACTTTTAAGGGGCCTCGATATAAAACCTATAAGGGTACTTCCAGGAGTTGGTGAAAATTTGCAAGATCACCTCCAAATGCGTTTGGTGTTCAAGGTGAAAAATACCAAAACACTTAATTTGAGGGCGAATAGCCTCATCGGTCGCATTGGGATGGGGATGGAGTATTTTTTATTCAAACGTGGGCCAATGACGATGGCACCGAGCCAGTTGGGTGGTTTTGCTAAATCTGATGCGTCAAAAGACTCCGCAAATTTGCAGTATCATATTCAGCCGCTATCCACAGAAAAGCTTGGTGATCCGTTGCACCCGTTCGAGGCATTCACTGCATCAGTATGCAATTTGCGACCGGAAAGTAGAGGGCATATTCGAATTAAATCGCCAGATGCGAGTGAACCCCCTCTAATTCAACCAGATTATTTATCTGCTCCGGAAGATCGAAAGATAGCCGCAGATGCGATAAAACTTACTCGAAAAATCGTTTCAGCTCCAGCTATGGAAAAATATCAACCACAAGAATTCAAGCCCGGTACTGAATATTCCTCCGATGAGGAACTGGCACGTGAAGCAGGAAATATTGGCACAACAATATTTCACCCCGTTGGAACATGTAAAATGGGGCCTGAGACAGATAACTACGCAGTAGTTGATGATCGATTGAGGCTTCATGGTATTTCTGGTGTTAGAGTTGTGGATGCATCTGTAATGCCAACAATTACCTCTGGAAATACAAATTCCCCAACGCTAATGATCGCAGAAAAGGCCTCGGAAATGATAAAGGAGGACTGGAAAGGTTAAGTTGTTTATTATTAGCTTCTTAATTTTTTAGTTTTGACTCCCACTCGCAACAACTTGTATCAAAACGGCTATTTTGAGCAGAGGAGATTTCAATGTCCTTATATCCACCACCTAAAGATATAAAAACAGAGATCTTTGCCCGTGTACCAGATGAATTTAGAAAGCCAGGAGGGCGACCATCCTGGGGTGAAGCCAATATACCGGGGCGGGATATTGACTGTTTCCTTGAAGGACCAAGCTTTGATTCAGAAGGTAACTTGTATCTCGTAAATATTCCATACGGTGAAATATTTAAAGTAACGGCTTCGGGTAATTTTTCACTGGTTGCTCAGTATAACGGTTGGCCCAACGGCTTAAAGGTTGACCGAGAGGGCAATCTTATCGTTGCAGATTATAAGAGAGGTATCCTCAGGATTGATCCAAAAACCGGGCGCTTGGAAACTATTATTGATCATAGATGGTCGGAGAGCTTTCGTGGATGCAATGACCTGCATCTAGCATCTAATGGGGATATTTATTTTACCGATCAAGGCCAAACAGGAATGCATGACCCAACTGGCCGTGTATATCGCTACACCCAAGATGGTAGGTTGCAATTATTAGTTGGGAATGGTCCAAGTCCAAATGGTCTCGTTTTGAATATTCAAGAAAATGTCCTTTATGTCGGAATGACACGGGCAAATTCGATTTGGAGAGTTCCCTTATTGCCGGATGGCTCAACCACGAAAGTAAGTAACTTTATTCAACTATCTGGTGGTCATGGGGGACCGGATGGTTTAGCGCTAGACGCAAATGGAGGAGTCCTGGTAGCCCATGCCGGTCTTGGGACTATTTGGCATTTTGACGATTTAGGGCAGCCATTGCATCGAATACGATCTTGCGAAGGGCTTATGACAACCAATTTAGTTTTTGGCGGCCCAAATAATGACATACTTTTCATAACTGAATCTGAAACAGGTAATATCTTAAAGGCTCAACTGCCTGTTAAAGGAGCTAAGATGCAATCGGACCGATAATTTAGAAGCTGTACGATAGTATTTTGACGTCGTTCAGGTTCCACTGATTACGCACAAATCATAGTGCGAAACACACTAAATGTAGAGTTAAAAGATAAATCTTGTAGTATTGGGTAATCTAAAGTACAATATCTGGTAGTATATACTAGTCGAAAGTGAGATATCCTAGGTTAAACACTTTTGATGTGATCGGGTTCGGCAACCTCCCATAGTCGCTCCCGACCCTGTGAGGTAAAAGGTGGTCGAAATTAGGCTGCCAAAAACGCTTTGGGTGCGTTACTTTGTTGTAACGCACCCTTTTTTAATGGTTTAAATTTCCGTAAGCGTTAAATAAATTAAAGTTGTGGATTGAATTTTTTTTAATAGTCATTAAGTGGAATCGAATATGTCAAAGATAGCCTCTAGAATAGACAAATTGGGTATTGAATTGCCAACTGCGGCCTCCCCGGCTGCGAATTATGTCCCTTATGTGTTGTCTGGTAATCAAGTAGTGATTGCAGGGCAAATCCCGTTTTGGAATGGAGAGCTCACTGGTCTGGGCAAACTTGGCGCTAACTTGTCCGTCGATGAGGGAGCTAAAATAGCCCGGGTTTGTGGTTTAAATCTTCTTGCACAATTAAAGGTTGCCTGCGGCGGCGATCTAGATCGAGTATCCCAAGTGGTAAAACTAGGCGGTTTTGTAAATTGCATAGACAGCTTCACAGAACAACCAGAAGTGATTAATGGGGCGTCCGATTTAATGGTCGAAATTTTTGATGACATAGGACGACATGCGAGGTTCGCTGTAGGCGTAGGCTCGCTTCCAAGGGGGGTGGCGGTCGAAGTGGACGGTGTGTTTGAGTTACACAACTAGTTTAACGATTTAAGACGGCGTAACAAAGATATATGACTGCAAAAAAAACTAAGTTAATATCACCGAGGAAATTTAGCTCGATAAGTTCTTTGAAGGAAATTTCTAAATCTGAATGGGATGCTTGCGCTGGCGATGAAAACCCTTTTCTTTCGTATAATTTTCTTTCAAGTCTCGAAGACTCGGGTTCAGTTAACCCGGAAACAGGTTGGTTGCCGCAACATATTATTTGCAGGGATGATGAGGGCAACCTAATCGGAGCAGTGCCACTTTACCTTAAAGGTCACTCATATGGTGAGTATATTTTCGATTGGGGTTGGGCGGATGCTTGGGAGCGAACTGGTAATAAATACTTTCCCAAACTATTATCTGCAGTGCCTTTCACGCCTGTAACTTGCAGAAAATTGTTAGTGAAGCCAGGACAGGATAAAGCGGCAGTGCAACAGGATTTAATTCAAGCATTAATTTCTGTTACCAAAAAATTAGACGTTTCATCGCTGCATGTTAATTTCATTCTGCCAGATGAGATAAACTTATTTGAGACTTCAGAGTTTCTTAGCAGAACCGGCCTTCAATACCACTGGGTAAATAAAGACTATGAAACTTTTGACGACTTTCTTTCAACACTTACTTCTCGCAAGCGAAAAAATATAAGGAAAGAGCGTAAAATAGCTTTGGAAAGTGGAGTTAAAATAACGGCTTTAAATGGTGATGATATCAAAGAACAACATTGGGATGCTTTTTACAATTTCTATTTAGACACCACAGAAAAGAAATGGGGAGGGGCGTACCTCAATAAATCTTTCTTCGAATTAATAGGAGAAAGAATGGCTGATGAAATTTTACTCATCATAGCGGACTATAATGGTCAGCCTGTTGGTGGAGCACTTAACTTCATTGGTAAAAACACTTTGTTTGGCAGAAATTGGGGCTGCACTGCAGACTTTAAGTTTCTCCATTTTGAAGCCTGTTACTACCAAGCAATCGATTTCGCAATTTATAATAAATTAGAAAGAGTAGAAGCTGGTGCGCAAGGTCATCATAAGTTACAGAGAGGTTATCTGCCTACCCTGACCCACAGTACACATCTCATAAGTAATTTCAGTTTCCGCAGCGCAGTAGGAGACTTTTTAAAAAAAGAGGCTCGACAAGTTCTTTTTGAACAGCAAGAGCTGGTAAAAATGTCCCCATTCAAAGAGTAGAGCTTATAAAGATTTGTTAAGTAGAAGATCACACTAACGTGGTGAATTAGGTAGCTAATTGCTTAGCTCTTTTTGCTTTCTTTTTAATTCCTTTTTCTTTCCTTGTTACTTTGCCGCTGTCTGTAGCTTTAGTATTTGTGTAATCGAAAGATAGGCCGCCATCCTGGATATCTATACTGACTAGGCCACCCCCAGTTAATCTACCAAATAAGAGCTCTTCAGCCAGCGGTTTTTTAACGTGCTCTTGTACTACCCGTGCCAAAGGTCTTGCACCAAAGTTTTTATCGTAACCTTTGGAACCGATCCACGATCTTGCTTCTTCGCTAATTTCAATAGACACGTTTCTATCCCCTAACTGCACTTCAAGTTGCATGATGAATTTTTCTACCACTCTTGAAATGATTTCCTTTGAAAGGCCTGCAAAGGGAATAACTGCATCTAGCCGGTTTCGGAATTCGGGCGAAAACATCCTATTTATAGCCTCGGTATCGTCACCGGAACGCTGTGTTCTACCAAATCCTACTGCCTCTTTTGCCAAGTCAGAGGCTCCGGCATTTGTAGTCATGATTAAAATGACGTTTCTAAAGTCCACTTTTTTGCCATTGTGGTCTGTCATCTTTCCGTGATCCATTACTTGCAGCAAGATATTAAAAAGGTCTGGGTGGGCCTTTTCAATTTCATCCAACAGCAGAACACAGTGGGGATGTTGATCTATAGAATCGGTCAACAACCCCCCCTGGTCGAAACCAACATACCCTGGTGGAGCACCAATCAATCGCGAAACACTGTGGCGTTCCATATATTCGGACATATCAAACCGAACGAGCTCCACCCCTAAAACAATGGATAGCTGCCTTGCCACTTCTGTTTTCCCAACACCTGTAGGGCCTGAAAACAGATAGTTTCCAATTGGTTTTTCGGGCTCCCTAAGCCCTGCACGTGATAATTTAATAGCGCTTGCCAGCGCTTGAATGGCGTTATCTTGGCCGAAAACAACTCTTTTTAGGTCCTGTTCCAAACTTAGAAGAGTATTTTTGTCATCGGTTGAAACACTTTTTGGAGGAATCCTTGCTATTTTAGCAACCACTTCCTCAACATCTTTGACGTTTATTGTTTTCTTCCGCTTTGATAATGGCAGGAGCATTTGTGCAGCGCCAACTTCGTCGATAACATCTATGGCTTTGTCAGGTAATTTTCGGTCACCAATATATTTAGCTGAAAGATCAACCGCGCATTTTAAAGCGTCCAAAGTATAACGAACATTATGATGCTTTTCGTAATATGGCTTTAGACCTCTTAATATTTTAACACTATCCTCTAGAGAGGGCTCGTTAACATCAATCTTCTGAAACCTTCTTACTAGTGCTCTATCTTTCTCGAAATGGCTACGATACTCTTTATAAGTTGTAGAACCGATACATCTCAAAATGCCTCCCTGTAATGCTGGTTTCAACAAATTTGAAGCATCCATCGCACCACCAGAGGTTGCACCTGCCCCAATAACAGTATGGATTTCGTCGATGAATAGTATAGCGTTTGGGTTTTTCTCTATTTCAGATATAACTGCTTTTAGCCGTTCCTCAAAATCTCCACGATAACGCGTGCCGGCCAACAACGCTCCCATGTCTAACGAGAACACAATTGCTTCACTCAACACATCAGGAACTTGTTCATCCGCTATGCGTTTCGCTAAGCCTTCCGCAATTGCGGTTTTGCCTACCCCAGGATCACCAACGTACAGGGGATTATTTTTTGTTCTCCTGCATAAGATCTGTATAGTTCTGTCTACCTCAAACTCACGGCCAATTAACGGGTCAATACTTCCGGATTTTGATTTATCGTTTAGATTTACACAGTATGCACTTAGAGCGTCGTTGCCACTCTTATTATTCTCCTCCGGCTTATCATCATCAGCGGAAGGCGATCCATCAGAGCTAGAATTTGCGGGGCTTTTCGAGATTCCGTGAGAGATAAAGTTAACCGCGTCAAAACGCGACATTTCCTGTTCTTTTAAGAAATGAACCGCATTACTTTCTCTTTCTGAAAATAGCGCTACAATTATATTCGCTCCATTAACTTCTTTTCTGCCGGATGACTGCACGTGAATGATTGATCTTTGCACGACCCGTTGAAATCCAGCCGTGGGTTTTGCTTCTTCTTTATTGGGGCTCACAAGGTATTGTAAGTCGTCTTCAATATGACTCTTCAATATTTGTGAGAGCTCATCAACGTTTACCCCGCATGCCTCCAATACCGCAATTGCGTCTTTATCCTCAGTCAGAGCCAGGAGCAAATGTTCAAGTGTAGCAAATTCGTGTTTTAAATCGTTTGCATGATCTAACGCCCGGTGTAGCGAAATTTCTAAGTCTTTGGATAGCATTTTTATGCCTTTTCAATTGTACACTGTAACGGGTGCTGGTTTTGGCGCGCGCAGTCCATAACTTGCATGACCTTTGTTTCGGCTATTTCGTAAGAAAAAACTCCGCAGATACCTACACCTTGCTGATGAACGTGCAACATTATTTTCGTTGCTTCCTCTCGTGTTTTTGAAAAAAAACGCTCAAGTATATGGACTACGAACTCCATTGGAGTGTAGTCATCGTTAAGCATAATAACTTTATACATAGAGGGTTTTTTTGTCTTTGGTTTAACTTTTTCTATGACCCCAGTACTATTACCGGAATTGTTTGGTGACTGGTCTTGATTGGACATTCCCGAAAATTTCCCACATTCTATTACTCTATTAATATTGGACGATCAGTTGAATATTCCAGTGGTCGCTAATTAAAATTTAAGGATATGAGATTTGACCGTCAACCGGAAACAAAAAGTTGCAAGGGTTTAACTAATTTTAAGGTCGGTACGCAGATATTTATTGTTTAAAAATAGATAGACAGAAAATAGGAATTAAAAAATCTCTCCATTACAATGACTTATCGACAAAAGCTAACAAATAGCATAATATATGATTCGTTAACAGCTCAAATAGTTAGATTTGTCCTGGCTAGTAATGGATCAACACAAATGATAACAAATTTATTCAGAACAAGTTTTGTTATCGCGTTGCTATTTTTTACATGCATTCCTGGAAACAGTGTCGAGGCAAAATATGCTTCTCTTATAATCAATGCGAAGACAGGTGTGGAACTTCACTCCCGTAACGCGAATACTAAGAAATTTCCCGCATCTTTAACGAAAATCATGACGATTTATATGATTTTTGATGCATTAGAAAACAAAAAATGGAGTTTGAGAAAACGCCTAAAAGTATCGCGCCGAGCCTCAAGGCAACCGCAAACAAGATTAGGGCTTAAGCGTGGATCCACAATAACGGTAAAAACAGCGATCTTAGCGTTAATAACAAGATCAGCTAACGATGTCGCGACTGTTGTAGCCGAGAACATGTCGGGCTCAGAAATAAAGTTTGCGCGTCAAATGACAAGAAAAGCTCGGAAACTTGGAATGGTTAGAACTACGTTTAGAAACGCCTCCGGATTACCTAATCGTCGACAACTCAGTACAGCGAGAGACATGGCCAAGTTAGCAATCGCAATTCGGTCCGATTTCCCTCAGTTTTACCACTTTTTCAAGACTAAAAAATTTCGATACCGCGGTAGGACTTACAGAAATCATAATATGCTGTTAGGCCGATATTCAGGAACAGACGGTGTGAAAACGGGATACACAAATGCGTCAGGTTATAATCTTGTGGCATCTGTCAAAAGGCGTGGAAAACATCTGATAGGAATAGTGTTTGGAGGTAAAACTGGTCCGCGCCGTGACAGGCATATGGTGAATTTATTTGATAGAAGTTTTCGAAAAATGGATAGACTGGCAAAAGTAATGCCACCAGTTCCGAAGCCTAGTCCACTTAGTTCTGATAAAGGCCAGGTCTATCAGGAAGCAAAAACTCGCGGTGGAAACACAGATTGGGGTATTCAAGTCGGCGCTTACTCAAAGGCGAAAGTGGCAAAGCTTATGATTAAGCTAGTTCAGGATCACCTGAATCTAGATCGCACTGGAACATCCAGTAAAATCGAAAAAGTAGAAAGATCGCACGGAGTTATATTCCGGGCGCGTGTACTAGGAATGGAGGAAAGGCAGGCTCGCAGCGCTTGTGCTTCATTAATGACTAAACATTTACCATGTGTTCCAATTCCAGCGATTACGAAAATAGGGTTAATCTCTCCATCAACTTCATAATAAAAATTATCTAAAATTGTGGGTAAGGTAGTTGGATTTTTTGAAGAACTTCTTTTAACTGAGCTTTGACATTTTCCAGATATTCGGTGGACGTCGCCTCACAACGTGCGACTATAACTTCCTGGGTGTTAGAAGCCCGAATTAACCACCAGCCCTGTTTACTCGAGACCCGAACACCATCGATATCACAAATTTCAACATCTTTATATTCTCTCAGTATTTCTTTAACGTGCTCTATCATTGAAAATTTGTTTTTTCCCTCGCAAGGTAATCTCAATTCGGGTGTGTTGATTACACTTGGCAAAGCAGATCGAATGCTTGATAATTTTCTTCCCTGTCGATTAACAACATCGATGAGCCGGATTGCAGCATAGATTGCATCATCAAAACCATAATATCGATCATTAAAAAAAATGTGTCCGCTCATTTCACCTGCTAACGGGGCGTTTATTTCTTTCATCTTGTTTTTGATTAGAGAGTGCCCCGTTTTCCACATAAGGGGCTTGCCGCCGAGTGCTGCGATTCTATCAAATAAGCCTTGGCTTGCTTTTACATCGCCAATGATTGTAGCCCCTGGTTGTTCTGATAATACATCTTCAGCTAATATTGCTAAGAGTTGATCGCCCCACAGTATATTTCCTAAATCGTCAATAATTCCAATCCTGTCGCCATCTCCATCAAAGGCAATGCCGAGATCTGCATTTTTTTCTCTAACCCTTGTAATAAGTTCTTCTAGGTTTTTCTCAATAGTTGGATCGGCGTGATGGTTGGGAAAATTTCCATCAACATCTGAAAACAATACCTCGTGTTCGCCGGATAAAAATTCGATGAGTTTATCGATAACAGGGCCAGCCACTCCATTGCCGCAATCCCAAACAATTGATAACTTATTATCTAGCTTAAGACCTTCTAATACTCGCTTTAAATAGGTGTCCTGAATGTCGAATTGAACTTCTTGACCACCATTTATAAATTGAGTCGGATTATAAGGGATTGTGGCCATGTCTTTAATATCTTGACCAAAAAATGGACCATGACCCAGCATCATTTTAAAACCATTATAATCGGGTGGGTTGTGAGAACCCGTAATCATGATGCCGCCATCAGCCCTTAGGTGGTGTACTCCGAAATATAATTCTGGTGTGGGACATAATCCAATTTTGAATACTTTAAGCCCTTGAGATATAAGCCCTTCAACTAAATTTTTTTCTATCTCTAATGAGCTATGTCGCCCATCACGGCCAACAACGACGCTTTGTCCATTGTTTTTGGTTACAACGGAACCAAAAATGGCACCTATGGCATGTGCGTCCTTTGCGGTAAGTGTATCATTAATAACCCCTCTTATATCATATTCGCGAAGCACAGAGGGATCGAATTTATGGAAGCTATGCATGGTATCTTTTCTTAGTTAGAGGGTTGCCTGCCCACTGATGTGTAATTAAACCCTAATTCCTTCATCTTTATTGGATCGTAGATATTTCGAAGATCAATTATTGTTGGTTGAAGAAGTGCTCTTTTCATACGTGCGAAGTCAAGACCTCTAAATTCATTCCATTCGGTTAAGATCGCGAGTCCGTGAGCCCCTTCCATTGCTTGATAGGCATTATCGCACCATTCCACGTCAGAGAGAATTTGCTTACCTTCGTTCATACCTTCTGGGTCATACGCTTTAATATTCGCTCCCAGGCCTTGTAGTGCAGGAATAATTTCAAGACTGGGGGCGTCTCTTATATCATCTGTATTCGGCTTAAAAGTGACGCCCAGAATCGCTATTGTCTTATTTTTAATAGTATTATCGCAGGCTCTTAAAATTTTCCCGGCCATGAATTTTTTTCGTTTAGCGTTAATGTCTATAACTGTCTCTACAATTCTTAGAGGTGAATTTACTTCTTGTGCGGTTTTAACTAGTGCTATTGTGTCTTTTGGGAAACATGAGCCCCCATAGCCGGGGCCAGGATGCAAAAATTTTGATCCAATGCGACCGTCAAGCCCTATTCCCTTAGCAACATCATGAACATCTGCCCCGATATTTTCACAGAGATCAGCGATTTCGTTTATGAACGTGATTTTTGTGGCTAAAAATGTATTGGCTGCATATTTAATGAGTTCGCTTGTCTCCATATCAGTGAATACAATTGGTGTTTCTCGTAAAAAAAGTGGCCGATATAATTCGCGCATAACTTCTTTTGCACGCTCGCTGTTTACCCCAATGACTACTCTGTCTGGGCGCATGAAGTCATTTATAGCTGCCCCTTCTCTCAAGAACTCTGGATTTGAGCTGACATCAAACTCTGCATCCGGACGAAGTTCTCTCATGGTCGCCTCAACCTGTCTTCCGGTGCCAACCGGAACTGTAGATTTAGTGACGACAAGTGTATACCCATCTAAAGCCTCGGCTATCTCTTTTGCTGCGCTAAAAACATAAGTTAAGTCGGCATGGCCATCACCTCTTCTACTTGGGGTGCCAACAGCAATGAATACGGCATCTGAATTCGCAACAGCTGTTCTTAGGTCGGAACTAAAAAATAGGCGGCCTGCTTTAACATTGCTTTGGACTAGAGCTTCGAGACCCGGTTCAAATATGGGTATTTCACCATTATTTAATCTTTCAATTTTAACTTTATCTGAATCGACGCAAGTCACTACAGCTCCAAATTCTGAGAAGCACGCGCCAGTGACTAATCCAACATAACCTGTTCCAATCATAGCGATTTGCATGATTAAGTCCTACGAATCTTTTTTAAAAAATCTAAAATTGCTGTTTTCAATTCGGGCCTATTCAAAGCGAGTGCAATGTTTGCCTCCAAGAAACCAACTTGGCTGCCACAGTCAAAGCGCTGTCCTTTAAAACGAAAACCATATAGCCGCTCATCACCAATTTGTTTTGCTATCGCGTCAGTTAATTGAATTTCACCCCCTGCGCCTAATTCTAAACTACTCAATATTTCAAAGATTTGCGGTTGCAGTATATAGCGGCCGATAATCGCTAAGTTTGAGGGTGCATCAGATATGTTGGGTTTTTCAACTAGTCCCTTAACTTTGACTAAAGTATCGTCTTCCTCTTCCTCTGGTTCTATTATTCCATACGAGGGCACTTCTTCTGGAGATACTTCAGTTAGAGCAAGCATATTGCCACCGACTATTTTATAAGTATCCATCATTTGTTTTAAACAACCCGGTTTTACGTGAATTAAGTCATCGGCGAGTAATATGGCTACGGGTTCTGACCCTACAAAATTGCGCGCGCACCAAACGGCATGGCCAAGTCCCAACGGTTCTTGTTGCCTAATGTAAGCAATCTGCCCTGGATTTGGAATACTTGCCTTAACCAGTTTCAATGATGATTTTTTGCCACGGGTTTCCAGCATTGTTTGTAGTTCATATGCATGGTCGAAGTGGTCCTCAATCGCACTTTTCCCTCGGCCAGTTACAAAAATAAATTCTTCTATACCGGCTTCGGCAGCCTCTTCCACTGCGTATTGTATAAGAGGTTTGTCAACTACAGGTAGCATCTCTTTGGGCATCGATTTTGTGGCCGGCAGAAACCTAGTCCCAAGACCTCCCACGGGAAAGATCGCCTTTCTAACAGCAACAGGCATTAAACCCCCTAACCAATTGACGCACTAACTTCCAACTAAAAACAGCTAATTGTTACAAAGCGTAAACTAATTAAAAAATTATTTTATAGAATTAGTTTCTACAAGCTAATACAACGATCAGACAGTTTGTAAAAGGACTTCCTTCGCTTTATTTATCTGAGAGGCTAGAAAAGTTGATCCACCTCGGTCAGGATGATTGGCCACAATGAGCCTTCGGTGGGCTTCGATTATTTGCCTTTTACTGGGATTTGCAGCGAGGCCTAGAATTTCTAAAGCTTGGTTGATATTCATTTCTGATGAATGAGTATCACTTTCATGTGTATTTTGTTGGTTGCCCCAATCGGCACCATAATTGATCTCTAAAAAGTTTTCTAGTAATGCCACTGTTTTAGGGTCGCCGGCAGCTTCGTCCAACAACTGGATTAACTGTTCCAAGTTGAGTTCTTCCAATTGGTTTCCAGCAAAACGGCCCTTTTTTACACTTCCCGTCATCCTGCCGCTGTCATGATCTAAGCTCATCTCCAAAAACGATGTTTGGACAGATGAGTTTTGCCCTTCGCTTGGACCGCGTGCTGTTTTCGTAAAGTTACGAATTTGTTGCGCAATTCCTTTCAGGCGCATGAATAGAGGAAGGAGTACAAAAAGTAAGGTCCATAAAAACGAGCCACTTGTTCGATACAAAAAGAAGACAACTAATGCGAGCAATATAGAACCAATAGCCCACGTTAATAATTTTCTAATTCTTGCTGGGGATGAATTTAAAAAAACTCGCAGCAAGACGAAGCAGAGAATTGCTATTCCAGAAAAAATTAATAAAAAACTTAACATTGCCTAGTTATCGTTTTATTTGGTTTGAAATTTTTAGTGCTTCGCCCTTTTTTGCTTTCGAGTAAGATTGTAATTCTTTTAAACCACCCACTGCGAAAATTGCTACAGCCTTGAGCAATTCTCTTAATTGGCTAGCACTATTCGAATTAAACGAGCAGTAAGCACCCTTGGTTAATTTAGCTATTTGATTAAACCCTATTTTAGCAAGTGGATCATTTCCTTCATGGAAACAAAATACGGGTACGCCAAGCATCCCAAGTTCGCCTGCAGCATGACTTACTATATCTATATCTTCCTCAAAGGCGTCTCCAATGATAATCACAGCCTGAACTTTCCTTTGTTGTGTTTCTTTCAAAGCCTGTTTTAGAACCTTTTCGATTTGGGTCTGGCCGCCTAAACATCGCACTTGAAGCATTGAATTTAGTAAACTTTTGGAATTGGATAGCCATTTTGTCGCTCTAAATTCACCATATCCACGGAAATATGCTAGTTGCACTTCTAGTTTTCCAATATTCAGTGCTTCAAGAAACATTTCTGACTGGAGGTGGCAAGCTTGGTCCCAGCTCGGTTCCCTGCTGGCGGTCGCATCCATAGCAAACATTATTCTGCCGGTTCTATCTTCGTGACCAGCACTATGCATAGTTTTCACTTTACCTAAAAATGCTGCAATTTCGTTGGAGGAAGATATTTGGCCTTTGTTTAGAAAATCGGTAATTTGATCCTGCGAGGAGTTCCGATTGGGATTAAGTCTGCCAGGATTTACGGGTGGCATTGAGCCGCTACTTTTTTTATTAATCATTCCACGTTGCCTCAATTAAAGGATAACTTAATATGTGGTTTAAAAAACACTAAAAGCTAGTATTGAAGACGAATCAATACGTCTTTGTCTATGGGATTTATTATGTTGCGTTTAAAAATAAGGGATGGAAGAAAATCTGATGCGCAGGCAATATGTGATATGGCGGCGGCGTTATCGGCTCATGAGGGTGTTGCGGATCCAAAATTTACAATAAAGGATTATCAAAAATATGGTTTTGGACAGAAACAACAATTTAAGACTTTAGTGGCTGAGTTTAGTGAAAAAGTAGTTGGTTATTTAATATTTTGCGATTCATTCCACATTGGAATAGGCACGCCAGGATTAAATATATTAGATGTCTTTGTCGATAACTCGTTCCGGAGAATGGGGGTTGGGAAAAAATTATTTGCTACTCTTTCGTCCTATTGTATCAGAAACGAGGGAACTTGGATTACCTGGCAGTGTCAGCCAAAAAACGAGTCAGCACTTCATTTTTATAGAGCTATTGGCGGAAGACAATACGTTGCGTTGGATTTTGAATTGGCAAATAACGATTTGATTAGGCTAGCTAAAAAAGTTTAATGGACTTCACGCTCTTTTAATTTTTAATTTCTCGGAAACAAAGTCAAGTCGATCTTGACCCCAAAAGAGTTCGCCATCAACGATATAACTCGGTGCACCAAAAACGCTTTTTTCAATGGCAAAATTTGTGAATTGTTCGTATTTTTCTTCTGCTGCGTTTGAATATGCATAATCTAATATGGCTTGTTGATTAAGATTAGATCGTTCACAAAGCAGCCCAATTATCTTGGGGTCGTCGATGTTCAAGTCTTCTTCCCATAGTGCAGCTAAAATCAAATTTGAAAATTTGAGAGCATCGTGTCCTAATTCTCTAGCTGCAATGATCGCAAGTGACGGTATAGCTGCCGTAGATGGAAAATTAGTTGGTTCTACCTTCATTGCCGATTTACGTCGGCTTTTCCAGCGGTGTAATTCTAATAACCTATAAGCCTGTCGCTGGGCAGCTCGCTTTGGTAATGGTAATCCTCCGGAAACGGGAAAAATTTTTCCAAAGTTAACTGGATAGACATTCACAAGCCTCTTATTTTCTGCAGCAAGTTTGGTGAAAAGTTTACTGCCTAAATACGTCCATGGGCTGGAAGGAGACATGAAATAATCGATTGTACTGTTTTCCACTTTTTTCCTAACTGGTGCTTTAATTTAAGATCTGCTTCACATGTGCGGCGATAGCCAGCGAACTTGTCATTCCTGGAGACTCTATAGCGTGAAGGTTAATTAATCCTGGAACACCATGGTCCTTAGGACCCTGTATGAAATAGTCTGTTGCAGGTTCGCCGGGCGCCTGAATTTTAGGCCGGATGCCAGAGTAGCCCGGTTGCAACGAGTTATCTGGAAGGTCAGGCCAATATTTTCGAACTGCTTCGTAGAAGCTATCAGACCTTTGAGGATCAACGTCATAGTCTATCTCATCAACCCACTCTACATCGGGGCCAAAACGAGCCTGCCCCGCCAGGTCTAATGTAAGATGCACACCGAGACCGGCTTGTTCGGGGGCTGGGTAAATCAGACTGGAAAATGGTGCCTTACAACCAGAAAGCGAATAATAATTACCCTTACAATAATGGTGCGGGGGTATTTTATCGCGTGGGAAGTTATTTAGTTGATGATTTAATTTTTGAGAATGCAGTCCCGCCGCGTTGATCACAGTCGATGATTCTAACTGCATGGGCGACTCGCCGCCAACATTTAAAAGGATGCTTTTTTCACTGACTTCACCACCTGTGACTGGAGAGAAAAAGGCTATCACTCCGCCACAGTTTTCCGCATCTCCTTGGAGAGCCAGCATATAAGAATGACTATCTGCTACACCGGTAGATGGTGACCATAGTGCAGCAACACAATTAAGTTCGGGTTCTCTTGCTAAAGCTTCATTATGAGATAGAATTTCTAGGTCGTTTACACCGTTCTTCTCGGCTCTTTCTTTTATTTGATATAAACTAGAAATTTGTTCTTCCGAGGTTGCAACAATGAGTTTTCCCAGCTGATTGAAAGGTATCCCTCTTTCTTTTAAATAGGCATACATTTTCAATTTACCTTCAACGCAGAACTTTGCCTTAAGACTGCCAGGTTCATAGTAAATACCTGCGTGAATGACCTCGGAATGCCTGGAACTTGTCTCCGTGCCTATTGCATCGGCTTGCTCTAAAATGATGACTTCCCGTCCTGCCATTGCGAGCTCCCTAGCGCATGCTAGGCCCACAACTCCTGCTCCAATTACGACACAATCAACTTTTTCTGGCACAGTAAACTCCGTTTTTGGATATGCATAAAGGATAACTTTTAAAACCCACCAAGCCATTACCGAAGTACGATATGATTTTTTTCATGAATATTTTTAAATATCCCGACTAAAGCTCCCAAATACCGAACAATAATGTAAGGATGCTACTTTAAGTCAAGATATATAGAAGTGTTTTTTTTGAAAAGGGCCCGAAAGCATTTTTGAAAAGTTTGTTCTAGATCTTCTAAAATTCACCCAGATGCTGCTAGCCAGCTTCTTCTAGAGGATGGAGATAAGGTCCGTTTGGGTAACGAGCAAGGTCGTGTGGTTTTGAATGCTTCAATATTTTCCTGTCTTCAAATAAATGTCGTGGTCGTAGAGAATGTATGGCCAAATTCAGCATTTGAAGAGGGCGTTGGATAAAATACTCTGATAAGCGCTGAACCCGGTCCTCCTAATGGTGGAGCGGTTTTTCATGACACGGCAATCTGGATAAAACCCGTTTGATCGTAATTACGCATTGTTATTTCGACAAATCCTCTTTGTTTAATGCGCGCTCAATTAAGTTAATGGTTTCTTGTACACCATATAACTCAACGAACGATCCAAAGCGCGGGCCTTGGTCCTGTCCTAAAAGAATTTGGTAAAGGGCTTGAAACCAGCTTCTTAAATTTTCAAATTCATTTGCTTTTCCAATTTCGTAAATAACAGTTTGGATGTCCTCTGCGGTAGCGTTGTTGTTTGTTTTTTCTAAAGCATTCTTCAGATCTTCTAAGGCCTTTGTTTCTTTTGGGTCTGGAAGTCTGTAAGTCTTTGTTGGTTTGACGAAATCTCTGTAAAAGTTAACAGCATAGCTGGCCAGTTGATCCAAAAACGTGTTATTTTCTGGCGACACATCATTGGCATACCTGCGTATATAGCCCCAGATAACATTGGTATCTTCTGCATGGCACACGCTCGCTAAATTAAGTAACAAACTAAAATTTAGGGGTACTTTATCCTGTGGTATGTCTCCGTTGTGAATATGCCAGGTTGGATTTTCCACCTTCTTTTCGGTTTCCTCAGAAAATACCTTTGATTTAAAACTTATATAGTCATCAGTATTTTTGGGAATAACATCAAAATAGAGTCGTTTCGCCCGTTTCGGCTGTTGAAACATAAATAGCGATAAACTTTCCGGCGGTCCATATCTCAGCCAGTCCTCTACAGCTATACCATTACCTTTTGATTTTGATATTTTTTGACCATTCTCGTCCAAAAATAACTCGTAAATTAAATTTTCCGGCGGTGTGGCATTTATGACCCGGCATATTTTAGAAGAGGCTTTCACGCTATCGATGAGATCCTTTCCACACATTTCATAATCTACGCCCAGGGCTTTCCAGCGCATGGCCCAATCTACTTTCCATTGCAACTTGCACGTGCCGCCGGTAATTTCAACTTCGACTTTTTTTTCGCTTTCAGAGTCTTCGTAAATAATTGATTTATTGCTTTTATTTATTTCACAGATTGGAACCTGCAAAACGTGACCTGTCGATGGACAAATTGGGAGGAAGGGACTGTAAGTTTTTTTCCTTTCATCTCTTAATGTTGGGAGCATTATTTCCATTACATTTTCATAGTTCTCCAAAATCTCGATCAAGACAGGATCGAACAAACCAGTTTTGTAGCATTCAGTAGAGCTCAAAAAGGTGTAGTCAAATCCAAATGAGTCAAGAAATCCCCTCAGCATGGCATTATTGTGATGCCCAAAGCTTTCGTGGGTTTCAAAAGGATCAGGTATGCTAGTCAGAGGTTGATTTATGAATTGGTTTAGCAAATCCTGGTTGGGAACATTATCAGGGACTTTCCGTAAGCCATCCATATCATCGGAAAATGCTATCAACTTTGTTGGAAGATTTGTGAGACTTTTTAGGGCATTTCGTACCATGGTAGTTCGGAAGACCTCACCAAAGGTGCCTATGTGAGGGAGACCTGACGGCCCGTACCCTGTTTCAAGTACTATTTCTTCAATAGGTTGGCTGCTGTTGTCGACTCGCTTAATTATTTTCCTAGCTTCTTCGTATGGCCACGTTCGAGCATTACTTATAAGTTCCTTGGGAATTTCACTCATGATAAAAAGCACTCATTTTTTGTTTATTTGGGTTCGCACGCTAATCTTGCTTGCTAGAATAGGCAAGGACTTTACAAAATATCTGCGTCAAATTTTGAAAATTTATCGGGGAAGCTGATGCCTATTGATGGAAAGATACACTTTTATTTCGATTTTTTATCACCATTTGGTTTCTTTGGCAGTTTGCGTGTAAACGAGCTTGCTGAACATCACGGGATACAATGCGAATGGCATCCTATTCTTCTCGGTATATCCGTTTTAAAAGTTATGGGGCTGCCACCAATAGCCGAACTACCGTTGAAAGGAGCCTATATTCGCAAAGATGCAGAGCGATACGCTCGCCGACACCAATTAAAATTGAAACGACCCTTCGGTTCACCGCAAATAAATCCGCTTCTTCCCGCAAGAATGGTTTCCTGGCTGAAGACGCAGGACCATTTAGAGTCTCAAAAGTTAGCAAAAAAATTGTATGCAGCACATTGGTTCGAGAACCTTGATATTTCGAATAAAGATATATCTTTCGCGATTGCTGAGGGTTTTGATGTGAATATTCAAAAATTAAACAGCGCTTTGGATGATGGCGAAGCCGCATCTTTGCTGCGAGCTGAAGTAGATGCTTCGATTGAGTTTGGCGTCTTTGGATCCCCAACTTTTAGAGTAGACAATGAACTTTTTTTTGGTGTGGAAAAAATGGAGGTTCTGGATGAGTGGCTCACTTTGGGTGGCTGGTAATTATTTCCCTAGCATCTTTTCCAACAAGTTGCTTGTAAATATGGGGGTCGGTAGCCCCTTCGGTTGAAATTAACAAAATACGACTATTTTCATCTATTTCGGTTAATTGTTTTGTTTCTTCATCAGAGCAGATGGCAGCGAGTGCGGCCAATGTGGCTGCCCCAGATTCTCCCGATACGATATTTTTGGCCGATAATCGTTTCATCGTGGGACCAATAGTTGAATCGGATAGTCGAAGAAAAAAATTCGCGGTTTTTTCTAGAATTTCCCAAGCTAATATTGAGACCTCCCCAGCAGATAAACACGCCATTACTGTTTGCAAGTCACCACTTGAGGCGGTGGGCTTACCACTCAGACTACTCTGGTAAAGACAGTCTGCTTGTTTGGGCTCGACTATAATAGTTTTTGGTCTCAACGTTCCCCAAATCCTGGAAGATTCGGAAGACACCGCTGCAGCTATACCTCCTACGCCTCCAGGGAGAAAGAGGTGTGTTGGGTGCAGATCTGAAATTTGTTCAGCGATTTCGGTGGCGATAGTTGTGTATCCTTGCATGACAACACCCGGGACTTCTTTATACCCCTCATAAGACGTGTCCGAAACAACGTACCAGCCGTTATTTTGGGCGTCTTTATCCGCATGACGTACAGAGTCATCGTAATTGCCTTTAATTCGTACTATATCGCAGCCAAAAGCGGAGATTGCCCTCTCTCTCATTTGGCTAACTTCCGCATGGAGGTAAATCTTACACCTGCATCCAAACTGTTGTGCTCCCCAAGCGACAGACTTTCCATGGTTCCCGTCAGTAGCCGTGACAACGGTCACATTATTTAAAATTTCACCAAACTCGCCACTCCTCAGTCGTGTGCTAGTAACATCTTTTTCTCCGGTTGATTCAAATATCAGCTTCGATAAAACATAATATACAGCGTAAGCCCCCCCTAAAGCTTTGAAGGATCCCAAACCAAAGCGCGAACTTTCATCTTTTAGCCAAACCTGGGAGACACCAAGCTCATGGCTTACTTCGTTGAGATCCCATAAGTTGGTAGCTCGATAGTTATTCCAGGATTTTATTTCCTGCCTAGCTTTTAATCCATGTTCAAACGGTAGGTGCGTGTTCAACAGGCTTTTGGGGGGTGCATTTTGTGGGCTAGCGCTTGGGTTCTGATTGATGTCAAAAACATCTTTGTTAAAATAATGGAGCCAACGTGAGGTCATAGGATGCACAATAAAATAATTTTTTTGAAGTTGTATCTAAATTTTCAGACTGTGTGCTTATGTTTCTGCAATAACCGCAAAATAATATAAAAGGGACCATGGCGTTGGTAAAGTAATTTCAAAAGTGAAAAGACCTATGGAAGATTTTGTATTGTTTTTTTGTATTTTTTTCAAAACAAATACAAAACTATTGAATATAATGTTGACGACAAAGCAATCGACGACCATAAGAAAGGTAGTGGGCCTGTAGTTCAGCTGGTTAGAACCCGCCGCTCATAACGGCGTTGTCGGGGGTTCGAGTCCCTCCGGGCCCACCATTCTTATGCTAATGGCTATCTAGTCAGCAGCATCTGACATGGGTGCAGGTTGCGGAGTTGTGATTTGGGCTCCTATGATACCTTCCTCTACAGCCTTTATTTGCATAGCTAAATATTTTGAGAAAATACGAACCTGTGCAAGGCCGCCAGCTGTAAACCAGAGCCCAGGTTGTGGTGTCCGTCTCCACATATTTCGGAGTTCGCCGCCTTTATCAAATCCCCATACCTGCCCAATGCGGTCGGCAATAGTATTTCCAAGAAAAAGACGTGTCGTTTCTTGTTGATTTTTATACCCTGTTGCTGTCACGAGAAGGTCAGCCTCGACGATCGAGCCATCCTTCATTTTTAACCCATTTTCAATAAAAGTATCAATTTCTGAAAATTGGATTAATCCAACTTCGCCATTTATTATCAAATCAGAGCATCCCACGTTAAAACAGTAGCCCCCGCCTCGTCGAAGGTAACTCATTTGAAAACCAGTAGCGTCATTACTTCCGTTGTTGAGCCGAAAGCCTCGTGTTTCAAGTCCATCAAGCAATTCTTTATCGTTCTCGAGCATTGATCTTGTTGATTTTTGATAAGATTTCACCAAAACAGGGTAGGGTAGTGATACCGCCAGTAAATCATTATCTTCGATTGGTGGTCCTTCAAAGTAATGTGAATAGACTTTTTGAGCCTCTCGTAAACTCACTATGTGTGTAGAACTTCTTTGGATAATGCTCACATCAACGCCACAAGAATGAAGGTCTTGCGTAACATCGTGTCCACTATTGCCGGTTCCTAGCACCACTGCTTTCTTTCCGGCCCATTTGTGGCCATCTAAGTAAGCCCCGGAGTGTATTATCTCACCTTTAAAGTCATCAATTCCTGGAAGCTCTGGCTTTACAGGTATAGCGCTTACACCAGTCGAGAAAACAATATGACGTGGTCTCAGAATTCTCTCCGTTCCTTTTGAGTTTTTAACAACGATTGTCCATTGGCCGTTCGTTTCATCGTATGAGCCATTGACCAGCGCTGTGTCCATCCAAACGTTCAATTCCATGGCTTCTGCGTAACCTTCAAACCAGTTGGCTATCTTGTCCTTTGGAATGAAGACGGGCCAATTTGGAGGGAAAGGCATATATGGCATGTGGTTTATGTAGACTTCATTATGAAGTACCAAGGAGTGATACCTTTTTCGCCAATTATCCCCCACCCGTTGATGCTTATCTATGAGAAGCGTATCAACACCTAAAACAGATAAGCGTGCTGCCAGCGTCAAGCCTGATTGTCCTGCGCCAACAACTAGGACTGCCGGTTCTCTATCGCGGTATTCTCGGGATTTATTTCTGAGATCTAGCCAATTGTCACCCCCAAATGATCTTGAATAGTTTTCACCTGAAGGCCGGCGGTCTCCTATAGCTTCTTCGTGTCCACGGATCTCCTCTAGTGATGTCATGAGAACCCATGCTTTTAATGAGTTCGGGCCATCCTCATCAGCAACTAGTCTCAAAATACCACTAGCGGGACCCCAAACAGTATCTAACTTTATAAAGGCTTCTATACAAATAGTATCAGCTCTATCAATTACTCGAGGAGGCGTGCGCTCCTCCGCTAAAGATAATCCACTTGGCTTTGCCTTGGGCGTTGTCTGCTGCAGCGTGTGAAGAATTTCCTGATTACCGCTCATTGTTTGAACATGCCAGGTGAAAGCTAGCAGGTCTCGCCATTGACCTTGATCCACAAATAAATTTGCCGCGTCATTAAACCGATTTTTACTGAGCGCTGTTTCGAAATGTTTTAACCACTCGTTAACTACTTTGGGTAGGTCCAGACTTTCTAGATGGGAGGGCTTCGCCATTTCTTATCTCCATAATTTTTTAGCTAGTCACTACTACGCTTATTACTAAATAAGCCTGGAAATAGTCCAGGACAAGCATCAATATGATCCCATTGCAAATATTGCGAAAATTTTCAACTTAGGGGGTGGCCTTTCGGCTTTGCGCAGGCTTCGACACCGGTTTTGAATTGAAAAGTATCTTTCTTTCTTCTTCTGTTGGGGGAGCGCTTCTCCTTAAGTCTTTACCTAAATCTACTCCTCTTTTTACGGCAGGCCTATTTTTTATGCGATTGCGCCAGGCGCTCAAGTTTGGGAAATCTTCTAGGCTTGCTCCCAAAGGTTTAGCAATCAGAACCCAAGGCCAATTTATTATATCTGCTATAGAGTACTCCTCACCAAGTATGAATGGCCGTGTCGCAAGTCTTCTTTCTAAAACGCCTAAGCATCTGTCATATTCATTTGCGTACCTTTCATGAGAATATTTATTATCCCCAACGGCATAGTTAACAAAATGGCTTAATTGGCCAGCCATTGGACCTTGATTGCCAGTTTGCCAAAATAACCACTCAATAGTTTCCTTTTTGCCTGAAGGTGTATTCGGGATAAGTTGTCCTGTTTTTTCAGCTAAATAGAAAAGGATTGCGCCTGATTCAAAAACAGTTACAGGATCGCCATCAACTTCATGATCAACAATAGCTGGCATGCGATTATTGGGACTAATCTCTAAAAAATTAGGATCGAATTGATCCCCTTTGCCAATGTTTACAGGAACCATTTTATACGGTGTCCCAAGTTCCTCTAGTAATATAGAAACCTTCCACCCATTGGGTGTTGGCCAGTAATAAAAATCAATCATTTTTTTTCACCATTTAGGATACTATTTTTTATCTGGTACGCCCACAACACCGTCTTGAATAAGAGACTTAATTAGACCCTCGTCGTACCCAAGGTTTCTTAGGGCTTCTTCTGAATATTCCCCAAGAATGGGTGCTCCCCTTTTAATTTTTGAAGGGGTGCGCGAAAAGGTTGCTGCTGGTCTTGCTTGGCGAAGTTGCCCCGCTGCGTGATGCGGAAACTCTTGAACGGTTTGGTTGGCAATGACCTGAGGGTGTGATGCAACATCTCTGCGCCGCAGGATTGGTGCGCATGGTACGTCCGCTGCTTCTAATATCTCTAACCAATCTTTTGCTGACTTAGTCCTAAGCACTTCCTGCGTTAAATTTAGTCGGTCATTTATATTTTTGTGCCTCAGCGCTGGTGTTTTAAATCTCTCATCCGTAAGCCATTCTGGATGCCCCAGAGCATTTGCAAGATTTAACCACTGTTTATCTGTGTTAACAGCTACACTTATATAGCCATCGAGGGTTTCGTATATTAAATCGATGAAACTTTGCGCCGCTTCCTGAGGAAATTCACCGCCTACAAAAGTTTGGCTGCCCATATCGGAATGCCAGAGAAAAGAGATAACAGAGTCTAGCATGGATAAGCGAACATGTTGTCCCTCGCCAGACCGCTCCCTTTCAAGCAATGCAGCTGTGATTGCCTGTGCCGCCATAACACCAGTTAATTTGTCTGGAACAATAGTTCTTACAAGGCGAGGCCTTTCGTCATCTGATCCTGCTTGGATGGTCGTTAATCCGGATAGAGCTTGGACTAATGGGTCATAAACGGGTCGCTCCGCAAATGGTCCGTTTTCTCCAAAGCCACTTATTGAAACATAAATGATTCCTCTGTTTATCTCGCGAATGACTTCTTCGCCCAAACCTATTCGTTTGATAACACCCGGGCGCATGTTTTGAATAAAAACATCTGCGTCCGCCGCTAGCTTTTTTACAATTTCCAATCCTTTCTTAGTCTTGGTATTTACAGCTAGAGAGCGTTTGCTTCTGTTGTTATTTATAAAAGGCGCTGAGAGGTCTCCTCTTCGATTTGACATTGCTCTTGTAAAGTCACCGCCGTCAGGGTTCTCTATTTTAATGACGTCAGCTCCTTGGTCTCCCAGCATCATTGTGCAGAGAGGACCGGAGACGACACTCGTCATATCAATAATTCGATAACCAGAAAGAGGACCGGTCATGCCAAATTCCTTTGTTTTTCTAAATATTTCAATTTGACGTTGTCTTTACTGTAATTGATTTTCGTTAAAAAAACAGCACAGTTATTTCATTGCAGAAGTGTCATTACTCTCTAAAATAATAGTGAGAAAATAATATGACATAGCTAGCAAATATAACTCACTACTCTTCTTTATCATGTAACGTTGATTTATCTTGATCATATAGATTAAGCTTCTGGCTATATTTTTTATTTGTAAGGATATATCTATGTCGAAGGCGTTTGATGGGGTTACGGTCTTGGATCTAAGCCAGGTCCTTGCAGGGCCGTCGTGTGGTATGCAGCTCGCACTTCTGGGAGCCAATATAATTAAAATAGAGCCCCCTAGTGGTGGTGACCAGATGCGAAGCCGTGTTCTTGAAAGTCAGTTTAGTGACATTGGTATGGCAGCAGGCTTTTTGGCCATGAATATAGGTAAAAGGAGTTTGGGACTAGATATAAAGTCCGAAAAGGGTAAAGAAATTCTTTTTGCACTCATAAAAAAGTCAGATGTAATTCTTCATAATTTCAGGGCTGGAGTAGTCGACCGTTTGGGGTTGGACTATGAAAGTGTGCGGGCTATTAATCCAGGTATTGTTTATACAGTTATATCGGGATATGGCGCCAAAGGTCCTCGGTCTGCCGATCCTGCGTATGATGGAGCAGTTCAGGCAGCGGCTGGTATGATGGCAAATAACGGAACAGCAGAAAGCGGGCCATTAAGGACTGGGTATATGCCTGTTGACCTGATGACAGGTATGACGGCCGCCTATGCGACTACGGCTGCTTTACTTCGCAAGCAAAAAACAGGTGAAGGGCAAATGGTCGATGTTGCAATGCTTGACTGTGCAATAACACTTGGATCAGCAAATTTTTCGCGATCGGAAGTGGATGATATTCCGGACATGCTAATTGGCAATCAGTCAATTACAAGCGCTCCTACCGCGAGTAGTTTCCCAACAGCCGAGGGGTCAATCCTCACAGCTGCCATAATGCCAAAGCATGTGGAAGCATTTTTCGATGAAATAGGCCTTAAAGAAATGTTGAGTGACCCAAAATTTGCTACTCGCGAGGCAAGGATAGAAAATAAAGAGATCGTGCGAGACGCAATGATTGAAGCATTGAAATCGGATACAGCAGAAAATTGGGAGAAGAGGCTCGCGCCTCGAGGTGTCCCCGTCGCAAAAATAAATTCGGTCAAAGAAACTGCCAGATTAGAGCAGTTGCAATATCGTAATATTTTAACAGCGGTTCCTGCCGCCAAAGGTATGGCAACTGGTTATAAGTTGCCGGGAGCCCCCTTTACTAACTCTGAAGATGGACCTGAAGTTATGCGTCCGGCCCCAGTACTAGGTCAACACACTCTGGAGATACTTGAAGAAATTGGCATCGAAAAGTCGATTATAAGCACGCTCGCGGCGGAGGGTGTAATCTGTAAGGATGAATAGAAAATAATTATCGTTAAGGCATAAAGGCCATTTTGGGAAATCAAAGACCAAATTATTTCGAAAATTTAGATTATTCCTGACTCTCTATACGGCTTTCTTTCTAAGATCCGGCTAGGGCCAAACCTGGTAAGATCAATCGTTTGAAACTTATTTGTTAAAATAAGCTCACTAATTGCCAGACCTGTAGCGGGTGCATGCATTATACCATGGCCAGAGAAGCCGGTAGCAACAAATAGGTTTTTAGGGTCTCCAATCCACTTGCCGAGAATTGCATTGAAGTCTAGGCTGTTTCTCGCGTAATGACCACGCCAACTTCTTTCGAGTTTTATAACCTCCATTGCAGGTACACGATTGGCAAGAGCGGGCCAAACGGTATGCTCAAAGTAATCATTGCTCAATTCCCAATTCCAGCCGGCGTTAACTGACCAGTCTGGTACTCCTCCTGTATACCCGTCTCCTTCAGGTCGAAATGCCAGATCCGTCTCTGTTTTTATAAAAGGGAGTGCCTCCAACTTTTCTCCGCAGCGGAAAAAATAGCTCTCCCTGCTCATTGGGTCTACTGGCAGGCAAATATTAAAAAAACTTGCAATTTGTTTAGACCAAGCACCGGCAGCTAAAACAACGATATCTTGATGGAGAAGTTGTCCCGATGAACAATGTAGCGTTGAAAGTTTTCCGTTATTGATATCACCCGCGACTACTTCGTCTTCCAAAAACTTCACTCCAAGCTCTCTAGACTTGGCTCTGAAGCTCTGCAATGCAGAATACGCATCGATCCATGCATCATCCGGCGAGTAAACCGCTAAATTTATATCTTTACAATTTATTGATGGGAAAAGTTTTGAGATGCTTCGGCGATCTAAAATCTCCGCATTAACGCCCGATTTTTGCTGTTGCTCGAGATTTTCCACCATGGTTCGTGCGTTTCCGCCATCAGAAACAAAAAGGTAACCCTGTTTCTTGAAAGAAATTGATGCGGGCTGAGTTGAGGTCGACATAAATGTGTCAAAGTTTTGATAGAAGTTTAATCCAAATTGCGCCATCGCGATGTTTTCAGGCAAACTAAATAGTTGCCGTATGCCGCCTGAGCCTCTTGGTGTAGCTGCCTTCTCGTAGGTCCTATCGCGTTCAACCACTATAACATTACCAGATTCGCCCGTGCGAGCTAGATGGTATGCTATAGACGTACCAATAATGCCGCCGCCTATTATTGTGATATTATTTCGCATAGAAACACCTACGTTTCGGCGCCGCCATTGCAATTTATCATTTGGCCATTTACGAATGCGCCGCCCTTTGAACATAGGAAACCAGTTAGTGCGGCAATCTCTTCAGGCTGTCCCAACCTTCCTAATGGAACCTTTGGGATCATAGAAACGATATGTTCGCGTTGTTCGGCATCACCAGCAGTATCTATTGGACCTGGTGATATAGCATTGGTTGTTACACCTTCTGCCCCAAATTCTTTACCAAGAGATTTTGTTAGGCCCCAAAGGCCGTGTTTTGCTGCTGAAACGGGAGCGCGGCCTCTATATCCATGAATAGCATTCATGCCGGTTATGTTGATTATTCTACCCCATCCGTTTTTTATCATGCCCCCGGCAAAAGCTCGGCATGTATAAAATGCTGAATTCAAATCAATATCTAAAACTTTGTGCCAATCATCGTCTTCCATTTCCAAAAAAGGCTTTGATGGCCTTATCGCAGCATTATTTACGAGAATGTCAATTCTATCAAACTCCTTCAAGGCTTCTTTTGCCATTCGCTTGACTTCATCTGAAGAACCAACATTTCCCATCAATACGCTGACGTTAACCCCCATCTCGTTAAGAGCAGCGGCCGTTTGCTCACATGCCTTTACATCAGAATTACCATTTAAAACGATATTGCAACCTGTAGATGCCAAGTTGATAGCGATCGCTCTTCCAATATTTTTACCCGCTCCTGTTATGAATGCGGTTTTTCCCGAGTGTTCCATGGTTTTCCCTTTAAGATACAACATCAATTGAGTAAGTATGGTCTGTAAATTCAGTCTACTATACGCTATGATAGACCTTACTTAGAGTGGAAACTATTTCTTTTATTTAAAATATTTAAGGGTGTTTCATGTTGCCATCTGCTGAAACCTGCGCGCGTTGGAAAAATAAGAAATTTGTTCGTCAGCCCCATAGAATGATCATTGGGTTTCTCGTGTCAGTATGCGTTCTTTTTTATGCTATATTTTCTGGTCAATATGGCGCAGCGCAGATGTTTGGAGTGATAGCCTTAATATTTTTATTCTTTTACGCCGTAGCAAATTTCATCGTTTGGAGGGCGGGTGAAATTGAAATAGATTGATGAAATTATGCTGTTAAGTCTTCTCCGTCCACTCTAATAAATTCTTCTCCAAAGCTAAAATTTGCGTCGTTTTCGAGTAATCCAGTGCCAGGAACAAAATTTACCTCTAGTCGAATGCCATCAGGATCTTCAAACAAAACATAATAATATCCCGGTGCCCACTCGCGAACTTCCGGGCCTCTTACAATCTTTGCTCCAAGGCCAATTAAAAGTTTTGCTGTCGTGTCCACATCCTCCCTCGATCGAGCTCTAAAGCAAAGATGATGAAGTCCCACTCTATATTGTTGAAAATGTTCTTTCTGAAATTCCGGATCACATTTCCTGATGCCAATTGCGGTTCTTGCACCCACGTGATAACAGAAGTCCGGACCATCATGGACCAATGTCATGCCGAAGGCAGGTAAAAGTTTCGTGTAAAACTGACGTGACTTGTCATACTTGGTTACTGTGAGAATAACATGGGCTAGCCCATTTATATTGACCAACGGCTGGTCCTTAGCCATCTATTTTATCCGCTATTCACTTGGTGGTTAGACATTCTCTCTAGTGCCGTAACAAGGCCAGAGTGATCAAGTTCATTGTCGCCATGGGCTGTACAAGCATTGAACAACTCCTGGGTGGATGAAGTATTGGGTAAACTTACACCTAGCGACTTAGCACCCTGAAGAGCGAGGTTTAAATCTTTTTGGTGGAGTTCAATTCTAAAACCTGGATCGAAAGTCCTATTTATCATTCGATCACCGTGCACCTCCAGAATTCTGGATTGAGCTAAGCCACCCATTAAAGCTTGCCTAACTTTAGAGGGATCAGCTCCCGCCTTCGAAGCAAAAACCAATGCTTCGCCAACAGCTTCAATTGTAAGTGCTACAATAATCTGGTTTGCAACCTTTGTGGTTTGGCCTACGCCATTTTCGCCAACGAGAGTAATATTGCTTCCCATAAGTTCTAAAATAGGAGTTGCCATATTAAAATCGTTCTCGGACCCTCCAACCATGATGGTTAGTGATGCAGCTTTGGCTCCAACCTCACCCCCAGATACAGGCGCATCCAAGTAACCACATCCTTTATCGTTGATTTTCTGAGCAAATAATTTTGTATCGATGGGTGAAATCGAACTCATATCAATCACTAATTTTCCACTCGAAAGGCCAGCGGCAACACCATTTTCAGAGAAGAGAACTTCTTCGACTTGGGGGGTGTCTGGCACCATGATGATGATGATTTCAGCTTCTTCTGCAACTCTGGCAAAACTATCAACTACCTTGAGGCCAGCATTTACCAAGTCTGTGCTCGGTTGTGTATTATGGACGGCAGAAATGATTGTATGCCCCCCTGCTAATAGGTGCCCCGCCATCGGGGCTCCCATAATTCCTAGTCCAATGAAGCCAATGTTCATGATTTTCTCCTGGTATGGCCCTTAAAAGAAAGGGTAGTAAAACTGAGCAGTTAATCACTTAAAATTAGAGATTTAGTATATTATAGTATTCTATTTCTCCATCAAAAATAATAAACGCAGTCATCTAAGTTAATTTTGCTATTTTATGCAGATTACATAGGCAATGAAGAAAAATATGTTGAATTTAGTTTTAAATGCAAAATTTTAGATAATTATCGTTTTTAGGGGTTTGTCTGGTTAAATGTGTCAAAGATGTTTATTATTCCCTTTAAAAATAACGGGAGCTCGTCATGTCAACTTCTTTTCGTGGTATATTTCCCATTGTGCCGACGCCTTTCGACGAAGATGGGTCGCTAGATTTAGATAGTCAGAAACGAGTGCTAGATTGCATGATTGATCAGGGGGTAGACGGGCTGTGTATATTGGCGAATTATTCTGAGCAATTTCTTTTGTCAGATGAAGAAAGAGCAATACTTCAGGAGCTATGCATAAGTCATGTGAATGGAAGGGTGCCAGTTATTGCAACTTGTAGTCATTTTAGCACGCGGATAGCCGTTGCTAGATGCCAGCTTGCAGAAGAGCAAGGTGCTGCTATGGTCATGATGATGCCGCCTTATCATGGTTCTCTTTTGAAAGCAAATGATCAGGGGATTTACGAGCATTTCGAAGCGCTCTCAACGGCCCTGAATATTCCAATTATGATCCAGGATGCGCCTTTGAGTGGTGTTACGCTTTCTGTGCCTCTACTAGCCCGACTGGCAAAGGACTTTCCTCTGGTTTCGTATTTTAAAATAGAGACGCCTGGAACTGCGGAGAAACTCAAGGCGTTGATAGGAGCTGCTGGCAAATATATTGACGGTCCGTTCGATGGAGAAGAGGGTATAACCTTGTTCGCAGATCTCGAGGCTGGAGCAACGGGCACGATGACAAGTGCATTAGCATCTGAGCAAATTAGGCCAATTGTAATTGACTACCTTGAAGGAAAGATAAAAGTTGCTGAACAACAATACAAAAAAGTGCTTCCCTTAATTAATTTAGAAAATCAGCAATGTGGCCTGCGCGCTTGTAAAACTGTCTTCAAAGAAGGGGGCGTTATAAAATCTGATAAGGTTCGGCACCCACTTGAACCCCTGCCAATGGCAACTCGGGCCACCCTGCTAAAAATGGCTAGAGAAATGGAGTTGCTAGCCATAAGATGGGGTATTTGATCAAGTTAATTAATGTAAATGAAGTTATCCAAGAATAATAGCAGAAGAATACTTACTACTCATGCGGGAAGCCTACCAAGATCAAGGTCATTGGTGGAACTCTATTCGGACAAAACATTAGGTAAAGAAATAGACACCTTAAAATTAAGCGCCGAGATTACTGCAGCCACTTCATCGGTAGTCAACAAACAAGCTGAAGTTGGAATAGATATACCGAGTAATGGAGAGCAATCGAGAGAAGCATTTTTTCTGTATGTGCAGAACCGCATGACTGGATTTGGTAAGACATGGTCTAGACCAGCGGGTAATGAATTATTAAATTATCCAGAATTCAAATTATCTCGTGAAAAAGTTTTGAATAAAAAGATAGCGGTCAGTAATTTTAAACCTCCTATGGCTATTGGGGAAGTTAATTATGGCGATACAAATGCCAACGAGGATGAAATAAATCTATTTCTTAAAACATTAAAGTTTCACGATACCAAATTTACGGATGCTTTTATAACGGCGCCATCACCTGGCATAATAGTACGTGCTATGAAAAACAGGTTTTATCCAAATCAAGATGAGTATTTGAGTGCTGTAGCAGAAGCATTAACTTATGAATACAAGTCAGCTATTGAAGCTGGACTAATACTTCAAATTGACGCCCCAGATTTAGCGTTGGAACGGCATATATCTTTCCATGATAGACCATTGTCAGAATTTCTGACGTTTGTTGACAGCGTTATCACTTTAATCAACAAAAGTATAGCGGGACTCCCAAAAGAGCGTATTCGTCTTCATGTATGCTATGGAAACTACGAATCCCCACATGATCAAGATGTTCCTCTCGAAATAATATTGCCTCATCTATTTGAGGCCAATGTCAGCGGCTTTTTGTTTCCGTTTGCAAATCCTCGGCATCAACACGAGTTAAAGTTGTTTAAAAAATATAAGTTAAAACCAGAACAATATTTAATTGTTGGGGCAATAGAAACGTTATCTGCCTTTGTAGAACACCCAGAGGTAATCGCGGATCGCTTGGAGCTAGCAGCCAATTTTGTTGGCGACCCTCGGCGTATCATGGCAGGCACAGATTGTGGATTTGATACGTCAGCAGGGATGGGCAGGCTCACATCGGATGTTGTATGGGCCAAATTGAGATCACTTGCAGAGGGTGCCAAACTTGCCAGCGCTAGGCTTCTTTAATACGTTAAATAAATTAACAGCAGAAAAGAATTTTGTAGAAAGGGTTAGGTTTTATGACAAAACAAACGGTTTATGAATTGGTTCCTCAGCTAGGAAAATTAAGAGATGAGGTATTGTTTGGTGATGTTTGGGAACAGCCAGAATTATCCAAACGTGATAGAAGCCTGGTGACTTGCTCTGTTCTAGCAGCTTTATACAGAACACCAGAACTTGAGGGACACCTGAAAAGAGCCCTCGATAATGGTGTTACAATAGATGAGTTGAAGGGGATGATTACCCATGTGGCGTTTTATTCTGGTTGGCCGACAGCGGTTAACGCGGGGCGGGTTTTGCAGAGAATTCTAGAGAAAATTGGGGATTAGCAAACTTTAATAGCTTCTTTGTCTGTGTTTGTTTAACTCATTTTCAATCATACGTTTTATTCTAAGTCTATATACATTTGGCGCCTTATCCATAGCCAAGCTAATTGTTTGTTGGTTAGACGGCCTCAAATTCTCTTGCTGCATAGCTTCCAGTACCGCTTTGTCTTCATCGAATGCTAACCGAAACATCTCGTCCATTTCCCCGCTCACTTCTTCATCGTCTATTTCTATATTACGAAGGTGCATCCAACAGTCAATGCACTCTGTTTCCGATAAAGACGTCAAAAAATACACGGTGAATACACGAACTCCTCTATGCCTTTCGTCCTCTTTTAAATTGCAGCTTGTGTTCGCACTTCCGAAATCAATTATTACAATGCTTGGCATGTAAAGATAGTAGTGATGCCACCTGTCAACGTTGCCCGAGAAATTTCCCGATGGTTTAAAAAAGCCAACGGGGCGCATTTCTGATCCATCTCCAGGCTTTTAACCCTTCACCTGACACGTCGGTCTTAACCGTGACGTCTTCGCTTTCAGGATTTCCTTATGTTGTCGGATGAACAAAACTTACGTTTGCAGGATCTACTTGATTTTTAGCGATATTTAAATAATTAGATTGAAAATATAAAGCGTCTCCTTGGTGTGCTTTCTACTTGGTATTATCAAATTTTTCCAAGTGAAAAATTTCATTTTTATGGGCCTTATCAGGAGGTCCCATCCAAATCCAGGCAATATCGTTTTTTTCTTGTACCGGAAATGTCCTAACCGCAGCCGACCTTGGAATGCTGTCTTGACGAGGTATTCTTAAACAATGACCTTCCGGATTAAAAGTCATGCTATTGTAGCCATACTGGATATTGTTATCTACTAGCCGCACCATAGAAAGCGGAAGTAATCTGTGTGGTCAACGATCGTGGAGAGCTACTATCTTTCCTGATCCAGTTCGGTATAACGCAATGTTTTCATTCATGATTGTGACCCGCATAATGCTGCGACTAAATTCATTGGACCACCTAGCTACATAACACGCATGGCGAACGAATTTCATGGTTTGACTCCCCCTAAACTTGAGCATAGCTTATTTTTTACTTTGATTCATAGATTCTAAAAATTTAGTTATAGTCCCTTGCGAGATTTTATAAAACAAGCGGATAGGTGGAGTACTAAATGGAAGAGCTAGCGACTGGTTTTGGATTAGTAGAAGGCCCAACTTGGGTAAAAGACAAGGGTTTGCTCTTCAGTGATGTTATCAGAGGAGGAGTTTACCTGCTTGACGCTTCAAATAATATTTCGACAATTGTAGAGCATCGGCGGGGGATAGGTGGTATCGCCATACATGAGAAAAATGGTTTGATTGTAGGGGGAAGAAATATTTCTTACAAGAGTTTTACTGACGATAAGACAACCACACTTCTATCCAGTGATGTAACAGAAGTTGCGTTAGGGTTTAATGATTTAACAACCGACTCAAAGGGAAGAATTTATGTGGGGTCGGTAGCTTTTAAAGTATTTAGTGATGAGGAAATGATTCCAGGCCATCTCCATGTTATCGATGTTGATGGCAGCGTCCGAACAATCTCGGACGGAGTTATGTTAACTAATGGTCTAGGGTTTTCCCCTGACGGTAAAACACTCTACCACTCCGATGCGAGAGATGCAGTGGTGCGTCAGTATGAAGTGAGTTCGGATGGAAGCGTGTCAGATTGGAAACCTTTTGTGAAAACTAATGATGGTCATCCGGATGGTTTAGCCGTTGCCGAAGATGGCTCTGTTTGGATAGCTATGGCATATGGGTCTAGAGTAGATGTCTTTGAAAGTAACGGTGCGTTTCGGGCGAGCTTGCCAGTGCCGCTACCAATGGTTACATCTGTATGCTTTGGTGGACCTGATCTAAAGGATCTTTACGTGGTAACTGGCAGTCGCGGCGGTCCGTCCGATAGTTGTGGTACCATTTTCAGAACACGTGTAGAAGTCCCGGGGTTACCCATAAGCGACGCGAAGGTCTCGCTAGAAGACTAGGTTAGTTTATTTTGCGTTAGACAGACATGTAAAACTAAATCGAGCTTTAAAAGTAGAAAGCCGCTGAATGAGGGTAGCGGCTCTCTGTATTTTTTTTATCTTTACTGTACCAGCCTGAGTGTATCAGCGTGGTGTTTGTTCATATTAAGATGTTTTCTCATTATACCAGATGAGTGATCTGCTAACTGCAGCCGCTGGTGCTGCCGCAGGTGTCACACTTCATGCACGTTCCATTACGAACAAGCGTAAAGTTTCCACATTCTTGACATGCCTCTCCCTCATAACCTTTTATTCGGGCCTCTCGTATTTGAGCAAGTTTTTGGTCAACCTCATCCATCACGGTTTCGTTTACGGGCACGCTTGCAGCACTGTCGCTATTCGATGTCGCTAAGCTACCATTATGTGACTGTGATCCATTACCATTTGCTACTGCTGTGCTGTTTGGCGGTGTTTGTTGTGTGTTTTCTGATAATGAAACTGCTGGGGCGACCCCGTCGGTTCCAGTTGCAGCATTCATTCCGCCATTAAGTACAACTAAGTTGTTTCGGACATAACCTCTGCTAGCTATTTTGTTAAATTGCTCGACATCGAGTGATTCGCTTGACCCTTCTCCAATTGTATCCGGCAGGAGATCATCTTTTTCAGCATGACTTAAGTCATCGCGATCTAGATATGAAATAGCTACTTCCCTAAATAAATAATCGAGTATTGAGGTGGCCATTTTTATGGCGTCATTGCCAGTGACCATGCCAGAGGGCTCAAAACGTGTGAAAGTGAAAGAGTCTACATATTCCTCTAGGGGCACACCATATTGCAATCCTATTGATACAGCGATTGCAAAACTATTCATTAGCGATCTGAAGGCAGCACCCTCTTTGTGCATATCTATGAAAATTTCACCGAGGCTGCCATCTTCATATTCGCCAGTTCTTAAGTAAACCTTGTGGCCGCCTACAACCGCTTTTTGCGTGTAACCCTTTCTACGATGTGGTAATCTGGCGCGCTTAGCTCTCTGTCGATCTTCTGCTATTTTTTCCACGACCCTTTCAACAATATTTTCTGCAACTGCGGGTGCTTTGGCAGCCACAGGTGCCTCCATAAATTCGTCCAAATCTTCTTCATCTACGAGGCTGGAAGCAAGTGGCTGGCTGAGTTTAGATCCATCACGGTAGAGTGCATTGGCCTTTATACCAAGTTTCCAAGACAACATGTATGCATCGGCACAGTCTTTGACGGTTGCGGCATTGGGCATATTGATAGTTTTAGATATCGCCCCTGATATGAAAGGTTGAGCTGCAGCCATCATGTGGATATGGCTTTCCGCCGAGAGATATCGAGTGCCCAGTCGTCCGCATACATTGGCACAGTCAAAAACAGGTAGATGATTTTCTTTGAGGTGTGGTGCGCCTTCCAGCGTCATTGCTCCACAAACAAAAATATTTGTTTTCTCTATCTGTCCTTTTGAAAATCCAAGGGCGGATAGCATGTCGAAGGAGACGTCATTTAATTGACTATCAGTAAACCCTAATTCGTTTATGCAAAAGTCTTCGCCTAGTGTCCATTTATTGAAGGCAAACTTTATGTCGAAGGCATTTGCTATTGCATTTTCAACCAAATCGATTTGTTCTTTGCTGAAGCCTTTTTTCTCAAGATCTTCCTGCGACAACCCGCTAGAGCCAACGAGTGTTCCATGGCCTACAGCATAACTTACGATATCCTGAATTTGATGCTCGTTATAGCCCAAGTTTGTTAGAGCCTCTGGAACGACTTGATTTATAATTTTAAAATAACCACCCCCGGCTAGTTTCTTAAACTTAACTATCGCAAAGTCTGGCTCAATTCCTGTTGTATCGCAGTCCATAACAAGTCCTATTGTTCCTGTCGGTGCTATGACTGTGGCTTGTGCGTTCCTGTAACCATGTTTTTTTCCAAGATCGAGTGCTTTATCCCAAGCCCTCTTGGCAGCTTCAGTTAAGCCGGCGTCTGGGCAATTTTCTGGATTGAGAGCAACAGGAAGGACCGTTAAACCTTCATAACCATCTTTTAAACCGTGTGCCGCTCTTCTGTGATTTGCCATAACCCGGAGCATATTTTTAGAATTCTCTTCGTATTTACGAAAGGGCCCTAGCTCGCCCGCCATTTCTGCCGATGTTGCGTAAGACACGCCTGTCATAATTGCGGTTATTGCCCCGCAAATCTCCCGACCTTCGTTGCTATCGTATGAATACCCTGCTGCCATGAGGAGACCGCCAATATTTGCATATCCAAGACCTAGGGTTCTGTAGTCATAAGATCTAACCGCTATTTCTTTGGACGGGAATTGGGCCATCATAACCGCTATTTCCAGAGTAACTGTCCACAGTCGAGTTGCGTGTTCAAAGTTTTCTATATCAAATTCACTTTGTTCATCCCTGAACTTCATAAGATTCATAGAAGCCAGATTGCAAGCAGTATCATCCAAGAACATATACTCGGAACAGGGATTTGACGCATCTATACGTCCACCTTTTGGGCAAGTGTGCCATTCGTTAATGGTTGTGTCATACTGTAATCCAGGATCGGCACACGCCCAAGCGGCGTGCGAGATCTTATCCCAAAGTTCTCGTGCATCTAGTGTTTCGCATACTTCGCCATCTGTCCTCTGAACTAAATTCCATTGCCCTCCTCGTTCTACGGCATCTAAAAATTCGTTGCTCACTCGAACCGAGTTGTTTGAATTCTGTCCCGAAACTGTAAGGTATGCCTCTGAGTCCCAGTCGGTGTCGTATGTTTTAAATTCTATCTCGTTGTAGCCTTGCTCGGCGAACTGTATTACTCTTTGAATATAATTTTCGGGTATCATTGCTTTTCGAGCTGCAATGATTGCTTTTTTAAGCGTTCGATTTTCTTTAGGCTTGAACCTTGCTGCGTTATCTGCTCCATCCCATTCTGTGCAGGCTTTCATCACTGCTGTCATATGGGTACTGGCTAGTTTAGACCCGGCCACGAGTGCAGCTACTTTTTGTTCTTCAACGACCTTCCAATCTATGTATTCGGAAATGTCTGGGTGATCTATGTCCACGGTAACCATCTTTGCAGCCCGTCTGGTTGTTCCTCCTGATTTGATTGCTCCAGCGGCTCTATCTCCTATTTTCAAAAAACTCATAAGCCCCGACGACTTCCCGCCACCAGATAGCGACTCTCCGGACCCTCTGAGCTTAGAAAAGTTAGATCCAGTACCTGAGCCGTATTTAAATAATCTCGCTTCACGGACCCAAAGGTCCATAATGCCTCCTTCATTTACCAAATCGTCGTCCACACCTTGGATGAAGCATGCATGCGGCTGTGGATGCTCGTAGGCTGATTTTGAGCGTGTTAGTTTACCCGTTTGATAATCTACATAAGAATGACCTTGAGCTGGTCCATCAATCCCGTATGCCCAGTGAAGTCCGGTATTGAACCATTGCGGTGAGTTTGGCGCAGCCATCTGCTGGCATAGCATATAGGTCATCTCGTCATAGTAAGCCTTTGCGTCATCTTCACTATCGAAATACCCACCTTTCCAGCCCCAATAAGTCCAGGTTCCGGCTAGCCTATGGAAAACTTGTTTTGCGCTAGTTTCGCCTGTGGCTCGTTCATCTTTTGGTAGTTGGTTAATACTCTCTAAGTCTGCCTCTTGGCGCCATAGCCAGTCAGGAACATTAGCTTCTTCCACGGGTTTACTTTTTGCAGGAAGACCTGCTTTTCGAAAGTATTTTTGCGCGATGATATCTGATGCAACCTGGGACCATGACGTAGGTACTTCTACGCTATCATTTTTAAAAACCGTCGATCCATCTGGATTTCGAATTTCGCTTGTTACAGTATGGAATTCGATTTGTGCATAAGGTCCACCTTCTATTGTTGTGAACCGTCTTTCTATTTTCATCTAAATTTTCTCCATTCCAACTGTCTAATTCAATTCCATTTTCGATCTAGTCAAATTTTTTTTCACGCTCTAATTTATTGTTACTTTTACTAATCTTTATTTGCTATATATTTTATTTTTTCTATCGATTATTTGACTTTTTCGATGTTTGCTTAAGTTTCTCGGATATTTACTCGATTTTGTTCTAACCTATGTCTTTGAATGCCGTAGTATTACTTTGTGTCACGGTTTAAATCTCTTTGATACCACCGTAGACTATTCGCAATAGTTCGAACGCCCAGAATCCCCATTCTGCCAATGAATTCATAATAAGGCAATACATTTTGTGGGTAATAATATTTCTTTTACTATATGTGGTGCTGCTAAAAAGAAAACTCGTGGCTTAATCTCGTCTTGTGTAACTCATTAGAACTATACCCGAGACCACACCAATAATTCCTAAGGACTGAAGAATTGTTATTGTCTGTCCTAAGACTAAGTATGCGGCTAGAACACTGATAAGAGGTTCCACATTCATCATTACCGCGGTTCGTGTTGGACCGAGTCGTGCGATGGCTGCATAGCAGCATGTAAGACCAATTGCATGGCATATAGAGTTTGCAAATAAACCAGCACCACCTACAAAGTTTTGGGGATGCGTGAGGTCGTCACTGACTATGCTAGATGTGGCATAAGCGAAACAAGGTAACCCGGTTGCGAAAACCGCCATAGTCAAGGGAGATAAGTCTTCCGTGAGTGGTTTTGAGACAATAAACGAGGTGGCAACAAACAAACCGGCAGCAAATGCCATAGAAATACCAATCCATTGCAGCTTATATGTGGTTCCAAGCAGTAAGCAGAGACCGCAGAAAGCAATCATCATGGCTAACACTTTAATCTGGGTAAGTTTATCAATCTTCATTAAGTGGGAAATAGGTGCAACAACGAGTGGAAATGTGAAGAAGGTTAGGCTGGCTACCGCTACAGGAATATACTTTACGGAACTCATATAGCAAAGCGAGGAAAGTCCAGTGGAAATGGCTAAAGTTAACAGCCGTGGTAAGTGGGAGGCGTTAGGTCTTGTAACTTGCTTTGCTACGATTGTTACAAAAAGAATCACAACAAACGTGATTAAAAAGCGATAACTTTGAAGTGAGCTCGGTGTTATAGCGTTGTCAAATGCGAGTTTTGCGAAAGTCGGCGCAGAACCGAAGGCTGTTGCGGATATAATCATGAATATAAATCCAGAAACAAGATTTGAATTGCTTAAATACTGTTTCAAGGGTTTTTGCCTTATGTTGTTTCCCGTGACTGGACGTATTATACTCTCAGTGCCATATTGTAATGGATTATAAAATTTAAAAGGGTTCGTAAATGGACGTCCGTACACATTTTTACACGTGGTTATGTGGTCGCCAAGTTGGAACCTATCGACGTGGTTACAGATATTACGAACACAAGTCAAAAAGATTAGCCAATGGGAAACTAAAACGTGGGATCCTCTCTAAAGAGTTGACCGACGAAACGAAAGTGCCTCCTAGATGGCATGCTTGGTTGCAGTACAATTTAGAAGAGCTTCCTAGCGGTAGCCACGTTATGGGATATGAATGGCAAAAGTCGCAACTTCCTAATTTGACTGGGACCAAATACTCATACAGACCACCAGGTCATTTGGCGAGAGGTCTGGGGCCGAGGGTGATTATGAGTCCTGGGAGCAATCCTAATTCAAAAGGGAGCTTGTTCCTCCGGGAAATCCGATTGCAGTAAAAAAATATTGGAAAAACTTTAAGTATTGGGGCCGGTATACTATGCGACGTGGATCTCTTGAGACAACTGTCGGTGCTCTCGTGATTGTGATAGCTGTAATATTTGCAATATTTGCGTACAACGTGACTGATTACGGAAGAAAAACGGGATATTTGCTCTTTGCTGAATTTAATCATATAGGTTCCATAAAAACGGGTAGTGATGTTAAGGTCGGTGGTATTCCTGTGGGAAAAGTGAAGGAGCTTTCTCTGAATTCTGAGACTTTCAAAGCCCGGATTTCTCTAGACATTGATAATAAGTACAACTTTCCATTGGATACAGCGGTAACGATTGGAAGCGAGGGTCTTTTGGGTGGGAGTTTCGTTGAAATTATTCCCGGAGGGATGGATGGGAACCTTCAACCGAATGATGAAATCGAGTTTACTCAAGATGCTGTGGACATGCTTCAGTTACTAGGGAAATTTATGTTTTCGGGGGCAGCCGACAAAGATGAAGTTAAAGCTAAATGATGCAATCCCCGACAAAACATCTAAGAGAACGGCGATCAAGAATTTGACCCTTAAACTTGCTACCTTGGTTTTGAGCAAAGTTCTATGGATAAATTGTGTCTATGGCCAAAGTGGCTCTAAATATACAGGTTTATTCATTGACACAAATAAAGCAGTGCTGCAGGGTTTAGATAAAACAACAGCTCGCGTTTCCACATTTGAACTGAATATCGATGAGCGTGGCACTTTTGGTACCTTAATTATCAAAGTGCGAGCTTGCAGAAAACGACCCCCGACGGAACCGCCGGAAAGTGCAGCCTATGTCGAAGTGCTTGATAAAAAAATTGGTGAAGAGCCCACAAATCTTTTTGCCGGTTGGATGTTTGCGTCTAGCCCAACACTCAATAGTTTGCAACACCCAGTTTATGATGTCTGGGTTCTAAAATGTTCTGGTCCTAAAACGTAATTTAGGTCGGGAGATCGTCTAGGAAATGTCGCCTCCAGATTAATTGCGAGGTTAAGGCGTTTTTTGTAATCTTCCCGCGATATATCAATTGCTCCAAATTGAACAAGATGTTTATTAGTGAATTGACTGTCCAATAATACAAATCCCTCCTGTTTAAGAGAAGCGACGAGATGCACTAGAGCAACTTTGCTTGCATTTGGTTTTATGGAGAACATGCTTTCACCAAAAAATGCCGCGCCAATTGATAAACCATACAACCCACCGACAATGTTTTTATTGCACCAGATTTCAATACTGTGGCAGTACCCCTTCTCGAATAGCTGATGATATAAAGTTTTTATTTCGTGGTTAATCCATGTGGTTGGCCGATTGCTTGAAACCTGCGAACATCCGTGGAGAACGCTGGAAAAATCAGCGTTATAGGTAACTTTAAAAATACCTTTTCTAATGAGTTTACGAAGACTTCTAGGTATATGAAAAGTTTCAAGGGGAATTATTCCTCTTGGGTCTGGGTCAAAAAATTCGATTTTGGCGACACCTTTGCTGTTTGCCATAGGAAAGATGCCAATTTTATAGGCTTCAATTAATAGATCTGGAGTTATTTTTGTCATCACGTGATGTTATTAATTTGTGCACTTTTACGGTTGCAAAAAGTGGTCCTCGAGCCAATGAATATCATAGTCTCCCTCAACAAAATTCTTATTATCGAGCAGCTTTTGGTGCAAAGAAATCGTAGTTTTGATGTTGCCAATTACAAATTCGTCCAAAGCCCTACGTAGTCTCGCGAGACATTGTTTCCTGTTTTGACCATGTACTATCAATTTCGAGACTAGGCTGTCATAATAAGGAGGGATTTCGTAACCAGAATAGATCCCTGAGTCTATCCTGACTCCTAAACCGCCTGGCGGGTGGTAGTCAGTTATTTTTCCGGGAGAAGGCATAAAGTTATCTGGATCCTCCGCATTAATGCGGCATTCAATAGAATGCCCATTTATGGTCACCTCATTTTGTTGAATGTTGAGGGGTTTTCCAGCACTAATTTCAATTTGTGTCTGTACAAGGTCAAAGCCAGTAACCATTTCTGTTATGGGATGCTCTACTTGTAAACGTGTATTCATTTCTATGAAGTAAAACTCGCCTTTTTCATACAAAAACTCTATTGTTCCCAAACTTTCATAACCAAATTTTTTCATTGCAGATGCAGCTAAATTGCCAATATTCTCCCGCCTCGTTTTGGTGAGTGCAGGAGAAGGTGTTTCCTCCAATATTTTTTGATGTCGGCGTTGAAGCGAACAATCTCGTTCTCCTAGATGCAATACATTACCAAATTTATCACCAACAATTTGGATCTCGATATGACGCGGGTTCGCGAGATAACGTTCAATATATACCTCCCCTGATCCAAATGCGGCCTCAGCTTCTGATTGAGCCAGCTGGATAGCATTTGACAGCTCGGTCTCCGAAAAAGCGATCTGCATCCCCTTTCCTCCGCCTCCAGCGGCCGCTTTGACAATAACTGGGAAACCTATATCGTTAGCGACCAAAACAGCTTCTTCTTTGGTGGTTATTGCGCCATCTGATCCAGGAACGCAGGGTATGCCAAGCTGAAGAGCCATTTTTTTTGCTTCGATCTTATCTCCCATCACCCTAATATGCTCTGGTTTGGGGCCAATAAACGTGAGGCCGTGGTCCTGAACAATTTGAGCAAACGAAGGATTCTCAGAGAGAAAGCCGACGCCGGGATGAATTGCATCTGCGCCTGATATGGCAGCGGCCGATAAGATCGCTGGGATATTTAAATAACTCTCTTTTGAAGTTGGCGGACCGATGCATACACTTTCGTCGGCTAATCTGACATGCATTGCTGACGAATCGGCGGTGGAGTGGACGGCTACCGTTTTTATCCCCATTTCACGGCAAGCGCGTTGAACTCTGATGGCAACGTCACCTCTATTAGCAATAACTATCTTTTTAAACATTTTTAGTCACAATTGTCGTGCCATTCAAACTGTTTACAATTGTCATTCTATTATCAACAGCCACTGGTCAAATTCAACGGGTTCGCTGGCTGCAACCAGAACTTCTTTCACCACACCTGATCTATGAGCTGAGATAGGGTTCATGACTTTCATGGCCTCAATAATCATTACTGTATCACCTTGTTCAACCCTATCTCCTACCTTGACGAAAGGAGGTGAAGAGGGGTCTGGCGTCAAATATGCTGTTCCAACCATTGGTGACTTTAAAATTTGATCATCTTGGTGCTCAGGATTTAATCCTTCTTTATTAGGCGTGGGAGCATGCGTGGTTGTTGCGGCTGTATTCAGGTTAGTTGCCAGCAAAGATGATGTTACCGGGCGAGCTACTCGTATTTTCCAATCATTTGTGGCGTACTCTAATTCACCAAGACCTGTTTCCTCTAAGAGTGCAGCGAGTCGGCGCACAAGATCGCTATCAACCTCATGTGACACTTGTTCCTCCTAAAATAAATACCATCACTCGGCACATTCAATGAGTCGTGCCATTGCGTCAATTGCTAGAACATATCCGTGAGCACCAAAACCGCAAATTATGCCGGTTGCGGCTTGCGCAACATACGAATGATGCCGAAACGCTTCTCTTGCATGGATATTTGATAGGTGGAGTTCGATCACTGGCAATTCAGATATATTTAGGGCATCTAATATGGCGACAGATGTATGCGTATATCCGGCTGCATTAATTATAATTCCAGCTGCTGTGACTCTTGCGTTTTGGATGTCGGCTACGATTTCACCTTCGAGATTAGATTGTTTGAAATTCACTGTCAGGCCAAGTGAAGTAGCACGTTGGTTGCACAATTCTTCTATATCAGCGAGCGTTTCGCAACCATATATATTCGGTTCACGGACACCAAGCATGTTTAAATTGGGACCATTTAGTATCAGAATTTCAGATGACTCAGACACGGTGGATACCTCTTTTAGAAAATTGACTTAGCAATGTCATTTAAGTTTATTTACAATAACCTTTTAAATTGGGAACGCGCAACGCCCGTTTAATTTCTATCGTAATTTCCAATGGGGCAGGACTTTTTTCTAGGTAGTTTATCGGATCGTCCAACCAGGTCTTGGTTTACCTTCCTATGGAACGTTAATGATGTTGTTAGCCTATAGCGTTAGTGGTAGTACCATGACGAGTATAAATTTCGTATAGGGCCTGCAGAGGTTTAAACGCATTTATGTTTTAAAATCGTGTACGCTTTAAATAAGGAGACATTTCCAACAAAAAAGATTTTTGCATAGCATAAAGGTGCCTGAATTCGAAATTTAATGATTCCTAAAGTGCTAATGTAAAAGTAAAAATGTAAATATTGTTATGCGGTGGAGTTCGCATACCGGAATTAAACGCTCAAGAATAATAAATGGAATCAAACAAGGCCGCCTCCGAAAGGTGATTTCCAATCCTGTCCAATCCACTCTAATCTATCCATTGTGCAATAAGCCCTTCGTCCTCTTCGCCAGGGATATTAACGACTGTGTAACGGAGCGGCTCACTTTCAAGTGGTTTTGTTGCATCTATACCCATTTTGTCAACCAATCCATCCTTTCCGGATGGATCAAGTTTTGATCCTAGTGCTCCTTTCACAACAATAGTATCAGACGAAGCCTGAAAACGAGTTGCAACTGCCCACTCGACCGCAGTTGGATCGTGTACATCTACATCCTCATCAACTATTGTAGCCATTTTTATGTCAGCGTGACTAGCGAATGCACCAAAGATAATATTTTTTTGTTCTCCTTCTAATCGTTTTTTTACCTTTACGGCGAGGTGGTATCTACATACTCCACCCCTCGAAAGGTGGACATCCATAACATTAGAAAATTGGCGCTGAAGGGCTGTCAAGATTGAGGCCTCCCGAGGTATAGCACCTAATAGCAGGTGCTCCATAGCAGCAGGAACTATCGTGTGGTATATTGGGCTCTCTCGGTGTGTGATAGCGTCGATCTTGATTACCTGCCGTTTGCCGGCAGGTCCGTAATACTGGGGAAACTCCCCAAATGGACCCTCAGACTCCCTTACATTTGGCAAAAGCCTACCTTCGATGATAATTTCACTGGTTGCTGGAACACGAACATCATTGGTAATGCATTTAACAACGTCCAAAGGCTTTTTTATTAAGCCTCCAGCCACACCCAATTCGTCGGTATTAAGGGGTAAGATGGCTTGGCTCGCCAAAAGGCTCATAGGATCACTACCAATAGAAATTGATACGGGTAGAGACTGGTCTTTATTTTCTGCCATCTCAAAAAACTTATTGAGGTCACGCGGTAGAATTAGAATCCCTAGTGTGTCGGGCCCATTTATCTGTAATCGATTAATAGAGACGTTTTGTTCTCCGGATTGTGGGTTTCGTGCAATAACCAGACCAGCGGTTATATACTCCCCGCTATCATATTCATTATGAGTTGGAATTGGCAAAATACTTTTAATATCAATATTCTTTCTAATTACAACTTCCTGGGCTTGCGCTTTTTTAATCTCCTTCCATGGAATTGGGTTTAGGACGGCTTCGCGAAAGTGTTCCAAAAGCATATTATTTGAGATACCCATCGCCTCCGCTATCCAATCTCTTTTAGAGACGATTCCTGAAACGACTGCAATGGGATGATGATCTGGATTGGGAAACAAAACCGCCTTGTCTCCGTCAAGTTGCTTGGCTATTGCCGCAAGGGTATATTTAAGTGGCACACCTTTTTTTGTTATAACGAGCCTTTTAGTTTTTTCGAGATGGGCAATCCAGTCCCGCATACTTTGGAACGCCTCCGTGTTGAGAGTTGGTTTCTTGACGGTCATGACGACTCTCCCGGTTACTAGGTTTCTCTGTTGCCTTTTGAGATATTCACATTGAAGATACTATTAATTATAAATAAAATAATGCCTAGCGTATTATAGGTAGTCTGGTCCGATGAAGAGTTAAATTTTGGTTTCTTGAATCCTTTATAAATATACAATAAATAATGTATTTTCATTTTGTCAAGTTGTCACGCAGTGTGCTGAAGATTAGAAGGGTAGGGAATTGACGGATTTTGAACTTCTGCGAATTGATGAGGCAATCTTGCCATTTATGAATGGCGACAGTTTGTCAGATACTCCAAAGCAGTTTTCCTTAGCTAAAGTAGTAGAAATCACTATCGACGGAGTTGTTTATCAGCAACCGCTGGAAAATCCTTGTACGTGGTTGGAAATTTTTAGGGCCTTCGATCTTGTTCTAATAAGGTCTAATGCAAACAGGAGATTTGATCTCGCGGGTGTCACACATCACAAAAAAGTCCTGAGTGGAATTTGGCTATGAACAGATACGGAATAATCTTTGATACTGACTAGCTTAGTGTAGCCGCGCTCTGACAATAAATGCCGTTATGGTTTTTTCTCCAAGAGAGCGGCACGCTTCTAAACGGTGTAATCCTTCGATCAAAACAAAGCGACTTCCATCCTTTCGAACTTGTATTGGTACTTTCTGACCTTCTTCCAGAATTTCTAGCGCTAGGTTCTTAACAGTTTCCTCATTTAGCTTGGCCCGGCGTTTCACGGGTACGTAAATTTGATCTATTGGTAAAATTTGATCTTCCATATAAAGAATATAATAAGACATAGCTCTACAGTACAGCCTTTAGTAGCGTTTTGTTTTCCTTTCTCGATATAGATATTTCCAATGCCGGGATGCTGCTTGAAAATGTAGATAAGTTGTCCATCGATCTTAGGAAATGTTAAAAAAGACTCGCCTTTTCTGCTTGGGATAATATATACGGTTATAAAAAAATAATGTGGATCTCTAATGCTGCGAAAATTGTTCATCGTGGGTCTCTTTTGCTTGGCGGTTGGCGCAGAGGCCAACGCCGAGACATTGTCTGGTAACCAGATTGTCGAAAAAGACGGAATATCATACAGCACTCTGACTAACGAGCCACACGATGGATCGGTGATAAATTTTTTCTCTAACGGTCAGCTAGACTACAAAGGTAGTTTCAAAAATGGCAGGAAAGAGGGAATTTGGGTTGGCTACTACCTAGACGGGCAATTACGTTTTAAGGGCCGATACAAAAATGGAAAACGGCACGGGCGATGGGAAACTAAGACGAAATACGGTCAAAAGAAGCGCTGGCAGTCAGGGATGTTTAAAGACGATATACGGATCTCTGATTAATCGAAATCAGCTTTTAACAAAACCTCGTTGAAGTTGAGCCATTGCATAATCTCCAAAAAACGGCGATGTGATGCCTGCCGCTGCCTTTAAGATCCCGTACTTTTAAATGAATAAAATGCCGAACCCGTTGCTCGAGCACACATTTAATGTATATATAATAATATTTTCGGAAAATAAAATTGCGCAATTAACGTTATGTCTAGATAAAACCACAGGTGATCTACTTGTCGTTTACTAATTTTGGGCCTTGTCCAAATGACCGTCCGTTTTGGTTTAAGAAAATTTTTTCATCATAACTACTTTCGCGCTTCAGAACGTGATTTCTATGCGGAAACCTTCCGAAACGTGAAATTATCTCACGATGTCGTGTCCAACCCTGTATACTTTTTTCGATATAGTTGTGCCAAGCTTTTGGCGATCGCACTTTTAAACTATTAAGAAGCGCTAATCCATGATCCTGTTCTTTAATTTTTTCTGAGTGATGAAATGGGTGATACAACCAGATTGCAGAAGCTGGAGATAAACCTATATCATGGCAGCGCGTGATTGCAGTAGTTACAATATTAATTGCTAGTTCATCACCGCTATAGGCTCGAGGCGTGTTGCGAAATATATTGCGGGTAAATTGGTCCAAAATTAGTATTAATGCTAGAGCACCATGTGCAGTATTAGCCCAATGCGATAACCTTCCATCACAAGCGCTCTCAACTTCCATCAAGAACGTTGTTTGTATTTTTTGATCAATTTTTGTACCGCCGTTATACCAAAAGGGTTTTCTTGCAAAAGCGTTTTCAGGAGAATTGCGCGCGTCAGCAAACCAAAACTCAATAACTTTATCCACAAGTCTATTTTCCATATTTCCTTAAATCCAAAATTTTGGAGCCTTCTATTGACCTGAAGAACATGTCTTACATGTTAGACCTTGTTGCGGTATCTCAGTCAAACATAATTCTTTATACGATCGACCTTGGTAAGAATAGAATTACAACATCCGGAATTACGGAACAAAAGTGGCTGTATTTTCGCAAAAGACAGGATATAAGTATTTCCTTCGACACCTATTTTGGTTATTCTTACTGCCCAATACTCTGCGCTTTTTGCGAAATGGTTTTTTGTTTAGCAGGCACGATGGTATTTATGAGAAACATTTCCAAAAAAAATAAAAAAGCAAAATGTTTAGTAAGATTAGTCAAAGATTAAAGGCCACACCATCCACAAAGATTGTTAAATTTATATTAATCTTTTCGATGACGGGCAGCTCCTGCCTATTTATATCTGACAAAATCGCCTTTTATTTAGAAAGCTTCGCGGGTGTTGAGCAGCACATTGTCATAGACGTGATTTTAGTTACGATTACCTATCAAGTTCTACTTTTGTTTTTCTGTTTTCTATTTGGTGAATTCAAATACGTTTTAGGAAAATACAAACGACTTAAAATGTTATTTTCCAGAGATACTTGATAAGTATTTTCGAATGAAATGATGTTTTACTTTTTGGGGGAGAACTCGTCTAACGCGAATGGGTCAACCCCTTTGCCACCATCAGGCTTAAACGCTTGTAATACAACTTGATCTGCTCCAGCCCTAAAGTGAGCTTCTATACAATTACGTATATTTCTTTTACCCCAAACCACCATAGCGTCTAAGAACCGATTAGAGCCTTTTTCGGTGATTTCTTCTTCCAGAAATCCCAGGCGAAGCCAATTGTTGCGATAATTATCTAACTTCATATATCGTGCCATCTGAAACTGGGCGATGTTTCTAGCTTCCGTTTCGTTGTCGGTGAAACATATTTTCTGTTCAACACATAACCAGGGATCTGGTCCCATTATGTTTCGAGCCTTAGCAGTATGTTCTGGCGTTACGCAGTAAGGTAGGGCACCTTTGGCCCTGGTTGCCGCTAATTCTAGCATTTTAGGTCCAAGCGCGGCCAGTACAACTGAACGTTCTTCAACTTCTATGCTTTTGTCGATATTCGCAGTTCTCATATTTTCAAGATATTTTTGCATCGTGGCGACTGGTTTGCCATATCGATGTCCACGCGCGTCCTCGACTAGCGGAACGTGGCTCACTCCTAAGCCCAGGACAAATCGAGACGGATAAAACTGATTTAAACTATCATACCCTTGAGAAGCTGTAACAGCATCTCTGGCATAGATGTTAGCTATGCCACTTGCTACCGTTAATGAATTACTTTGAGATAGTAAGAATCCCGCTAAAGCTAAGCATTCGTAGGAAAGAGACTCGGGAAACCACAGCGTTTGGTACCCCTTATCTTCCACTGTTTGGGCTAGTATTGCTAGTTCGCTTTTATTTAAGGTGTTGGTTGAGCACCAAATTCCAAGGCTGGTTGGTTTATGCATAATTTTCTTGCCGATTGTGTCAGGAGTGCTCGTTTTTTAAGGATTTTTGTAGTAACTCAGATAAGCAACCTTTTCGTTGTCGGTTGTTTGCTGTGGATTAAATCTTCGAGTGGCTCCCATCAAATAGTGCCCCCTTCTTACTGTTCTTGCATCCGCAAAAGATACCTTGTCACTCCTTGCAGCTGTATACCTCAGAGTTGTGAAATAAGTCTCTTTGTGGGATCCATCGCAAAACGGTTGCTTACTTCTTTTCACACAGTTGCACAAAAAATACGATTTACCCTCGACTTCTATGGAAGTTGGGCTCTTCAGTGCTACGGTGGGAACCGACATGAAAATCTCCATAGGTGCTTTATCCCTCAGTTTAGTTATTGAAGATTTATCACAAAATAACAAGAAAATATTTTTTCAAAGATATTGAGTGTGCTGCGCGGATGTTTGGAGCTGAAAATATTTTAAATTCTAGGTTTCAGTATCAGACTAGAATAAGCCAGTATCCTTCTTGACTGCCATGGCAAAAGGATTAATTAAGATAGGATCGTGGTGCATCTGTTTGGTGTGTTTACACTGCCCGAAAGCTTTGATTGTAGGATAAGATGGCGTCGTTTACGATAACAAACAAAAAAGCAAACGGGTTTTTTATGGTGCTTTCGTTAGTGCACGCTAGTTCGGGCATTTCGCTAAGCGTCCGGGAGAAATATGCCGCTGGCAAGATTAACGTTACCCGAAAAAAGCTCGATGAGATTAAAAGAAATTCAAGTGACTTAACTAACATAGGGGTTTGGTCCGATCTCGCGGATCTTGATGAATTTATCGAGAGAGATATACTGGGATTGGATCAGTCGCCGCAAAATGAACGGATCGAATACTTCCTGCCACAATTAGATGATCTGGAAGATAATGCAGTTGCCAACTTTGAATTGGTTGATTGGTTTAGACAATTTGGCTTTGTTGAAGAAAAATCTGATTTTGAAATCAAAGGTGGGATAAAAATTTTATCAAAAGAAATAGCTCGGCATGGTCCCATAAATAAAATTTCTCCGGAAAAAAAGTTTTTCTACGACCCTAGATTTAATAATAACCGAGGTAGTCTTAGTAACGAGACCAATCCAAAAAAATTCGCTAAAATGCACTTAAAATTGCTGAAGGGAGGATATAGATGAAAGATGTCTTGGTGCAAGAAATAGACGAAGATGGAGAGATCATTCATGTTGAAATGAGAAATGGCGAAGGGGAACATCTTATAGGCGTCTACCAGCTGATTGGATGGACAAAACCTTCGAAAAAGGTAAAGGCTCAGGCAGAGCTAGAACTGTACGTTCCGCCAAAAATAACCCACCCAATTCAGTAAACGATTAGCAAGAGCCAATAACCCTTTTACGACGCCCAAGGCCATTCACAAACCCGTTTCTTCGACTTTGACGGCGTATTGCCCTTAAATTTATCTTGCAATTCTATAGCTCTCACCACTTTTTTCAATATATCCAAATTTTGGCTTAATCATATGGCCGCTGGTACAAAGTAGTCTATCAGTGCTGACCATATCAAGAACCTCTTTTCTAGATTTCAGCGCTGCCTCAGAGTCAACATCAAAAATTGTGGCAATATTGGGATTTTCTAGTTGCAGATTAGGCACGTGTAAGATGTCTCCCATTTGTATTAAAGTTTCGTTGCCTTCATCAACCCTGAAACCCGAATGTCCAGGTGTGTGCCCTGGTATGTCAACGGAAGAGACACCTGAAATGATATCTTTGCCGAAGGAAATAGTTTCGATTTTATCTTCGTAAGCACTTAGCGCAGCTCGAGCAAGGCCGGCCCAATCATTGCCGTTGACTTCGGCATCAGTGAATGTGTCCGATGTCCAAAAGTTATACTCCAAGTCTATCACTTTAAACGAGGCGTTTTTAAAGACAGCAGAGCCTTCTGCATCGATAGCTCCGGCCACGTGATCCGGGTGGAGGTGTGTGAAAAAAATATCAGTTATGTCATTTGGCCCCAATCCTGCTTCCTTGAGAGCATCTTGGAGGAAGCCACAAGTCGGTCCAAAAAGGTCTCTGCAACCAGAATCTATCAGCAAATTTTTACTTTCAGTTTGTATCAAATAAGCATTAACGTTTGAAGTTGCTAACGTACTATTTTCATCTGTCGCAATTTGTTGGGATTGCTCGTCTGAAAGGTTCATCAACACTTCAGCTGGCAAAGATAGTTCTCCGTCGCGAAGAGCGATGACCTTGAAATTGCCAACTGACGTTTGGGATATTCTAGACATTTTTATCCTCACTAAATGTTTATCTTTTCAGGATTTAAAAAATTAACAGCGATCCTAACGGTGTCAAGGTGGGTTTAAGCTGAAGGCAATGTGATGAAAACTAAAATGATTGGAAAATTTAAAAATCTAAACCATTGATAAATTTATTCGTTTGTCATTATTGATAACTACGCATTTGCTAGTTTTTTCACAATTATGCGCCTGGCCACAGGAAGTCTTTCCCAATACAGAAAACAATTTAGCATACGTATCCAGCCAGGACGTGTTGCAAAATAAAACCGCGAAACTTCGAAGTGTGCTGCAATCCGGGATGGTGTATTTTCTAAAATTCATACGATGGCAGGCCGCTTAGTTAAGCAGAAAGGCGGATGGCTATAATCATATAGGTGCTTAGGAAATCTCTTACAGGGAGGAAAAAGAATTATGTTAAGGCCCATTCTCATAATACACGGCCTTATCTCTAAAATGGTTCATCTTATTTAAGTTCATCTCCTCTAGCAGATTGTATGTGCAGCCCAAATTTCCAGAGTTTTTGTTAATTTACCTATTTAGCATTAATCTTTCTGTTTTGCTGAGGTCATCGTTGTTTTCCTGACAATCGTTCTTCGTCTTGTTTCAATGGGAAATAATCTGGATGTGTTAGGTGTTCCTCGGGAGCAATGATTTCACAAAAACTAGCTTTAGAACGCGAAAAAACCGCCCTTGTCAGTTTGTACCAGAAGGTTGGGGGGTCGAACGTTCCTCCAGCAACGCCTTTTAGACCTTGGTAGTTTGGCGCATCAATTGTCCAGAATAAATTTGTCCCACAAACGGAACATCTCTCATTTTTCACATTGTGCCCACTCTCGGTTGAGTAAGAGAAGTAATCTAATTCTCCCGATAAGAGATTGAGTTCTTTATCTTGGAAATAAATGGAGACGCCAAACGCGCTGCCTGTTCGAAGCTGGCAATACCTACAATGGCATATCGAGGAGCGTAAAGGTTCAGCGCTGATTTGATAACGTGTTTCTCCACACAAACAGCCACCAGTTTTAATCATGGCATATCCTTTCGAAAACAATTACCAAAGCATATATTAATTACGATCTTTTTGTAAAAAACGCGATGCAAGAAATATTATTTAAATTGATTAACAACCCGTTGTCATAATCAGATCACCTTGGGAAAATTCATAACTTAAGTGCAAGATTTTGGATTAACAGTTTATCGGTTAAATCGTTCGCAAAACAAATTAACATTTATTACATTTATATAATATTGCATTTACCGCGAAATAACCGTCGACCATCGCAATTGCGGTTTTGTCGAATGTTTTTTTACTTGGGTTTTATAAACTTTCGACAATTACGTTCCCGCATGGAAGTTGACGAAGGTATAAATCGACGTGCATTCAGTCGCCAATGATCGTTAAAGTTTCTCAACTTGGTGTTTTTAAAGCTTTAATTTATTTTTTTGACTCTATGATGTTTGCAGACAATCGAATAGGGAACTATTTTTGTATATGGTTTATTGGAATAGGTACTCGTCCCTCTTTCCTTCCATAAACGTTATAGTGTTCAATTGCACGCAATTCTCTTTCTGCAAGTGGGAGAGAACTAAATGTGCTGTGTAAGTCCGGGTTGATTTTTGGGTCTAAGTAGTAGTCGACATCGAATCTACTAGCGATCAAAGCAAAACATGGACCATTTGGGTGATCGACCTTATCAAAATTTATTCTAATATTAGCAAATCCCAATTTCCGTAGAAGCGCGAGCAGGTCCTTCTTGCAAATCCAATAAGAAAAAGAGGACCTACCTCCACAAAAACCTCTCCATTGCTTCGCTTTACCATAGTTTTGTCGGACTGTTTTCACAGAAAATCCATCAATATCAAAAAGTTTTGGATTATCGATATCCCACTTGCCATTTTCAATTTCCCGCTTTGCGATCGGAGACCACCTTTCTAGATCTTCTTCGAAGTAATGTGTCCATATGAATAAGTTATCTGTTTTCGAGGAAACTTTTTCTAATAGTGTCACGGGGTCTTCCATATGATATAAAACGCCGGAGGCTACTACAGTATCGAAACAGCCTGCGCTTATCTCCGGATTCGAGAAGTCTCCTAATAAAAACTTAGATTTTAAACCAAGGAAGTTTTTGACAATTAAACAACGTAGGAAGGCGCCATGATTACCTTCTATTGAGAGAACGTCTCCGCCTGCTCTTTCAAGCATATAGGTGTGAGCTCCTTCCAATGGTCCGAGCTCCAAAATCTTTTTCCCTTTAACGCCTCCTAGTTCATCTAATAACCAGTTTATGCGGTCGTCGTTAAATCCATCAAATCGTCCAGTGTTTTGGGCGCCGGAAATTTTGGTTGACCAAGAACCTCTAAAAAGATCAAAAGAGTTTTGTTCATTTGGTTGCAATTTCGTAAAGCTTGTTAAAAAGTTTTCGAAATATTTTTCCTCTTCTGAACTTTCAGAGCGCGCAGTGTTGTTCAAATTGAACCAAATTAATCTGAAAAAACGAGAGAGGTGTCTAAAAGTTGATCTGTATCGTTGCGGCAAATCCCGTCCCCCAGCACAGCAAAGTCTAATGAATTTGTTGGCATTTATTTTTTACTTGAGTCCATACAATTTGATGGCACAAAATATTTTTTGCTGAACTGTGCTGCCTACAATTAAGGAACAAAGATATTTCTTTTTAGGTATCATCAAATTGGACATTCAGAGAACTTTGAGTTGGAAGCTTTTACAGCATCTATTTCGCCTACCGCATCAGCTATGTTTTTCACAATCGGGAAATCACTAAAAGGGTCACCATCGCAGGTCTCTCTTAATAGCCCAAAGCCCCCCGTTTCTTGAACAGCTCTAACACATGTGTACAAAAATATATCGGCATACGAACAGATTTTGCCTGTCATGAAGGGTGCGGCATTTGTATTTTTCAACTGTTGCTCGAGGAATCGCAGGCGTTTGGTGTGGAGAGCTTTTAGATTTGATATACCAGTTGCTTTTCCGCCATTAGCTAAACTATCGGTTAATCGTGAATTTCTCCAAAAGACATCATTGTTATCAATGATAATGTCGTGAAATGGTGACAATACAAATGAATAATAATCTTGTACCCAAGCCCAATACATATTGACGCGAGCAGCACTCTCATTGTTTTTCGGTGTTAATGGACCTGGATACTGGTAAACTAAATATTGTACTATCGCCATAGAGTCATTTAGCTCCAAGTCATTCGCATTGTCTTTCATCCATGGGATAGTACCAAAAGCTGCTTCTTTATCTTTATCGAAGTCATCGCCTAACGGAGTAGATAGAAGGTAGTTTACTTTAATTTCATGCATTGCACATATGATATTAATTTGCTCACCTCGTCCAATTATCGGCAAATAAGCTAAATCTATCTGTTTCATGGGTTTGCCTCTCAAGCTGCTGGTTAAAATAGATTTGTCGAACTATGCTGATTATTGTTACCTTATTCTACTTTTATTTACTTCAACAGCACTTAATACTGTTAGCTTTACAGTATTGACAGAAAAACCGACTTATTCGTGTCGCCGGTTTTCTATAAATTAAATTGGTTTGAAAGAATGAAAAAATATTTATTAAGATTTTTAGCTAAGGATAAAATATATCTACAGAAAATGCTTTCGTACACGGAACGACAGATTGCAGACTTAAAAGAACAAGTTTCTAGAAAAGATAATCAAATCAAATTCCTTCAAACATTAATTATTAAGCAGAATAAAAGTGGTTCTGAAGGCCAGGCTCCAATGTCTACCGACCTCTCTCCAAGCACACAAAGCAAAGCCGTTCAAAAAACAAGTAAATTTGTTAATGTTTTTCCATTAACTAAACGATTGGAAGTTGAGAATGAAAATCGACTAGAAAAGCAAATAACAGACATTGAAGAGGGCACATTGGAGGATATTCTAGATCATTTTGACCCTATGAACTCAGCAGAAATGGCGTTATTAGATGAAGAGATAGAAAAAAACAGAGAGTTAGAAAGACAAAAACCAAAAGGTAGTTAGCATGCTATCTTTTATCTTGCCTCTCAAATTGGTGGTCGGCTAAATTATTGATTTAGGTTGCAGAACGACAATAGTGAATAAATACTTGCCCCTCGCACTAATAACTAGATGAATATTCACTTTCCCAAATCAGTCAGAATGATTTGGGTTTTTTTCCATATACCTCTGATTCTTTGATATTATTCTTTTTCATAAACTCTCTTGCGAAAGCTTTAGCATCTTTGGGTGTTCCATTTAATTTGATGGATTTGTTCAAGCGCATATCTTTCTCTCGATCGCTCTTTTTATCGTTGTTGAGCAAATATTTAGCTAACAGCCGGATTATAGTAGAACTACCAAAATATTTTACTAGGAAACTATCTCGAAACCTTTTGAAAACATGAGAAGCTTTCAACTGCTCTTGTGTTTCTAACACATGGACAATAGAGGCTTGAGACTATGGTACAAATAATTTTGCTAAGCATGCTTTAAGTTGACTTAGTTCAGGATTAAACTCAGAGAATTTCTTGAATGTTTTTTCCATTCCTTTGTTATTTGAATATATGCCAGAGCGTATAAAAATTTTAGCTTCATCTTCTAAATTATCAGTTTCCTTTCTATATTATGGTGTTTTGGAATTGACTTCAGCATTTTCAAAATCCTCAAAATTGCTAAGCTTACTTAGTAGTTTTGGTTCGAAAAAGGGGCGGGCGTGTTCCTCGGATAACATTCTCATGGCCTCGTTTAGATCGCACATCACGCGTTGAGATTCATCACTGCTGCCTGTGATTGTATCTGGATGAAATTTTTTTTGCTAATTGCCTATAGCTCGATCTGATCGTATCAATTCCGTCTGATAGAGTTAATCCTAGGACCGAATAATATCGAGTTAGCCCGTTCATTTTTTCCTTCCACACGCAGCATAAAAACTTGGTTTTAGATTATTACCGGCATTGAGAGCTTTGCGTTTCTTGTAAGCATCAAGAGAAGCAAGAACTTCTTCATCACTAAGCAATAAAATATCATTTCTCATCATTAACATTAGAGTTGCCTCCACAAATTACTGAAAAGTTATAGTTGGGGATTTTTAAGTCGGCTGCAATCTAAACTGAATGTCGCAGGTGCTGCTGTGTGATTTTGGTCATACGTCTGTATTAATGTTCATAAAATTGGGTTTGGTGTGTGACTTTTGTCACCACTTTTATGGATCCAGCCTCTACGATCACAACTTACTTTCATCTATAGATTTGTTGGCTATAATCCCTCATCTTATTTGCGACGGAAACTCAAGATAGCATTATATCCGAGCACAAAACTCTGAACCTAATAACCTAACTTCTCCTGCTGATACGGGTTGATTGCAGAAGTAATCATTTAATTTAAGCCTATTGACTCATCTGGGCAATCACGTGCCAAAATATCTATGGGAGGTAATATCAAGCAGAACTTGGCGAGATTTTTGAGCCAGAGGAGAGCAGTAATAAACCAAAAACAATTGCTAAAATAAAATGCTGTAACTCTGCTGAAACATATATTAGTGCGAAACCCGTAACAACAGGTCCGGCTGCTGCTCCCAAATCTCTCCAGCTTTGTAACCTTGCTAAGTTATCTAGTACTGTTTCATTGCCATCAAACTGTTTGGCGATGATTGTTGGACCCAAAGCAGCTATTGCACCTCTAAAAATCAATAATACTATTGCTCCGAATATTACCTCACTCAAAGCTATTAGTAATAGACCAAATATGGTCAATGACGCTGATATCAAAAATATTTTTACCGCACCAAATCTATCCCCCAAGCTTCCAAAAAGAGGGGCCGCTAACGCTTCGCCTACATGGCGTAATGCTAAAAGAGCACCACCACCAATAACAGCATTCGCCAAACTAGTCTTTTCCGCAAGCATGAGAGTAATCGAAACGGCGAATAGTCCATCTATTGCATACCCCTGCATAAAGAATAATAGATCTAATATGGACGGTTTTGTTAATTTAACGGAGCTCTGTCTTTGCGTCTTTGGAGCTTTCACGTGTTTTGGCAACGTTAATGCAATCAAGATAGAGAAACTTGTAGGAATAGCTAAAATTAAAAAGACGTTATTGGGACTCCAAATAGCAGCCAACCAAGTGCCTAGCAGCAGTGCAATTATTGGCCCAATCCTTTGTATTGCCTGGCTTGTGCCAATACGTGTTCCTGCTTCACTTTTTTTTGTAACAGCATACGCTAAAGTTGAAAGAAGCAGAATAGCATATGCTATGCCCCAAAGGATACGGGCACATAATAGCGGAAAGAAACCAGTACTAACACCATATAAAAAAGTGCTCAGTGTCGCTATTACTGCAGCGATAATACATAATGCTCGCGCACCAAAAGTTGATACTAATTTACTTATCAATGTATAGATAAAGATTCTGACAATTCTATTTGCTGCTAGAAGGATACCTACCATTGGTATGGTTAGCCCAAACTTTTCAGCGCAAACGGGTAAAATTGCATAGATAAGAGAATCACCCAATAAAGCAAGAGACATCAAAGTTGATGAACTTACGATAGTTTTCCAACTTTCTTCTTGTTCCAAGAGGCGCTCCCGAAAAAGCTTGTGTGCTTTCGCCTAAAACGGACGCGCTTAAGTAGTTCGCCCGTCTAGATCGTGTAATGGGTTCGACAGATTCTTTCGGCAAGTTTAACTGATTAGAGTACCGCGAATAAGATTAAAGTTAGTCTAAGAATTCAGTGCATTTTCACAAATATCAGCTGTCGTTTTTCGATAATTTGAGGACGAGCTTCCAAGTCGCAGGTATTGAAAACGCCAACAAAAACAATTTCAAAACGTCCCCATAAAGAAATGGTAGTAGACCAAACGTAATTGCTTTTTTAAATCCTAAGATAGTCGTTAGCCACCCGACGCCAAACACGTAGAACACTATGGTTCCTAACAGGGTTAACAATAGGGTGCTAATAAAAGTACGTCCGTATCCTTTTTCTGTGAAGTAACCGATGAGATACACTGCTACGAGGAAACCAAAGAGATATCCGCCAGTTGGACCGCTCATATATGCCAAGCCTGCGCCACCCGCAAAAACAGGGGCTCCAATTGCGCCAAATGATAAGTATACTAATATAGTAGAAGAGCCAAGCCGAGCGCCATAAGTGAAACCGATGAGCATCACGGCTAACGTTTGCATAGTAATAGGCACCGGATAAAAAGGAACCTTTAGTTGAGCACAGATCGCCAAAAGCGCAACCCCAGCGATCAGCAGAAGTAATTTTTTAAACAAAGAAATATCATAAGAGGTCAAGTTGGAGGATTGAGTCCCAAACATAACTTTAACAAGAGAGTCTTTATTATTTTGCAATCTAATTGAACTCACTATATTCACTCCAAGTTGTTGATATTTAATTCTCTTCGAGTATAGCAAACAAAGGTCTGTGATAATAATATTAATACCAAAGGTTTAGAGGTTTGATCAACAACTCGATTTTATTCTTACATAGAAAATTTCTTTGGTTTAAATTGTAACATGTATTTAACAAATCATAACCGCCGTTCACACTTTATTTGTCGGAAGTCAGCGCTAAACATGAATTGTGCAGATTATGTGGCTTGGAGTGTTGACCAAATTAAGCTCATTTTTGTCCCAAGTTTTTAAAACTATCTTATTAGTTCTAAAGTTTCCTCCAGTTTCTACAATGCTCAGAAAGTTGTCCCACAAGTTCCAATCATAACTTCAACCTTAACAAGTCCTAATGGAACGGGATACCATCTATCGCCATAAGTTTGAAATTAGGTGAGGTTCTATTGTGCGTTGCTTGTATATGAATTACTTGATTTTTCAAAAGGCTAAGAGGTTTATAAAAAGGGTAGAACATTGGAAACCAAGCAGATTCTGCAATTTGTTTGACTGGATGATTTTCGAAAGCTATCTCATCAACCAATTGAAGTGAAACCCACTGTATTATCCCAAAACACTTGCCATCTTTTTGTACTTTTAGCTCTAGGGTCCTAACTTCTTGAGGAAACTGGTCTTGTTTTTGAAAATCAAATTGAAAGGCGGCGACGTCATTGGTGAGAAGTTCAACAGAGTTCATTTGCTGATCAATGGTGATTTTCCGCGGCTTTATTTTGTTAAAAGGCTCAAGATTAAAACCAAGAACTTCACCTACATACAATTTTTTCCCAAGGGCTTCTCCTCCCACCAAGTTAATCATTATGCACCCTGACTCCGGTATCATGCGCCCACCTGGCGCTAGCAACCGTTTTTTTGCATCTTCAACGGTATCAAGAACTCCTTCATTTAAAAATTCATTCGATATAACCTCCGAGACGATCAAATCAGCTTTTTCGCTTAGATCTTCACCTATTGAAATATCTTTGGATGTCTTCGCTAGAACTTCCACGGAATTAGTGTATCCATTCAATTCGATGATCTCTTTTGCAACGGAAGCAATTAGCGGCGTCATTTCACATGTAGTTATTCTCTTTTTTGTTCCACTTTGGGCGGCCAGCATCGCCAACAACCCCGAGCCGGCTCCTATTTCTAAAACCTTTGTATCCTCGGTGATTGTTGCCACAAGCGCTTTTTTGTAAGCTTGATTCCGAGGATCGTCATTCATCATCGGTATATGCCAGCCCGGCACCTCCTTTCCATAAGCGCCGAAAAAACCGGCGTTGGCGTCTATATGATCTGGAACTAACTTGAGTCCTCTCTCAAAACTTTGGATAGCCTCCTCATTTCTACCTAATGCGCCAAAGATTACACCTAAATTATAATATGCATCCACAAAACTAGGATTAATTTTGATGGATTTTAAACAAATGTTAATTGCTTGCTCGTTTTTGCCACAAATATTCAAAATTACGGCAAGATTGTGGTAGGCCTGAGAATAATCTGGTTTGATTCTAGTGGCTCTATAGTAGCTATCTATTGCTTCATCCTGACGTCCTAATTTAGTAAAAGCCGTCCCTAAATTATTATGAGCTACTGCCCATTCAGGTTGAATTCTAAGTGCCTCGTTATAACACTTTACGGCTTTTTTGTAGTTGCCAACGCTACTGTAAACATTCGCTAGAGCATAATAAGCGTCTGCATAATTTCTCTTATTACGGATAGCTTTTTTGTAATTTGATATTGCAGCTTCTTGCTGACCAGTTAAATTTAGTGAGTTCGCCAAGTTATAACATGATAAAGCACAGTTGGGTCGGATTTCTACGACCTTTTTGTGGTAACGAACCGCATCTTCGTAAGCTCCTAACTTTAAAGTCAACATTCCCATAATGCTGAACACATTCGGGTTTTTTTCAGATGACTCTTCCAAAGAACGGCCTAGCGTCAGAGCATCTTGAAAGTCTCCTAGACTGATCAAATTGATTATTTTATTGATCTGTTGATTTATTAAAACATTGGATCTTGATTCATCTATTTGTTGGACCATTTTCTACTGCCTAAGTTAACCCCTTTTATAATTGCTAGATCAGCAAAACATTAGCCATAGTGTTCGGCGTCACATTTACATTTAAAACTTTTGAGGATTCAAAAATCATGCCAGTTGATCAAACCAGCAAACCAGCAAACCAGCAAACCGGGCAACCGATTGATATTGCATAGATTGATATATTTCCAGGGTAGATGTCCACTGGGACCATTTATCAATTCTTACGCACCCCTTTTTATCCTCAATGGCTCTGTTTGAGTCTTATTTGGACTCTCTGGGTAGATATATGGATGGAGTTAGGTTGGGTATGAAGCTAACACGATAGAGTCACTAATCTGCCGATAAAGCCATTATTTTGAATAACTTTGTTTTGATCGCTCAAAAAGAATTAGACCCAAGTTACCAAGAGACAATTTATTGAATTTTGGATTGACGAAAAAGATTTTATTAGAAGCCTTTATAGATACAACGGAACATAAAACTCTAGTTTCAGCCACAATATTGGCGGTTCTCGTTGCATCCGATGCAATTTATGCACAAGCTCTCCGAAACATGTTCCTGCATCGAGTCCAGCAACGTAAATATCTTAACCGAACAGTATACTCACTTTTCCAAACCGAAGAAAATACATGCCATCTCTATGGAGTGATTATGAAGACTGAACGCAACCGTCTTCGAATTTTTCCTCCCGGCCAGCGCTTCCAACTTATGATTTTCTCAAACGTAATCTGGACAACAATTTTCACAGCATCAACAACGCTCTACGTATGGTATGGGAAATTAGGGGCAGGTCACGTTTTGTTAGCACTTGGTATCGTGATTACCGGTTCTACATTCGCTTGGCAAGTGGAGTTACGCAAAAAGTAAGCAATCAAATTCGTTTCATGCGTTAGAAATTATCAACCAGAGCCCGAAGCAAAGGCAACCTAGCGAAGATATCCCGATGAAATTAAAACACCCGCTGGGTCTGGAGGCGATTCCACTCCATATTCTAATTACCGACAAGTAATTTAGAAAGCCAAGTAACCCGATAAGAAAAAAAGTTAAGCCGAGCCAAGTGTCGTTATCGATTAGCATCTTACAACTATATCGCGTGGGTGCGATGCGAGTTTCAGACAGTGCTCGACATTCGCAATTTTTAATTTAACTAAAATCTCGCAACGCCCTTTGACTTTATTCACAACAAATCTTCGCAATTGTTTTAATCTTGGTTTTTCTTAATCTATTATGTACAATAATGCGAGTGAGAATCATTATCAAGATAAAGCTGGTTTAGAAGCGAGCAAGTTAATCCGATTTTTTGTTTATAAGTCTATCCATAGAGAGAAAAAAAATGTCACTTGAGCTGCCTGATTTACCCTATTCCTACGATGCGTTATCGCCTTATATGTCAGTGGAAACACTGGAGCTACATCATGATAAACATCACCTTGCGTATGTAACGAACGGAAATGCACTAATTGAGGCTGATGGCGTGGCGGGGGATAACATTGAAAATCTTATGATCGAGTCGTTTAATGCCGGTGTTGGAGGCCCACTTTTCAATAATGTTGCACAACATTGGAACCACTTAAAATTTTGGAATTGGATGAAGCCAGATGGGGGAGGCTCTATTCCAGGTTCGCTTGAAAAACTCATAACCAGAGATTTTGGCAGCACAGCTGAGTTTGAATCAGCATTTATAAATGCGGGAGTTTCACAATTCGGCTCAGGTTGGTGTTGGCTAGTAGTTGATAAAAATGGAAAGCTAGCCGTTTGCAATACTCCCAATGCTGTAAACCCTATAGCTACTGGCGCTGGTAGCCCATTGTTAGGATGTGATGTTTGGGAACATTCTTATTATGTTGATTATCGAAATCGGCGGCCCGAATATTTAGAGGCATTTATAAGGCACTTAGTAAACTGGGAGCAAGTCGCAGATGACCTCGGTACCGTTTTGAAGTAGAGTTCCGGCACCTACAAAAATTAAAGCGACCAAACCCAGTCATTCCATCACGGCATAGAATATACGGTGCCTACTTTTGGTTGCCTAATTTGTTATCCATAAGTAGCCAAGTGATCTACGCAATGCCTATGTGGCAACGACTTGTGATGCATAGAGTGGGGATAAGGGTTCGGGAATGGCGCGGTTGGTCTTCCTATGCTCCCACCAACAAAAACTCGATAACAAGAAATTGCAATATGGTTCCACATCCGTGGGTCGTGTCAAAAAAGCACCAATTTCTCTACAGTCTGTCACGCAGCATTGCACGTGGCACACTCCCACACGTGTTATATAATTGGCCTCTACAACGGATGGGGCCACTATTCTGTCAACAACTTTGTGGTGTGAGTAGGTGACGCTTCTGGCTTTTTATAAATACTACTGAAATCGACAGCTCTCCTTTTCAATCTTATGGTCATTGCACCATGATAATTAACAGTGACAAAGGTAAAACTCACTCGGCCGCTTCAAATCTTAAAAATGATATACCTGAAGTTAGAAACTTAGAATTAAAAGACTATGAAATTTAGCTGCGCAGAGAGCGTTACTGGTCAAGTTTTTGTTATCGACGGAGCTATTATTTTTCATTAAAGACGAGTGTTATCAGGAGCAAACGTTTTTCTAGTTACAAATCTATAAAATTTTTTAAGAAAGCGTAGTTATGTATATTTTACGCCCGTTGACTAGCCGCTCATCACTTTGTTGTTCTGAAAATACGATGTTTTCATCATCCAGAATATCTTTGATAAAATTAGGTGATGTGGTTCCCAGATGATGAAAATATTTTTCGGCTAATTCGTTATTATTTATTTCTGAAGCATATGCGGTAATAAATGTGCCTCGCATTGTTGCATTTGAAGCAGCTTGAATAGCTTTTTTAGCCCAATCTAGAAACTTGTCATCATTCCTATGTCGAATAAACCTTACTTGTAACAGAAGGCACATCTACGTATTCTCTATGAATTATAAAACTTTGAATCAAAAGTCTAGGTAACTATTTATATGGTAAACATAGCTAAACTCGCGTACGTAGCGATTTCTTCCAGAGATCCCAGTGCTTTGCATAAATTGTTATCAGAATGCCTCCAACTCGAACACTTTTCAATAAATACCCCTGATGGTGCCATAGATGCATACGGAATAGGCGACACAGCACTAACAGTCTTCCCAGCAGGGTCAATGTTCCTATCCAAGGATAAACCAGGCGTTGATCATCTGGCACTTGCAACGGAAAATATGAATGACTCAACATCGCCATTTATTAATGACGCAAATCATTCTAACGGCATAAATGGGCTGAAACAGGTTCAAATTCCAGAGGAATTAACACAAGGGGTATCTTTGCGATTTACGTCATTAGTTAATCTTTGCGGAAGCAGCACAAAATTTGTGGAACGCATGGACCATATTGGGATAGCATCAAACAGTAATATTTTAGCGGAATCTATATTTGCAGAGAAATTAGGCTTGCCAGTGGAAAGCCGTCAAACAGATATAGAAGTCAAAGTAGCCATGGAGAGTTTCACCTCCGATAAATACGGAGTGATCTATAAAACTCGCCCCCCTGAGACGATGGGTGGATTGCGAGTTTCCTTTATAACTGTTGGAGACACGGAACTTGAATTTTTGGAGAATTTTAATAATCAACACGCTGCCGAAATTGCGCACGGAACGCCCGGGAATACAAAGCAAGATCAGGGTGCCATTACAAAGTATGTCGATAAATATGGACCCGGCCTGCACCATCTCGCTTTTAAAACCCCAGATATAAATCAAACGTTAATGCATCTCGAGAAGCATAATTTTAAGTTAATTGACTCGATAGGAAGGGAAGGATCAAGAAGGTCTTTAATTGGATTTATCCACCCCTCTTCAACCGGTGGTGTATTGATCCACTTTGTTGAACGTGAGGAGATTACAAATACTTAACCTCGAACGAGTTTGAGATGGAGTTTATTGACCAGATCAGTAGATGTTCAACTAGTGGTGCTGGAGAGAGCTTTAGTGAACGATTTCCAGAAACAAATTATACTCAATTCGCTTGATATAAACTGACTAAAGAAAAAATACAGTAACTTCTCTTATTGCAGAATCAGTTCTAATTTTTGTTGCGGAATTTGTTCCGTACTCTAAGCCAGATGATCTACAAAATGCTTTCAATTAATGACCCGGTGCACATAAAGTGGCGATGGTTGTGTAGACGGCGTTTATTGTATTACTTTTTCCTGCACCAACAATAAGTTACCGAAAAGCAATATCATCAGCTTGGCAAATATGTGTATCTTGTCACTAAGCACCAAATGCGCAACAGTTTGTCATGTGTGCAAAGTACCCTTTACTTTTCGTAGATTACTAAGATCAATTATAGATTTACCTGTGTGATCCAACTTAATGAAATAAACGTAAACGATGTGCATTTAAGGAGAAGATTATGGTACACTGGTACGACTTTATAATGAATTCTAAGAATAACCCGTTGCGAAATCTACCGCCCGCACAGCGTTTTCAGCTAATGACCTTTTTGAGTATCATGTGGACAACAGTCTTCACAGCCTCGACTACCCTGTGGGTATGGTATGGGGAGCTCCTAACGGGTCATATTCTGCTAGCACTAGCAACGTTCATCACTGGGTCCACGTTTCGATTGGCAAATAAAGCAAGCAAAAACGTGGATAGTTAGAAAATTTCAAAATCGACATCCATCAAACTAACCTCTGTTACAGCTATCAATATCTGGATATATACATATGGAACGTATTAATTGTTACCTCGACCACATTTCGAGGCCCTTCGCACCCATCGCGGTATGGCTCCTTCGTTTAGGTTTGGGGGTGGCGTTCTTCCTGCATGGATTTGAAAAATTCCCGTTACCACCAGAGAAAATGGCGAATTGGTTTACAAAGTTGGGATATGCTTACCCAGAAATCATTACTAGTGCAGTGGCTATTGGCGAGGTAGGAGCAGGAGTGGGTATAATACTAGGAGGACTCATCAGAGGTTACGTAGGCAACATTATTACCAAGATTTCGGGGGGTGCAGTTGTCATTATAATGGTTGGCGCCTTCATTATAGCTCACTCCAACTGGTTTTTCACTTTTAGATTATTTATGAGTGAACAAATCTTTCTATTTATTTTAGGTTCTTTCTTTTTAATCCGCGGAAACAAGCGTGAAAGGCCTAACTCTTCCTGAACTCTAGTGTCCTATAAACTGTAGCTCGGGTTACATCGTGCGGTCGCAATTTCGGCGATAAGCAGGGCTACCTTGGTTTATGTGGAGCTCGCGCGTTATTACAGTTTGTTAAGTTCTCTCTACGACTCCTATTTTCACTATTACTCTTCTTTTGCCGGACTGACTTACAAATGAACAAACAAAATGCTTACAATTTATATGCGTCTAATTATTATACACCTGATTACTACTCAGATGACTATGCCTATGCGCCAGATGCGGAATTAATCAACGGCCCAAGTAATAGTTCGAGTGACACCTCTGAAGCTAACAAATCTACAAATCCAGCTGAGCAAGTTATCGAGGAAGTCGCGGAACATAATTTGAGCTCGGGCACAGCGGTATTCTCAGGGGACAGATCGGCTTATACGTTTGAAGAAGTTGGCGACGCCGTTGTTGTCACAGATAGTCAATCAAGCAGAGATGGCACAGTAACCCTGGACTCCATTGAAAATTTTCAGTTTTCCGATGGCACCTTTCAACTGTCGGAGTTGCTCAATGTTACTGACATAGACAGAGGCATTTACCGTTTTTTTAATGTTGATACGGGCACACATTTTTTGAGCGGCAGTACAGTTGAAAGAGATTCA
>CACOPQ010000008.1 GCA_902629125.1 uncultured Alphaproteobacteria bacterium
ATTGGAGTTAGCATAATAGGAATGATCACCTATTTTTTCCTCATAGTAGCTATTTTGTTAGAGGTGGCTGGAACAATGCTGCTGCCCATAACAAATAGTTTTACAAAACCAATTCCAACTATTGTCATGGCGCTATGTTATCTTGGCGCTTTATTTCTTTTAACTGTAGTCGTGAAGACGCTTCCTATAGCCGTGGTGTACGCTACTTGGAGTGGATTGGGTGTTTTCTCAGTTGCTATTCTCGGCTATTTTGTTTTTGGTCAAGGGTTACCGTGGCCGGTAATATTGGGGTTGTTCTTGATAGTTTCGGGTGTAGTCCTTGTAAATAGTTTTGCGGAGCCTAAAATATAAAATGGCTGTGAATTGAATCGACCGAATACAATAATATCTTTTGCCCAAATTCAATTGGATATATTGGATTGAAGAATAAATTTTATGATGTAGTTGTCTGTGGTGCAGGTATGGCAGGAATTGCCGCTGCTTACTCCTTAGCTATTAAATTTCAGAAGAGCGTTCTTCTGATCGACGAAGGTGCACCTCTCTCACTAACCAGCGACAAATCGACCGAATGTTATCGAAATTGGTGGGGTGGGCCAGACAATGCTATGCTTTCATTAATGAACAGAAGTATAAGCTTAATGGAAGAGTATGCAGTTGAATGCGATAATAGTTTTCTAATGAGGCCCCACGGATACTTATTCGCGACAAAAAATAAAAAAGAAGCAAACCAGTTGTATAAGCAAGCTAAAAATGCGGAATTATTGGGTGTGGGTCGTCTGCGGGAAATCACAAATATTTCAGACTATAAGCCGAATGATTTTGGGAGCCCTATAAGTGGGCAAGATGGATCAGATTTTATTACTAGTAAGAAAATTATTGAAACTCTTTTCCCGTATCTTAATAAGGAAACGGAAGCTGTTCTCCATGTAAGAAGATGCGGCTCACTAAGTGCGCAGCAACTAGGTATGCATCTTCTGGAAAAGGCGCGTGAAGAAAGATGCGAATTTCAGACAAGTAAGTTTACTGGAATAGAGACCAGCGGGGGAAAAGTATCTAGTGTCACAATAGAACAAGATGGTATAGAAAACTCGATAACGACTGATGCTTTGGTTCTTGCGCCTGGCCCTCATTTAAAAAAGGTACTCGAGAAAATAGGATTGGATTTACCCGTTCTGGTAGAAAAACACGTCAAGATTAGTTTGCCCGACACGCTAAATGTTGTGCCACGTGACACACCTTTGATCATTTGGAACGATCCGATTGAATTGCCATGGACTGATGAAGAAAAATCACATCTTGCAGAGTCATCTGAAACCGAGTGGTTATTGCAAACGTTTCCACCTGGAGTGCATGGCCGGCCCGTAGGCGCTGGTAATCAAGTTTTAATGTATTGGACTTACGACTGTGAAACCAGCACCTATCCGGAGTTTCCAATCATTTGGGATCCATATCTACCTGATGTTACTTTACGTGGAATGGCTGTGATGGTACCGGGGTTAGAAAAGTATTTTGATCCGATGCCACGACCTTACGTAGATGGCGGCTACTACACAAAAACTGAAGAAAACCGTCCTTTGATAGGCCCTCTGAAAATACCAGGCACGTTCATCTGTGGTGCATTTTCAGGATTTGGAATAATGAGCGCATGTGGAGCAGGTGAGTTATTAGCTCATCATATAACGAACGCTGATCTTCCCAGCTATGCGGATGCGTTTCTACCTTCGCGTTATGAAGATCCGGTATACTTGGAAGAAATTAAGAAATGGGTCGTTGATGGACAGCTTTAATTAAGTTTTGTACAACATTAAACAGTTTGAAATCGATGGAGTGTTGAATGGAGTTTTGGCATTTTGGTGTTCCATCGGCGTCTGGCGTAGAGCGCATGGCGCAAACATGTGAGGAATTGAGTTTTGATGGTTTAACGTTAACGGACTCGCAGAATTTATCGAATGAAACTTACATTGCCTTAACGCTGGCAGCTAAAGCGACAAATGCTCTAAAATTAGGACCAGGTGTTACAAACCCGGTTACTCGTCACGCAGCAGTAACCGCTAGTGCGGCAGCAACATTGCAAGAAGTTTCTAATGGAAGGATGATGATTGGTATAGGCCGCGGTGATTCTTCGTTATTTAATATAGGATTTAAGCCCGCAAATCCGGATGTGTTTCGAAAGTATATTGAAGATATTCAAAGTTATTTAAGCGGGAGTGTCTTAGACAAAAGTGGGTACGATAGTCAGCTGAGATGGCTGGTCGATTCAAAGCTACCAAAAGTTCCATTGGATGTGGCAGCAACAGGTCCAAAAATCATAGCAATTGGAGCGGAATTGGGGGAGCGCGTCAGTTTCTCACTGGGAGCAGATCTTGAAAGAATAAAATGGGGTGTAGGTCAAGTGCAAGCGTTACTTAATAAAAATAAAGATAAGCAAAAGCTACCACCATCCCTTGGTGTTTATTTGAATATTTGCATTCATAATGACGTCGATCGGGCCGCTGAATTAGTACGTCCGGGTGTTGGAATATTCGCGCATTTCACCGGAATGCCTGGCGCTAATAGAGATAATATAAATCCGGTGGACCAAACAGTTTTTGATACCTTAGGGAAACAATATGATAAAAAACGGCATGGCCGTGGTGAAGCATCTCATGCCCAAAAAATGCCCATAGAATTTATAGAAAGATTTTCACTGATTGGGTCTGCTGAAAAGTGTATAGACAGACTACTAGCTATTAAAAAGTTAGGAATAGAGAGAATATTTGTAATTGGACCGAGACCAGACCACTTTGGGCAAGAAGCTGACGAGGCACAAGCTCGGTTTGCAAAAGAAGTTATACCTGCCTTAAAAGATTAGCGTACTTCTCTTGCAACCAAACCTCTTTAAAAACTCAAATTTAGCTGCGATATTTATTTTCGGGTGAGAATGCCGTTATTACTGGATCACGCGGTTCACTTACCCATAGCTGTCTGTCTGGATGCATACCTGCGCCGTAAACGGCAGAGACGGCCGATCTTCGCATTCTATTTAAAAGTCGGGTATCGGCTATCCCGATCGATGGGTGAGTTCCACCGTTAGCGTCCACTATCTCTTTCCACGAATTACGCCGTTTAGTCAATATTTCCTCATCCTTTAAAGGCGTACAATTTATTTCATTTAAATTGAGATCAATAATAATTTCATCACCATTTTCGATAAGTGCAATTTCCCCACCAAGTGCTGCCTCTGGGCCGACATGACCTATAACAAGGCCAACCGATCCTCCCGAAAACCTACCATCGGTCATTAATCCCACAACGATATTCTTTTCTCTACAAAGCGTAGTGATACGCGAAGTCGAGTCCAACATTTCTGGCATTCCAGGAGCTCCACTTGGTCCCTCATATCGTACTATAATCATGTCACCATCTTGAAAAATATCCGGTTCATTTGTCAAAGAATATAAAAGCCCTTCTTCTCCGTCAAAAACTCTCGCTTTTCCAACAAAAATATTATTTTCCAATCCGCCTTCAACACCAGCTAGCTTTAGGACAGAACTAAACTCGGGAGATAGATTGCCGCCCAATACCCTGAGGCCACCCGTAGGTTTATAGGGTTTCTCAACGGTATATATGACATCACCGTCTGGTGGAGGTGGTGATAGTCGTCTTATTTGTTCTGAGAGCGTTTCACCTGTACAGGTCAGTGTGTTGCCATTTAAAAGTCCGGCATCTAGGAGCTCTTTGACAATAACTTGAATGCCTCCTTTCTCATCTATATCAACCATAGAGTAATTCCCAAAAGGCCTTGCATCAATTAGAACAGGAACGACGCTTTCTGATAAATAGTTAAACTCCTGGGGCGTCATTATGTCTTTTGCAAAGTCACCAAAACCGGCTGCTCGAGCTATTTCTGGTCCGTGCAATAGGACGTTGGTAGATCCGCCAACTGCCATGGCAACTATCATTGCATTTCGTATTGAGTCTCTATTCACGATATCTCGCGGCGTTACGTTGTTCTCTATCATTCTAACAAGAAAATCAATGAGCTCATCTGGGAACAGCTGCATTCGTCTTGGATCGTCAGACGGTGGTGCGACCATGTGAAGTGGTTCTAATCCCATAACGCCTATAAATGTTTGCATTGTATTGTACGTAAACATACCCCCGCAACTTCCATAGCCAGGGCACGACTCACAGGCTACTCGATGTTTAAGTTCTTCGTCTTGGCTTCCTGCAACTTGGAAACCAGATATAATATCCAGTCTTTCTTTGGTGATTGAGTCCATACCTGGGCGAATTGGTCCATCTGACATAATTATAGCTGGTTTATTATGTTCAAGTATTGCTGCTGCAGTTCCAACAGGAGGTTTATCGCATGCGACGACCGCGATTGTGCCTTCTAAACCGCTCGCACTAAGATGTTCACAAACCGAGTCGTGGGTTACTTCTCTCCCGATCAAAGAATAACGCATTTCCTTGGTGCCATTACGCATACCGTCTGAAGTGGCCACTGTATATTCGGGTTGAACCAACCGCATACGTAACTGATTATCGCAATCTTGTGTTCGTTTTCTAATTTGTTCATGAATTCTTTCTACTTTTTTTTGAACACCAAGATAACATTGCGAGTCGCCCTTATTACCAATTACACCGATAGATGGTTCGTGGATGAGTTCTATGTCTGTACCAAGTTCCCTCGCAATACCCATAGTTTGAGCGTTTCGGCCAGGATTTTTGTCTATCAAAACCATTTTCGAATTTCTCAAAGTCTTTCCCCCAAATGCTGACAACTGGTCTGATGATTTTTTTTGCTCAGACATCTTATATAAAAGAAAACATGATTAAGAAAGTAAGAAGAACTCACGAAACTATGTCCGATAAGATTCATTGATTTAAGAATTTTTACTTTGTTTTAACAACTCGCGCTCTTCATCAATTATATGCTGCGGGAATTGGCTCATAAAACAACAGCAAACTCCTTGATCTATCATGGTTCGGGGTCCGTTTGGATGTCCGATATGTTCATATATTCCATGGCTATGTCCATGTTCGTGCCCGTGCTCATGGCTATGTCCATGTTCGTGCCCGTGCTCGTGGTTGTGTTCATATTCCGAAAATGAACCCTCATCGTCTAAAGGATCAACAATCGGCTTATATTCCGCATGATGGTGGTGAACTCTGACCTCCCCCCTCTCGAGACGAGACTTAAAAGAACTCATCAAGTCATTATTACTCGAAAGCATGCCAAGACGTGCTTCTTCGATACGTTCAACAAACGTATTAATAACATGACTTTGGTCGGCAAGGTAATGCGCTTTAAAAAATTCCACTTTTGGCATGCTCGTAGCTACTTTATCGACGTATTTGTAAATTCGATCTATAAGTCTACCGGAAAATAGAAAGTATGGCGCTACCACCACTTTTTTATATCCTAATTTCAGTGCCATTTCCAAACCTTGACCAACTGACGGAAAGGTCACACCCGAATAAACAGTTTCAGACCAACCAAACCCCAGGTTTTCAGTCACAATTCTTGTTAATTTAGCTGCCTCAGCATTGGCTAAGGTGTCTGAAGTCCCCCTGCCAACGACAACTAACATTGTGTCGTAAAGATCTCCTGGGTGTACATGGTTTTTAGACAAGGCTTGGAGAATTCGCGCTTCAAATGCGGCAATCATCTCGGGATGCAGTGCTAATTCCCTTCCGTAACTTACTTTTAATTTTTTGTGTTGCTCTTGATAAGTTGTTAACACAGAGGGAATATCATTTTTTGCATGGGTTGCAGCAAACAGCATGCCTGGCACAGCAACAATGTGGTCCACCCCGGCACGCCGAAGTTTGTCCAGTCCCATGTGAATATTTGGGGCTGAGTACTCTAAAAAGCCATACTCAACTGGAATTTTTGGAAAGCGTCGCTTAAGACCTTGAGCCAAAAGGCCAAACTCTTGCTCTGCAGTTTTTGAGCGACTACCATGGCCGCAAATCATAATACCAAGCACTTTTATATCTCTTCCGTTTTGTCGAACCGTTTGTTGATAAAGTGTATACTTGTTTAGTCCTTTTTATGGAAGAATATTTAAAAGTTTAAAGAATCATGTTTTTGGGTATTATCATAAATATCTGGTCTCTTTTGCGAAAATAACTAGTCCCAAGGATTGAACAATTGATTTTGTTTGGATAATAGAGACATAACGAACGAAATAACGCTGGATGTTAATATGAGACTTCAGAATTGCCATAACTTTTCAGATTTTAGAAAGCTTGCAAAAAAGCGTCTGCCTTCTCCAATTTTTAATTACATAGACGGTGCGGCTGACGATGAAAAAACATACCAAAGAAATACAAAAAGTTTTGATGATTGCGACCTGATTCCCAATATACTGCAAGGAACGCCGGAAATTGATATGTCGGTCGAAGTATTGGGACAAAAACTGCAATTACCGATCTATTGCTCGCCAACAGCCTTGCAGCGGCTATTTCATCACGATGGAGAAAGTGCCGTTGCAGCAGCAGCTGAAAAATTTGGCACTATGTTTGGTGTTTCCTCGCTTGGTACGGTAAGTCTAACAGAGATAAGAAATAAATTTAAGACACCCCAATGCTATCAGTTTTATTTTCATAAAGATCGCGGCTTGAATAAAGCAATGCTTGAAAGTGCTAAAGAGGCGGGCGTTGAAGTAATGATGCTTACTGTAGACACAATCACAGGAGGGAATAGGGAAAGGGATTTGCGAACAGGGTTTTCGATCCCCTTCAAATTGACATTAGCCGGTATAATGCAATTTGCTATCAAGCCAATGTGGGGAATAAATTATCTCACTCATCCTAAATTTGCCCTTCCTCAGCTGGACGACTTTGTAGATATGTCTGGCGGCGCCCTTTCGATAGGGAGTTATTTCACGGAAATGTTAGACCCAACCATGAATTGGAAAGATGTCGAAGAAATGGTTGAATTCTGGGATGGACAATTTTGCCTGAAAGGTGTGATGAGTGCCGAAGACGCAAAGCGTGCTTCAGAAATTGGCTGTAAGGGAATCGTTGTTTCTAACCATGGTGGTAGGCAGTTAGATGGATCACGCTCTCCATTTGACCAGTTGGCAGAAATAGTAGACGCTGTTGGCGATAAAATAGATGTCATCATGGACAGTGGTGTGCAACGCGGCACGCATGTTTTGAAAGCTCTTTCACTCGGTGCAAAAGCTGTTGGCGGAGGACGTTTTTATTTATATGCTTTGGCTGCCGCGGGACAAGCGGGTGTTGAGAGGGCGTTGACCTTAATGAAGCAGGAAATCGAGCGAGATATGCGATTAATGGGGGTCAAGTCAGTAGGGGAGTTATCTAGAAAAAACCTCCGTTTTCGATAGAATTTTTCTTTGGTTGTTGGTTTTTTTTCAGGGCTTGCACTAGGTTTTTCGCTAATTATTGCTATCGGCGCACAAAATGTCTTCGTATTAAGGCAAGGACTTCTAGGTAAACACGTGTTGCCAGTGGCGTTATTTTGCTCTGTTTCAGATGCACTCTTAATTTTCATTGGTATTAGCGGTGCAGATAAATTCCTGACTGATATTGTTCAAAAATATTCCACAGAGATATTCCTGGCGGTGGCAGTTTGGTTATTCTTTTATGCTGTTATTAGGTTCATAGACGTCTATAGAGGCTATGGCTTAGATCATTTAATCGAGAGTCCAAAAACCAAATTGTCAACAACACTCATATCAGCGGCTGTCCTAACATTTGCAAATCCACACGTATATCTTGATACGGTTGTCTTGTTAGGTACCATCTCTATGAAGTTTGAATCCTCAACGAGAATGGCATTTGGTTTGGGGGCAACAACTGCAAGTTTTTTATTTTTTTTCGGACTAGCTTATGGGGCAAACTTAATGGCCCCAAAAGTTCAAAGTCCTGCAGCGTGGAGATATATAAATATCGGTATTGGGTTTATAATGCTGATGATCGCCGTTTGGATGTTGCAGGAAGCGAAAATTTTTTAAAAACATAGCCAAAAAATGGTAACGTTATTTCATTTTTATAATGAACTTATACCGAAAGTTATTATAGAATCACCAGGCCTCCATTGTGGGTATTTAATCATGACGCTTTTAAATCCTTCCCAATCTAGGAACCTGTTCGTCCAAGATATTGTTTTTGGGATATCCTCTAAATTATCAAACCATTGAGCGTCTACTCCCCTAAATTGTCTGATAAAGGGAAGAATAGCTATATCAGTGAAAGTTGGTTGATGGCCACCAAGCCAATTATTATTTAAAGTAGCTTCAATTCCCCTCAAAATATCTAACGCAGCTTCACGATGGTCTAAAGCATTCGTGTTGGGATAGCGATTTGGATACTTGTATCTGTCCAAGTGAGATTTGAATGCGGTATCATTTCTACTTACCACATCTCTTTCCCCCATGTTCAGTGGTAAAGAAGTCCAATTTGAATAATTTGCAGCCCAAGCCATCACCTCTAAACTTTCGTCAATAACATTACCATCTTCCAGCCACAAAACTGGTACGGTCGCTTTCGGTGATAATTGTGTCATGTGATTGGGCTTATCTCTTAAAACTACTTCGCGTAATTCAACAGCCTTATTTGATTGATTAATAGCTATTCTCGCTCTAATAGCATAAGGACAGCGTCTGAAACTGTATAGCACCGGAAGGCGTTTGCTAGATTGTAATGGGTCAGCCATCCTGCTTAACTCTACCTCCTAAATGTTTTACCCCGCGAAGATTCGATAGTTCTATTTGTCTTTGTCTGTCTTTAAATCGTTTAACTTGTTTTTCAGAGTGTGTTCCGTAGCATTTCGGGCAGTGCAGACCCGGTGAATATTTTTTGGAGTCTAAATCTGTTTGAGCCAGAGGCATTCTGCATGCATGGCACATAGAATATTTACCTGGTCGTAAATCTTTTTTAAGTGCGACCCGATTGTCAAAAACGAAACATTCTCCGTTCCATAAATTATCTTCGTCCGATACCTCTTCGAAATACTTTAAAATCCCACCTTCCAGGTGAAAAATATTTTTGTAACCTCTATCTTTTAGGTACGAGGTAGCTTTTTCGCAACGAATACCCCCAGTGCAGAACATAGCAATTTTAGATTCTTTATTTATAGCGGGCATTTTTTCAAGAGTTCCCACAACCCATGCTGGGAATTGCCTAAAAGAATTTGTTTTGGGATTAAGCGCTTTTTCAAAAGTACCAATCTCCACTTCATAATGGTTGCGAGTATCAATAACTACGGTGTTCTCTTCTTCTAGGAGTGAGTTCCAGTCTAAAGGGTGAACATAGGCACCAACTTTAGAAGTGGGATCAATTGCCTGCTTGCCCATCGTAACTATTTCTTTTTTTATTCGAACTCTCAGTCGATGAAAAGGAACAGAAGTATCCTCACTATACCTAATCTGTAACCCATTAAGGTTTAGTTGGCCGCACAACCATTGATAAAGATCTTTGATCGAACTTTTCGAGCCTGCAATTGTCCCATTTATACCTTCATCGGCGAGAAGAACAGTGCCAGAAATTCCGAGGCCCCAGCAAAAATCGTAAAGAATAGTTTGCAGTTTTTTCAAATTGCTGATGGGCACAAATTTATAAAAAGAAGCAATAATATATTTTTCATCGATACAAGAGTGGGCATATTCCTTTTCTTCGGAATTCTTCATGAACGAAGCCATTTACCTTTGTTTGAGTCTTAACGTTATGTTATTCAAGGTCAATTTGAAGAATTGACATGTGAAAGTCATAAGAAATTTCACCTTCATCTTCATCCTTGAAAATAACGCCAATAAATTCACCATCTAACATTACTTCCGCTGAGTCTTCTTTATTTTCACGACCTTCGATTACAACTTTTGGGTTGTTAAATTTTCTCCTAAGATAACTTTCGACTTTTTCAAGCTCGGAGTTATTCATACAAATCTTCCTTTCACGATGATAGATTTATTGGCACTATTTATTGCTAATTGTTTAGCAGTGAATGAGACTAAATAAAAGAAATGTGAGAATTTTTTTTAATATTCTTTAATTGGCGCGGTGGTTAAACTTAGCTTGGATATTTTTTAACTGAAATTGACCGTAAGAGATTTGAATGTTTTGTTTGTCCAGCCGGCCAGTATACACAGGTAGATCCACCTTTTGTTCAAGAAGTTTTCTGTAAATTGTGATCTTAGACAGAACCTCCAAATGACCCAACGACGCTTTTGGTTAAAAACTTAAAAAATTTTAGTTATTGACCTAGGTTATCTCCGCCTATTTTCATATTTCTCTGTGGCAATTTTCTTCGCTTCTTCTTGCCGATCAGTGCCTAAAAGTAACCCTGCTGTTGTGAAGGCAACTGACAGCCCAATTGCAGATAAAGTTGCACCGAATCCCCATATAGGTCCGTGCTCAGTCCAAATAAACAAGATGCCATACCAAAATGCCGCAAAAGAAGCTACGGTAGCAAGCAGTAAAAAACCAATCTTCACACATAAGCCGCCGATTCTATTGGCAGATATTAACTCCCGGAATGCCGCACTGGTTTCCGCTTCTTGTATTGCTTGGCTTATTTCTTTGCGAGCAGCTTTTGCCCAACTTCTATAGTCTGTCCCAGTTTTTCCGTCTAATCTCTCCGGATTCAGTATCATATCTTCGAGATTGGACACAATCTCCTTCGCTCTTTCTTTGGCGGCCTTCTTTTTTAAATCAGGGAATAATTGCTCGGATTGTTGATTTTCCTCAGCATTCGCATCCTTACCAAAAAGTAGCTCAATCGCTTCCCTTTTTGTTGATTGCTTATCAAAAAAATTATTTACATTCATTTTACTTCGAGAGTAATTATTCATTCCGTTAACTCTTGTTCATTGCAGTCGTATTGTAAGCCATCTGTTCCAAAAGATATCGGTTTAGGGTTCCACTCGCCAATCTATCTAAGTTTTCAAATGACATAGATAAAGACAAATCGTCCGAGTCGTATCTTTTTACTTCGCCGTAGGCATGAAAAATGGCACCAGGACCAGCAAGTGGAACCAGTACTCTAAGTTTGGATTTGTGCGTCGGTTGAAGTACCCCGTAATAGTTCGAAATCTTTATTCCGCCACAACTCCAATTACCGATAGCATAGGGAGTATTACCTATTACTACGGTCATAGGAGCACTTGAACGTTCATTTTTTCTTCTATCAGGATTTTCTGATTGTTTTGACACGACTATTTGATGCATTGATTCCTCTTTGTAGAAATTTCATTTTGTTTTGCAACCATTGTGCCAATTTTGGTGACCACTAGAGTTATTTTGCAATTGCGGAGTGAAAAAACAGAGACGCAAAACGGGTATCGTAACATCTTAGATCGAGAAGTTGAGATTTTTATTGGAAAACCAACTCAATTTTTCAATAATTTAGGCATATTCTCTAGTCGTTTCAAAATTTTGTCGAGGCTGCTCGAAACTTCGACCGTCCGAAGACGATATTGAAGAGAAAAGCGATTAGATTTTTTACTGTTTTCGCGCCTTTTCATAATACAAAAAGTAGCTTTTTCTCGGCTGTTTTTAAATATGGAAAATACTGAAATGGTGCCATTCTGGTCTATTGCGTAGTCACGCCAGTGATCCTTTATAACGCCATTACTATAGGCGTTTAAAATTTTGGTGAGTTCTGTCTTGCTGAATAGCAGTCGGTGTGAGGTCTGGCGCGAACCTTTCAAGGTGATTAAATTAACCATTATCTTAAGTCATCTTTACTATTAAAGTGTTGTTACAACTCTCCCCCAAAAAGAATAATAGGTAAAGAGTTTCTTATCTTGTTAATGAAATGTGTTCAGATTAACCTTCTATATCGGGGTTTTTAAATCTGGGCTTTTGATGTAAAAAGAACACTTAATTATACGTTGTGCAAGTGAGGTTTTTACGAACCACAATAGTTTGGAGGCAAAGTGTCAGATATTTTTAACGAGATAGACGAAGAGCTGCGTCAAGATAAAGCAGCTCGTCTTTGGAAAGCGTATGGTAAATATCTGATTGCACTGGCTATTTTTATAATTTTAGCAATCGCAGGTTATCGTTTTATTGAACACACACAAGAAAAAAACAAAGAACAAGCTTCTGAATTATACGAATTGGCTTCAGAAGCTGGTAGATCAGGCGACAAAAATGCCGCTATAGAACTTTTTAGTGATGACCGTTTCGACGAAACCATAGGATATGCGATTATATCAAAGTTGAAAAAAGCCGCTTTGGCCAAAAGTAATGATGATCTTGAGGGAATGGCTATAGTATTGAAAGAAATTATCACCAACGAAGAAATACCTCGTTATTTACGGGACTTGGCTCGACTAAAACTTTTTGCTTCAGACAATGATAATAACATTTCACAGTTAGATGCATTGATAGCAGGAGACGGGCCATGGAAATTTCTGGCTCTCGAATTAAAAGGTGGAATAGAACTTGAGAGTGGCAATTTAAAAAAGGCCCGATCAATATTCGAAGAGTTAACTAATGGGGCCAATACTCCGAACAATCTTAGGCGTCGCACCTCAGAAATTCTCAAGGCATTGCCTTAAACTTTTGAAAGAATTTAAAATTGTCTAAAAAGTTCAGTAGCTTCAAATTATCCGTTTGTTGTGTTGTCCCAATCTTACTTTCAAGCTGCGGTTTCGGGTTTCTAGGAGAAAAACAAAACAGGGTTAGGGTTGAAGGGGAGCGAAAAGCGATAATCGCTAAACAAATTGAGCTCAAACCTGACGATGAGTTGAGTGAAATAATTGTTCAACTGCCAGCCCCAAAAGTTAATGCAAGTTGGCCGCAGCGAGGCGGTAGTGCTACTCATGCACTGAAACATATCCAACTCAGTCATGCTCCTAAGAGAGTATGGCAATCAAAGATTGGTGAAGGTGGTTCTGAGAGTATCGCGCTTACCGCAGCACCAATAGTGTTGAAGGGTATAGTTGTGACATTAGATACGACTGGTAAAGTTCGGGCGTTCGCATTAAAAACTGGTGAGTTGCGGTGGGAGACAATCTTAAAACCAGATGAGAACGTTGGTATTTTTGGTGGTGGATTAGGTTCAGGGCAAAATAAAATTTTTATCTCGTTAGGATCTGGAGAGCTGATTGCTTTAAATATCCCAAATGGTAAAGAGTTGTGGCGAGTGTCCACAGGACGAGCGTTGAGAAGTGCACCCAGTTATGCAGATGGTCGTATATTTGTTACGACATTAGATAATATGACACTCGCATTCTCAGCATTAACAGGTGTAAGTCTGTGGTCACATAATGGGATGATAGCAAACGCCGCTCTTCTTGGGGCAGCCAACCCAGCAATCGAGAAAGATAAGGTCATTCTAGCATATTCCTCGGGCGAACTATATGCGCTTAAGACAAATAACGGTCGTATTTTTTGGGGGGATAATTTAAGCGTGAAACGCGGAAGTGGCGGGGTAGCTAGAATTTCGCATGTGAGAGGCAACCCTGTCATCGATGAAGATATGGTTTTCGCAACGAGCCACTCAGGTAGGCTGATAGCTCTAGAATTGAAAACAGGGAGGCGCTTATGGGAGTTGCCTATTGCTAGTAGAGTGATGCCTTGGGTGGCGGGAAGTTATCTATATATAGTTTCCGTAGGTCGGCAGGTAATATGTCTTACAAAGAAAGATGGACGCGTAAAGTGGATAACGAACCTACCCGAATTTTCGTTAAAAGATTCACTAGCATTTAAAAGAGAAAAAATAGTTGTCGAATATTCGGAACCAGTTTTGGCGGGCGACCGGCTGATAATTGCTTCATCAATTGGAAAAATTTATTCCGTTTCACCATACACTGGGCGAATATTAGGAGAGACTCAGGTGGATGGTAATATATTCATAGAACCGATAGTTGTAGATAAAACTCTTTTGCTTTTGGATAAACAAGGCAAGTTGACAGCTTTTCGTTAATTATGTTGGTGAACTGGTACAGTGTATGAATGGGATTGTTGCCATAATTGGACGGCCCAATGTAGGAAAGTCAACTCTATTTAATCGTCTTATTGGAAGACGGCATGCCCTCGTCGACGATACCCCTGGTGTCACAAGAGATCGTAGGCAAGGCGAGGCTAAAATAAGTGATTTACAATTTACCATTTTTGATACAGCTGGCCTTGAATCAAATAACAGGGCTCCAATTACCAAAAGAATGCGCGATCAAACAGAGGTTGCAGTCAAAGAAGCCGCTATAGTTATCCTGATGGTGGATGCAAAGATGGGAATAACACCAGATGATTTGGATTTGTGTCATTGGCTCAGGCGAAAAAAAAATGACATCATCTTAGTCGCAAATAAATGCGAAAGTAATGCCGCAGAGAGCGGCATCCTAGAGGCCTTTAATCTTGGGTTAGGGGAGCCTGTAGTAATTTCCGCTGAGCATGGGCTAGGTATGGCTGATCTTTACGCCGCCTTGAGATCGAAAACACAAAAGTTAGTAGGAAAAGATAAAAACCTTCCTTCACATGCTGAAACCCAACACGATATAGGAAAAGCTTCTTTAGATTTAAACAATTTTTCTGTTGGAAAAGTGGGCGAAATTCTGCGTTTGGCGATTGTTGGCCGGCCAAACGTGGGAAAGTCAACACTTATCAACGCCCTGCTTGGTCAAAATAGAGTCTTAACTGGACCAGAAGCCGGCATAACCCGAGACTCAATACAGATCGAATGGCAATGGAAAAAGAAAACCCTTCATTTATTTGATACAGCTGGACTTAGACGCAAATCACGTATCTCTAATAAATTAGAAAAAGCTTCTGGCGATGATACGTGGAGGGCGGTGCGGTTTGCTCATGTTGTTGTACTCGTAGTTGATGCATCGATGATGTTGGAGCGCCAAGACTTAAACATTGCAAGGTTGGTCATAGAAGAAGGACGAAGCTTGCTGATTGCTGTAAATAAGTGGGACTTAATAAAGGATAAAAGTAAGGCTGTTAAAGAACTTGAAAGGCGAGCCAAAATATCTCTCCCACAGGTAAAAGACATTCCTTATGTGCCAATTTCGGCATTAGAAAAAACCAATTTAGACATTTTGATTGAGAGAAGTTTTACGGTTTATGACGTTTGGAACCAGAGAGTCCCCACAGCAAAACTCAACCGTTGGTTTGAAATGATCGTCCAAAGACATCCTCCACCATTAGTACAGGGACGACGCTTAAAACTACGCTATATCACTCAAATAAAGACTCGCCCGCCTTCATTTGTATGTTTTTGCAATCAGCCAGATCAGGTCCCTGAATCCTACAAACGTTATGTGGTCAACGAATTACGTAAGTACTTCACGCTTCCTGGCGTGCCAATTAGACTTTTAATGAAAACCAGTCAAAATCCATTTGCTTGAATGTGTACAAGGCAAAATTGAGGAAATCCTGGACATGAAAAAAACAAAAGCTGGCACGGATCCTGCTTCAATATCAACAAACAAAGAAGCAACTAGTCTTCCAAAATTATTGATAAACGGTGAAGTAAAGCAGTTTAGACGTTTATGGAAAATGGATATCAAGCGCATGAGAATGAGAGAAAGTCAAAATATAACTCAGGATAACGTAAGATTAAAACGTATTAAAGATCGGGCAAAAGGTGTTCGCTTTGCTCTTGGTTACGGCCTTCTTGGTTTTCGGAAAAGGAAGGAAATGGAGCAGACATTGCGAAATTTGGAGCTCGCAGCTACGGCGATTAATAAAGAGTTAAAAAGAGCAAAATAGTAAAAAACTGGCAGTTGGCTGCATTTTAGTGTTCGTCATCCTCGTCATATTTTATTAATTGACCGTGGGCTTGGTTCCCAGCGGAGCATAACTTAAGAAAAAGTGGAACAAGTGTCGCAGGTGATTTTAATTTACTTGCATCTTCGCCAGGAAACGCACTCGCGCGAAGGCTGGTCCTGGTGATCCCAGGGTCAACAATATTTACCTTTAGATTAGTCTTTTCTGTTTCTTTTGCATAAACCTGAATCATCATTTCTAATCCGGACTTGCTAGTAGCATATGCTCCCCAGTAAGGTGTCGCCTCCCTGGCTACGGTTGCGGATAGGAATATAGCTCTGCCATGAGTAGATTGTCGCAATAACGGATCGAAACTTCGGATCAAACGCTGGTTGGCGACAAGATTAAGGTTGATTACATTATCCCAGGTAGATGGATCATAGTGGTGTAGAGGGGTCAGTTTACCAAGCATTGCAGCGTTTGAAATTAGAATATCCAATTTTCCCCATCTCTCGAAGATAGTTGCGCCAAGTCTATCAATCGCAGGAAAATCAAGTAAATCTAGCGGTACCAAAGTGCTTGAGCCCCCAGCATTGGTTATTTCATCGTCTAATTCTTCTAATGCTCCAATTGTTCTAGCGATAAGGATTACATGTACCCCGTAAGCAGCCAGTCCCTTAGCAATTGCTGCTCCGATACCGCGCGATGCTCCAGTTATAAGTGCCACTTTTCCAGCAATGTGCGTATCTGTACTCATAGATTCCTCTTTTAGTGCTTGCGCGACAGGGTATAACTACGCGGTATACTTATTAAGTTATAATTTTTCTAATAATACTTCCTATTGGATTTTTTGTTGGGAGGGATTAATTTGTTGGAATTTTTTGTCCATAAGTTGTCTCTGATTCCTATTATAAACTGTGTCTTTTTGGAAATACCCTTCCTTTAACTTTGGCAGATTAAGACTTTCGAATTTCATTTTCGTTTCTTTTTTAAAGCTATCTATTGGTTTTTTCTCAAAGTTTTTCTGTAAATACATGGGAAACTGGGAAGCTACAAACATTGTCGTTGATTCCATCAGGGGAAGAGATTTGGAGGTCCTCAACCAATTCGGGTATTCGGCCTCATTTAAAAATGCCCTTGTGATGAAAACAGTAATACAGACTAACGCGTAGCCTTTCGCGACACCCAATAAAAATCCAAGTGATCGGTTAATGGCGCTTATGTTGGCTTTGGCTAGCCTTTTTTGAAATAAACCCCCAAGTACCCTAAAAAGGATGTAGATAATCAGGGCAATTAAAGCCCCAAATACGAGCGGACTAAAACCAATAGATGGCAGCACGACTTTAATTTCTGACAAAACAAATGGAGTAAAAAAAACAGCTAAAAGAATAGCAACAATCCAACCGATGATGGAAAAAAGCTCCTTTATAAATCCTCTGAAAAGCGAGAACAAACCAAAACAAAAAATAATTATAAGAATTACTAAGTCTGTGGGATCGATTGTAAGAATATCCATTAATTTGGGTGCCGTAGTAGTTTCTTGGATTTTTTTTAGGTTGGGACTTCAAAGGAGGTGTTTGCATTTTTGAAGATTGTAACGAGGTCATGTAAGGAGGAAATTTCTTTAATATTCATTTCGATTTTCTCAAATGATTTCAAATTTATTGATTTAACGGGGGAGATAATTGCGCTAGTAAAGCCAAGCTTAAATCCTTCTTTTAGACGTACATCTGAATAGTTTACTGTTCGTATTTCTGCAGACAAGCCAATCTCTCCAAAAATTATACTTTCTTGTGGCGCAGGAGAATTAAAAAGAGATGAAAGGAGCGCTGCGGCAACAGCAAGATCCGCAGCTGGTTCGCTGATTTTAAGCCCACCGACCACATTCAAAAAAATATCCTTGTTAGATAGTGATATACTACACCGTGCCTCCAACACAGCCAAGATCATTGCTAATCTGTTACCATCTAAGCCAATTACGGATCTTCGCGGAGTACCAAATGGTGAGGGGGCTATCAAAGCTTGTATTTCCGCTAGCATGGGCCGACTTCCTTCTATGCCCGCAAATATGCAACTTCCAATTGCATCATGCGATCGCCCAGCTAAGAGTAGTTTTGAAGGGTTTGTAACTTCCGATAAACCGGTTTGAGTCATTTGAAAAACACCAATTTCGCTCGTTGGACCAAATCGATTTTTAACCGACCTAAGTATTCTAAATTGATTGGTCCTCTCACCTTCGAAATACAACACTGTATCTACCATATGTTCAAGTACTCTTGGCCCCGCTACAGTTCCTTCTTTTGTGACATGGCCAACAAGTATAAGAATGGTATTCGAAACTTTTGCAAATCTGATTAATTCATGTGCTGAAGATCTTACTTGTGACACAGTACCGGGAGCTGCATCTGACAGATCATTATAAACAGTTTGAATAGAGTCAACAATTAATAGGCTGGGTGTTTTTTGATTTTCTAGGATTTGAATGATCTCGGAAACGTTTGTGACTGCAAGTAAAAACACCTCAGAATTTTCTATGTGAAGCCGTTGCGCCCTCAGCCTTATTTGATCTAATGCTTCTTCGCCGGTTACATAGAAAGATTTCAATTTTGTGGTTAATTTAGACGCAACTTGCAGAAGCAGCGTGGACTTTCCTATTCCTGGGTCACCACCCAGCAAAATCACTGATCCACTCACTAATCCACCTCCTAAAACTCTGTCGAGTTCCTGCATAGCTGTAGCGGCACGTTTAGTAGTTTCGATGGGAGTTGATAGAGCCTCCGGAGTTTGGGCGATTGTTCGTAGAGATGAACTTTTGTTTGCTTGGCGAGACTTAGGGCTGCGTATCTCTTCAATAATTGTGTTCCAAGAACCACAGGAATCACAACGACCACTCCAGCGAGGATGTTGTGCCCCACACTCTTGACAGATGTAGCGTCTTATCACCTTATTCATCTCTAGAAATACCAAATATTCGATAATATTAATATGCTAATTGAAGTTATGTTGAGGTTAAAAAGGGTTTGATAAAGCGTCTGACCTCGGCATGGTTTGATTTTTTCAATTCACTTGGTTCACCCGACCAAATTAATTTACCTTCGTGTAGCATAGCGATTGAATCAGCTATGTGCAGCGCGCTATTCATATCATGAGTGATTGTTATTGCGGTTATATTCTCATTTTTCACACTATCTCGTATTAGGTAGTCCAATTTATGACTTGCTCTTATATCAAGACCGGTAGATGGCTCGTCAAATATAATAATTTTTGGCTTAACCGCCAGGGCTCTCGCTATCGCGACAATTTTGCGCAAGCTTGACGATAATTCTTTTGGGTGCATAGGCCAAAATTTTGGATGAATATCCAACTTTATCATACTTTCTCTAGCTATTTCATTGGCGTCTTTCTCATTTTGTTTGTTTAAGAACCGAGGGCCGAATGATATGTTCTCGATAACAGTGAGTGAGTCAAATAGAGCAGAATTTTGGAAAACATAACTGATTGAGTTGGCCGCTACAGGTGTACCATCTGAAGAGTTTGTATCCAGTTGATGACCATCTAAAAATATATCGCCGTTGTCTGGTTTTAATAAACCTACAAGGCATTTGGTTAAAACAGATTTACCTGATCCGGAGGCTCCAATCACAACCAATGATTCCCCCTGATGAACTTTAAAGTTTATTTGGTCGAGAATAACAGTCTCATTGAAAGATTTTTTTAATTCTTTGACCTCAATCCTTGGATGTTTCATTGGAATACAAGCTATGAAGAAAAAAATAATTCGGTAACAAGATAGTTAAAAATTAATATTAATATACATCCGGAAACAACAGCGTTTGTAGTCGCTAAACCCACTCCTTTAGCTCCTCGATTACAGTTATATCCGTGAAAACATCCCATCATGCCTAGTAGCAGACCAAAGATAGAAGCCTTGATAAGACCCGACGCAATATCCATAGGTTCCAGATATGATACTGTTTGGTATAGGTAAGTAGATGGATTGAAATTTAGCTTATAGACACCCACTAAAAAACCGCCAAAAATTCCAATTATATCGCCAATTAGAACTAAAATCGGAAGGCATATGATACATGCTATTATGCGGGGTGCAATTAAATAATCAAACGGATTTGTTCCGAGAATTTTTAGCGCATCAATCTGATCTGATACCTTCATACTTCCTAGCTCTGCAGCAATTGAAGAGCCAACTCTTCCTGTCACCATTAATCCTGCGAGGACAGGGCCTAGCTCTCGTGTGATCGATAATGCGACGACAGTCGCAACTGCGGATTCTGAGGAAAATCTTGTAAAACCGTTGTAGCTTTGTAAAGCTAGTACCATTCCAGAAAATAGAGTTGTTAGCCCTACTACAGGAAGCGAATAGTAACCAATATCCATTACTTGTTTTAAGATTAGTTGATAAAAATATGGAGGTTTAAAACAATGCGCGATTGCTTTTGCAAAAAAAATTACAAGCCTTCCCAGTGTTGTTAACGTTTCTAGAACGTATTGCCCAATATGCTTTATTAAGACCATTTTAGTAGAAAACCTCTAATGATAGTGGTTATTTATAGTCCATCTTTTATTTGGTTATAGTATCTGTAGTGACGACGTCCTAACCCAGTTATCATTTCATAAGGTACTGTTTGAGCTAAAGATGCTGCCTGGTCAATGGTAAAGTTTTTTCCAAGTAACTCGACAAAGTTCCCTTCCTCTAATTTATTGTCAGGTAAACTAGAAATATCTACTGTTATAGAATCCATTGAAATCCGTCCAACTACAGGTAATGGAGAATCATGGTGGAAAACGGTTGATAATCCACTTAGTGAGCGTTGATAACCATCAGCATATCCAACACCGATGGTGGCAATGCGAGACCTTTTAGTGAGTTTATAAGTTCCTCCGTAACCGACCAATTGACCTTTATCGACTTCTCGAAGTTGGAGAACTCGCCCATATAATGAAATACAGTTTGTCAAATTATTTTGAAGGTGACCGGGAACACTCCCGTATAGAGCAAGACCAGGGCGTACAAGATCGAAATGAAATTTCTTTCCTAAATAAATTCCGCCGGAGTTAGCCAAGCTGGCCGTTACTTTAGGTAAACGTCCTATCAAAGAACGAAATTCCAGTAATTGACGATTGTTCATTACGTTTTCGGGTTCATCACTACACGCCAAGTGAGATAACAGCATATAAATATTTGCCTTAATTAAAATTTGAGGATTTTTCATTAATCGCGCGATATCTTTATTATCTAGTCCGAAGCGGTTCATTCCAGTATCCAGATGTAATGCAGCTTTTTGTCGATCTTCTGAGGTTGAGTTATAGTCAACCCATGTTTCCAATTGACAAAAATTATTTAGAACCGGAGTTATGTTGTAGTGTTTAAAAATACGCCCGGCACCAGCTAAGAAGCCGTTTAGAACTAATATCGATTTTCTATTGCTATTTAATATTTTTCTAAGCTCTACTGCCTCATCTAACGTAGCAACAAAAAAAGTTGAGCAACCAGCTTTATCGAGGGCAGGGGCAATTTTCTTAATCCCTAAACCATAAGCGTTTGCCTTTAACGTGGCGGCACAATGAGCATTACTGAGTTTTGATCTTAAAGTTTGATAGTTGGAAACAATGGCGTCAACATCAATAACGAGAAACGAATTTGCTTTTTTGTTGATGTTAAAATTATACAGCATTACTTATTTCGTTCTGGAAGCCTGTCATCCTCTATGAAATCTGAGAAACGAGTTGTCGGACCATTAAAGTGTAATGTGACTGTTCCAGTAGGCCCATGGCGTTGTTTTCCGATAATGATTTCGGCTTTCCCGTGAGCTCGACTTCGTAGATCTATCCATTTGTCATGCCGCTCATGGTATCTTTCATCTCCTTCATCGGGCCTTTGCACTGGCTCGGCTTTGTCTAAATAGTATTCCTCTCTAAAGACGAACATTACGACGTCTGAGTCTTGTTCAATAGATCCAGATTCTCGCAAATCTGCTAAAACGGGTCTCTTGTCTTCCCTTTGTTCTACCGCTCTTGATAGTTGAGAGAGCGCTAGAATAGGAACATTTAATTCCTTCGCGATCGCCTTAAGGCCTTGTGTTATGACTGATACTTCCTGTACACGATTATCTGTCTTTTGGCCTGGTGAGGGCCGCATAAGTTGCAAATAGTCGACTATAATAAGAGATAAATCGTGCTGTCGTAATAACCTTCGAGCTCGGGTGCGAAGGGTTGATACGGGAATAGCCGGTGTGTCGTCTATAAAAAGTAGAGCAGACTCTAGCTCCTGACTAGATTTCACAATTTTTTGAAAATCATTACCAGATAGTTCACCGCGTCTGATTTTCTCGGAGGAGATCTCCGTGTTCTCAGATAATATTCTGGTTGCAAGTTGTTCCGCAGACATCTCTAAAGAAAAAAAGGCTACTACTGGTCTGCTACCATCTGGTTGATTAGCCGTTGCCACGTGATATGCAATGTTTGTCGCTAAAGCGGTTTTCCCCATTGCTGGCCGGCCAGCCAGTACCAAAAGATCTGATGGATGTAAACCTCCTAATTGTCTATCTAAGTCCTTGAACCCTGTAGCTAGACCAGCTAGACCGCCGTCTCTTTTATAAGCAGCTTCAGCCATTTTTACAGACTCTAATAGCGCCTCTGAAAAATTTCTAAGTCCTCCTTCTGCAGTATCATTTTCGGCAAGAGAAAAAAGTTGCGATTCAGCTAATTCAATCTGATTTAAGGCTGTTTGATCAAGGTCATAGCTGTAAGCGCTATTAACTACCTCTTCCCCTATTTCAATTAATTCGCGTCTCAAAAAACTATCTTTTATCGATTTTCCATAATCCTCAGCGTTAACTACGGTTACAACCGACGCAGCAAGTTGAACAAGGTAATTAGCACCTCCCGCCTCTACGAGTGCCTCCTCATTATCAAATATCGGTTTCAGGGTAACGGGATTAGCAATTTGGCCGCGCTCTATTAATTTTCCGCAGGCCTCAAATATTCTTCCGTGAATTGGGTCTGAAAAATGCTCCGATTGTAAAAAGTCACTAACTTTTTCAAAAGCTCTATTGTTTATCAATATTGCCCCAAGGAGTCCCTGTTCTGCCTCTACGTTGTGCGGTTGCTCTCGCACTTCTGCTTGGGCGACTGGCGTCGTAAAGGTTGTTATATCTACATTTGACATAATGAAAGTTTATCAGAAAATTTACGCTGCATCATTCAAAAACGATCAACAAGTAGTTCACATGCACAGAGAAACAGGGCGAAAAAAACCTGTGGAAAACGTTAAAAATGGGGACAATCTTACTGTTTCAAAAAAGAGAGAATTTATTCCTCTTTTACCTCGTCCTCACTGGCCACTAAGTTAGCCTCAACTGAACCATCTGTATTATCAGGGGAAGTGGTGCTAGCGTTTTCTGTTTGCTGGTCCTCTTCAACAGGAACAGCACTCACGGCATACCCTTGAGATAATTGTTGTTCTGCTTCTTCTTTATTGCGAGCAATGTTTGCAGTAATTTCGACTGAAACTTCAGGGTGTAATGATATGCGAATTGGCTCAAGACCCAAAACTTTCAGAGCTCTGTTTAAGATGACTTGATTTTTGTTGACCGATATACCCGCTTTAGTGACACTCTCGGCTATATCTCTGCTGGTTACGGATCCATAGAGCTGGCCGGTTTCACCTGCCGCGCGTATAATAGTAATGTTCATGTTTTCCAGTTTACTCGCTATATTTTCAGCTTCACTTTTTCTAGTTAAGTTATCTGCTTCTAGTTGAGCTCGTTGGGACTCAAAGCGGGTTAAATTTTGTTTTGTTTTGCGAAGAGCCTTATTTTGCGGTAGCAAATAATTCCGTGCGAAGCCAGTTTTTACATTTACGACATCGCCCATTTGGCCAAGCTTTTCAATTCTTTCTAACAATATTACTTCCACGATGTGTTCCTCCAAAAAAAAGTATTTTCCAAATAACGATTCAAATTATGTTTTCGGTGAATTACTGAAGGTTATCTGCCTGAACCTTGTTTCTTAATTTCAAAAAATGATCTGCAATACCTACTAAAACTACTAAAATAGCTGCCCATCTGCTAAACGTAATAATAAGATAAAGAAAGAACAAAATGCTTCCATTATACTTGGTTTTGTCAGCAAGCATATGTACAACGCCGAGTCCAGCTAATATAACGGGGAAAGCTAGAATTGGTGTGAGGTTTGTGACTAGATATCCCAGTTCGCCGTTTAAAAAAATAGCTAGTGTAATGCTCGAGAGTAATGTAACGACAAAAAGCCTAGGAATTTGCACCTCTCTTATTGCGAACGATGGTCTTTGATTCTGTTTTAATTTTCTAAGGATCGATTGTGCTATTAGACCGTTCAATACTATTAAGGACATCCAAAAAATCGCAATAAGGGCTGGAGCTGTATCGGAAAAAGATTTCTTAACGTTGTTCAGTTGCAGAGAAATCGACGGGTTTATATTTTGCCCCTGACCTTTTAAGGCGGTAATGTAAAGGTCGAATATTTCGTTTGTTTTTTCAATTAATACAAAACCTAAACCTTGCCCATAAAGCCAAAAATATGCAGTTAATAAAACGAAAAGAAATGTCGGAGGTACTATTATAAAGAGGCAAAGATTACTGATAGAATACCACCCATCGAGTGAAGGGCCCGCCCTTGATGTTGCCTTTTCGCAAAAAAACGTCGTTGGACCAGCGATAGCTAACAAGTACATAATCGACATTTGCGGCGTCGTAATGAAATAAAGTGACACCGCCGCAACCGCACCGACTAACCCGCACCATGGGCTATCTTTTTTTAAACCCAAAATGAAAAGTGGTAGGGGAGCTAAATACAAAAAGAGAAACGCAAAGAGGGAACCACCATTCATGGCACCAAAAAAAAATATGGTGGTCAGTAAGACTGTTCCTTCAATAATTCCTGGCTTCTTCATTTTAAAACAAACCGATTAGTAGTACGCAGAATGCTGATTAGTTAGGTCAACAGATAGGGCAGTAGTGCTAGAAACCGTGCGCGTTTAATTGCTTGAGAAAGCTCGCGTTGTTTTTTTGCAGACACCGCAGTAATTCTACTTGGTACAATTTTTCCCCGTTCCGAAATAAATCTTTGCAGTAGCTTGACGTCTTTGTAGTCAATGATAGGTGCGTTTTTACCGGCGAATGGGCATGATTTTTTCCGTTTGGTAAGGGGACGCCTTACTGCTGGGCGGGAAATAGAAAGAGTCGTCATAATAATCGTTCCAAAATGAGTTTTGTATTTACTTAATAGCGGTATTCTCGGTTGACACTTCCCCATCAGTTTGGGGATTGCCGCCGTATGAATCTTTAACAGACGCGTTATCTTCATACCGATCTGTGCGCCTTGGCCGATCTGGTCGAGCAGTCATCATCACTGAGGGGCCTTGTGGAAGCTTATCAATTTTCACTGTCAGATACCTTAGTATGTCTTCATTTAAGCGCATGTTTCTCTCTAACTCCTGTATTGTGCTAGAGGGCGCTTCGATATGAAACATCGTATAGTGGCCCTTGCGATTCTTTCGAATTTTGTATGCAAGGTTTCTTAAGCCCCAGTATTCTTGGTTTTTGATCTCTCCGTTGTTAGACGAGACTATTTTTGTGAGATCTGTAGAGAGCTGCTCTGTCTGAGCCGCAGTGAGTTCTTGTCGTGCGATGTATACGCACTCGTAGGTAGCCATTTTTTTCTCCTTATGGATATATGGACACTAACAAGAGGCCCTTAGCCGTTTCTCAACAGCAAGGAGTGACCTATCACGAAAAATGCAACTAGTTGCTACGTATCCGGTCGATGACAGCGAAATATACAGATTTTATTGTATTGTGCAAGAACCCTATTTCCTTACGATGCAAGCCAAGCTTAATATTAACAATTTTAGATTGTGTGAAATGGCAACATTTCATGTAGTCTTTAGAAACTCCAAATACATTCTAAATTAAAAATGGAAAAAAAATGATCTTGAATAAACCGTATTCTGCAATAGTTTTTCCTGGCCAAGGTTCGCAATACGTAGGTATGGGCATTGCGTTAGCTGACAAATATGATGCAGCAAAAAAGGTTTTTGATGAAGTTGACGAAGCGCTTGGGCAACATCTGTTTAAAATCATGAAAGAAGGTCCCGAGTCTGAATTGAGATTAACAAGTAACGCTCAGCCCGCTTTAATGGCTGTGAGTCTAGCTGTAGTGCGCGTTATTGAAAAAATAAGTAACCGTAGTATAGACCAAATGGTTAGTTTTTTGGCGGGGCATTCTTTGGGTGAATATTCAGCTTTAACGGCGGCAGGTTCTTTTAATCTCTCTGATGCCGCTAAATTACTTAAACTAAGAGGGGAGTCTATGCAAAATGCTGTGCCGGTTGGCACGGGTGGTATGGCTGCGCTTTTGGGAGCAGAACTAGAAGCGGCAAAACAGATAGCAGCTGTAGCATCTAAAAAAGGGGTATGTGATGTTGCAAATGATAATGCGCCGGGTCAAATAGTTTTAAGTGGTGACCTTAAAACAGTGGAGCAATCAATAGAGATAGCAAAGGCAAAGGGAATACGGCGTGCAGTATTATTGCCGGTGAGCGCGCCTTTTCACTGTAGTTTGATGAAACCGGCCGCAGAGAAAATGCTTGAAGCCCTCAAGAATATAAAAATTCTTCCTCCCAAAGTGCCGGTCGTCACAAATGTTTCTGCGACTAAAACCTCGGGTGATCCAGACGATATTCGCGGATCTTTAGTGCAGCAGGTTACGAGTATGGTAAGGTGGAGGGAGTCGATCGAGTGGATGATCAAAAATGGCATTACGTCCTTTGTCGAGCTGGGAGCTGGTAAGGTTCTGACTGGCTTGAATAAAAGAATAGATAAAGATGTGCAATCTATTTCTGTTGAAAGTCCGGATGCCATTGAGGAATTTTTAAAAGAATTAAGATGATTGGGTTAAAAGATGGTTTTTAATTTAAAAGGAAAGTCAGCACTTGTAACCGGCGCCTCAGGGGGAATTGGCAGTGCTGTGGCAAGGGCACTCCATAATCAGGGAGCAGAATTGATAATTAATGGTACAAGATCTAGCAAACTGGAAAAACTAGCTGCGGAACTCGGCAGCAGAGTTCACGTTTTACAGGGTGATCTGGCAGATACCACTAGCATTGGTCATTTGGCAGAAGAAGCGGAGCAGGTCAGCGATAATGGAATCGATATACTTGTTAACAACGCAGGTATCACTAGAGATAATTTGCTTGTTAGACTGAGCGATCAAGATCTGATGGATGTAATCAATTTAAATTTGATAGCAGGATTTCACCTGACGCGAAAAATTGTTCGTGGCATGATGAAAAGAAAGTGGGGCAGGATAATAGGCATTTCATCCGTTGTGGGTATAACGGGAAACGCAGGTCAAACAAATTATGCTGCAGCAAAAGCTGGTATGATTGGTTTTTCAAAAGCTCTGGCGCTTGAGGTGGCAAGCCGTGGCATAACAGTGAATAACATAGCGCCAGGTTTTATAAAAACACCTATGACAGAAAATCTATCGGAGGAACAAGTAACTCGATTGCAAGCGAACGTTCCCGTGGGGCGTCTGGGAGAAGCTGAAGATGTTGCTAATGCAGCTGTTTATTTGGCATCTTCGGAGGCCAGTTATGTAACTGGCGCTACGTTAAACATTAATGGTGGGATGGCTATGCCTTAATGGTCTAAAAACTATACCCTCATACAAATATTGTGATATACGATTTAGGATCTAGAATATTACGAGTAAATATGTTATTTCGCCGATGCAAATATTGTTTGGCGTATTGAAGAGGTAGAAATAGTTCTGCGAAAACTATAAAAACGGTCAGATAATTTGTTCTGATTTATCTTTTAATTGGTAAACCGAGGATTTATGTAATGAGTGATATTGCCGAAAAAGTAAGGGCTATTGTTGTTGAGCACTTAGGTGTGGAATCAGATAAGGTGTCAGATACGGCTAGTTTTATAGATGATTTAGGGGCAGATAGCCTCGATAATGTAGAGCTAGTGATGGCATTTGAAGAAGAATTTGGTGTTGAGATTCCGGACGATGCAGCCGAGAAGATTGTGACGGTCAAGGACGCAATAGCATTTATCGAAGAGGCTTCTTAGCGTTTTAGAAAACTAACAAGTTGCCCTTGCTTAAATTATATCTTTGTAGGTGCGAACTTTGAGACGTGTAGTTATCACAGGTGTCGGTCTTGTTACCCCACTAGGTGCCAATGCTGAGGCGTCTTGGGCTAATCTATTGCGAGGCGACTCGGGTATAAAGCTGGTGCAAAACTTTGATGTTACTGATCTACCAGCAAAAATAGCAGGTACGATAAGTCAAAGCGAAGATGATCAGCACTCATTTCGGCCCAACGATTGGCTAGATTTAAAGGAGCAGCGAAAAATAGATAGGTTTATCCTCTTAGGTCTCGTTGCTGCTACCCAAGCAGTAAATGATTCGGGGTGGACGCCTAAAACCGAGAAAGACCAAAACAAGACCGGTGTTATTATTGGGTCTGGAATCGGCGGCCTACAGCAGATCTACGATAATAGCATCAAATTAAAGGAGGCCGGCCCACGGCGTATTTCTCCATTCTTTATTCCAGCTGCCCTTATTAATTTAGTATCTGGACATGTCTCAATAAAATTTGGTTTTAAAGGACCCAATCATTCTGTGGTTACTGCGTGTTCAACAGGTGCACACGCTATTGGGGATGCCGCCCGATTGGTGATGCTGGGAGATGCCGACGTTATGGTTGCAGGAGGCGCTGAGGCGGCCGTAAATCGGCTTGGTTTTGCGGGTTTCGCGGCAGCGAGAGCCTTGTCCACCAACTTTAACGAGACACCAACCGAGGCGTCTAGGCCATGGGACAAAGATAGAGATGGTTTTGTAATGGGAGAAGGTGCAGGCATTGTAGTAGTTGAGGAGCTGGCGCACGCAAAAAAAAGAGGAGCTCAAATTTATGGCGAGTTAGTAGGATATGGTTTATCTGGTGATGCGCATCATATAACCGCTCCTGCAGAAAATGGTGACGGCGCATTCCGAGCTATGAAGAATGCCTTAGAACGTTCGAACCTTAATTGTGCCGATATTGATTATATAAATGCCCATGGAACATCTACTCCGCTCGGGGATATGATAGAGTTGAATGCTGTACGTAGACTGTTTGGAACGGATATTAGCGGCGTTTCCATGTCCTCTACTAAATCCTCGATAGGACACTTGCTTGGAGCCGCTGGAAGCGTCGAAGCTATTTTCTCTCTGCTTGCTATGCGAGATAATATAGTCCCTCCAACATTAAACTTGAATAATCCATCGGAAGGTTGTGGGGACGTAAATTTGGTTCCTCACACTGCACAAGAGAAGAAAACGGATGCCGTTTTATCTAATTCGTTTGGGTTCGGTGGCACTAACGCTTCGTTGGTGTTTAAGAAATTGTAACAGAGAAGGCTTGAAACTGTGAGGTTATCACTGTTTGGGTTTTCTGTTTTTATAGCGATTACATTGTTATTTGCGGGCTGGGGACTAAACACGCACTTTTCACGAGGGCCATTGAAATCAAGTGTAACCGTTGTCATTCCAAGCGGAATTGGGCTATCGCACATAACTAAAATTTTAACCCAAAGAGGAATACTTAACCAACCTTTTGCCTTTAAGTTGACTGCCATATTATTAGGCGAATCTAAAAACTTGCGCGCTGGAGAATATTTTTTTGAGAGGCATGCGAGTCCGAATGCAGTGCTTGAAAAGTTATCCAGTGGCAATATCATACTCAGACAGATAACCATACCAGAAGGTCTAACTTCTTTTGAAGTGATTAGAAGGTTGTACCAGACGGAGGGTTTGATTGGCCAGGTTTCTCTAAAAGTACCAGAGGGCACACTTTTACCCGAGACGTATAATTACAAGTTTGGTGATACAAGAAACAGTATCCTAGTGAGAATGCAAAAAGAAATGGTACTTTTTGTTCAAAAGGAGTTGGAAAAACGTCGAATAGACTTACCCTTAAAATCAAAAGAGGATGTAATAATACTAGCATCTATTATCGAAAAAGAAGCAGGGCTTGATAGCGAACGAGAAATAATTGCCAGTGTTTTTGTTAATCGATTAAATAAGAAAATGAAGTTGCAGTCTGATCCCACCGTAAGATATGGCGTTTCAGCACTTGTGGATAACAAGCGCCTAACGCACAAAGATCTTAATAGGGAGACTACACATAATACTTATAGAATACACGGCTTGCCGCCAACGCCAATATGTAATCCTAGCAAAGCCTCTATCATAGCTGCCTTATCACCTGCTAGCACCGACTTTTTTTATTTTGTTGCTAATGGGTTAGGGGGACATTTTTTTTCAAAGACTTTAAAAGAACACAATCAAAATGTTGCAAAATGGCGCAAGATCCGTAGTAGACTTTAAGTCTTATAGAACAGTAAAAGGGTGTTAAAACTCAAAAGGGCGCAGCTATTGTGAAAAATATTTTTGACTTAACTTAGAGCTTCTTTTAAGTCCACCATATCCTATTGGGATATTTGGTGCTCCTTTTCGATATGCATGCTATGTATAGGGCGTTAGTCAAATCTTGTTGCAAGCTAACTTGTCCTAGGGTTTGAGCAGGGAAAAAGGTGTATAATACAAAGTAGACCGGTATTTTTTACCGTAATCTGCTGACCACTTAGTGTAGTTGGATTTTTGTGGTAGGGAACAAAAAGAAAAATGGCGGAAATAAATCGTCAAGGCCTCATGTTGGTGCTTTCATCGCCGTCAGGTGCTGGTAAGACAAGTATATGTAGGGAATTGCTATCACTGGAAGAGAATTTAAAAATGTCGGTATCGGCGACTACGCGGCCGCGCAGACCAGGTGAAGTACACGGTGTAGATTATAATTTTATAAATAGCGTCCAATTTGATAAACTAATAAAAACGAGTGCGTTGTTGGAATATGCAAAAGTTTTTGGCTACTATTATGGTACACCTAGAGCTCAAGTAGAGGCCTCACTTGATAGAGGTCAGGATGTTCTTTTCGATATTGATTGGCAGGGCACCCAGCAATTAGGGGAACACTTAGAAGCAGACCTAGTAAGAGTATTTATTTTGCCACCTTCCACTCGAGAGTTAGAGCGTCGCTTGAAAAAACGTGCTCAGGATCCTCCGCATATCGTAGATAAAAGGATGGCAAAGGCAATGGATGAGATAAGCCATTACCCCGAATATGATTACATAATTATTAATTCAGATCTTTCTGAAAGTGTTAAGAGTGTAAGATCAATTTTACATGCGGAGAGACTTAAAAGGGGTCGACAAATAGGCTTAATACATTTTGTCAAACAATTGCGTGATGGACATTAGAAGCGATTTGATCCTATGAGATTGGTCAATGTACAGAAAGCTTCAAGTGTAAGATTTTCAGGCCGCTCCTCAGGGTTTATCCCGGCTTTTTCAAGTAGTTTGCTACCTCCAAACATTTTAAAGCTACTACGCAACATTTTTCGTCGTTGATTGAAAGCGGTTATTAGCACCTTTTGCAGGGCAAATTTATCAGTTTTGAACAAGGGTTTCTTTCGCGGTAATACTTGCACCATTGAACTGATGACTTTCGGTTTAGGTATAAAAGCACTAGCAGGAACATCGAATAAAAAATCTGTCTCCGCAAGCAAATTTATCATCAAGGTAAGTCTACCATATGCAGCGCTACCTGGTTGTGCACACAATCGGTTGGCCACTTCCTTTTGAATCATTATGGTTATCGCAGAAAGTGGCGGAGTGCTTTCTAACCATTTAAAAATTAAATTAGTTGCTATATTAAAAGGAAGATTTGCAACGATTTGTATCGGCTCTTTACCCAGTTCGACTAGTGATAATTCCAAAGCATCAGCATAAATGACTTTCAATCGTGGCTTTGCTATTTCTTCAAGTTCCCTTAAAATTTGTATTGCTCTTTTGTCTTTCTCTATTGCGATTACTTTAGATGCCCCTTCTATTAAAAGAGCCCGCGTTAATCCTCCAGGCCCGGCCCCGATTTCTATAACCGTACCCGTATCTAAAGGTTTTGCTGAACGCGCGATTTTACGGGTAAGGTTTATGTCAAATATGAAGTTTTGACCAAGAGAGCGCTTTGGGAAAAGTTGGTGTTCTTGAATAACGGTATTAAGCGGTTGCATTTTGAGAATTTTCTGACTTAGTTCACTCATGAAATTATCCAAAACCTGAACTGGCCAATCTATTCTGGTAAATTCTATGGGCAAGTTTTATAGCTCTTATCATACTGTTGGCGTCTGCATCACCTGATCCCGCAATATTGAGAGCAGTACCATGGTCCGGAGATGTACGAACGATAGGAAGCCCAATTGTCACGTTAACGCTATTCCAGAAATCTAGAGTCTTAATAGGTATCAAAGCTTGATCATGATACATGCAGATTGCGATGTCGTAACGCTTTCTAACATCCTCAGTAAACATGCTATCGGCAGAAACTGGTCCATTAATCCGAAGACCTCTATTTTTTAGAGACTCTATAGCAGGTTTTATGATTTGTTCCTCTTCTAATCCTATTGTGCCATTCTCCCCAGCGTGAGGATTTAAACCAGAGACACATAATCGCGGGCGTTCTATTGAGAAATCAGTTTTTAGAGCGGTATTTGTTATTAAGATAGTTCGTTGAAGAAGGTTTTCATTCAAAATTTTGGGTACATTGGCAAGGGGTTCGTGTATGGTGACGGGTACAACGAGTAGCTCATCTGATGCTAAAAGCATAACTGGTTCTACCTCGGTTCCGCACAGAGCCGCCAAAAACTCCGTATGGCCAGGATATTGAAATTTTTCTTTTGTGAGTATTTCTTTCTGGATTGGGTTAGTGACAAGAGCACTAACTAGGCCTGTTTTAGCAAAACTGACGGCAATTTCTATCGCTTCGATGACAGCCGGGGCATTTAGCTCCTCTGGTTTGCCAGATTTGCAATGAACTGGAAATTTGTGCGGTAGTATTGGGAGAGCATCAATAAAACATTCCAGACTTTGTTCTGGTGAACTAATTATTTTAATAGGAACTTCTAAGTTTGCCTCCTTCGCACGATTGGCAACCCTTTCGGCATCATCAATTAAAAAGAAAGGAGGACAAGACTTATCGTTCCAGGCTTTTACTGTTATTTCGGTGCCGACTCCTGCTGGTTCTCCTGGGGTTATTGCTATCGGTTTTTCTAGCATTGCTGACCCTTTATATTTTTTATAAACCCAGTAATATTTTTATATTTTTATTTCAATAAAAGCACTCTGCCGAAGATCATAGAGATATTTTTTTGCTAGCTTTTCCAGTTTTTCTCGTTGAAGTTTTAGAGCCACTGCTTGACGGCTAGGAATAATGCTTTTCGGTAATAATCGCTTGCACACGGTTATAATTGCTATGCCATTACTAGTTTTTAAAGGTTTGGAAGGAATCCCAACTTTCAACTTCTGCACTATTTCTTTTAGCTCTGCGGATAATTCACCCATAAAAAATTCACCTAAGTTCTGAAGCTCGCTGTCCGGAGTCTGTTTTGATAGCTCTTTAAATTTAGAGCATGAGTTTACGTTTTCTAGTCGTTTCCTAAATTGCGATAATTTAAGTTGGGTTTTTTCTTCTGTACTGGTTTGTTTGGAACTAAAAAGGAGTTGTAAAAGGCTAACACGCGTTTTCAGCGGGTCAAAGTTGGTCACTTTTTTCTTGGCCTCGACTTTCAATAAAAGATATCCAGAGTTTGTTTTAATTGGTGCAGTTATACCGCCAGAGCTAACTGACTTTAATGCAGGTACTAGGAAGGGCTCTAGCTGGTCAAAGGTAGTCCATCCAACTTTGCCATTAGATTTTGCAGTTCGTGAGTTAGAAAATCGGCGTGCAAAGGCCGAAAAGTCTCCTCCTTCTTTAAGTTTAGCATAAATTTCATCTATCAGTATTTTGGCGTTTTTCTGGCCGTGCGCCATACTGTTCTCGATAAGTATTTCTGACAAAAAAAGTTGAGTGCGACCGATGCTTCCTTTGATTTTTTTTCGGATCGCGCTAATTTCATCGTCACTAATTTTTAACTGATTTCGATAACGGATTTGAACAGCTTTAGTCCATCCTAGATTAGTTTCGATTTGTGAAATTGCATCCAACTTACTCAATTTATTTTCGGATAAAAATTTTAATAATTGGCCTTTTGGGAGTTTGAACTGTCTCTCCATAATATTTTTTGCTGAATTTAATTCTCCTAAGGTAATTTTGATTTGTAACCTTTTTATTTCCTGTCTCTCTAATTCTTCGTCAATAAGCTGTTCTAATACTTGTCTTTTAAATTGCTTACTACTCATTACCTTTAGTCCGATACTAGACATGAAGCCTATAAATTTTATTCGATCGCTTATATCCCTTGTCGAAATTATTTTATTATTCACCACCGCAGCTATATTTACTCTAGATAGATAGTCTCGTTTTATTTTTTCATCGGCAGAACCACTACTATCCACTAGCACTAGTAAGGAAAAAATTAAGTAATGAAGTAATTTAATTTTTGGAGCATATGTGGTTATTTTCAGTAATATTGACATTTCTCAAATTTCTAAACACGCGCAATAAAATAAAAAATCAAATTAGCTAAAGAAGTTAATATCTTTAAAGTGATCCCAAGTCTCTAAAATTAATAAGCAGTAATACTTGATCTTCAGGTTGCAATTCTTCACCGCTCATATCTTCACGTTGATACTGAAGACCTATTGTAAAACATTCATCAGTGTAGGTAACCCCAAGCGAGGCTTTTATTGTTCTGTTGGAACTATCTGTAAAATCCTGCACAAGTTGCAAATTTGAGGTCCAATTTGCTAACAGTTGAGAGTTAATTTTAAGATCCATTTGCTCGCGATTGCCAAACTCTTCAGTTTCACGTTGCTCGTCTATAAGTATATAGTCCAAAGCTATAATATGCTGTTGATGGAATAAATTGAGTCCTAATTCAGTTCTACTTGGACTAAAGTTTCCGCTATCTAGTCTGAAGCGGTAGTGAATATTTAAAGCGTCGTTAGGAAAGAAAGTGAACCTTCCAACGTAATCCGACTTTTTATGCTCCAATCCGGAAGCTTCGCTAAAAGAGGAATTTCCGGCAAATCTATAGCTTTGCGCGAGTAATAATTCAGATTGCTGGCCGTCATTATTTGCAATTGACGATCTTAATCCATAATCGATGCGAGAACCACCGGTAATAAGGTCTGTTCCTGCATATCGATTTAGATCAAAAATATTGGTGTCATCAAACTCAAACGCCTGGCTGTCTTCATTAGCGATTTTTGAAGAATTTTGAATATTAGGCCCTAAAACAAAATTAATGATCGGTTCAATGATTTGTACGCTACCCATTTGGTTGCGCACAAAAGGGTACCTCCAATTAACGCCGAGCTGAGGAATAATCCGAAACTCCGCGTGGTCGGTGTTTGATCTGCCCTCTAGACCCTCGTTGATATTATTCGAAAAGAATAGGTCTGTTTGCAGAGAGGAATGGAAAGTATAGATTTCCCCTAAACCACTATAAAACGGCATTTGTAAACCGCTTTTTAAAGAGAGTTTTCGACTGTCTACTCCAATTTCTCGCGTTATAGAACTTATTGCGAGATCTATCTCAGGACGAATGCCAGTTGAATTAGGTTGACCCGTGAAGTTATAATTCAACATTGGGAAAACAAAAGGTTGTGCTCTTCTGTCATCAGTAACTCGAAGCCCTTGGAATTTATAAACACTCAGAGAAGAGTAATTGCGGGACCGGAAACCTTCCAAAAGAGCTCTGCTCGTAAGCACTTCTTTTGTATCTAAATCAAATTTCCTCTGATAGTTTCTATTACTAGTTTGTTCTAGATCAAAACTACTGCGCCAAGTGTCGTCGATAGCAAATTTAGCCTCTAAATCAATGCTACCCTTTAGCGCAATGTCATTAAAGCTGTTTTCGTGAAAGCTGTCCGTGATAAACCCAGTTGTGGTTTTTAAATCTATATTCCCAAGCTCTAAAGCATGCCTATAGTGCGTTTTCAAAATCATACCATTTCGAGTATAGATAGTGGGTTCTAATTTAATATCACGCGCTCTGTCTATTACTTGATAATAAGGTTGTCCGTATATCAAGCCCCTTTCGTCCGAGTGCCCAAGAGTTGGGATCAAAAATCCAGATCTGCGTTCAACCGAAGGGTCTGGGTGAATAAAGTAGGGCATGTAAAAAATTGGGAAGTCGAATATCTCTAGGAGGGCACTCTCATATTCTATGTTTTTTGTATCTTCATCGTGGGTAACCTGTTCGGCCTTAATTTGCCAAACGAGTGGTTTATTGGGGTCTTCTTTGCAGGGATGGCAAGGAGAAAAAATGGCCTCTTTCATTACGTTTCGACTGCCATCAAATCGTATTGCGGAATTAGCAGCAAATCGGGAGCCGTCATTCATTAGCAATTTAAAGTCGTTTATAACGCCACTTTTTAAGTCGTGTGATAAAACCACTTTAGTCGAAAAAAGGACCTCCCCATTGGGTTCTAATAAGATTACGTTACCCTCAGCAGTTACTTCATCTTTTTTTTGACTGTAAATTACCCTGTCAGCTAAAAGAATTCTCGAGCCTTGTGATAACTCAACATTTCCCAGCGCTTTTATGACATCATTTTCTTTCGAATAAGTTATTTCAGCAGCTTGCAGCAGCGTTTGCCGATTAGTCGGGCTGTCCGCGAATACAGAGTGGTTTATCTGTGTGAGCAAGAATGGGCATAATAAGATTAGTCGAACCAAAATATGCCATACGGCTTGTGGGTACTGTTTTAATCCCATAACTTACGCATCTTCCAAGTATAGCAAACTGGTTATCCCGATGAGTGTTGTAACCATCACCGGGGTCCAGGCAGCCAATATTTCTGGAATCCGGCCGGATAAACCAAGTGCGAAAACTAGATCCGTCATAAAATATAAAAAGAAACCAAAAAACAGGCCACCAAGCATCCATTTTTTTGAACTGATTCGTGCTGAAGCCCGTAGGGAAAATGTAGCTGCAATTAAAACCATTGCACATAAAAGCAAAGGCGAGGCTAGAAGGGAGTGCCAATGGAGACGATGTCGCACAGCAGAAAAGCCTGCTTTTTCCAATACGCCTATGAACTGGGGCAGTTCCCAAAAAGACATTGCATGAGGCGAGGCGAAACTATCTTGAAGGTTTTCTTTTGTAAGTTGTGTCAAGTGTCGAGAAAAAGGTTCTTTTTGGGGTACACCGTCATTAGTTATAACAACGATGTCTCTTAATTCCCAGAAACCAGCCTTAAGTGTCGCATGTCTAGCATCTATTCTGGCACTAAATAACTTCTTGTTCTCGAAGATAAAGATCGTAACATTCGAAAGCATCTCTCCGTCGTCAGAAATTGCTCTTGCATGTAGCACAGAGTACCCATTGGCATTTTCTTCGCGTATCCACAAACCTCCAGGCGAAAGGCTCAGTGCACTGTTTTGATTTCTTAAAACGCTATTTTCTAGAGTTTCAAATTTAGCTGTTAAAACAGAAGAAACCGGATTTATGACTGATATCCAGAATGTACCGATTATTAGAACTACACATATAGAGGGAATTATTATTTGCCAGATTGTGAAGCCAGCCGCGTGTGCGGCAACTAGTTCTCTGCTTTTTACAATTTTTGTGAAAGCCATCATACTCCCAAAAAGAACGGCAAACGGAAGTACTTTATGCCCTATGCTAGGTGCCTTTAGAATAGCCATTTCTAAGATCAAACCTAATGAAACACTCTCCTTGGAGGCGCCTCTACGCAAAAACTCCACTACATCTAAAAGATAAATGACCGCCAAAATAATTAAGAAAATACTGAGAACATAAGAGATAAAATGTCTTGCAAAATAGTTAAATAATGTTGCTGAAAAAAACAAACTGGTGGCCTCTATGCGTCATTAGGAGAAGACATTTAATAATCTCTCTTAGGTCGAAACTTAAAATTTGATGGGTACGAGATAAGCGATACGAAGGCTAGAGTTAGAGGAGCCGCTACAGTCCCATACATTATAGGGATAAGCATAGCATTTTGTGCAACAAAAAACTTACTTCCTAATACGGTAAATTCAACCAAACCTGCGACTATCACAGCGGAGCAGATTCGGAGAGTTTGGCCACGTCTCGAGAATTCACCCTTTAGCAATACCGCAAGGCCCAAGATTGGCAGCACTATCGCTAAAAGTGGAGACGTAATCCTATAATGTGCTTCTGCTACAAATTTTTTGTATCTTTTGGAATTCTTGGTTTCATTTGTAGGATAAAGTAATTCATGCACAAAATATTCATTTTGATCTTTCCAAGCTCGCTGCGACATAGAATTTAATCCGCTGAGGTCGACGGTGTAACTGTCAAAGTACAGTAATCCAACTTGACCAGTTTGGGTGTTTCTGGACTGCCTGTTACCATTGCGCATAAAGACTTGTGGTCCTTTCTCTGTGACTGATAGCGCCCCACTTTCAGCTATTACAGTTATGCTTTCTAGAGGGTTTCTTTCATCGTTGATGATAATGCCAGATAGCTCCCCTTTCAGGTTTCGCTCTTGTATGTATACCGTAATATCTTTCCCAACGGCGTTAAAGGTTCCTTCGCGAAGAAGAATATCTGTGTAATTGTGCCTAATTTTAAATTGAAGTTCTTTAAAAGCTTGATACGAAACCGGAATAAAATATAGCGTCATAGAATAACAAAGGATTGTAACTAACAATGAAACAAGAACAACGGGAGAGGACAGGCGCCAGGGGCTCAACCCCGCGGCTACAAGGACGATAATTTCTCTATCTATGAGCATTCGGTTGTAGATGTAGAGTGAACTAGCGAAAATAGCGATTGGCATAACTATAGAAAGCCAAGTTGGTAAAAGTAAAATAGTAAGATAAATGAAAGTTGGTAAGGGTAATCCCCTGTTTACGATTAAGTCTATGAAGCGAAGCGATTGGCTTAACCAAACCACACAAGTAAGCGATATGACTACTACCATAAAAGCTAGAAGAAGCTGCTTGGCAAGGTAGGTGTTTACTTGCAATTCTAGGCTCCGCATAAAAATTAGATTATATTGAATTAAACACAAACGCACGAGTAAGTCATGCTACTAAGAGGACTAAGATAATATTCTTGTAAGATTGACATTGTCTTCAGGCACAGTTACCCATTTCACTGCCGTATGTTAAGGAGATAAAAATGCAAATAGGCTTTTCGAAAATCGTTTTCCCAAAGCAGGGAGCCTTGGTTTTAGGTGTCTTGGAAGACAGTAAGATGTTAGCAAAGACCCAAGAAGCAGACCGAGACAGTGGTGGAATGATTACAGCCGCCATTAAGAACAGCAACTTTTCAGGAAAGTCACATCAAGTATTGAGCGTATTCACTCCAGAAAGGCGAATCGTACTCTATGGGCTAGGTAAAGGTGACAATATCGACGAGCTTTGGAGTGAGGAAGCGGGAGGGCGTATATTTTCTTCTCTGGAAAAATCAGGCGAAAAAACAGTTACAGTAATATTTGAAAATCATTCCAGAACAAAAAAAAATATTGATAAGCGCGCAGCTCATTTTGCTTATGGTGCTCTCCTTAAATCGTACAAATTTGATAAGTACAGGACGAAGGAAAAACTTGGTAAAGATACAACGTTAAGAAAAATCAACGTGGCGGTAGAGCAGTATGCACAAGCAAAGAAAATATTTTCGGAGTTTGCAGCTGTGGCAGACGGTATTTTCTTTGCTCGAGACTTGGTGTCTGAACCACCCAACGTGCTTTATCCAGATAGTTTTTCTAAAAGACTCATTACATTACGGAAACTAGGCCTTAAGGTTGAGGTGCTTGGCGAGACGGAGATGGCAAAGTTGGGAATGGGAGCGTTGCTGGGCGTTGGGCAAGGGTCCTCTAGAGAGAGTAAATTAGTTGTGATGCGTTGGAATGGTGGAAAACGGGGAGAAAAACCAATTGCCTTTGTAGGCAAGGGTGTTTGTTTTGATACTGGGGGCATCTCCTTGAAACCTGCATCAGGCATGGAGGATATGAAATGGGATATGGGTGGCGCCGCAACGGTTTCTGGTTTAATGATGGCATTGGCTGGTCGAAAAGCTAAAACCAATGCGGTAGGCGTTGTTGGTCTAGTAGAAAATATGCCAGACGGAAATGCCCAACGCCCCGGAGACGTGGTCACCTCTATGAGTGGGCAAACTATTGAGATTATAAACACGGATGCAGAAGGGCGCCTGGTACTCGCTGACGCTCTTTGGTATACAAATAGACGGTTTAAGCCAAAATTTATGATAGATCTGGCTACTTTGACTGGAGCAATGATGGTAGCGCTTGGCCAAGTCAATTGTGGCTATTTTACAAACAATGATCGCCTGGCCAAAGAGATGGAGAGTGCGGCAAAAGACGTTGGTGAAGGTATCTGGAGAATGCCACTTGGGGTTGAATACAACAAAATGATGGACTCAGATATCGCTGACATGAAGAACGCAGGGCCACGTTTTGCGGGCAGTGTCACCGCAGCGTGCTTTCTGGAGCGCTTCGTTGAGAACTGTCCCTGGTCGCATTTTGATATTGCTGGAATGGCGTGGTCTTCCAAGGATAGTCCGACGGTTCCTAAAGGTGGTACGGGGTGGGGTGTGAGAACACTTAATCAGTTAGTAAAATCAAGTTATGAGGCATAAAGCTATTCAAAACATATGACGGACATAAGTTTTTATCATCTAACCATACGATCTCTAGAAAATGTACTTCCTAAGCTTTTAGAAAAAACACTTGAGGCAGGTGACCGCGCCGTGATTTTTGTTTCAAGCGAAGAAAGAGTAAAGGAATTAGACGATTTGCTTTGGACGTTCGACCCTAAGTCATGGTTGCCTCATGGAACCAGCAAAGATGGTTATGCTGCAGAACAACCGGTATGGATAACGTGTGAAAACGATAACCCTAACAATGCATCCTATTTATTTTTGATTGATGGGATTAGGCTTGAGCAAATTGACGGGTATAAGCGAGTGTTTGACCTCTTTGATGGGCATGATGAGAACGCAGTTAATGACGCCAGAACAAGATGGAAGTTTTATAAGGAAAAAGGTGTGCGCCCTACCTATTGGCAAGAAGATAAAAATGGAAAGTGGTCGAGGGCACAATAATCCATTTACGAGTGATAGGTAGTTATTCTTGTGAATGCTTTGGTACTTTGAATTGTGACAGGATAAGTAAATGAAATTGTTAATTCTTCCAGGCGATGGCATTGGACCAGAAATTTCTAGAGTGGTAGCCAATGTTGTTGAATGTTTAAACAACAAGCTGGATTTAGGAATAGAGTTAAAAGAAAAAGATGTAGGGTTTACGGCTCTTGAAGGTTATGGGACAACTTTTCCAGCTGACGTAGCCAAAGAAGCGGAGGCTTCTGATGGAATAATTTTAGGTCCTTCTGATAGCGCAGCTTACCCATCCCCTGAGCGAGGAGGTGTAAACCTCTCAGCGGCTTTCCGCCGTAAATTTGATTTATTCGCAAACATTCGCCCAGCTAAATCTTGGGCAGGAATAAACTCCCATGCACCTTCAATGGATATGATTGTAGTGCGTGAAAACACCGAAGGTTTTTATGCTGACAGGAATATGTTCACTGGTTCTGGGGAGTTTATGCCGACGCCTGATCTAGCCTTAGCTGTTAGAAAAATAAGCCGAGATGGATCACGACGAATTGGAGAAGTGGCAGCAAAAATTGCGTCGGGAAGACCGAGAAAGAAGGTCACTATAATAACGAAGTCAAATGTTTTGAAACTTTCTGATGGATTATTTAGAGATGAATGCATAGAGGCATCCAAAAAATATCCTGGCCTTGAAGTTGACGAGCTGCATGTTGATGCGGCCGCGTCTTTGTTTGTCAGAACGCCTGATAATTTTGATGTTGTAGTGACGTCTAACATGTTCGGAGATATATTGTCCAATTTAGCAAACGAGCTATCGGGCGGGCTTGGATTAGGTGGGTCGCTGAATGCTGGACACAACAAAGCCGTAGCACAAGCAAGTCACGGTTCTGCTCCGGATATTGCGGATCAGAATATGGCAAATCCATCGGCACTCCTGCTATCGACTGGAATGTTGTTTGACTGGTTAGCTGAACGAAATGACAGTAATGCGTTAAAAGAGGCGGCAAGACTAATTAGATTCAGTATGGAACAAGTGTTTACGCAACCTAATAATTTAACAGTTGACCTGAACGGTAGCTTGGGGACGGACCAATTCGGTATGCAAGTAATAAAAAAGATTGAGGAACTCTAAAATGAATTCGACAGTTATTCTCCCAAATGGTCGCGAGGTCCCATCGTTAGGATTGGGGACATGGCATATGGGAGAGAGAATAGGTGACCCTACCACTGAGGCATTAGCTTTAAAGCGTGGTTTGGATCTCGGAGCTACCGTTATAGATACAGCGGAAATGTATGCTCGTGGGGGGGCAGAAAGAGTTGTTGCTGAAGCTATTAAAGGGAGGAGGGAAGAGGTTTTCATTGTCTCAAAAGTATTACCTCACAATGCGAGCAGGCATGGCACAATAAGAGCCTGCGAGAATAGCCTGCAACGTTTGGGTATAGATGCAATAGATTTATATTTATTACATTGGCCCGGGCCCCATCCGTTGGGCGATACGATTGAAGCGTTTCATGATCTAAAAAAAATTGGAAAAATCAAAGCATGGGGGGTAAGTAATTTTGATACGTCTGATATGGAAGAACTTTGGAGAGTCCCCGGTGGCGCCGACTGCCAAACCAACCAAATTTTATACAATTTGATGCGGCGTGGCGTAGAATGGGATCTTTTACCCTGGTGCCACAAAAACGGTGTCTCGGTTATGGCATATTCGCCACTGGAACAAGGACGTTTGCTTAATAATAAAAAACTGAACTCGCTTGCTAAGCAACGGAATCTTTCGGCAGCCCAGATAGCGATAGCTTGGACACTTTGCAAAAAGGGCGTCATGTCCATTCCAAAGGCGAGTTCGATAAGGCATGTTGAAGAAAATATAGCTGCTTGGAGTATAAAATTAGAAAAGTCGGACTTGGATTTACTAAATGAAGAATTTAAGCCGCCTTTAAAAAAAGGAATGCTTGATATTTTGTAAATTATTAAACCATAAGTTAGGTGACAAAATGGTGCATCGAATATTTTTTCCACTTTCTATTTTGGGTTTTTTAGTTTTATCTTCTGATGTTGCCTTTTCACAGGAAGAAGTATCTGGTAGAGCAACAATTATATCAGGAGATACAATATCAATAAAAAATATAGAGGATGGAAAACAGTTCGTCTTTCGATTGTGGGGTATAGACGCTCCTGAATTGGAACAACCTTGCGAAAAAAGGAATGGTCAATCGGTAGATTGTGGTGTTCTTGCCCGGAACGCTGTACGGGCGATTGTTCGTAAAAACGAATTAGTTTGTGTTGATTTTGAAAAAGATCTAGAAGGTAAGCTTACTGGATTGTGCTACATGGGGGACAAAATTCTTAACGGGGCTATTGTTCGAGCTGGTTGGGCGCTGGCATACAAGCAAGAAAGCAGCGACTTTTTAGACGTAGAGAAAAAAGCGAGACTTAAAGATAGGGGTGTATGGAAGTATAAGTTCAGCGCCCCATGGAAATGGCGTAAGAGTCAAAAAAAGTAATGCCCTAGGCTAAAATTTGATCGATTTTACTTTGCGCCACGCCAGCATTTCTTGCTGCGTTTAGAATATCTTTCCAGGCTTCATTTGCTAAAGGAACACCGTTGTTTAATCGATCCGTCATTACTTGTCGTTCTTTTTCTCCTGGTATTAAAACCGCGCCACGAGGTTCCGTAGGACGAGAACTTTTAAGAAACTCAACATAAGCTCTAACCTCGCATACAAATGAGTCATCACTATGACCAAAAGCTTCGGGGGATAGAAAAATGGAAAACATGCCATTACAAAATCTTCTTTTAGTCTCATTAACTGTTCCAGCGCATCCAGACCCGGTTAACGCTCCTGCCATCATCTCCATAAGAAAGTTTAAGCCAGACCCTTTATGATCTCCAAAAGCTCTCAGCGCACCTGATCCTTCATTTGGGTTTGGAAACATACCTTGTTTAGTATCCCCATAGAGAGGTTTGGGGTCACCTGTAATTTTACCATCTTCTGTTACTATAGCGTCTTCTGGCAAAGGTTTCCCGCCTTTGAGTGCCACGAGTGCTTTTCCTTCTGCCACTACTGATGTTGCCATGTCGAGTATTATTGGGTCATCGCCATTGTCCAACGGGATACCTGCGCAGAATGGTGAAGTACTCATGCGCCTGTCGATACCCCCGAATGGAGCAACGATCAAACTCCCTCTAACATTTACCATATGTATAGAAACTAATCCTTTTTCTGCGGCTCTTTCAGCCCAATCCCCAATACGGCCCAAATGGCCGGCGTTTTGCAGCGCTGTGATGGCTACCCCATTTTTAAGAGCTTTTTTTATTCCAATATCTACCGCTTGTTCGCCTACAGTTTGTCCAAAACCAAATTTACCATCTATGACTGCCAGCGTTTCGTTTTCTATTTTTATATCAACCGTCACATTGGGAATTTGCCTACCTTCTTCTATATAATTTGCGTATCTTGGTGCCCTAATTACTCCGTGGCTATCATGCCCACGGAGATTGGCGCCAGCCAATCTCTCAGCAATTCGTGTTGCCTCTACATTTGAACAGCCTAATTTAATGAAGGTTGTTGAAATGATGGTTTTTAAAGGGTCTACTTGGACCGTAACAGAACCATCGGCGTTCTCTAGTACTGATGACATAGATTTACCTTTTTATGAGCGAACTGCATTGATCTGAGATGATACAACTTGTGTCAACAATCGAACATCATTTGATAGTGATGCGAAATCAAAACCACATTCGTACATTTTTTTAATATAATCGGGATCCATGCAGTGAAGTCCTGCACGAATACCTGATGCTTTCGCTGTATTTAAAACATGCTGAATAGCATCATAGACCTTTCCGGGCCCTCTATCGAGTCCAGGTCCTTCGCCCATAGAGATAGCAAGGTCGCTTGGCCCAACGTAAATGCCGGTCAAGCCAGGGGTAGAACATATTGCTTCTGCGTTTTCAACTGCTTGCTCTGTCTCGATCATCGCTAGACTTATAATCTGATCATTGGCAGAGTTATGATAATCAGGGTGAATTATATTGGCTCTAACTGGACCTGAGCTTCTATATCCCTGCGGAGAATATAGGGTTGCGCCAACAAAGTCCTCTGCTTCTCGTCGTGAATTAATCATTGGACAAATAATGCCCATAGCTCCAGCGTCCAGTAATTTCATAATAATACCCGCTTCTAACCAAGGTACTCTACAGAGCATTGTTGCGTCACTGGCTGACATAGCCTGCATCATCGGAACAGCTATAGAATAGTCGGTAAGACCGTGTTGTAAATCGATGGTAACCGAATCAAAATCTTGGTGAGACATGATTTCCGCAGAGAACGTACTAGGGATGGCGAGCCACCCATTTAGCGCAGGTTTTCTAGTGTTCCAAGCTTCTCTAAGTCTATTTCCCATTAAGTTTCTCCCTCAATTCAATCTTTATCCAGATGAATTCAATACACTTTGGTTTACCACACATTCGGGATCAATATTTCCATCAAATACTCGTAAAACGTTGTCTACGGTTTGAGTCGCCATTCGTCGCGTAGACTCAACTGTGACGCCCGCTATGTGGGGACTTAGTAAAACATTTTTTAAACTGAATAGCGGGTGATCCGCCGCTGAAGGTTCATTCAGCAGCACGTCAAGCCCAGCTCCTCTTATTTCACCGCTGGTTAGCGCTTGATATAGTGCATGTTCATCTATTATTCCGCCTCGAGCACAGTTTACGATAAAGGCGTCCCGTTTCATCTTTTTAAATTCTGGATCAGAAAACATATTAGTCGTCTCTTCAGTTTTCATGCAATGTATGGCTACTGCATCCATATCACCGAGTACTTCTCTAAAGTCCTTCACCGGTTCTACATTAGCTGTTTTTAAAATTGCATCATCAACGTATGGGTCGTATCCAAATACTTTAAGATCAAAACCTAAGGCTCTTTTTGCAACTTGGCGGCCGATTCGACCAAATCCAATAATTAAAAGATTTTTTCCATCTAAATCCACTGCACGAGTAGGAAATCGAGGTGCCCAATCATTGGTGCGCGTCACCTCATCATAGTAAAAAATCTCTTTTGCCAGCCCCAATAAAAGTGCTATTGCTTGTTCTGCAACGGATATCATATTCGAATGTATAGCTATACAAAGCGGGATATTTCGTTCATTTAAAGTATCGAGATCAACTGCATCATATCCCACACCATGTCGAGAGACGACCATAAGGTCTGGAGCCTGCCGCATAATTTTACGTGTGATCGTCGCACCTCGGACTGTCATTGCATGAACGTCTTTTGCAGCTTCCGCTATAACATTCTCATCAAGAGAGTCACACTCGATTATTTCAATATCATCCCGCGCGTTTAGCATTTCCATGCCAGCTGGGTGAAGTGGTTGGATTACTAAAACCCGTTTTTTATTGGTATTTATCGCCATTTTTATCCTCAATGTATCTCAGCAGAGTCAGCCATCGCTTTTTTTAATATATCAACATTAAAACCAGGAGATCTAGCCACTTCAAGAATTATGGCTTCTCTACGCGTTAGAATATCGATTGCAGATGGTAGTTCTTTCACACATTCTTCTGGAACTACGACTGCACCATGTCGGTCGGCATGAATGATATCATTTGGTTTTACTGCCATTCCGAAAATATTTACTTCGCACTCAATCGCAACAAGATGAACCCACGCATGGCTTGGCGCAACCTTTCCGCCTAAAAGTTGAAAGCCAGGCGCACAAGCATCAATATCTCGAAACGAGCCATTTGTCACGACACCTAAACACCCCAATCCTTTGTGAATAGCAGTATTTACCTCTCCCCAAAAAGCGCCGAAACCTGGGGTGGGGTCAAGGTCTTGAATCACACTAATAGAAGGGTTAGGCGTCGCTGCAATCGTCTCATAGTATTGAGCTCTCATCTCTCTTATGTCTTCTGGGGTCCCTTCAGGTGGTGTCATTGAGCGTATCATCGCGGTTCTGGCATATCCAATGATTGGAGGCAGGGAAGGATCAAAACACTGCATCTGCTCAACGGTGAAGCTTTTTACGCGGTATTCTGAACTTAAATGTTCAAGACCATTGCAGATAGTTGGAGTATCCCATTCCGTCAATTTGTTTAAATCAGCAGCAGTCAAATCAGTTTTTGCCATTTCGCGCCCCTTGATAAAAGTTATAAGGATTGCGATGTTAACAAGTCATCGTGGATAAAGTTAGGGTTGAGTAAAAAATTTTTGATCAAATCATAGCTGGGATTTTATAGAAAAGTTGAGGGGCATTTTGTCTGGAGATATTGATATTAGTTGTCTAGGTGAACCTATGGTTGAGTTCACCCGCTTACAAAAAAATGTTAAAGAAAATCAATATGTCCAAAGTTTAGGTGGCGATACATCTAACTGCGCTATAGCTGCTGCACGCCAGGGTGCCAAAGTAGCTTACATAACCGCGGTTGGAGATGACCGGTTTGGTCGCTTCGCATTAGATTTCTGGCAAAAAGAAAATGTTGACGTGTCTGGTGTTTCGGTTTTCATGGATCATGCCACAGGAATTTATTTCATAGAGCCTGCTGGCAATGCGCGTGACTTCACTTATTATCGAAAAGGGTCAGCTGCGAGTAAAATCACGCCAAAGGATCTGCCGGGAGAAATCATATCTAAATCTAAATTTTTCCATCTTTCAGCAATCAGTCAGGCTATAAGCAAAACGGCAGAGGAAACGTGTTCGATTGCTATAAATCTTGCAAAGCAAAATGCTGTTAAAACTTCGTATGACACGAATTTGCGTTTAAATCTCTGGGGCCTTAAAAGGGCGCGGAAACTGATACACGAGACTGCAACGAAGGCTGATATACTTCTCCCAAGCCTTGATGAGGCTCGTTTATTGAGTGGGCAACAATCGATTGACGATATCATAGGGTATTATATGAAATTTGGGCCAGACATTTTGGCATTGAAGTGTGGCGAGCAGGGAGCAGTGATCGCTTATGGAAATAAAATTGAGTTCATACCCCCACTTAAAGTTGATGCAATTGATACCAGCGGAGCTGGAGACACGTTTGACGGCGCATTTCTTTCACAATTATCTTTAGGATATTCGCCATTTGATGCAGGACAATACGCGGTAACCGCAGCAGGGCTTTCAGTAAAAGGATACGGTGCTGTTAATGCTATTCCTCTAAGAAAAGCTGTTTTAAAGAAAAATGGTAACAAGTAAAAAAATATTGTCGATTATTCAGGAGTTCCTGAAGCGGCATCTTGAGATTTTACAATAAAAAATATTGCCGATAAAGCTATGATAATAGTCAAAAAGAAGCTGATGTTATATGCCCCTGCGATGGAATAGCCTGTACTGAATAAAAGTGGCCCAACAAAAACACCTGAAAAAGTAATAAAAAAGCTTGCCCCAGTAGTTTTACTTACATCGTTCTTAGGCGACAGCCGGACAATTTCGCTTGCATAAACACCATTCCATCCCATGCCAGCAACACCGAAAACAAAACAAAGTGTATATACTAACAAGTGAGGCCATTGCGGCGATAAAGTGATTGTTATAACCGCACAAATCATGGCGATCAGGGCTATGATCATTAGGGTCAAAAGGCCATTGTTAATTTTATCTGCAACCCACCCCCAGGCCACTCTTCCAAAGATACTGGAGAACTGGATTACAGATAATCCCAATCCAGCTAAAACAAGTGAATATCCTATATCTTCGACCAACATCGTTACAGTAAATGTCGTTAAAGTAGTTTGAATAGCTCCCATGCACATACCGTATAGTGCAACCCATCGCAGCGAGGTTAGTCGCCAAACAAGTTGAAGGTCGGTTAGTGGATTTCGAAGCAAAGCCGTATCACTTGACCTATCGCTGTCCCATTTTCGACGGAAAGGTTGCATTGCAAGGCAAAGGCCTGCAGCAACTATAACTGAAAATAGCATACTTTGTTGCCATCCAAACTCTAAAGCTACTTGGGGTGCCAAAATGCCGGCAAGCACACCGCCAATAGGAACGCCCGTAAATCTTATTGAGAAGATGAGGTTTCTATTTTTTTTCGTTACTACTTTTGATAACAAGTGTGAAGCCGGTGGGGTGATCATGCCGTAAGCCCATCCGAGAACAACTGAACCCAGGGCAATTAAAAATAAAGACCCTCCCATAAACATTAAATGCGAGATGCCTATCAATAAAAGCGCTAACTGAGAGGTTCTCCAGGCACCAAACCTATTAACGAACCCCCCAGCAAATAGGCTGGATATCATCGCGAAAATATAAAGTAGTAAAACGGGATATGCTATCAAGGAGGCATTTAATCCTACGTTATCTGCCACCTCAGGAGCTATTGCGGGTAACCAAAAGCCAGCCACGGCCCCCGTTCCTTGAACCAGGATTAAAAACCCCACGACGATAAAAGTATCTGGTCGCGAGTCATTCATTCGAGGAATTTTCTGGCCTAGGTTATGTGCATAGCTGCGGTTGAACCTAATACAGCTTGTCTGAACCTCGTTTTTATATAAACGCCGTCTCTTGATGGTAAAACTAATTTAGGTTTTGTGTTCTCGACCTTGATATTGGCAACAAGCGGTAGTGGTGAGCTGCTTAATGCATTGATCAATTTATTAAGGTCTTCGTCAGTATAGACGGTCATTGTTGTGGGGATTCCGGCACCAGCTGCCATGGCCGCGAGGTCTGTACCCCCTGATGTATGGGTTTTTTGCATGCCTGTTTCACCATAATGTTCATTATCGAGAATTATGATTACTAAATTGTCAGGTCTTTGGTTGGCGACAGTAGCAAATGATCCAACTCCCATTAATGCCTCACCGTCGCCAGTAATTACCCATACATTCCTTTTGGGTTGCGCCAGAGCACAGCCTAAGCCCATGGATACAGCGCAGCCCATACCACCCCAATTATAAAAGTTTTCAGGTTGATGATCTGATGCCGCCAGATCCCAAACCGGAGATCCCAGGCCTGCGATAGCAAGTGCATTTCCTCTGACCTCCATTAACTTATTCAAAACGTCACTTCGATTTAACTTAGTTGTCGACATTGATTACCTCCTCTGCCACATCAGCTATGAAAGATTTGGCACCAATCAGTTTTTGACCAATTAGAATGGCTACCGCGGCATTCGAAACAAATGCCATTTTCAGCCCAGCCTCAATCGCCTCAGTTGCCTCTTCGTCCGTCTCTACTTCAAAAACATGCATTCCTAGACTCTTCAAAACGGGTACTACAGCTTGGCCCATTGGCATTTGCCATGGGTTTGATTCTCCGTATTGTCCTCGCATCGTGACAATCATAAAAAGGGGGAACTGGCAGGAGCTAACTATTGATGCAATTGCATTAACTGTATTTCCAACACCGCTACTTTGCATCAAAACCGCGGCTTTTTCTCCCCCCAACCAAGCGCCTGACGATAATCCGATACCCTCTTCTTCTGTCGTCATCACAACGGATTTTATATCATTATCTGCATCGCAGCTTTTAATTAATTCTGTAAGGCCGGCATCGGGTACATAACCTACCGTTCTAATATTGTGTTTTTTAAAAAGGCGATGTGCCGCTGCAGTCCATGGTTCGGCCATGTTTTCATCACTCCAAAACAAGTAAAAAAATTTTAACGCAAAAAAGCATGAAAATACTTTGAATATTGGTATGACATTGGCATAATTCTGCGTCAACTACCGCGATCAATATTTCTTGCTTGTGTTGTTAAAAAGAAAGAGTGTTGTCTCGGCATTAAAAAACATGCGAAAACAAAAGTAGCATAATGCAAAGTTACTCGGGTGGGAACGTAAATGCCATTAGATATGGATAAAGGTCGACCAATAGCTACGACGGCACATTGGGGTACCTACTATGCCGAAGTAAAGAATGGCAAACTTACTGGTCTACGAGACTATGAAAAAGATCCATCACCATCGATTATTGGTCAGGGTATCCTTGAAGCATTGGATGATAAAGTGCGCGTGAGACGCCCAATGGTTCGAAAAAGCTTCTTAGAAGGTGGTAAGAACTCGGATAGAAAACTTCGGGGTAAAGAGCCATTTGTCGCGGTGTCGTGGGAAAAAGCCTTGGATTTGGCCGCAGGTGAAATCGATAGAGTTAGAAATGATTTCGGTAATAAGTCTATTTTTGGCGGCTCTTATGGATGGGCAAGTTCTGGGAGATTTCATCATGCACAAAGCCAAGTCCATCGTTTTTTAAATACGATTGGTGGTTACGTGGCTCATAAGAACAGTTACAGTCATGCTGCCGCCGAGGTGATTTTGCCGCATGTGATTGCAGAAATGAAACCTATCATTTTTGACCAAGCCACTCAGTGGCCTGATATAGCTTCGGAGTGTGAGCTGATCGTTGCATTTGGTGGGCTACCGCATAAAAATGCGCAAGTGAATTTGGGTGGCGTTGGCCGGCATACGCTGCATGAGGAAATGAATAATTGTTATGAATCCGGAATAGAATTCGTAAATATAAGTCCACTGAAAAGCGATATAGCGGAGCATTTTGAACCAGATTGGATTGGCATTCGACCAAACACCGATGCAGCTTTCATGCTTGCAATTGCCTACGTACTTTTAAATGAGTCATTGTATGACCAAAGTTTTGTAGAAAAATATACCGTTGGTCTTGATAAGTTTATTCCTTACATCAACGGTACCCAAGACGGCTGCTCAAAAGATCCATCATGGGCCTCGAAGATCACCGGTGTGCCAGCCGAAACAATTATTGAGCTGGCCTACCGGATGGCTGAGTGTCGAACAATGATCATGACAGCGTGGAGTTTGCAACGTGGTGACCACGGAGAGCAACCTATCTGGTTGACTGTCGTTTTGGCTGCTCTACTGGGTCAAATAGGATTGCCTGGTGGAGGATTTGGAATCGGCTATGGCTGCGAAAATGGTTTAGGAAACGCTGTTAAATACCACAGATGGCCTGCGCTGTCTCAAGGCGTCAATAAGGTGTCGGAATTCATTCCGGTTGCTCGTGTCGCCGATATGTTGCTCTCACCAAATAAAATCTTTGATTACGATGGGGAGAAGTTCAAGTATCCCGATATTAAGCTTGTTTATTGGGCGGGAGGTAACCCGTTTCACCACCATCAAGACCTTTCTAGATTGATAGAAGCGTTCACCAAACCAGAATGTATAATAGTTAACGAAATTTGGTGGACGTCAACGGCTCGCCATGCCGATATAGTATTTCCAATCACCACAGCGCTTGAGCGAAACGACCTCATGATAACTAAATGGGAGCAAACGGCTTCGCCAATGCATCAAGCTATTAACCCAATTGGTGAAAGCAAAAATGATTATGACGTTTTTACAGAATTATCTTCTCGTCTCGGTTGCCGCGAAGAATTCACCGAGGGACGTGATGAGGAAGGTTGGTTAAGACATTTATGGGATCAAGCAAGACAGCAGGCGGGACGGGCAGGCTTTGAACTTCCAGATTTTGAAGCTTTCTGGGCTAAGGGACCAGTCGAACTTCTCAAACCAGATAGATCTAGTATTCTTCTTAGCGAGTTTCGAGAGGCCCCTGAGAAAAATCCTTTATCTACACCATCTGGGAAAATAGAGATATTTTCAGAAGCTATCGACAAATTTGGCTATGATGATTGCAAAGGGTGTCCTGTCTGGATGGAGCCTTTAGAATGGTTAGGAAGTGAAATTGCAAAAGAGTTTCCACTGCATTTAATCTCAAATCAACCGAGTACACGCTTGCACAGTCAGCTAGATAGTGGCGGCATTAGTAAAGGAAGTAAAATAAAAGATCGCGAGCCTATGGTAATGCACCCTGATGATGCTGAAAAAAGAGGAATTCAGACCGGCGATGTTGTTAGAGTTTACAATAAAAGAGGTAGCTGTTTGGCAGGCGTAAACATCTCCACCAATATCTTGCCTGGTGTCATCCAATTAGCAACAGGTGCTTGGTTCGACCCTGTTCACGGTGATGATGGAAGTTTACTTTGCAGGCACGGAAATCCTAATGTTTTAACTCGGGATGAAGGTACATCTAAACTTGCACAGGGACCGACGGCGCATTCTACACTCGTAGAAGTTGAGAAATATGCCAGAACCCTTCCGGCGGTAGAAGCTCACGAGGCACCACCCATTTCTGATTCCATCTAACATGGTAGACATCGATTTCACTGGCAGAAATGTGTTGATAACTGGCGGCGCTAGTGGAATAGGAAAGGCGAGTGCAAAATCTTTTGCCGCTAGCGGTGCCCGTGTAGCAGTCACGGATTTAGATAAGGATGGAATTCAAGAGACTGTCCGACAACTAGGAAATGAGCATTTTAGTATTGATGGCGATATTTCCAATAAAAATGATGTTAATAAAATCGTTGGCGCTGCGCGCGAGTTTCTAGGCAATATTGACATATTAATAAATTCTGCCGGTGTTTCCGATGTAATAATGTCTACCGTTGATCAAGAAGTTGAAACTTGGCAGCGCATTATAGATATTAATCTTACAGGAACATTCTTGGCGAGCCAGGCGGTTGTTCCTGATATGTTGAAAAGGGGAAATGGATGTATCGTGAATGTAAGCTCGATTGCTGGCCTGGTTGGTTTACCTCGGCGTAATGCTTACACCGCCTCTAAACATGGCGTCGCGGGAATAACTAAAACACTTGCAGCAGAATGGGGAATCAACGGCGTTAGAGTCAATGCTGTCGCGCCAGGTTACGTGCAAACGCCGATGGTCGCTGATCTTATAAATAGCGGTAAGTTAGATGAAAAAAATCTTATGAGGCGCACACCGCTGGGCCGGCTGGCTTCTCCCAACGAGATAGCCGAAGTAATTCTTTTTTTAGCCTCAAAATTAGCATCCTATATAAACGGCGCTATTATACCAGTAGATGGTGGATACACGGCCTACGGGGCTGCTGGACCTGCTGTTGAGATAGAATGACCTAAAGTTGGCGAAAAAAACCATCAGTTGGAGAGAACGCTCAGATAATCTGGGACTGTCTGTTGTTTTTGATGTGGAGGTTTTATTTCGAGAGAAAAGCGATTTTCAGACAATAGAAGTCCTAAGCCACGATCGTTTTGGTAGGTTGCTGTCTTTAGATGGATATATTCAAGCATGCCAGGCAGACGAGTTTATTTACCATGAAATGGCCGTGCATGTGCCTCTTCTGGGCCAAAAACGCTTGGATACCTCCGTTCTCATAGTAGGAGGAGGTGATGGCGGAATATTGCGAGAAGTTCTAAAACATGATTTTGTTAAAAACGTTACTATGGTCGAAATAGACGAAAAGGTCATAGAAGTATCAAATAGATTTCTCGGGATTCAGGGAAATTATAAGGATCCACGTGTATCTCTGGTAATCCAGGACGCTAGCGAGTTTGCAGTTAAGGCAAAAAATAATGGCGTTTTATATGATGTTATAATCTTGGACTTAACAGAACCAGTTGGCCCCTCCGCAAGCGTTTTCACAATTGACTTTGTTAAAAATATTTCAAAACTTGTGGGCCCCTCGGGGGTTATAGTTGACTCAGATAGTATCTTTCTTGCTAGAAGTGATGGGTTTTTTTTGCAAGAAGAAAGCGGCGATGGTGAAAATTTATTTTCCGTAATAAGAAACACAAAGATACTCCCTGAAATTGAAATTTTTAGAACACATGTCCCGTTTTTCCCTGGAGCGGACTTTATGTTTTTTTTATATAGTTTAGAACGGATGAGCTTTAAAAAGCCGACATCTGAATATTCAGGAAAACACTACAGTCCGGCTATTCACGAGGCCGCTTTTGTATTGCCGGCTTGGCAACGTGAGTGGCTGGGGTAATCGTCGCTTTATCTCATTATACATCCGAATACGAGCCGATTTATATTTGATTATACTTTGTATCTAAGTCAAACTGCAGTCCAAGAATTTTTGGCAAAACTCAATTTTGGATACCTCATTGGACACAATTCCCCAATTACTTACTCACGCAGCCAACTCTTATGGCGAGTCAAAAATATACGGTGCGGATGAAACATTCAGCTATAGAAATCTTGAACTTGAAGCTCTTAGAATTGCGCAAGGGTTGGCGCAACTTGGTGTAGGTCCGGGTGATAGAGTCGGGTTTTGGCTTCCCAATATTAAAGCATATATCGGGTTATTAGGCGCGTGCGGACATCTTGGTGCGATAGCAGTTGCAATGAACACGAGGTTTCGAAAAGCCGAAATAGAAGATGTTATACGAAGAGTTGAGCCAAAGGTTATCGCATTTGTTTCAAAAATTGGGAGCGCCAATAATATCGATATTATGAAGGAAGTTGACTCGAAATTGTTGTCGAAATGTTCTGCGTTAATTCAGTGCGATAGCGAAAAAGTGGCAGATATTTGGCATGCTAACGTTACTGCCTATGAAACCTTGCGGCTAGCGGAACCCATAAAATCTTCTCTAGGAGAACCACAATCTCCGTTCTGTATTTTTAACACTTCCGGAACCACTAGCCTTCCTAAATTTGTCCTTCATAATCAAAAACAAGTTGTTCGACATTCTATCGAAGTAATGGAATTATTGAAGATGAAAGAAACCGACACGATGGTGCTGCAATCGTTACCATTCTGCGGTGTTTTTGGATTTATATTTCTTTTAAGTTCATTGAGCGCCGGCGCGCCGTTTGTGATGCCGCGTATATTTGAAGCCAAGAGCTGCGCAAAGCAATTAATAGATTTTAATGTGACCCATGTGGCGGGAGGCGATGATATGTTCTTTCGTCTGTTGAAAGAGGGAGAGGCCCTGAGCCAATCTAAAGCTCGTCCGTTCCCGGCTTTAAAGTACTGCCCCTATGCCTCTTTTAATTCGGCTCTGGCTGATTTTCCTTCAACAGCTGCCGAACGAGGAATACCGTTGATCGCACCATTTGGTATGAGCGAGGTATTTTCCTTCTTCTCACTGAGACATGAAGATGATCCCTTGGAGCTGAAAACATTGGGCGGCGGGTTCCCAGTTAATAAAGAGGCAAAAGTACGTGTGCGTGACCCAGAGGCGGGTTGTCTTTTAGGTTATGAAGAGGAGGGAGAATTAGAGGTTTGGAGCCCAAATATTTTTGTTGGTTACTATGGCGATGAGGCATCGACAAAGAAAGCGTTCACAAGCGACGGTTTTCTTAAAACCGGCGACCTCGGGACAACCTGCAGTGACGGTTCATTTACCTATTTGGGGCGAATGGGAGATGTGTTGAGGCTTGGAGACTTCTTGGTAAATCCTTTGGAAATTGAAACTTTTTTGTGTAAGCACAAGGTAATCAATGACGCGCAGGTTGTTGCTGTTCCAACAGAAAAAGGTAATAAGCCGGTGGCTTTTATTCTGCGAGAAGAAGGTGCTCAATTAGACGAAAATAAAATAATCGCTTATTGCAAGCAGGGGCTGGCCGGGTTTAAAGTTCCAATTTGCGTCTTAGAAATTGCAAAGTTTCCAACTACGCCAAGTCCAAACGGTACCAAAATACAAAAATCCACGCTTAGAAAATTAGCTATTGAGCATCTTGAGAAAGTTTAGTGTTCAAATTGTTATTTAGTTAAAAACTCCAAGTTTTGGCAATTTCTAGTGGAGCCATCTCGTAAGCGTTGAGCTACGGTGGCAACCGCTTTTGACCTTAAGTCGTGAAGGCCGGGAGGACTATAAAAAGCTGCATGTGGTGTCACCATTAAGCGACCGCGCAACCATTCCTCGTTATTCATGTATGCTTTCAGTAGGGGGTGACTTGTATCCGCAGGTTCAATCGGAAGAACATCCAGTGCAGCACCGGTTGTCAAATTTGATTTTAGTGCTTCAAACAAGTCATCCAAATTAATAATGGGGCCGCGTGCAGTATTGATAATAATGGCTTTTGGCCGCATTCGTCCCAGAAGATCCTTATTGATTGTTCCTCTAGTTTCAGCCGTGTGAGGGCAGTGGATACTTATTGTGTCGGCACTTTCGAAAAGTTCTTGCGGCGTTTTTACTCTTTTGTAGCCGGTAGAAAGTTCCACACCATCTGGGAGGTGTGGATCATAAAACATAATGTTCATATCAAAACCTTGTGCTCTTCTAGCAGCAGCTAGACCTATTCTCCCTAGGCCGAACACTCCAAAGTTCTTATCGCGAAGTCGATCTATGCAGGGACTCTCGATATACCGCCACAGCTTTTGGGGATCCCGACGCATTAGAATATCGTATTGGTCAAGTCCCCTTCTCAGTGCAAGCATAAGTGCTATAGCATGATCCGCGACTTCTGTGGTGCCGTAATCAGGTACTGTGCAAACGGCTATGCCACGTTCTCCAAGTTTTTTCAGATCTAGCCCATCGAAACCAACTCCTCCCCTAACAACAATGGTTGCTTTTTGTAACTTGGGAAGTGCGGCCATTACGGCGGCTGTTCCTCTATAGGTAACAATTCCATCCGCACGGGCCCACGCTTCGTCGGTAACATCATCATGATGGTCAAAAAATTCTAGTTCAATATCTGGACCAACAGCATTTTGTTCAATGTTTTCGTCACCGGAAGTATGTCGATCGGTAATTAAAATACGCATGGGTAATCCAAAAATCTAGCTGGTTAAGTAAACAACAATAAGTCTACCAGTGTTATTTTAAATAAAAAAGACACACAAGTTAGATTTGAAATTCGAAATAGAAACAATACAATGATGATTTTTCGGTGGCGTATAGTTGCATATGTACTAATAAAATTGATTGTTGGGTATAACTTGGGTGAACGCTTGTTTAGAGAGAATATATCATGCGATCTTACATTAAAATTATTTTGTTGCATTTTTAAGAGTTGATATAAGTTTGGGTTTTTAATTTCTTTGCACACATTTATAATGACGGTTATCTACTGTTAGCCTTTCGAGGTATCATTTTTGGAGTAAGATATGAAGAAAGTTTTCTCAAGCGCAGACGAAACCCTGAATGGCGTTCTCAAAGATGGAATGACAATCGCGGCTGGAGGTTTTGGTCTCTGCGGTATTCCAGAAAATTTAATTGCTGCTATCAAAAGCTCCGGTGTGAAAGAGCTAACAATAGCGTCTAATAACGCAGGGGTAGACGATTTTGGGCTGGGTTTACTGCTTCAAGATCGTCAAGTAAAAAAAATGATATCATCCTATGTTGGCGAGAATGATCTTTTTATGCAGCAATATTTGGCAGGGGAACTTGAAATAGAGTTTAATCCCCAAGGAACCCTTGCCGAACGCCTGCGTGCCGGTGGCGCCGGTATACCAGGGTTTTATACGGCTACTGGAGTAGGTACAAAGATAGCAGAAGGTAAAGAAACTAAGGAGTTCGATGGTAAGACCTACGTGCTGGAGCGAGGTTTAAGGGCTGATTTGGCTATCGTTAAAGCTTGGAAAGGTGATGCCCAAGGAAATCTCACATATCGCAAGACTGCAATGAATTTCAATCCGGAATGCGCAACCGCAGGAAAAATAACGATAGCTGAGGTGGAAGAAATAGTTCCTGTTGGAGCTCTAGACAAGATGCAAATTCACACACCAGGCGTATATGTACAAAGAATTTTTGCTGCGAGTCATGAAAAAAGAATAGAACAACGTACAACACGTGCGGCTTAACGGAGGTTTAAACTTATGCCCTGGGATAGGAATGACATGGCTGCTAGAGCAGCTCAAGAACTGGAAGATGGTTTTTATGTTAATTTGGGAATAGGGATCCCAACTCTCGTATCGAATTATGTTCCCGAAGATTATGATATTACGCTCCAGTCGGAGAATGGTATGCTTGGTATGGGGCCCTTTCCCACAGAAGAAGAGATTGATGCGGACCTAATCAATGCAGGTAAACAAACAGTCACTGAATTAGAAAGAACCAGCTATTTTTCGTCTTCCCAAAGTTTCGCGATGATAAGAGGTGGCCACATCAACTTATCAATTCTTGGGGCCATGGAAGTTTCCGAAGCGGGCGATCTAGCTAATTGGATGATACCAGGACGTCTAGTAAAAGGCATGGGAGGAGCCATGGACTTAGTAGCTGGCGTTCAAAGGATAGTCATAATAATGGATCATGCTAATAAGGCGGGCGAATCAAAGCTTCTTAAGAAATGCAGCTTACCATTAACCGGCCAAGGCGTTGTAGACCGTATCATTACTAACTTAGGTGTTTTTGATGTTGTGGAGGGTGGGTTAAAAGTTATTGAATTAGCTCCTGAGGTCACCATGGAGGAAGTTCTTAACAAAACTGAAGCAACAATAGTGGGATCGTAGTCTGGGAATTACTGACAAGTTTTGGCGATATACACCTAAACCATTTTGCTAGGCCTCAACCCGCGAAGTCGTTCCAGCGCCACAGCTGCTTCATCAATTAAAGTGTCGTAAATTTTTTCCATCGGTTGCACGGAGTCAGCAAAAACCGCGGATTGTCCCATGGATAACAGAGCTTTGTTCCAGTCCCCACTTTTATAGGCATCAAAAGCATTCGCTCCTTTGACATAAGGCCAATATTGATCGAAATCCTCTATCCCATCCGACTCAAGACTCTGTACAGCCCGCGCAAACTCATTATTTATTACGCGGGATGTATTTCTAAATGAACTCATCACTAATGTACTGTCACTGGCTCCGGAATTAACAATTTGTTTCTTTACTTCTAAATGCGACCAAACTTCTTCCGCGACTAAAACCCTCGTGCCAATAAGGACCCCATCCGCGCCCATGCCTAAAACAGCTGCGAGTTGTCGTCCGTGGCCAATGCCACCGCCAATGACAACAGGAATATCTATTTGTTCGGGCCCAAGAACGCTGTGTATCATACTGCTAACAAGTTCAAGTCCCGGGTGGCCCCCGCATTCAGCACCAACAATTGTTACTGCATCGATATCCAACTTAGTTGCCGCCGATAATGCGTGTCTAACTGTAGAGACTTTATGAAGCACTATCGATCCGGCTTCCTTGAGTTTTGGAAGCATGGTCGTTGGTGGCAACCCCGCTGTTTCAAAAAATCTAACACCCTCATCTAGAGCTATTTTTAAATGGCCTTCCAAAACCTCATTTTCTTCAGCTCGCATAGACTGATAGAGATTGACTCCGATTGGTTTGCCTGAGGTTAATGAAAGCGCTTTCTCCAATTCATCCTTAAATTGAATGGGATCAGGAAACGTTTTAGCCGTTAAAAAACCCATGCCCCCAGCATTTACAGCCGCTGCTGTATAATTGGCGTCTGCAAGCCACATTAATCCCCCACATAATATAGGGTGTTCAATATTAAATAATTTAGTGATGCGTGTTGAAAATAGAGGCTCTCTCAAAGCTTAAACTCCTAGTGTTCAAGTAAAAATATTATTTGGCTAGTTTAATCTAGGCGACCTTAAACCGTCGCTATTGGGGACGGTGGTGATCCTACTGCACCGGGTAATCGAAGCGGCGGGGCTGTCAGCAGAAACCTATTTCTTTTGTTTTCGCGCAACCAATCTCTCAAAGGCGTAAGGTAAAACATTTCGCCAATGTGTATCCCTAGCTTAAAGATACATAATTCATGCAGCGGTAACATGGCTATAGGGTTAGTACCTGTGGGAAGAGGTGAACTTACGTCTTCAATTCCATAGTTATCGGCAATAATAACTGCAATCCCGCTATCTCTTATCCAATCTTGCAACTTTTCGTCTCGGCCATCCAGACAAGCAAAGGTATTGTGTAAATCGTGCTCATTGGGGTTTTTATTCATATCCATTAAACCTTGAGCAAAACCCGTGTGAAAACACGCCATGTCACCCTGTTCAATCTCTATATTATCTTCCTCTAATATTCTCATTAGCTCTTCGTAACCAACCAGAACTCTTTCTCGCCCGTGACGCTTTTCAAGGTCGACTAATACCCCACGGCCTTGAACGCAGGCTTCGGCCATATTTTCGATTCCTAGAGCCTTGGCATTTGACCCTTCGAATTTTGTAAACTCGTCAGCCTCGATTTTTTCTTTTGGCGAAACAATATGCTCGTCACCTCTCCAACCGTTGTAATAGACGACTTCTGGTTTTCCATCTCCATCAGCATCAAACCATCCCCCCACATGGCACAGGCTATCCCACTGTGTCGAATATTGAAGACAGATTAATGCGGCATCGTCGCAAACGACATCCGTAAGACGTGGGTCGCTAATATGTAATGGAAGATTAAAGTTAGCTAAGCCACCTCTCTGGGTTGCAAATAATCGCGGGGGAAAGCGACGAGGATTAAGTAGGCGGCCGCCCGGGTAGTCAAGAGGAAGGGACAGGCAAAACCTCTCGCCTGTTTCCACTTCCCTGACAGCTCTAACTACTCTTTCTGGTGTTAATAAATTTAACCGCCCTTTTTGATCATCTGGACCAAATTCGCCCCAATTCGAACCGTCTGGTCTGTTTTTCCATCTTTGAGTCATTTTCTTCTTCCCAGTCGTGTAATTAACTATCCTGTAATTTCAATCGAGGTGTGACAAGAGTTTATATAAAGCATTAAAATATTTGATAGTGCGAATCTTTATTGAAAGACTAATAAACGTTGAAAAACATCCCCTCCATGCAATCAAATGTAGTAATTGGGATTTTGGTCATGATTTTAGGCATGATCATACTCGCAAGTACCGATGCAATATCCAAGTATCTTACAGTTACTTTTGCGGTAATTCAGATTTTATGGATACGCTATATGGTCTTTGCCGTTATAGGCACTTTCGTCGTTTTCAAGAAATATAGCTTTTCAGGACTACGCACAAAAAGGCCGTTTGCTCAAATTTTAAGAGGGCTGTTACTTACCGGAACAAACTGCATGGCAGTTTTTACTTTGAGCTTAATGCCCATGGCGGATGCGCATGCAATTTTGGCGATGGCACCACTAATAGTGACGGCCGCTTCTGCTCCTTTATTAGGCGAGATAATAAGTTTAAAACGATGGATGGCGGTGCTCTTCGGCTTTTTAGGTGTAATCATAATTTTACGGCCCGGAATAGGAGTTTTTGATCCAATTGCTTTAATCCCGCTAGGCGTAGCAGTCATGTTTAGTGCTTATACTATTTTAACTAAAGTAATTAGTAGGGATGATACGAACGAGACAACCCTTTTTTATACTGGCGTTGTGGGTCTAGTTTCTCTTTCTTTTATTGGACCGTTTTTTTGGATTGACCCATCCATGGTTAACTGGTTTTGGCTCCTTTTGGCTGCCTTATTTGGTTCACTCGCGCACGTATTCATTATCACGGCGCTCCATTTGGCGCCTGCCAGTGCACTCCAGCCATTTAATTATACAATGTTAATATGGGCCACATTCTTAGGGTATGTTGTTTTTGGTGACTTCCCTGACGGATGGACTGTCACGGGCGCTATCGCAATTGTTATTAGTGGATTGTTAGCATGGCATTGGGAGCGTAAAGGAATTTAGGCCTTACACAAGCAATAATCTCTCAATAATTTTCTGAACAGACAGTGCTGTACGGGCGTTAGCCAATGGCTGAGAATGGCCTTCTAGAAGGTTGACGATATTATCTAGTTGCCGCTGTAACGTTTCGCTTCGAGGATCTCCTTGAGTTTGTGAAATCGTTGACCATTCATCGTCTTCTGAGAGTTCTAATAGGTAGAAGTCACTTATTTTAGCGCTTTTTCCTGCACCCCAAATTGTAATTTCTTGTCTGTCCGGGCCATGACCACCACATGATCCAAAAATATTTATCGGTATTGTTCCACATTTTAATTTTGCCTGCAGATGTGTTTCGCATAACTCAGAGTCGTTTGGGAAGGTGGGATGCGAGAAATCTACTTTAGCTTCGCCAAACAATCTTTCTACCACAAAAATAAAGTGTGATAGCACTTCGCGAATGTAACCGCCAGAAGCTTTAAAGCGGAGCCAGTCTGCCTCCACTTGCCAAGCTCTTGGCCATTGTTGATATTGTAAAATAATGTCTACACCTTTGACATTTCCGAGTTCGCTATTATTGAGAAGTGTTTGGACTTTCTCTATAGCCTCACTTGAGGCCTGAACAAAGTTAACTGCATTAATATGGTTTTTTCGTTCCAGGAGGTCTACGAGGCTTTCACTCTCCTGAATATCAACACCTAAAGGTTTTTCTAAATATAGTGGAATTGAAGCATCTACTGCCTGTAAAGCATACTGCTTATGAAATTCCGGAGGGCACGCAATGTAGAGTAAATCAGGTCTTGCCTCATTTATTAGTTGCTCGGGTGTTTCACTGAAATGCATATTCTGAAATTCTTGTTTTGTTGCTTCTATCGATTTGCTAGATGGATCCCATACTGAAGCGATTTTGAATGCCGGATGTTTGGCGAAGTTCGCTATCATGCGCCGGCCCATAATTCCTAGTCCGATTATCCCAGCATTATATTGTTTCATTAACATTTCCGATTGGTGATTAATGTTTGTTTTTTAGTTAAAGAGACTTAGTAACCCATTGCGCACCCATCTTTGCGGGGCTCTGAGCCGCCAATTAATACCCCGTCCTCGTGATTAATCCAGATGCACTGGCTTCCACCAAGAGGCTTGCGCAAATTTTCAATCTGGTGACCTCGATTTTCTAAATCCGCAAAGGTACTAGGTGAAAAATTCTCTTCCATTTGAAGTTGCTGATTAATGGCAAAACTTCTCGGTTGATCCATCGCTTGCTGAACATCAAATCCAAGGTCCAAAACATTACTAATAAAATTAGCGTGACCCGCGGACTGGTATTGTCCACCCATTACGCCGAATGGGGCGATAGTTTTTGTATCTTTTGTTATCATGCCAGGAATAATTGTGTGCATAGGGCGTTTCCCGCCTTCAATACAATTAACATGGTCTGGATTAAGGTTAAAAGATGAACCACGATTTTGTAAAACAATACCTGTTTTTTCTGCCATGATACCCGAGCCGAAACCAGAAAATAAGGAATTGATGAACGAAATCGCGTTTCCGTTGTCGTCAACACAGCATAGGTAAGTTGTGTCCGTATGGCTTGGAAAATCAGAGGGACCATAAGATTTTGCTTTAGCCATATCTATCTCTTTCTTAAGCGCACCAATATGCTTATCTGAAAGTAACCAATCTACCGGTATTTCACTAAATGACGGATCGGAGATGTAGGCATCTCTTTGGTGGTATGCCAGTTTGGTAGCCTCGGCGAGCAAGTGTATCCGATCTGCCTCCTTGAGACTTTTCATATTATAGTGACTGAGAATACGCAATATAATTAAAGCACAGATACCCTGACCATTTGGAGGGCATTCGTTAATAGTATAATTGTTGTATGAGGTGCTAATTGGTTCAACGTAATCTGCAACACATGATGCAAAATCATCTACTGTATGGAGGCCGCCTAACTTATTCAGTCGAGTGACCATATCCTCAGCTATTTCTCCAATATAGAACGCATCCCTACCACCCTTCGCGATTGCTGCTAAAGTCTTTCCTAGAAGCGGTTGTGTAAATTTTGATCCGGCTTTTGGAGCTTTCCCGTTAACGGTTAATATTTTACTTGATACTTCATCACCCAATAGTTTTGTTAAATTGTCCGCCCAATCAAGCGCGACCCTGGGCGCAACTGGAAAGCCATTATTGGCATACTTTATGGCAGGCTGTAATAGCTCTGTCAGGTCTTTTGTTCCATAATCCTCATTAAGTCGTGTCCACGCAGCAATAGCGCCTGGCACGTTCACAGCATGCGGTGTTTCTACCTCTATTTGCTCTATACCTCTATCTCTTAAGGTAGCAACATTAGCTGCAGCAGGAGACTTGCCAGAGCCATTTAAAGCTATCGGTTTTGAAGAGTTGCATGGACTATATAGTACGAAACAATCTCCCCCAATTCCTGTCATGGCTGGTTCGACAACACATAGAGTTGCACAAGCTGCAAGGGCTGCATCTACGGCATTACCTCCAGATTTTAGTATATCGATACCGGTCTGTGTTGCTAGCGGGTGGCTAGTAGAAATCATAGCCGACGGTGACATTACCGGAGAGCGGCCTGGGAAGTGAAAGTTCCGCATAAACAAATTCCAAACTTACTTTTATACTCTCCCAAAATAAAACATTCCCCCGTGTAAATTAAACAATCGGGGAATGTTTCGTATACTATAGCTGCGGTCACTAAATTAAACTATTTCGCGTGACTCAATTTGCTTGCAAGTAAAGCTAACAAAGTTGCTCCTCCAGTTAGAACTAATCCGATTATGAACAAATCGAGATTTCCTAGCCCTACAACATCATTTCCTGGCATTGCAAATGATAGCGCCCCAACTAATAAAGCTAATCTAATTGGCCATTGGATAATGCCCAGGCCTGTTAGATCTCCAACTCCGTAAAGATAGCCCTGCAAACTGGTTGAAAGAACGATAACTCCTAGGATTGCACAACTAAATACTGTTAAGATGTGTAGCGGTTCTCCCTGCATTATCAGACCAGGGTCGAGAACAAAAAAGAACGGGACAAAATATATTATTGTACCTAGCTTCATTGACTCAAGCCCAGTTCGCATTGGATTTGCTTGAGCTAAACTTGCTGCAGCAAATGATCCCAGAGCAACAGGTGGCGTAATATACGAGAGCATACCCCAATACAACATGAACATATGAACTCCCATTAACGACAAGCCGCTATCTGTGAGTGCGGGGGCGAGTGTTAAAGCCAAGATAATATAGGCTACAGTTACAGTCACGCCAATGCCCATAATGAAACTTGCCAGCGCGCCGAGTATTAACAGTAGGGCAATGTTGTTTCCGGCAAGCTGCAATAGTTCGAAAGCCAAGGTTCCTATTTTACCAGAATAGGAGAGAGATCCTACAATCAGGCCAATTCCGACCAAAATCGCTGCCAATTCAGCAAAAAGACGACCAGTAGCGAGCAGGAAGTCGATGAATTGCTCCCAATTCCAACGATGTTTTGGATGTAGC
>CACOPQ010000009.1 GCA_902629125.1 uncultured Alphaproteobacteria bacterium
CGTCTACCAATTCCGCCACCTGGGCAGACTTGGTAATAAATATTATAAAGATGTCTATGGTCAATAACTTTGATACATTTATTGTTAGCAGCAATTATCTGGATGGATTTCAGTTTCAAAATGGCTTATTCATCTGACAAAATAAAGAAGTGGTGTTCTTAATTTTTTAATTGTAATTGTATGGTAGGAGCAGTTGGCGATGAAGGATAAAGTTGTAGCCGTTGTCGGAGGGGCAGGCTTTGTAGGTCGCAATGTGGTCCGTGAGTTATGCAACAAAGGTGTAAGAGTTAACGTTGGCTGCCGTGATACCGATTCAGCGAAGTTTTTGTGCTCGATGGGCGACGTAGGGCAAGTTAATTTAATCAAAGTGAATGTCGCAAACTTCGATCAAATGGCTAGTTTAATAGAGGGAGCTGACCATGTTGTTTCTCTTGTCGGGATTTTGCATGAAAGTAAAGGCAATACATTTGAAACGGTTCAAGCTAAAGGCCCAATGATTATTGGGAAAATAGCCCGGGAAAAAAATGTACAATCGTTGGTGCACGTGTCCGCAATTGGTGCAGATGTGAACTCAAAGTCTCTATATGCGTCATCTAAGGGATTGGGTGAAACGTATATAAGAGGTGAATTCGACAAAACGGTAATTCTTCGCCCAAGCATCATTTTTGGACCGGATGATAATTTTTTTAATAGATTTGCAAATTTAGCGGCATTCGTACCCTTTCTACCATTAATCGGTGGAGGGACTACAAAATTCCAACCTGTATACGTACAGGATGTAGCTTCAGCAATTATGGTTGCATTAGAGGATAGCGCAAAAGTTGGGAAAGATTATGAGTTAGGAGGGCCTTCGATTTATTCGTTTAGAGAACTATTAGAATTATTGGAGAAGCATACACTAAGAAAACGAGCGCTTGTAAACATTCCCTTTTTTCTAGCTAGCCTACAGGCAAAATTTTTGGAAGTTTTACCTAATCCGCCGCTTACTCGTGATCAAGTCGAACTATTAAAGACAGATAACGTAGTATCACAAGACGCACTAACCCTCAAGGATCTTGGCATTTCTCCTATGTCATGTGAGGCAGTCTTGCCAACATACTTGGATCGTTTTAGGCCAGGTGGTAGATAGAACCGATCTCGTTTGACCAACAGCTCATAGATATACCCACGCAAGCAATAAAGCTCCCACAATTATCCTGTATACTACAAAAGGCATAAATCCAGCTCTATTTAGCCATTTCATCATGATTGAAATTGACGCAAGTGCGGCACAAAATGAAATGCCAGCTGCAATCAAGAAATCAATTCCAAGATTGACGTTGTTAGATAAAAATATATCGAGGCCTTTTAAAACACTAGCGCCCAATATAGCTGGGATTGCTAATAAAAGCGAAAAGCGTGCCGCCGAAGCTCTTTCATATCCCAAAAAACGAGCTGCTGTAATTGTTACTCCAGCTCGACTAGCTCCGGGGATTAACGCAAGTATTTGAGCAAGACCAATTAAAAGGGCGTCGAAATACCTCATATGCTGAAATCTATTCAGCGTCATACCCATTCTATCGGAAAACCCCAGTAAAATACCGAATAGAAGAGTTGCCCAACCTATAACTTCTATATTCCTCGTAAGGTCTTGCATTACAGTTGAAACTAAAAATCCAACTACTAGTACGGGGGCGGAGGCAACCAATAATAAGTGAAGTAGGGGAGGTGCGCTAGGCCTACCAGGCCTCGCTAGTTGGCCCAGTTCTAGTAAAATTCGCCCGATATCTCGCCACAGAAAGATTAAAACAGCCAGTAGGGAACCAGCATGGACAGCAACATCAATTGTTATTCCCTGATCTTGCCAGTCCAGTAATTTAGGGAAAATTATCAGGTGTCCCGAAGAAGAAATAGGTAAAAATTCGGTTAAGCCTTGGATTAACGCCAATATAGTTAAATGAGTTAGAGGCAAAATAATTCCAATACGTCTGGTGATGGAATTAAACTAACCGACATTCCACCCTTAGTTTTTTGTGGAGTAGCTTACATACTGGTTGTTAACAATAAGTTCGTCTAGTACTTAATTTTTTGGAACCATTATATGCGGTGCAGCGCCTATTTCCCAGTCCTGAACGTTCTGTCTGTTTCCCTCTTCGTGCGAAAAAGCTTCTGGCCAAAGGTTTGGATTAGCTCGCTTATAGGCTTCTGGATAAAAAACGTCTGCTCCTAATTCAAATGCAGCACGCCATGGCCAACGCGGTTCATACAACAGCCCTCTAGCTAGGGCTATCATATCGCATGAACCATCAGCAATAAGTTTTTCTGCTAACCTTGGATCTCTTATCATTCCAACTGCCATAGTTGGAATATTCGTGGCATGTTTCACCGCCTTTGCAAGGTGTGCCTGATAACCTGGTCCGACCTGTGGTCTTGCCATACTATTACCACCTCCGGAGATATCAAAAAAATCGCAGCCAACGTCCTTTAGGGCTTTCCCAAATGTTATAGCATCCTCGGTGGTAAGACCCTGGTCGTCCCAATCTGTTCCATTGAATCTTACGCCCATTGGTTTCTTGTCAGGCCAGGCATCGCGCATTTTGGTGAATAACTCTAATGGATAGCGCATCCTATTAATAATATCCCCCCCATACTCGTCTTCGCGGCGATTTGCTAGTGGTGAAAGAAATGAACTCACTAAATAACCATGTGCTCCATGTAATTCGATAGCGTCAAAACCTATGCGCTCGCAGCGTTGTACGGCTTCAGTATGAGCGCGAGTAACTTTGTCCATAATATCACGTGTCATTGATAGTGGTCTGGGCCATTCGTTTCCAAATGGAATATCAGAAGGGGCAATTGTCTCCCAAGGTTCTTCTCCTTCTGATAAAGGTTTTCCGCCCTTTTGTGGCGGACTAGCCGAAGCTTTTCGACCGGCATGACCCAACTGTATGGCGATTGGCGTATTCCCAAATTGTTTGCATACTCTTACTAAATTGGCCATATCGGCTTCTGTTTTTTCGTCATATAATCCAAGGCATCCATGAGTAATTCGGCCCCGTGGTTCGACTGCCGTAGCCTCAAAGATAAGCAATCCAGCTCCAGATTGTGCCAACTGTCCTAAATGTATTAAATGCCAGTCGGTTGGCGAGCCATTAGATCCGCTGTACTGGCACATGGGCGCCACAATAATTCGATTTGGTAGAGTAAGTCCTCGGAGTTCAAGTTCTTCAAAAAGGGGCGATGTCATAAAGTTACCAATCTAAATTAAGATATTTTTAATCGTTTAGCTTCTTCGTCAAAAACAAGGGCAACTCTGCCCAAAGCTTTTCTGGAAAGTACTGTTTCCATCGCCTCTTGAAATTGCTGAATGGAAAAGCAGTGGCTTACGCGAGGCTTAATTAGTCCTGCGGTTTGCCATTTAAACAATTCAGCCATACTTTCTTTCATCTGTTCGGCGAAATGCTCTCGCATATCGATAGGGCTCCAGCCGAAGTAATAGCCTAAATTTAGACCAACAACCGTGATATTTTTAACCAGAAGGATGTTTGCTGGAATTTGTTGTATGCTGCCCGCTGCAAACCCAACAGGCATTATTTTACCCTCGGGAGCAATGCACCGTAGTGATTCCAGAAAAACATCTCCACCAACAGGATCATAAACGATGTTAGCACCCAAATTATTAGTGAGTTCTAGTACTTGTTCTCTAAAACCGCCATCATTATAGTTTATGGTGAAATCTGCTCCATGCCCTTCTGCTATTTTTCTCTTATCTTCGCTTCCCACGGTGGCAATAACCGTGGCTCCTTTAATTTTTGAAATTTCTATAGCAGCTATACCCACTCCTCCTGCTGCTCCGTGGACCAGAACAAATTGACCTTCCTTTACTTGAAGAAGATGTGGCCATACTAAAGCGGCGTATGATGTCAGATATGAGTTTGTAAAGCATATTGCCTCATTGAATGGCAATCGGTCGGGAGTTTTAAACACATTACTCGAGTGGGCTACAGCCTCTTCCGCTTGCCCTCCCCAGTCTAGGACAGCACAAACTCGGTCGCCAATTTGCAAATCCGTTACGTCCGAACCAATATCGATGACGTAGCCAGAGCATTCAGTTCCGGGAATAAAGGGCAAAGGGGGTTTTCTTTGGTATTTCCCGGCAACAACAAGGCTAGTTGCAAAACTAACACCAGCTGCTTGAACCTTTATTCTAACCTGGCGCGGCCCCATTTCTGGTCTTGGGCAATTCTCTATGGTTAAGTTTTTGAAATCAGTAAACTCTTTTACAAGAATGCCCAGCATTGAGATTACCTTTTAGTCTGAAAAGAAAATAGAAAAATTTGTGAATAAAAACGGGTAAGATTATTAGTAGTAAAATGACCCTAGTTCAAGTGATTATCTATCTTGGCTCTATATTAATTATTTAAGTTTAGTTAGACCAAGAAAAATATTTTGTTCATTTGTAGAAAATGACTTTAATCATATATAATTTGGGGATGGTCGATAATTATCCTTTTCATCTATTCAACGGTTTCCCAAACCTATACGGCTTTAGCGGACTTGATCGGAGATCAGTCGAAAGAGAAGAACCGAATTGGAAACAGAAGCTATTAAATGATCCAAATACTCGTTTTGTTTTGTATTGGCGATCAAAATCATTAATTTCTGAATCGACGTTGGGCTATCCCAGTGCCACAAAATTGAAATTGGAAGAAATTCCACCAAATCTTAAAGTCACAGATCAAAATGTTTTTTTGGGCCAAAAAAACGGCCTTTGGTACGTTGGCATTGATATTTCTTCTGTTGATGAATTTGATCTTAATAAGGGTCTCCCGGAAGACAGCTCTTTCCGAAATTTACGTGAGGTGGGCACAATCTTGGACCGTTTTGATGCGTGTATCTTATCTTATTGTCGAGCAATATTTTACTGGCAACAAAATAACAAATTCTGCGGTGTCTGCGGTAGTAAAACAGCCATATCTAAAGCTGGACACCAAATTGACTGTATAAAGATCAATTGTGGTAAACCGGTTTTCCCGCGAACTGACCCTGCTGTTATCATGTTAGTATATGATGGTGATCGAATATTGCTTGGACGTCAGAGTGTTTGGAAGAAAGGCATGTATTCAACTTTAGCAGGTTTTTTAGAGCCAGGCGAGACGTTGGAGGAAGCGGTAGCACGCGAGGTTTTTGAGGAAGCAAATATAGACGTGGAAGATGTATCTTATCACTCTTCGCAACCATGGCCTTTCCCGTCATCCATAATGCTTGGATTTTATGCAAGAGCAAGATCGACGGATATATATCGTAATGATGAAGAGGTTGAGGATGTTCAGTGGTTCACAAGGGACGAGGTCAGTCAATTTTCAAAACTTGGCAAGTCTTTACCCCGGAAAGATTCAATCGCCCGTTGCTTAATAGAAGATTGGCTTAGGAACTAGTCCTGACGAGCCATTGATCTACGGGATCGGAATATTCTGTGAAAATCAATTGCGATCGGTTTTTTTTCGGTAAAAAAATAAACATGTTGCTCCGTATTTCTGTATTTTAAAACACTCCAACCAAGGTGGATGATCGGGTTCTTTACTTGAGCCGTGTTCAAGTATCATGATCGTGTCTTCACCAATCCACCCACCCTTTTTTAATGTTTCCATGCAACGGTTAGCCAAATTTAGTTCGTATGGTGGATCCATAATTACCAGCCCCGCTTCTCCTGTCGCTGGGATGTCTGTTGTACAGGCGTCAGCCTTTATTATTCTTGCTCGTTGCTGGTAGTCCAACTTACGGATGTTCTGTTCAAGCGTTTTTATTGCCTTGTGGTCATTTTCGATAAAAATTGAAAGAGCGGCACCTCTTGATAACGCCTCCAAACCCAAGGCACCACTTCCCGCAAACGCATCTATAACAATTCTTTGCCTGATAATGTTAATAAACTGATGGCCGGATAGAATATTGAAAAGTGCTTCTTTTACTCTGCCGCGAGTCGGCCGGGTGCCTGTGCCTTTAGGTGCTAGAAGCCTTGCTCCGCGCCTTTCTCCGGATATGATGCGCATTTTTGCCCCGCATAACTTTTACATTTTTGTTTTGACTTCCTTTAAGAATTGAAAGTTGCTCCTTTAACTTGTTCTCGCGCACCTCCTCCACTGCCCCTGTAGACAAGTTACCCAGTTGGAATGGTCCAAAAGCCACACGGATTAATCTATTCACCTGTAAGTCGATAGAGTTCATTAATTTGCGTATTTCTCGATTTTTGCCCTCGCGTAATGCAATATTTAGCCAAGCGTTGCTCCCAGTTTGTCTCTCGAGATCTATCTGTATGGGCTTGTACTTTAAACCTCCCAAGGTTACTCCAAGTCTAAGTTTGTCGAAACCACTTATCTGCGGTCTTCCATAAACTCGCACTTTGTATTGCCGCAACCAATTAGTGGATGGGGCCTCTAGCAAGTGCGCTAACTCTCCATTATTTGTCAGAAGGATAAGCCCCTCGGAATCTAAGTCAAGTCGTCCCACCGAGACCACTCTTGGCATTTCATTTGGTAAGTTTTCAAAAATTGTTTTCCTGCCCTCCGTATCTTTATTTGATGTTATTTGACCTCTTGGCTTATAATAACGCCAAAGCCTAGTTTTATCCTTTCTAGGAATAGGCTTTCCATCGACTAAAATTAAATTCTTATTGGAAACATTGATAGCCGGGGTATTAATTATTTTGTTATCGATGGAGACTCGCCCGGCATTAATCCACCTTTCGGCTTCCCGACGCGAACATAGCCCTGTACGAGCTAGTCGTTTTGATACCCTTTCCTCGGAATCGATGTCATCGAATAGAGTTTTGAAATTTACCATATGAAATCTCTGTTTATGATCTAAGCGAAGCAGTTTGGGTAGAAAGTAAATACCTTATCTAAGCCTTTTTTGCTTTTTTGCGAACCCAAGCAGGTGCGCCAAAAACTGGTTTAGGTAACGAGGTTGTTGGTCCACCTGGTCGGTGAGGCCGCGGGGAAAATCTACCCATGCTCAATAGTCTATCGTACATTACAAGCGCCCCTGCTAATCCAACATTGATTGAAAATTTCATAGGAATTTTTATTGTATAGTCGCATCGGTCAAGTATGGAGTCAGATAAAATTCCTCGTTCAGGCCCTAAAATATAAGCTGCACATCTTGGATGGTGGAAGCTGGGGAGTTCAATAGCATCTTCGGTAATCTCCACTCCAACTAATTTGCATTCCTTGGGTAATAGTAGGTTTTCTGCCCTATCAAATGAATAAAATGGTGTGTTCTTGTGAGCACTTGAAGTATCTACGGAATTCACACTTTTAAGATCAATTGCTTCGGACACGGTGAAGATAAAGTTGGCGCCAAAAGCATGAGCTGTTCTAGCAACAGCCCCGAAATTGCTTTGCTTGCTGATTCCTTCGACGCCTATTCCAAAATATCCTCTCATGACTTCAGGTGTTGCACATATCTATGTCTTGATGCAAGGATGGTGTTTCTTTTACTAAAAAAAGGTTAGGGCTCATGGTGAGCGAAATGAAAGCAGCTGTTTCGCATGCTGTCGATTTCCCGAAAAACAGAAGTGCGCCTATTTTAATAGAGGTGACGCGAGGTGGAATGGTTGAGAGTATTCATAGGGGGATTTGTGTTATATCAGACTCAAAAGGATCAATATACAAAAGTTGGGGAGATCATGAACGACCTATATATCCACGATCTGCAATAAAACCACTTCAAGCCATCCCAGTTGTTGCTTCAGGTGCAGCTGCCGCGCTTAAAATGAGTAGTGCCGAATTAGCGCTCTGCTGTGCCTCCCATTCTGGTGAGAGGATCCATACGGAAAAAGTTGCCAGTTGGTTAAAACGATTGGGGTTGGACGATACAAATTTAGAATGTGGGCCGCAGATGCCATCGGATCAAGAAACGGCCGAAGAATTGATTCAATCGGGAAAAAACCCCTTATCTTTGCACAACAATTGTTCCGGAAAGCATGCTGGTATGCTATCCACTGCGATACATAACAAACAACCCACGTTAGGATATTCAAAATCTGATCATCCTGTTCAAACAGATTTGATTACGCTTATGGGTAATCTTGGTAATTTGGATCTTTCTAAAACTGCACGAGGTTTAGATGGGTGCGGAATACCTGTTTTTGGGATTCCAGTAAAATCTGTGGCTCTTGCAATGGCGAAATTTGCTGACCCTCATGTTTTAAGTCAGTCTGAGAAAGAAGCGTGCATTCAAATTCGAGAGGCGTGCGGTCAAAACCCAGTAATGATTTCGGGCACAAACAAGATAAATACTTTAATCCAGGCAGAAACAGCTGATAAAGCCGTGGTAAAGGGAGGAGCAGAAGGTGTTTACACAGCTGCGATTAATAATCTCGGCCTGGGGGTCTGTATCAAAGTTGACGATGGGGCTGGCCGAGCTGCATCTCTCGTAATGTTGCATGTCCTTCATAAGTTGAATATTTTAAATGAAAAGAGCGTCAAAAAAATCAAAGCATTCGGCGTTGAGGATATTCGTAATTGGTCAGGAACATTAGTTGGTGAGATAAGAGTCGGCGAAGGTATCTCCTTTTGATCGCCTATTTTTTGTTATGTCCTTGCAACCGACGAATAGCTAGCAATGCAAGCCAATCGAGCTTTTGTTTAACTTCCTCAGGTTGTCGAGCTTTTAGGAAAACATATAAATCGTTAGCGATTTTTTAAAAGTGACTCTCATTATCTAATTGATTACTTTAAAAATCTGTGTAATGGTGCCGCCTGTTTTTGTAGAGTAAGTTGTCGATCTGCCTACTGTTTTTAAGGCACAAACGAAAGAGCTACTTAGATAGCTTTCCTAACGTATCCTGCAATTTAGTGCTTGAAAAGCTTATTGCGAAAGCAGTCTTTTGTTGGACCCTAGCTTGCTTTGCGTTTGTAAAAAGGTGTGAAGGAATTATAATGCCAACTACTCCAGCCAATGAAATCCCAATTGAAGAGCCGCGTGTCGATGTTCCTAAGGTTAGGAGATGTTTAAGGTGTGAGGCGACTTTTCACAGTCAGTGGGCTGGTGAAAGAATATGTCCTAGGTGCAAAAGCTCTAACACTTGGAGAAATGGTTCCCCCCTGGGTTCTGGTGCGTCAGGCGCTGGTAACTAGGCTGTTATCTGCTTTTCGACTTTTTATTCTTTCTGGCTTTCCTTGCTGCATATTTTGCGTCTCTTGCGGCTTTTTGTGCGGCCAGTAAAGCTACGGCTTCATCTGCTACGCGCCGCTCTTCTTCTTTTTGTGCTTCAATTCGAGCTTCCCTTTCTGCCGCTTCTATTGCCAGTCGTTCCTCCTTTTCCGCCTTTTGCTTTGCTAAGCGCGCTACCCTCGCTTCGGTCGCTGCTTGCCTTTCTGCCTTCCTCTTCTCATAAGCGGGATCCCCTGGGCCGGGTTGCGCTTTAATCCTTGCTAGAACAGCTTCTCTTGCTTTTGCTGCATTAGCCATGCGGGACCCGAAATTATCGTCTTTATATGATTTTTTCATTTTTCCTTGCGTCTTTTTAATTTGGTATAAACATCTTCAATTTTTGTTTTGACACTCAAAACGTCATACCTAATGCATCTTTTAGGTTAGTGATCAACAACTAGGCCCCTCAACATCAAAGTTGAAAAGAAAGTCATAGAATGGAGGTGGCCAAAAAATAGCCATCGGAGTGAAAAAAGCAAGGGGTGCTTGCGACAAATTTTTCGAAATCAACCTTGTGCTACTCATTTTTATCTTGCGTTAGGTCAATAGAGAGACTTTATTGAGAGAAATCTGAAAGAGTAACTTAAGAAATAAAAACAATATGGTAGAGGAATCATTAAGCGCGGAGTTCAAAACAGGGATAGTTGGTTTCTGTCCGGCAAGGTTAGAGCGTATTTCTCCTTGGCTTAAAAGATATGTTGATGAAAAAAAACTACCATTTGCTCATGTAGCAGTTTTAAGAAAGGGTCAATTAGCTTACGCCGATTGCTACGGATATAGGGACGTTGAAGAGCGTTCCCCTGTCAAAGAGGATGGTATATATCGAATATATTCTATGACTAAACTCGTAACAACAGCGGCAGCTATGGCCTTGTATGAAAGAGGGGTGTTCCAATTAGACGATCCGATACATCACTTTGTCGATGAGTTTAAGGATGCCAGGGTTTTTATTTCCGGAAGAACGGGTTCGATCAGTAGTGTCAAACCTGAAACGCCCATTACGATACGTCAACTTATGAACCATACCTCAGGCCTTACTTATGGTGCGTTTGATCCGGGGCCGGTTGGACAGTTAATGAGGAGTAGAAAAATAGATTTTGGAAACTTGCAAGCAAATTTGGGCGAAACTGTCCGTCGTCTGGCCTCAATACCCCTTTGCTTTCAACCTGGAAGCCAATGGCGTTATGGTGTCTCAACGGACGTATTGGGGTATATAATTGAAGTTGTAACCGGAAAAACACTTTTACAGGTGTTCGATGAACTTATATTTAAACCTCTCGATATGACAGATACATTCTTTCATGTACCCAAAAACAAGGTTGAAAAATTCTGTTCCTTGTACACGCGGACAAAAAGCGATTCACTGAAACTATTGGAATGTGCCAAAAGTAGCAGGTTTTGCAAACCTGTGAATATGTGTTCGGGTGGGGGGGGGTTAATTTCCTCAATGCGCGATTATCTAGTTTTCCTAGAAATGATTCGACGCGGTGGTCGTTACAATGATGTTCAAATATTGGGACGCAAAACTGTGGAGCTCATGCTGAGGAATCATTTGTCGGGTGACATGGCATCTATGGGACAACCAACTTTTAGCGAAATGCCTATGGAAGGGATAGGATTTGGTCTGGGGGGGGGCAATTCTTTTAGACACGGCCAAAGCACAAATATTGGGTTCTGAGGGAGAGTTCACATGGGGGGGTATGGCGAGCACCGCTTTCTGGATTGACCCTGCAGAAGAACTTTCTGTTGTTTTTATGACTCAGTTGATACCTTCTTCATGTTATCCCATTAGACGGGAATTAAGAGTACTTGTATATCAAGCGCTTGTTGATTAAGGAATTTAAATAATCTAGGCAATAGCGGAGAAGTGTGGAGCCAATAAAATGAAGTTTAAGCTACCAGAAAAAATACAAGGCCCTCAAGTTTGGTATGGCCAAGAAATAAAGTCATCCAACGAGTGGATTTATACTCTTACAAATCAAGAAATTAAAGAAATTGAGAGCGCACTTAAACTTGTTAAGAATACTGATGTTGCTGCAATAAAAAGAAATAATTTTCCCCTCGCGTCCCTCGAGAGCAAATTGCGTAAAATTAGTGATGATGTAATGGAAGGCCGAGGATTTGCCTTGATCCGAGGGCTCCCAGTTGAACAGTGGTCAATAGAAGAGTCTGCAAAAGTATATTTTGGGATAGGGTCTTATTTTGGAAACGCCCGTTCCCAGAACGCAAGCGGGCATGTTTTGGGACACGTAAGAGATTTAGGGCGAGATGCAATTAATGACCCGTCAGCAAGGATATACCAAACTAGAGAAAGACAGACTTTTCATACAGACTCGTGTGATATGGTTACATTACTCTGCCTAAAGACTGCGAAATCTGGCGGGGAATCTGCTTTGGTAAGTTCTATGACAATCTACAATGAAATGTATGAGCAAAGCCCCGAGCTTCTAGAATTGCTATTTCAGCCCTTTGCCACAGACAGGCGAGGAGAAGTACCGGCTGGTAAATTACCTTATTTTAAAATACCGGTATTCAATTACTATGAGGGATATTTGTCTGCGATTTATGCGCGTCGATATATAAACTCTGCGCAACGTTTTGATGATGTTCCCGCGATAGAAGGTAAACGCCTCGAAGCTTTAGAGTTATTTGATACGTTGGCAAACGATCCGCGCTTAAACTTTAAAATGACTTTTAAACCAGGAGATATACAGCTGGTTCATAATCATACTATGCTACATGACCGAACGGATTATATAGATTGGGAAGATGAAGCTAAAAAAAGGCACCTACTTAGGTTATGGCTTGCAATTCCTAATGCACGTCCGCTTCCTCAAATATTTGAAGAAAGATATGGGAAAATAGATATTGGAGATCGAGGGGGGATTATTGTGCCCGGCTCAAAATTAAATGCACCGCTTGTTCCAGTCTAGGCAAAAAAACAGACATCTTTAAAAAACATAAATTTTCTTGTGCCAACAAAATTTGTCTAAAATGCGTATTTTCTCTTGTTACATCAGTGCCGTCGCGTTACTTAACGCGTAAAGACACAGTCGGTTTGAATACTTTACCAAGGTGGAAACGATGCATCGTTATAGAACCCATAATTGCAATGAATTAAGGCCGGAAGATGTTGGCGAAACAGCACGATTATCGGGCTGGATACATCGAAGAAGAGATCATGGGCAACTTGTATTTTTAGATTTACGAGACCACTTCGGTATAACTCAATGCGTTGTAGACATTGAAGATAAGTCTTTTTCGGATGTGGAAAAAGTCAGGGTGGAAAGTGTGGTGACAATTACCGGCCAAGTTCTGCTTCGAGATGAAGAAACAATTAACCCCAAAATTCCTACGGGTCATATTGAGCTTCGTATAGATACATTTGAAATCCAGTCATCAGCCGATTTGGCTCCTCTTCAAGTTAACTCCGAAGAGGATGCGGGCGAAGACTTAAGATTGCGGTATCGATTTCTTGATCTTCGGCGAGAAAGAATACACAACAATATTATCCTTCGTTCAAATGTGATCTCTTCAATTAGGAGACGTATGATTGAACGTGGCTTCGTCGAATTTCAAACACCCATATTAACTGCTAGCTCTCCAGAGGGAGCAAGGGATTTCCTGGTCCCTTCAAGATTGCACCCCGGTAAGTTTTATGCCCTGCCGCAAGCCCCTCAACAATTTAAACAGCTTGTCATGATGTCGGGATTTGATCGATATTTCCAAATTGCGCCCTGCTTTCGCGATGAGGATAGTCGAGCGGATAGATCCCCTGGAGAATTCTACCAATTAGATCTGGAAATGAGTTTTGTTGAGCAAGAGGACGTGTTCTCTGAAATTGAACCTGTATTGGCGGGCGTTTTTGAAGAATTTACAACCTGGTCTGTGCCTCAACCTTTCCCGAGGATACCGTTTTCAGAGGCCATGTTGAAATACGGAACAGATAAACCGGACTTACGCATCCCTATTGAAATTTGCGACGTGTCTGATCTCTTTGAGAAGAGCGAATTTGCAATTTTTGCTAAAACTGTTGCTGATGGTGGGGTGGTTCGCGCATTGCCCGGCCCAAAATGTGGGAGCAGAGCAATCTGCGACCGTATGAATTCCTGGGCTCAGAGCGAAGGGGCGCCGGGAATGGGATATATTATCCTTGCAGATGGTGAGGGGAGAGGACCTATCGCCTCCAGGATATCGAAGAATGTATTAGAGGCGCTCAAAAGTCGCACTGGCATGGGGGATGGTGATGCAATTTTCTTTTCGGCTGGGAAGGAGGCTGAGGCTGCCAAATTAGCTGGAAACGCCCGCCTAAAGTTAGGAGCTGACCAGGAGCTTATAGAACAAAATATTTATAGATTTTGCTGGGTCGTTGATTTCCCAATGTTCGAAAAAGATGAGGTCACTGGGAAAATAGAATTTTCACACAATCCATTCTCTATGCCTCAAGGTGGATTAGAGGCGCTATTAACAAAAGATCCGCTGGATATTTTAGCTTTTCAGTATGATATCGTCTGCAATGGTATAGAATTATCTTCAGGTGCGATACGAAATCATTTGCCAAATGTAATGATAAAAGCATTTTCTATTGCAGGCTACAGCAAAGAGGAGGTGGAGGAAAGGTTTAGTGGCATGCTGAACGCCTTTCGTTATGGAGCCCCCCCCCACGGCGGATTTGCACCCGGAATAGATCGTATTGTCATGTTAATCGCCAATGAACCTAACATTCGGGAAGTTATTTTATTCCCTATGAACCAAAAAGCAGAGGATTTGATGATGAATGCTCCCAGCGAGGTCAGTATGCAGCAACTCAGGGAGTTGAATATTAAGAGTAATTTGCCCCCCAAAGTAGATTGATTATCGGAGATCTTGAGGTTTAAAAAGAGTATTTTTTGAAAACCTTACAATAAAAAAAGGGGCTCAAAGAGAGCCCCCCTTAGAAGCAAGAAATAGAGATCAAACAACACCAAACGCCATCATGGCATCTGCAACTTTTTTAAAGCCGGCTATATTTGATCCAGCCATATAATTACACCACCCATCTTTTTGCATTCCGGCTTCGTTGCAATTCTTATGTATGCCGATCATCAAATCGCGTAGCATTTTACTTAATTCCTCATTACTCCAAGATCTTCGTTCTGAGTTCTGACTCATTTCTAAACCTGACATACCAACGCCGCCGGCGTTTGCTGCTTTAGCTGGGGCAAATAATATTTTTGCCGTTAAGAAGTGATGTATGCCTTCGATTACTGTTGGCATATTTGCACCCTCAGATACAGCTATTATGCCGTTAGATAACATTGTTTGTGCATCGTTTTCTAAAATTTCATTTTGAGTCGCACATGGCATCGCCAGATCTGCCGTTACTCCCCAAGGACGCTTGCCGGCGTGATATTCAGCACCATTAAATTTGTCAGCATACTCGGAAATTCGTCCTCTTCTTACGTTCTTGAGTTCCATTACCCATTTCAATTTTTCTTCATCAATGCCGTCTTTGTCATAAATAAACCCGGCGGAGTCAGATAACGTAAGCACTTTACCGCCGCGGTGATTGATTTTTTCTGCTGCAAAAGTCGCAACATTACCAGAACCGGATATTAGTACGCTTTTACCCTCGATGCCGTCGCCCTTCGTCTTGAGCATTTCCTCAAGGAAATAGGCTGCTCCGTACCCCGTAGCTTCAGGACGCATCTCACTTCCGCCATATTCTATTCCTTTGCCGGTAAGAACACCGGTAAAATGGTTTGTTATCCTCTTGTACTGACCGAACATATAGCCAATTTCTCTCGCGCCAACACCGATGTCACCGGCAGGGACGTCGACGTCAGCCCCGATGTGACGATAGAGTTCGGTCATAAATGATTGACAGAAACGCATGACCTCATTCTCTGATTTACCTTTCGGATTGAAGTTGGCTCCTCCTTTGCCTCCACCCATTGGGAGGCCTGTTAGTGAATTTTTGAACGTTTGCTCAAAAGCAAGAAATTTTAAAATAGATTGATTAACAGATGGATGAAACCGGATACCGCCTTTGTAGGGCCCAATGGCGTTGTTATTTTGTATTCTATATCCGCGATTCACTCGGATATTACCGTCATCGTCCTCCCAACATACCCTAAAGGATATAACGCGGTCGGGCTCAGCCATTCTCTCTAAAACTTGAGCTTCCATATACTCGGGGTAATCTTGCAACCAAGGGATAATATCAGCCGCTATTTCGCGCACAGCTTGGTGAAATTCTACCTCACCAGGATTATGCGATATGACACCTTCCATAAAAGTTTCTAAATTGGTTGATCGTTTGGACATGAAAGAACTCCCCTGAGATTATTTTTATATCGCTTAGATTACGTAATCCTTTAGTTAACCACTAAGCGAAGCAATATCGCAATAGATGTGGAAACTTTTTGTCAGAAACCTAGTGCTAAACAGGGGCGTCTGGGATCGGCGGCTCCAGATAATAGCCTTGGGTTAGATTGATCCAAAATTGCACACACTGCACCTGCTTTCCAAGTATGGTGAGGCCAAGGCTCAACAATGTGGCCATAATTCACTAAAGTTTCTCTCACGTCTTCATTAACTCCTTCCTCTATTTTCAATAATCTTCTTTGATATTGGTGTGGCTCAAAACTGTCTGGAGCGTCATAACTTGCAAAACGGGGTAACTCCACCGCCTCTTGTAGGGGTAGATTGAAATCTACAATGTTTAAAAGAACCTGCAACATCGCTTGCGTTTGTACGTCGGCACCAGGGGTACCAAAAGGCATAACGGAACTATCCCTTAATACAGCAATTGCGGGATTGGGGGTAAGCCGTGGCCGTTTCCATGGGAAAACACTGGATGGGTGGTTTCGAATGGCCCACGACTGTGACCCTCGAGAGGACGGGTTAATCCCCCAACCGGGTAGCACAGGGGTATTTGCGGAACCATCACTTGGAGTTATAGAAGCGACCAAACCATCCTTATCAACGGCACACATGTATGAAGTATCTAGGGAAAAATTATTTGTCTCACCGAATGCGGTGTCATTCCCCCATAAATATTCTTCAGACAAAATGGATTTATCCTTTATCATAGAGTAGCGCTCTTCCCCATAGTCCTTGGACAATAGTTTTTGTAATGGAACGTCTACAAACTCTGGATCACCTAAATAGTGCTCTCTGTCTGCCAGCGCGAGCTTAATCACTTCTGTAATAATATGAATATAGTCAGCAGTGTTGTGTCCTAAATCCTTCAAGTCCGAATTTTTTAAAAGACTCCACATTTGTGCCAAACTAACACCTTGGCACCACGGTCCACATGTAAACAGCGTAGTGCCTTGGCGGGTCACCGCGATGGGCGGCTCGATAGTAACTCTGAAGCGCTCTAAATCCGTCAGGGTTATCCATCCGCCGTTTTCCTTATGGAACTTTGAAATAGCGTGCGCAATGTCGCCTCTATAGAAGGCCTGTCTGGCTGCGTCAATTTTAGTCTCTCGAGAACCTGTTGATGCGCTTTCCTGATCAGCCATATACTTTAATGTTTTGGCTAAATCTGCTTGCACAAACAAATCTCCAACTTTTGGAGGACGGTTATTGGGAAGGTAAATTTCTCGATTTGATGACCATTTCCGATATTGGGCTTCGTTATCTTTAATGGTTTGCGCCATCAGCTTATGCATTATGAAGCCTTTTTCCGCTGCATTTATAGCGCCACTTGCAATTTCCTTAAATGACATAGTTCCGAAATGCTCTAATGCAGTAAGAAATGCATCTGGAGCTGCGGGGATGATTGCTCTAAGTATACCTTCTGGCACATGGCAACCGAACTCATTAATGAAACGATCTATATTTGCTGCCATGGGCCAACGCCCGACGCCACTAACAGTTATAACTTTCTTAGTCTTTGGGAAACGGATCATGATGGGAGCGACCCCCGCAAAGTTTACTAGATCACTTTGAACAACGCCTAGAACCATTGCTCCCGCTATAGCTGCATCTACTGCATTCCCTCCAGCTTCCAGAATTGAAATACATGTCTGTGTGGCGAGTGGGTGACCACCGGATGCCATATATTCGTGACCTTGTGCCATAAGACGTGTTTTATTCATATCGTGATCCCATGAAAGTGTTTAGTGCTTGGAAATTTTGATTACTAGGTCCATTGTAGAACAAAGATAAAGCAGTTAGTGCTAGAAATGAAAGTTTAGATGATGGAAAAACGCGATATTCCGGAAGAAATAGCAGCTCTGATAGATCCAAAAAAAGCCGATGAAGCCGCAAAAAAGGCATCTGATATGGCAAGTAAGCTTGACCGAAATAACAGCTGGTCGCAAGAGCCCTCTCATGTTTTTAGAGCAATAACATGGGCAGTAAAGTCATGACAGAATTACATTGGTTGAGTGCTCTAGAGGCCGTAAAACTTATAAAAAATAAAAAGCTGTCCCCAGTCGAACTAACTGATGCGCTAATAAAGCGAATAGATAAATATGACAAACACTTTAACACGTTTATAAGTTTTAGGCCTGAGCAAGCGCTGAAAGAGGCGAGGGTGGCAGAAGAAAGAGTTATGAAAGGAGATACGTTGGGGCCCCTGCACGGTATTCCCTTTGGCTTGAAAGACATCATAGATGCAAAGGGATGGAATACAACAGCACACTCCGCCCTTTTGACAGATAATGTGGCTGAAAAAGATGCTTTTGTGACCGCAAAACTTAAGGAGTCAGGAGCGATACTTTTAGGTAAGCTTTCCACCCATGAGTTTGCATTAGGGGGTCCTTCTTTCGACTTACCTTGGCCGCCAGCACGCAATGCTTGGAACAGAAAGTATTTTCCTGGCGGTTCTTCCAGTGGCTCGGGTGCAGCAGTAGCGGCTGGTTTCCTTCCTTTAGCCTTAGGATCTGATACAGGAGGGTCTGTACGTAATCCAGCATCTATGAATGGACTGCTTGGTATAAAGGCAACCTATGGTCGCGTTAGTCGCTCAGGGGTAATTCCATTATCTTTTTCATTAGATCATGTAGGACCTTTAACTCGAACAACGTCTGATAATGCTCTTGCACTTTCAGTTATATCCGGATGGGATAAAAACGATCCCGCTAGTGCAGATGTTAAAGTTCCAAATTTTAGTGAGGACTTAGATAGAGGTGTTTCCGGGTTGAAAATAGGGATCATTAGGCACTTTTATAATAAAGATTTGATCGCATGCGATGAGATGGTAAATGCTTTGGAAGCGGCAATAACCAAATTAGAGAAGTCTGGCGCAGTTGTGAAAGAAGTATCGACGCGTCCTTTGCAGGAGTTTGCGGCCTGCAACAGGGTCATCTTGTTATCGGAGGCATGCGCTATTCACAAAGACTGGCTGAAATCTAGGCCGGAGGATTATGGCGAGTCGCTTTTAAGTAGGTTGCTGCCTGGTACAGCATTGACGGCAATTGATTACGTCGAAGCAATTCGTACAAGGGCAAGATACACACAAGAGTTCAATGAAATCTTTCATGATTTTGACGCGATCATAACTATAAATAATATGGAGGCCGCGTTTCCAATAGAGGATTCGGCTTTGTGCGAAAAAATTTATCCAAGGCAAGCAAGAACACCATTTAATGTAACGGGGAACCCCGCTTTGGCTGTGCCTATCGGGTTCAATAGAGAAGGCTTACCCTTGTCGATGCAGGTGATAACGCCTCAATTTGATGAAACAATGGCTTATCGTATAGCGGCAAGTTTTGAAAGCAATACAGAATGGACTAAGCATCATCCAGATTTGGATGAGACATCTATCTATTAATCCTTAAACACAGTTTTGTCATACTATTCATAACCGATTCGGTGATAGTACTAGACTTTCAATGCCAGTAAATTAGAAGGAAAGCCAAAGCATCACTAGAACCATTTAAGCCGCTTGAAGAAACAATTGATGTCGGTAATCTTGTAGCCGTGGATTAATAGGTTGATGGTAGGAGAAGCCAGTTCGGCGGCATGATAGATAATAGATTAATGGATAGAATCCCTCTTAAGGCTGAAAAAGATACACATAGAATCGCATCACTGCTCTCAGCTGAAGTAGAAACGGGCGATGTGATTTGTTTAAATGGAGATTTAGGAGTAGGCAAAACTAGTTTTGCGAGAGCTTTTATACGAGCTTTAACTTCCGATGATGAGACAGTTCCCAGCCCAACTTACACACTTATTCAAAATTATCATGCGAAAAGGTCTGACATTAGTTTAGACATTTTTCACGTCGATTTATATCGTCTTTCGTGCCACTCGGAAATTGAGGAGCTTGGATTAAAAGAAGCCTTCGGCGCAGGTATTTCTTTGATAGAATGGCCCGAATTGGCTATGCCTTTCTTGCCCCAAGACAGGCTAGAAGTTTATCTACAATTTGGTAAAAGCGTAAACGAACGTTATATGGATTTGTTCGGATCAAGTCGTTGGTTGTCGCTCGCGCACTCCATTGAAGGCTAGTGAATATGATAGGCAAAGTAAATTCAAATCAAGATAGTCGGCAGTTGCTCCTAATTGAATTTCTTAAACACTCTGGGATAAGCCATCTCAAAGTACTTCCTTTGGCAGATGATTGCTCTTTCCGAAAGTATTACAGGGTGCAAACCAAAAAGAGTAATTTAGTTGTAATGGATGCCCCTCCGGACAAGGAGGAAGTGAAGCCATTTATTCAAATTTCGGATCTGTTGAATGCGTTAGGGTTTAGTGCTCCAAAAATTTTGGACAAAGATGTCCGAAACGGGTTTCTGCTGCTTGAGGATTTTGGGAATGAAACGTATACCAAGGCTCTTTCTAATAGCTATAGAGAAAACAATCTTTATGAAAATGCTATAGATGTTTTGATAGAGATACATAATTTAAAGAACCTCGAAGAGAGGGTAAACTTACCTTTTTACGATCAAAAAAAGCTACAAAATGAATTATCATTATTTATACACTGGTATTTAGAAGGACGGTTGCGATTAGCTATTTCAGAAAAAGAAAAAAAACTTTTTTTTAAGGCTTGGAGACAGTGCTTTACGCATATTGAAACTAGTAGATCAGTATTGGTACTCCGCGACTACCACGTAGATAATCTTATGGTCCTTGCTGAAAGGGATGGTGTCCGTCGTTGCGGCCTTCTAGACTTTCAGGACGCCGTTGTAGGGCCAGCTAGTTACGATTTAGTTTCCTTGTTGCAAGACTCACGACGCGACATAGGTGACGGAATCACTTCCTTAATGCTCGATAGATATTTTGATGGGGTTGAGGGGGTGGATAATAGAAATAATTTTATGACGTCTTATTATATCTTGGGAACACAGCGTGCTCTCAAAGTCTTTGGTATTTTTACACGGCAAGATATTCTTTATCGAAACAGCAAATATCTTTTCCATATACCAAGACTATGGAGGTATACACTAGCCAACTTACAATTTGAAGCATTAGGCGAAATCCGCGCATGGCTAGATAAAAATGTTCCCCAAGGTTTTATTGAAAATGAGATAACAATGAACGACAACGCCTAATGTTCATAGAGCAACTTCCCTCTTCACTCGTAGAGATGCCTAAGACTGCCATGATATTAGCGGCGGGTCATGGCCGTCGGATGTTACCTTTAACTGAGAGAATACCAAAGCCAATGTTAGTAATTCTAGGCAAAACAATATTAGACCGATCTATTGACAATTTATTCGGTGTTGGGGTGACCAAAATCGTAGTAAATGTATCACATTTAGCATCAGTCATTATTGAACATATTGGCGCTAGAAAGGATGATAGGATCATCCTTTCAGAAGAGGAGTTACCACTAGAAACGGGTGGTGGCGTCATTAACGCGCTTCCCCACTTGGGGGAAAAACCCTTTTTTATTATCAATGGCGACAGTGTATGGGTTGATGGGATGAAAAACACCCTACTGCATCTAGCAGAAAAGTGGAATTCTAGTCATATGGATGCCCTGCTGATGTTAACCCCCACAGCCAAGGCTGCAAATTTTGATGGATTTGGTGATTTTTTTATGAACCAAGATGGCATTTTAAGTAGACGAGAAGAAAATATGGTTTCTCCTTTTGCTTACATGGGGCTATCGATAATTAACCCTTTATCCTTTGTGAATACGCCTGAAGGCGCCTTTTCATTAAATTGGTTTTACGATGAAGCGATTGCGCGTGAGCGATTAGCGGGAGTTATTCACGATGGACTATGGTATCATATAAGCACTCCTTCCGACTTGGAATTTGCTAGGTTGAAGTTTGCCAACGGACATGCAAAGAATGCTCCCTTCTTTTAAGGTCAGATATGTCTAGGCCAAAAGTTTATACGATCGATCCGAACTTTTCTTTCCTTGACGCATTAGCTGCTGGTTTTCTAAAGAAAATAAGTTTTGATCGGGAAGTACTTGCCCAAAGTATTTTCTTTTTACCAACGCAGCGTTCAGTCGCGAACTTTGCAAGTTGTATCAAGGGCTTTTTCGATAACAAGACGGTAATCTTACCCACTATCCGACCCTTAGGCGACCTAATGGACGAAGAACTCTTCTTTGGCAACGATATGGATTCCTTGAATGTTGAGAATATTAGTCAAAAAAAAGTCATATCGCGACTACGGAGGCGATTACTTTTAACTCAATTGGTAGCGCGTTTCATGGAGCTAGACGGCGAAAACCGGGAGAGTAGGGAAGGTATAGGGAATAATTATGCGGGATCCGTTGGCTTAGCAAACGCGTTAGCTGCTATGCTTGACCGGATGCAGATTGAAGGCATTTCGCTGGACAAACTTGAAAATTTTGTGCCGGAAGAGCATGCTATGCATTGGCAAACCACCTTCAAATTTCTAAAATTACTGATAGAGCATTGGCCTAAAATTCTTGAAGAAGAAAATCTTGTTGACCCAGCGACGTACACAAATAATTTACTAGAGCATCTTTCAGCAAAATGGGAAACATCTCAACCTGCTCAATTCATTACAATAGCCGGTTCTACGGGTAGCATGCCAGCCACAGCTGAGCTAATTAAAGTCGTGGCCACATTGAAAAATGGTGCGGTTGTTCTACCGGGATTAGATCAAAGAGAAGATGAAATATATCGTAAAGTTGTTGTTGAGGACGCAACACATCCTCAACATATGATGTACAGCTTGCTGGACAAACTTGGCATTCAAGCAGGTGATGTGCAGGAGTGGCTTTCAACCGCAGGTGCCACTGTTAAAGAGAAGTCGCCAGCTCGTCGTTTTAAATTAATTTCTGAAGCATTATTACCTCCTGCTTTATCAGGACGCTGGCGGTCAATAATCAAAGAACCTTTCCCCCAGAAAGATCTTGAGGGCATAATCATAATCGAAGCGGAAGACCAAAGGGCGGAGGCTGAAACTATTGCCTTGATAATGCGTGAAACGCTAGAGCAAGAAGCGAGATCAGCAGCGCTTATAACAAGCGATAGAAATCTTGCGAGACAGGTGACTTCAGCCGCAAGGCGCTGGAACCTAAACATTTATGACTCTGCAGGCCAACAATTTTTAAATAATAACTATATTAATTTTTGGCGACTAGTGAGTGAAATGGTAGTTCATCAATTGGCGCCAATTCCGCTACTTTCGGCTCTAAAACACCCATTAGCAAATGGCGGGCTGCCTAAGGTAGAATTCAAAAAAAAAGTTAGTCAGTTAGAACTCTTGTTTTTGAGAGGAGAAAGACCAAAACCCGGTGTTGATGGTTTGTTAGAAGCAATAAATGTTGGGCGGCGTCACAATAAAAACCGACAAATCAAAAAAGGCGCTGTCGGTACCTTGTTCATTGATGACTTGTATGAGTGGTTGTTGGAGTTAGCGCCCCTAATCCGAAGTTTTGAACATGCGTTAAGCAGTGGGTCAAAGACACTGCGGGAAATGTTGACAATTCATCTGGCTTTGGTTGAAAAACTTAGTGGTCCCATTGAACTTAACGGCGAAACCACAGAGACTAATAATCAAATTATAAAAATTTTGAACGATTTTTATGAGCAAAGCCAAGATTTCCAAAGAATTGATAGCATATCATACACCTCATTATTCGAAACCGTTTTATCAGACTTTGTAATTCGGGAAAAATATCAAGAAAAACCAAAATTAGCTATATTTGGGCCACTTGAAGGACGTCTCTCTGAATTTGACCGTATCATCATAGGTGGCTTAAACGAGGGTAGTTGGCCGCCAGTTATCCAGCCAGATCCATGGCTAGGCCGCAGCATGCAGGAAGCTTTAGGCTTAATGGATGCGTCAAGACGGATTGGACAATCAGCTCACGATTTCTTGCAAGCCGTTTGTGCGCCGGAAGTATTTTTAACGCGGTCTCGAAACCAAGCCAATAGTCCAACCACCGCTTCTCGCTGGCTGTTGCGCCTTTCATCAATATTCAAAGCTATTGGCCAGGATAGAACAATAAAAGAGCGTGGTCAGAAGTGGCAGAACTGGCAAAAATTATTGGACCAACCTCAATCGAAAAAGCGTTTTGGTATAGATGCACCGCAACCCAAACCAAGCAGAGAAAAAAGGCCTTGCTCTTTCTCCGTTAGTCAGGTGGGGATTTGGCTTCGTAATCCTTACGCAATCTATGCAAAAAAAATCCTGAGACTAGAACCATTAGATTCAATTGACCGAATGCCGTCTCCCATCGATCGAGGGAATTTTATACACCAGGCTTTAGAAAATTTTGTTTCTGAAGGGATCCCAAGTAATAATAATGAGGCTTTAGCATCACTGATTGAAAAAGGTAGAGAAATTTTTTCCAGGACATTTGAAGATCCAGTTGTTTGGGCATTTTGGTGGCCAAGATTTAAGCGAATAGCTGAGTGGTTTGTGCAGCATGAAGCCAAGGAACGACAAAACAGAATTACGTCGCATGTCGAAAAGGAAGGTTTATGGCACTTTATTTTGAATGGTAGGCCAGTACAACTCCGTGCCACCGCTGATCGGATAGACCAAATGAAAAACGATAAATGGGTTATTATTGATTATAAGACTGGAGCAATACCTTCAAGGCGAGAAGTGGAGGCTGGCTTAGCACCTCAATTACCGCTAGAAGCCATTATATTAGCTAAGGGTGGGTTTAAAAACCTACCGGCAAAGAAGTGTAAAGAGCTGCAATACTATCATCTGATTGGAGGTAAGGCTTCCGGCAAGGTTCATTCATTTACTGCAAACACTTTAATCGTCGATGTCGAAAGGGGATTGTTGAAGCTTTTAAATGATTTTGATAACCCAGAGATGCCTTATCTCTATGCGCCGGACTATGGAGTGGAACCTGTTTTCGATGATTACGGGCATTTAGCACGTGTCAAAGAATGGCGTTAATTATATGAGTTTAGAGCAACAGCATGAAGCATCTGACCCCAAGTTTTCTGCGTGGGTGGAGGCGTCTGCTGGTGCAGGAAAAACAAAGATTTTAACCGATCGCGTATTACGTTTATTACTAGCCGGTGTTTCCCCAGAGCGTATTTTGTGTTTGACCTTTACTAAGGCAGCAGCAGCAGAGATGGCTATGCGGATTACCTCGCGTTTATCCGCATGGTCGCTTGCCAGCGATACAACACTTTGTGATGACCTGCTTAGGTTGTCGGGCAAGCGGGTAAAAAAAAATGTATTGGGACGTGCTCGTGGTTTATTTGCTCTTGTTGTCGACTCTACAGAGAAATTGCAAGTAGAGACTATTCACGGCTTTTGCCAGTCTTTGCTGAGACGTTTCCCTTTAGAGGCAAAACTGTCACCCCAATTCGACGTAATTGATGATACGATCGCAAAAGAATATATGAAGACAGCTCGGGATTTAATTATTCGAAAAGCTATATCCGAGCAAAATGGTCCATTATCCCATGCCTTTGTCGAAATAGCAGAAACAATAAACGAGGGTGAATTATCAAACTTGTTGGAAGAAATAATTGGCGAGCAATGTAGGTTTCGAGAAATTTTTGAAGGTTCAGCGAACGAAAAAACTTTAAGCAATATTGTTCGAGCTCAATTGAATATAAATTCCCTAGAAACAGAGTCTGAAATAATAAAAGAAGTATCACGTTATGATAGCAAAACACTAGCTGAATTCGAAAAGGTTGTATTGATCTTAATGTCGGGAAACCAGTCCGATAGAGCACTAAGCGATGCAATTAAAAACTGGCTCCAAAATAAAAAACCGAACAGAGCTTCTTTCGAAAATTACAAGTTAGGGTTTTTAACGCAAAAGGGAAGCATCCGAACTAGGCTCGCCTCGGTAAAAATCTTTAAGGAACATCCAAGCTTAGAACAAACCCTCACATCTGAAGCATCTCGTCTTATGGCAGTGGATGACAAGCTAAAGTCCTTTGATTTAGTGTCGAGAAATGAAAAACTGGCATTTGTATCGCAAAGTGTGATGCAGTTGTACACGGAAAATAAAAAAAGTAATGCGGTAATTGACTACGATGATTTGATAACTCTCGCCAATAGGTTAATTGCAAATGAGGAAATATCTCCGTGGATTTTGTACAAATTAGACGGAGGGATAGATCATCTTCTATTAGACGAAGCACAAGATACCAATTCCGATCAATGGAAAATTGTGGAAACGTTAGTAAAAGAGTTCTTCACCGAACAAAACGGGATTGGCAATCTTGGTCCTAGAACTCTATTTGTAGTGGGTGATCCAAAGCAATCCATTTTTAGCTTTCAAGGAGCTGACCCCAAGCTTTTTAAAATCAAGCAACAAGCTCTGAAAGAAAGTTTTGAACTGGCAAAAAAACCATGGAAAGAAGTGAAGCTTGATATCTCATATAGATCTAGTATGGCTGTTCTCAAAGCAGTTGATACCGTTTTTGAGCCAGAGAGTTCGGAATTTTCTTCTATTAAGCATCACCCGTTTCGCTCTGGTCAGGCGGGTTTGGTCGAAATATGGCCTCCTGAAGAGCCAGTAGATAGAAAGCCCAGAGACTTTTGGTCGGTACCTAGGAAACAAATACATTTCGATGAAGCCAGTATGCGTTTGGCAAAAAAAATAGCCTTTAAAATTTCGAGTTGGATTAAAAGTGGCGAAACACTGGAAAGTAGAGGTCGAGCAATTGAACCTTGCGACATAATGATATTGCTTCGGCAACGTGGTCATTTTATGGAAGAATTAGTAAATGCTTTGAAACAAAATTTGGTTCCTGTAGCAGGCGTCGATCGTATGATTTTGACCGATCAATTGGCGGTCATGGACCTACTGGCTTTCGGCAAATTTTTACTACTTCCGGAAGATGACTTAAACTTAGCAAACCTCTTAAAAAGTCCTTTTTTGGATATAGATGAAGATGAGTTATTGGAACTCTGTTGGGATAGAGGCGACAGTACCCTCTGGGATACATTGAATAAGAAATCCACTTTTAATAGTAAGTTTTCAGTTACTCTTGACTGGTTAAAATATTGGCTGGAACAAAGTCACCACTCATCAACATTTGAGCTTTACTCTGATCTCTTGAATAAGGGGGGGCGCAGGAAACTTTTAGAGCGTATAGGTGCGGAAGCTGGCGATCCAATTGATCAATTTTTAGCCCAAATTCTTGAATATGACCGTACGAATGTCCCTACACTCCAAGGTTTTGTAAACTGGTTATCAAATGGCAATCTTGAAATTAAGCGTGATATGGAAGCTGACGGTACTAACAAGGTTCGTATTATGACGGTTCATGGCGCTAAAGGACTTCAGGCACCAATTGTATTTTTGCCGGATACGATTAGTAAGCCAAACCAATCCCCAAGAATTGTTTGGAGTAAAGTAGGCAGCAACCAACAATTCCCGCTTTGGTCACCTAACCAGCAAGCCAACCCTCAAATGATTGAGAAGTTGCGAGAAGCTGAATTGGAGATGAGAGAAAAAGAATACATCCGGCTACTTTATGTGGCAATGACACGAGCTGAAGACCGCCTTTACATAGGAGGCTGGGGAACCCTCCCAAAGGATGAAGATTCAACTTGGTATGGGAAACTAAAAAACCGACTTAAGCCGATAGCTCAAGACGATAACGGTGTATTACGGATCTCGTCAGACCAGGTATCAAGACCAGATAAAATGGACATCAGACCGATAATAAAAAAAGATACTCTAGAATTACCGGAATGGGTTCGGGAAGCTCCAAAAGAATTAACTCTTGAAACAGACCGCCTAATCCCCTCAACATCAAATCACTTAGGCGACAATCATTTTTTATTCACACCTGAAAAAAAAGATAAATTTTTAAGAGGACGTATCATCCACTCCCTTCTACAAATACTGCCTCATTATGCAACCGAAACACGATGGAATTTAGCCCAAAAATATTTACTGGACGAGTATCCTAAACTCGGCAAAGAGCAAAAGGATGAGTATATAATTTCCGCGTTGAAAGTGATCAACTTCCCTTGCCTTAGTGAAATTTTTTCGGAAAACGCTTTTGCAGAAGTACCTTTGAATGGCACCGTTCACAAGAATGGGATAGATAGAGAAGTGATGGCTAGGGTGGACCGCCTAGTTGTTTTGGATAAAGAGGTGATTATCGCTGATTTTAAAACTGATAAGTGGCCGCCGGAAAAGTTCGATGACATAGAAGAGACGTATAAAACCCAGATGAATATTTATTACCAGCTAATCAAAAATATTTATCCAAAGCATATAATTCGTCCTATGCTGATCTGGACTGAAGGGCCGAAAATCATTGAGTTTCCAGAGAAGTATCTCAGCCAGAGTTAAATTTGTTTTAATTTAAATTTAAAAAAATTATGCTTCATGATACTTTAAAAGTGAACTGTAATTTTAAAAAGAGATAGAATGGTATAGCTGGAGGTTGTCATGGCGATATTACAGGTTACAGACGAAAGTTTCCAAACTGACGTGTTAGGCGCAGATAAACCTGTAGTTGTTGATTTCTGGGCTGAGTGGTGCGGGCCCTGTAAGGCTTTAGCTCCGGCTCTTGAGAGCTTGGCCGAAACGATGGACAGTAAACTAACAGTTGCTAAAATCAATATTGATGATAACCCGCAGACCCCGTCAGCGTACAACGTTCGGGGTATACCAACATTAATTATATTTCAGGCTGGAGAAGTAATAGCTACAAAAATCGGAGCATTGTCGCCACACAAGTTGTCAGAGTGGGTAGATGAAGCATTGGAAGGGTAGTGGCGCCTTCATATTAGTTATCAATTTCATCAAAACGAAACATTAAATTTAATCTCCTAGGCAACTGTTTTCGCGCAAAGCCGCGCCAGCTAAATAGAGGGAACCGCAGATTAATATTCGTCGCTTTCCACTGGAGTTTAAAATTATATCAGTTATTGCCTGACCGATTCCCTTTGCTGGATATGCTTCTAGTCCGCATTCGATTGCTGCAGTTTCTATTTCTGATGCTGATAACGCGTTTGCTTCCCTTGGAATTTCAACAGTTCTGATTGTGTCGATTACATTAGTAAAATACTGTAAAAAATTCTGGGGGCTACGGCTGTTAAGAGCCCCAAAGATCATGTGAATCGAAATTTCGGGAGAGTCGTCGCGCCAGTCCCTTAATGTTGACGCAATTGCTTTAGCGGCGCCCTGGTTGTGTCCTCCATCTATCCAAATTTCCACATCTTCGAACAAGTTCCCAATTAAAGCCCCTTCCTTCAATTTCTGTAATCGTGCGGGCCAGTTAATATTCACTAGTCCTATGTCAATTTCTTGTGGGCTAACAGGAAATTGACTGTTTAGTAATTTCACGGAAGCCAACGCGCAGCCAGCGTTTTGGATTTGGTGATCACCTAGGAGGTTCGGTCGAGGGATGATACGACTCTCTGATCCCATCTCAAATATTAACTGCTTGTTTAATGGAGAAATGTTCCAGTCTTCGCCGAAAACATAGGCTGAAGAACCTAACTCTAAAGCGCGCCTTTTTATAACATTCAGTGCTTCATTTGTCTGCGGGCCTATAATAGCTGAGACACTGGGTTTTAATATTCCTGCCTTTTCAAAAGCTATTTTATCAATTGTTTTGCCAAGAAAGTCTTGGTGATCCATTGAAACAGAAGTTATGACTGAAAGCGTTGGGCTTTCAATGATGTTGGTTGCATCGAAGCGACCGCCTAGTCCGACCTCTAATAATAGCAAATCGGCTGGGTTGCGTGAAAATGCTAACATTGCAGCAGCTGTGGTAATTTCAAAAAAAGTAATATTTTCACCCCTATTTGCATTTTCACATTCTATTAAGACTTCCTCTAGATAAGCCTTAGATATCTCACTTCCAGAAACAACAATTCTCTCGGTGAAACTTACTAAATGAGGTGATGTGTAAATATGGACCCTGTAACCGGCACTCCTGTATATGGCCGCTAAGGTTGCAACGGTTGATCCCTTGCCATTTGTCCCGGCAACATGGATAACGGGAGGCAAGGTTTCTTCTGGGTTTCCGAGCCTGTCTAATAGTTTTTTAAGTCGTGATAGTGATAGGTCTATTAACTTTGGATGGAGCTTTAGGAGACGCTCCAATATCCTATCAATTGTCATTGATTGTTATTCCCCAGTTCAGGAACTTAACGTTACATCCCTATTCATAAGAAGGCATAATAATGTCGAGAGTGTTTTAGGAAGATCGTGCCTTCTAATAACTAAATCGACCATTCCATGATCGAGTAAATACTCAGCGCTTTGAAAACCCTCTGGAAGTTTCTCATGAATGGTCTCTTCTATCACACGCTTACCCGCAAAACCAATAATTGCGCCTGGTTCTGCAATGTGGATGTCTCCAAGCATAGCAAAAGAAGCGGTTACACCTCCCGTAGTAGGGTTTGTGAGAACAACAATAAATGGGAGTTCAGCTTCTTTAATCATCTGAGTAGCAATAATTGTTCTTGGTAGCTGCATCAAAGACAGAATTCCTTCTTGCATTCGTGCACCCCCTGAGGATGGGAAAATCACAAGTGGTGCATTTTTATTAATCGCTAACTCAGCTGACTGTATTATAGCGTTACCAACGGCAGAACCCATAGAGCCTCCCATAAATTCAAAGGAGAATACGGCAGTGATAATTTCTAATCTATTTATTTTGCCGCATGCGAGAGATATAGCATCTTGAAGTCCTGTTTTGCTTCTAGCCTCTCTAATACGATCTAAATATTTACGTTTATCCCTAAATTTTAGCGGATCGAGAGCTGTCCCGTCGTTAATTGCTATTTCCTCATAATAACCGCCGTCAAACAGGGCCTTTAAGCGGTTTTTACAAGTAAGTGGCATATGATAGTCGCATCGAGGGCATACTTGAAGATTTTCCTCAAGCTGCCTGTGAAATACCATTTCATTACAACCTCTACATTTTACCCAAAAGTTTTCGGGTACCTCCTTCGGTTGTACTAATGCTTTGATTCTTGGTAGAACAGAATTGGTAATCCAGTTCATAAAATTATGTTGCTCTCTCTAAAAAAGTTATTTTCCTCGCACTCCGGCCGCTAGATCTCTAACTAATGACAGAGTAGTCTGAATTGTCTCAGGTTTTGCCTTTCCATCTGCGTCCAGGCTGTTTGCAATGGCATTTACAACTTCTGAACCAACGATAGCAGCGTCGGCTATTCTGGTGACTTGTTCCACATGTTTCCGGGTCTTTATGCCGAACCCCACTGCGATAGGTAAGTTTGAATGTTCTTTGAGATTCTCAACCGCGTGCGTCACTAGTTCCACTGGAACATCTTTGGTTCCAGTTATACCTGTTATAGATACGTAATAAATAAAGCCAGTGGCGTTTTGTAACACAGTCGTTAAGCGTTGGTTGCTTGTAGTGGGCGCTGTTAGCCTAACGAATGGTAAATTACATTCTTTTGCAGGTATACAGAGCTCTTCATCTTCTTCAGGAGGAAGGTCAACAACAATTAGACCATCTGCTCCAGCTTTGATTACCTCAGTTAAAAATTTTTGGATGCCGAAGTTATATATGGGATTATAGTATCCCATCAAAATAATTGGCGTAAAATTATTTTTCTCGCGGAACAGCTTTACCATATCCAATGTTTTCTTTAATGAGCCTCCGGCTTCTAAAGCTCTTTTGCTTGAAGCTTGTATCGCGGGACCATCTGCCATGGGATCGGAAAATGGCATGCCGAATTCTATCATATCAGCACCTTCTTCCGGTAAACCCTCCATAATTTTTAGCGAAGTGTCAAAATCCGGGTCGCCGGCAGTGATAAAAATGCCAAGAGCGGAAGCACTTTTTGATCTTAACTTTGCAAAAAGAACGTTTAGACGATCACTGGTGTACTTTGTCACAGCTTTCCCATTTTTTCCAATAGTGGTAAGACGGCTTCGAGATCTTTATCACCTCTACCGCACATATTCATGACAATAATATGATTCTTTGGTAAAGTTTTTATTATAGTCGCGATATAAGCTAAAGCGTGGGCAGGCTCTAGTGCGGGTATAATACCCTCAAGCCTTGAACACAATGCAAATGCTTCTAGCGCCTCTTGATCTGTGGCACAAACATAATCAACCCTGCCGTTTTCAAATAGCCAGGAATGTTCTGGGCCTATGCCAGGATAATCCAATCCAGCTGAAATCGAATGAGCTTCAGTAATTTGTCCATCCTCGTTCTGCAATAAATATGTTCTGTTGCCATGTAGAATGCCCGGGCGCCCGCCCGTTAAGGATGCAGCATGTAGACCGGTTTCGACCCCATGTCCAGCGGCTTCTACTCCTATTATTTTTACGTCATCATCTAAAAATGGGTGAAAGAGGCCAATAGCATTTGAACCCCCGCCAATGCATGCAACTAATGTATCGGGAAGTCGGCCCTCTGCAGCCATGATTTGTTCTTTTGTTTCTTCACCTATTACACACTGAAAGTCTCTAACCATTTCTGGATAAGGATGGGGTCCCGCGACTGTACCGATTATGTAAAAATGTGTCTCTGCTTTAGATACCCAATATCTTAGTGCTTCGTTCATTGCGTCTTTCAGTGTCGAAGAGCCTGATGTTACGGGATGAATCTTCGCTCCCAACAATCGCATACGGTCTACATTGGGTTTTTGCCGTTTTACGTCCTCTGCACCCATGAAAACTTCGCATTCAAGGTTGAACAAGGCACAAGCCGTTGCTGTAGCAACACCGTGCTGTCCTGCTCCGGTTTCGGCAATGATCTTAGTTTTGCCCATTCGACGTGCTATGAGGGCTTGTCCCATTACATTATTTATTTTATGAGCGCCAGTGTGATTGAGCTCATCTCTTTTGAAATAAAGCTTAGCGCCATTAAAATGTTCAGTAAGTCGGCCGGCAAGGTAAAGAGGGCTTGGCCGTCCAATATAATGCTTTCTGTAGTACTCTAATTCGCTCCAAAAACTAGGGTCATTTTTTGATGCACGCCATGCATTACACACTTCAATTATTAAAGGCATAAGTGTTTCTGCTACATACTGACCACCAAAAATTCCAAAATGGCCATTTTCATCCGGAGCATTTCTCAACGTATTTGCAATTTCTTTGTAGGACATCTAGACCCCTTAGCTAAAGGATAGAAAATTAAATGCCGAAAACATAATATAAGAATAAATCTTTCAGCAGTTTTATAATGTTCTGACTGTTTTCATAAATTCAATAATTTTATGATTATTTTTTATCCCCGCTTTATCTTCTACTCCCGACGAAACATCTACCGCTGTTGCTCCCGTGGTTTCTATCGCCTTATTAATATTACTGATATTTAATCCGCCAGACAAAAACCAAGGTGTTGCAAGGGAAGCATTACTTAGCCAATTCCAATTAAAAGATATACCATTTCCGCCAGGCAGTGAATGCGCTGTATTCACTGGTGCCGCAGCATCGAAAAGCAGAAAATCAGCAACTTTGTCAAATTTCGATACTTCTTCAAAATCTTTACGCTCTGAAATTTTTATAGCTTTAATTATCTTTGTATTAAACTTTTGTTTTATTTTTGTTATGTCCTCTGCTGTTTCTGAGCCATGTAGTTGGATGATGTCGGGCGCTAAGTGATTACTTATTTCTTCGAGTAAATTATCTGACGGGTTTACAACGACTGCCACAACTTTAAAGTCATCCGACCGTTTCTCCACTAAACTCGATGCAATTTCGGGTGTTAAAGACCTTGGTGATGGCGGAAAAAATACAAACCCAAGATAATCAACGCCACTAGAAATTGCGGTATCTATTGCGGTTTGCGAATTCATTCCACAGATTTTCACAGTTAACTTACTACGCATTATTTGCCGCAACGTCACTTATGGGTTTAGTAATTTCGGTCCGACCCCTTCGCGACTCTATATTAGATTGTCTAAGCTGTTGATCCAAGCTTTTGATCTCTTTCTTAAACGTTTGCCTTTCTTTATATTTTTGAGGAAGGTTTTTAAGAGCCGAAAAAAGGAACCCTAGTATAAAACCGAGACCTAACGTTCCTAGGGATAATACATAGATGGGACTCTCTATATAGAGGTCGAAAGGCCAAAATTTTACAAGGCCCGAATGTTTATTGGAAATTGCAAAAAGAACCACGGTAATTGAAACTGTGGTAAAAAAAAATACTTTAAGCAGCTTTAGAAGAATGCCCACTCTTGATAGCATCGAAACTCCTAAACTATTAAAAAAAATTAGAATGTATTACGTGGTGAGTAAAAGGTTCCAAAAAAATGCCAATGCTACGAGATGTTTCACAATAAGATAATTTTGTCGGTTTATTCAAAGGCTGCTGTCCGTTTTAAATGCCTGCGTGCAAAACAGATGATCAACAATCTATTCCTATCCGTAGGAAAAATTAATGATTAAGTTTTTCTCTCAATTGTTTTCCAGTTTTAAAGAAAGGAACGAACTTTTCGGTTACGGGAACTGAGTCTCCTGTCCGAGGATTGCGACCTGTTCGTGGCCCACGTTTTTTGGTCGCAAAAGCCCCAAAACCTCTAAGCTCAACGCGATTCTTACATTCTAACGCATATGAAATTTCCTCAAAAATAGTTGCTACGAGTATCTCAATGTCTCTTTGAAATAGATGAGGGTTAGCTTCCGATAACTTTAGAATAAGTTCTGACTTCGTCATTTCGCAAAGACCTAATCTCGATTGTTAAAACATTATAATAACGCAATTTTACACAATACTCCACAGGCAAACTTCTTCAATTCCAGGCAGTCGTGCTATATAGACCATTAAAACTAAAAGGGTTCTAATCTCAAACAAAATCACTAAAAGGCGGGATGGAGCTTGGAAGAGAACCCCTAATATCTAGTGGCTGTTTCTAATTCTCGGTGTTTTGATCTTCCTCTTTTTGTTTCAATGCTGCGCCAAGAATATCTCCTAAACTAGCTCCACTATCAGACGAACCATATTCCGCCATAGCTTTTTTCTCTTCCTCTATTTCTCTGGCCTTTATAGATAGTGTGACTTTACGGTTTTTTTGGTCGATCTGCGTAACTTTGGCATCAACTTTTTCTCCAACCGCAAAACGGTCAGCGCGTTGCTCGGATCTATCTCTAGATAATTCAGATTTTCTTACAAACCCAGCCATATTATCACCTACGGTTACTTCAATTCCAGTATCCAACAGCTTAGTGACGGTGGTTGTAACTATGATGCCTTTGCGAATTGTGGCGGCACCTGTGGTAAAAGGATCTTCTGTAAGTTGTTTAATTCCTAGAGAAATTCGTTCTTTTTCTGGATCGATATCTAAAACCTTTGCTTTTACATTTTCACCCTTTGTATAGTCGTTAATCGCTTCTTCACCAGGTCGCTCCCAATCAAGATCAGAGAAGTGTGCCATCCCATCGATTTCACCTGCAAGGCCTATGAAAAGTCCGAACTCAGTAATATTTTTGATTTCACCTTCTATCTCAGATCCAACAGGATGATTTTTCAAAAACTCGTCCCATGGATTCGGTAAGCATTGCTTAAGTCCGAGTGAGATACGCCTTTTTGAAGCATCTACGTCTAAGACAACGATTTCCACTTCTTGGCTTGTAGAAACGATTTTACCGGGATGAACATTTTTCTTGGTCCAACTCATCTCTGAAACGTGAACCAGCCCTTCGATACCAGGCTCCAGCTCTACAAAAGCTCCATAATCTGTAATGTTAGTCACTCTGCCGTTAAATCGGGACTCTATGGGATATTTTGTGTCTACATTACTCCAGGGATCGACCTCAAGTTGTTTCATGCCAAGGGATATTCTTTGTGTTTCGGCATTGAACCGTATGACCTGAACATCAACCGATTGACCTATGGAAAGGGCTTCGCTCGGATGGTTAATTCTTCGCCAAGCTATGTCTGTTACGTGAAGTAGCCCATCAACTCCTCCGAGGTCAACAAACGCTCCATAGTCGGTTATGTTTTTAACAACACCTTGTAGTGTCTGCCCTTCTTGCAAATTGGCAACGAGTTCCGAACGAGCTTCGGTGCGACTTTCTTCTAAAACAGCCCTTCGGGAGACAACAATGTTTCCCCTTCTTCGGTCCATCTTTAATATTAAAAATGGCTGAGAAATTCCCAATAGGTGGGATATATCTTTTACGGGTCGGATATCTACTTGGCTGCCGGGGAGGAAGGCGGTTGCACCGGCAAGATCTACCGTGAAACCACCTTTAACGCGGCCAAATATGGTGCCATCAACCCGTTCTTGAGCTTCGAACGCTCTTTCCAATATAACCCAGGCTTCTTCTCTGCGAGCCTTTTCTCGGCTCAGCATCGCCTCTCCGTTTCGGTCCTCCATTCTCTCAACGTAGACTTCGACAAGGTCACCAGCTTTCAAGCCGTGTTCCTGACCCGGTGAAGTGAATTCTCTGAGCGCAACGCGCCCTTCAGACTTAAGCCCTACGTCAATGAGTGCGCTGTCACCTTCAATTGATATGATGGTGCCTTTAACGACACTTCCCTCAATGCTTACTTCGTTTCCGAAGGACTCGCTTAATAAAGCCTCGAATTCATCCAGAGTGCTCTCGCTTATATCTACGTCAGTCATAATAACTCCTTGGAAGGCCTGTTTCACTGCATGTTCGCACGCCATGAAATTGGGATTAAGTGGAACCTAGGCAAAACGATGAAAATATCAAGTTTTGGCGTCTGTATCACCTATCTTTTCGTCTATGATTAAGCTACGACTTCCTACTTAGCTTTGCCACTTTTGGTTGCAATTGCCGGTTATAGTTGACAGATAACCGACGGCTCAAAAACGTCGGGACAGTATCCAATTTTTAGCCGCCTCAAAGCTGACATCAATGCTCATATTAGATGAATTAATCACTATTGAGTCTGATGCAACCACCAATGGGGCGTCTTTTCTATTTGTATCGCGTTCGTCCCGAGAACGCATTTCCTCAAGAACCTCACAGTATATAACGGTCGGATCACTTTGAAGCAACTCTTTCCAGCGTCTTTTTGCCCTTATTTCTAGATCGGCCGTAATAAAGATCTTGAAATCGGCTTCAGGGCAAACAACTGTGCCAATATCACGCCCGTCTAGAATAACTCCATCCTTACTTGGATCAGGATTTTGTGCAAATCTTCGCTGGCGCTCAAGCAGCTCTTGGCGTACACCGGGGATAGTAGCAATTTTAGATGATAGGTCAGAAACCTCTCGGGCTCTTATCCCGGTGTGATCGATAGTGGTTATGGATACTTGGCGGGCCACTTTCTTCGCAGCTCTAATATCTTTTTCGTTCATGCCCTCAGTCAGCATTTGTAAAGCTACAGCACGATACAAAATCCCAGTATCGAGATAACTAAGATTAAAATATTCTGCGAGTTTTTTGGCGATTGTTCCTTTCCCGGATGCAGCGGGTCCATCTATTGCTACAATCAAATTCACTAGTCCTTTCCTTTGTCTCCAAAGTCTAGGTTTGCTCCCAAGGATTTCATTATTGCTACGAAACCTGGAAAGCTAGTATTAATTGTGGTGCCATCATCAATAATGATTGGATGTTTAGCATTAAGGCCCAGCGTTAAAAATGACATTGCTATTCTATGATCTAGTTGAGTTTGGATTAGGGCGCCGCCGTTAATTTGGCCGCCAGTTCCATGTACAGTTAAGCTGTCGGAGGTTTCTTCTACTTTGACGCCGCAGGCTTGGAGCCCACTGGCCATTGCGGCTAACCTATCACTTTCTTTTACACGTAGTTCTTGTAATCCCAGCATTCTCGTCGTGCCAGACGCACAGGCAGCTGCGACTGCTAGAATTGGATATTCGTCTATCATCCTGGGTGCAATGCTAGCTGGGACCGTCACTCCCTTAAGTTCACTAGTCTCGACTACAATATCCGCTATTGGCTCACCCACCCCATCATATTTTTGCATCACTTTGGTTTTTGCTCCCATCTCATTCAAGATTTCAAATAGCCCAAAACGCAAGGGATTAATTCCAACATTTTTAATTTCGACACGCGAGCCTTCAGTTAAGATACCTGCAACCATCGGAAACGCGGCAGATGAAGGATCGCCAGGAACGAAGATATCTTGTCCCTTTAGTTCACTTTCACCTTCTAACGTGATTATATTTTGGGATTCCTCGTCAGTTTCGATACTTATCTCTGACCCAAATTGTTTGAGCATTCTCTCCGTATGGTCGCGTGTTGGCGCGGACTCTCTAACAATAGTCTTTCCTGGAGTGTTGAGACCAGCTAATAAGATTGCCGATTTCACTTGAGCCGAAGCTACCGGAAGTGAGTAGTCTATGGGCTTTAGAGTTCGAGGCCCGCTACACGCTAATGGAAGAAGACCTCCGGGCCTCGAAATAAAGCTCGCGCCCATCATTTCCAGTGGCTTTAGTACTCTTGCCATTGGGCGACGCGAAAGAGACTCATCGCCACTAAAGAAAGAAGTTATTGGATTGCTTGCCGCTACCCCAAGCAGCAAACGCACGCCGGTTCCAGAGTTTCCTAAGTCAAGAATTTTTTTAGGCTCATCTAAGCCACCAACTCCAAGTCCATAAATATGCCATTTATTGTCAGCTTTTTTTTCAATTTCAGCGCCGAAGGCCTTCATAGCTGAAATGGTAGCCAAAATATCTTGGCTTTCTAAAAGACCGTCTATCGTTGTTTCGCCAATACCTAACGCGCCAAGAATGATGGAGCGATGTGAAATAGACTTATCACCGGCTATCTTTATAGACCCAGTTAGGTTAGTCGACAGATTAGCTTTGATGCTGGCCACAAAAAAACTCCCATTTCCAATAATCTAACACTAGCATGAAATCACATTTCGATGTAGAACGACGTGCATTAATTTCATAACGGGTCTCTAACATAAAGTTAAAAGCCTGTCTGGCGGAATTTTGAGTCATTGTGAAATAGTTGAAATATTTGTTTTCACTTTGACAATACTGCCTAATGGCGGTATTTCGGCGAATGATGGAATTTGAAAAAATTTTGTGGAGGACTGAATTTGGCGATTAAAGAACGGGGCGTGAAAAGGAACTGCCAGGCGTGCGGAGCAGTTTTCTATGACTTGCTAAACGATCCAATAATCTGTCCAAAGTGTGGAAGCGAGTATGATCCAGAGGCAATATTAAAAAGTCGCAAAACACGGCTTCCCGCGGCGGAAGAAGCAGTAAAGATTGAAACCGAAGATGCCGGCGTGACCGACGAGGATGATATCGCTGGGGTAGAGCTAGATGATGACGAAGATGTTATCCTTCCTGACGTTGATGACGACGAAGAAGGGGACGTTGGAGTTGTGGATGAAGAGCCGCTGATCTCAGATGAAGAAGTGGAAGATGAGTTAATAGATGATGATTGAAGAATTGAATGGTACTTATAAAACAAACCAAAAAATCTTAAAGCGGTAAAATTTTGAGTTAATTAGTTTATTGTGGGGCCATAGCTCAGATGGGAGAGCGCTACAATGGCATTGTAGAGGTCGTCGGTTCGATTCCGTCTGGCTCCACCACAAACTTTGAAGAGGGCTCCTTCTCCTTCCAAATATAAGTTGGCAAAAATATGAGTTACTTCCTATGGAAGTGAAATAATCATGCGGAACATTTTTGTAATAACTAGTAGAGAACTTTTTAGTTACTTCGGCTCCTCACTTGGATATATTCTGGCCGCTATCTTTGTCGCTATATCGATGGGTCTAACTTTCTATTTTGGGCATCTTTTTGATCGTGGCGTCGCCGATCTCAAAGCATTTTTTCAATACCATCCGTGGTTGCACCTCCTATTAATGCCGGCTTTAGGTATGAGATTATGGGCAGAGGAAATTAAATTAGGAACTTTTGAATTCCTTATTTGTTTGCCTGTGAAGATAGTAGAGGTTGTAGTGGGAAAGTTCTTAGCGGCGTGGATATACTCAGGGGCGGTTTTAGTTTTAACATTCCCACTCTGGGTTACAGTAAATCTCATCGGTAATCCCGACAATGGCGTTATATTTGCAACCTATGGCGCCAGTTGGTTAATGGCAGGCGGATTTTTAGCATTAAGTGCTTGTGCATCGTCGATGACAAGCAATCAAGCTGTTGCATTTGTAATTGCGGTGACGATGTGTTTCTTATCTATGATGACTGGCGTTGAATTGATACAAGGCTCTTTTCATGGATGGGCGCCAGAGTGGCTTACTGAAACGCTTAGCCAATTAAGCATGATGTCAAATTTTGACGAAATTTCTAAAGGCGTTATTGAATTCAGAAATTTTCTTTATTTTTTTTCACTTATTACATTGGGTCTCTTGATTAACAGTTTAATAATCGAAATTAAAAAGGCGTAGTTTTTCAATTATGCACCGTTATTCGAAACATAATAAGCTTTTCAGATACTTGAACATCGTATTCCTTCTTATACTATTCGTGTCAGTTAACATCTGGGGTGGTCGCTTATTTAACTCTGCAAAGTTGGACTTGACGGAAGAAAAAATTTTTTCCATCTCCGAGGCTACAATTGAGGTTTTGAAAAGTATTAAAGAGCCAATTCGGCTGAGTTTTTACACGTCTGAGAATCTAAGCGTTTTAGGCCCGGATTATTTAAGTTTAATGCTTAGAATAGAGGGGCTTTTAGAAACATATAAACTTGCGTCTGGCTCTAATTTAATAATTGAACGTATTGTGCCAAAGCCGTTCTCACCAGAAGAAGATCGAGCTGTTTCCAACGGAATACATGCAATACCAGACGTGCTTGGGAATAGTCAGATTTTTTTTGGTTTAACTGGGCATAATAGTACGGACGGTTTTTATACAATACCCCACTTTGCTCCAGAAAAAAATAACTTGATAGAATACGAACTTACAAGACTAATTTTTGACTTGGTAAACACAAAAAAGCGGATAGTCGCAATTTATGGCGACCTACCTATTTCTGGAGATAAAACGCAACAGGTACCCCCATGGACAATAATGGAGACAATAAAGCGTTTTTTTTCGGTCCAAATTTTATTTGGGGACGTGCAGCGCTTTAGCAGCGACATAGATGTATTGGTATTAACCGAACCTGGCGAACTTTCAAAGACTACGCTATATGCTATTGATCAATTTATACTGAGAGGTGGAAGGGTTTTAGCATTCTTGGATCCTTTTAATGAGACGCTTGATATTTCGCAAAATGGTCAGCCTTCGGCTCCTAGATCGCAAGGGCTCGATAAATTTACTAAATTACTAAGTGCTTGGGGAGTCGAAATTCCGAGAAGGACAGTCATTGGTGATCTGGGCGGTGCTATTAACGTGCAGATGACCAGAAATGATCGAATTTTAGCTACAAAATATCCTGTTTGGTTTGATGTCAAAGAAGATGGTCTTGTGAGCGACGAGGTTGTCACTAGTGGTTTGTCTCGGGTAAGCCTGCGATCAGCAGGATATATTAAGCATTCGCCTCAGCAAGCTTTAAAATTTCAACCAATATTGTTGGCCAGCAAAGCATCTGGTCTTATAGACGTATCAAAGATCGAATACGCTCCGAACCCTGTAGAAATTTTAGCGAACTTACAAAAAACACCAGAGCAAAAGGTGTTAATGGCTAGATTATCTGGAGCCTTTAAAACGGCTTTTCCTGACGGGATGCCAGGACCAAAAGTCAACGGCGAAAATAATTTGCTTCATCTCAATAACAGTGCAGAACCCACCGCAGTGGTTATAGTTGCTGACGCTGATCTCTTGGCAGACGAAGTATGGCTGGAAAATAAAAATATAGGAGGGCAAATATTAAAGGTTCCATTCGCAAATAATGGAAATCTTGTTGTGAATGCGCTTGAGCAATTGGTAGGTACATCTTCTATGATAGGACTTCGGGGTAAAGGGACCTTGAAAAGACGCTTTACTTTACTTGAGAAAATGGAACAAGAAGCCGAAATCAAATACCGTAAGAAAGAAAACAAATTATTAACAAAAATTGAAGATGGGAAAAAATTAATCGACCAAATTCAAAGAACAGAAGTAAAGCAGGGGGTTGTCTATTCTCAGGAACAGCAATTGGAGTTAGAGAGAAATAGGAATGAGATGATCGAGGCCAGAAAAGAGTTGCGAGAAATTCAATTTTCGGCAAAAGAAAACATTACAGAGCTCAAAAATAGAATTATTTTTTATAACATTTGGTCAGTACCAATTTTACTTTTGCTACTGATTTTTAGCCTAAACTTTGTGCGAGTGATTAGTTGGCGTAAGTCTGTTGGAGAAAATTAATGAAGCTAAACTCTTCATTAATTCTATTTTTACTGGCAGTATCCTCTACGGTAGCCGCTCTATACTCTATCAACAGCTCAGAAGATTATCAGCGCACAACAGTTGATAACGCGCCAGTTTTTCCCCGGTTGAATGCTAAACCAGAGGCTGCAAACGCTCTATTCATAGAAACCGGGGGTCTCAAACTAAAATTCAAGCAAAACGAGGACTCTGTCTGGATCGCTGAAGATAAATTTGAATATCCTGCATCTTCTAAACTTATACAAAACGTCATTAGTCAACTTGCAGATATGCGCAAAATAGCTATAAAGACTAAAATGCCATCTAGGTTTAATCAGATCGGTGTGGAGCCTTATCAAAATGTTGATGCAAATTCAGTTTTTGTAAAGTTGCAAGGCGCCGATGGGGAAATATTGGCTGAAAGCATATTAGGTGCACAATTTAGACGGAATAATATTGGCGTTGCTGAAGGAACTTTTATCCGGCATCCAAAAGAGCAGCAGGCGTGGTTGGCAAGTGGAAGTATTGATATCCCAAGTGATTTATTATCTTGGTTGGATACGCGAATTTTAAACATTGAATCAAAAGAAATAAAAAAGATAAAACTTTTTGGAAAACTGGGTGCGACAGCGGTTGTGGCGAGAACCAATGATCACAGTGGATTTATATACCAAAATCGAGATGGCGTTGGGTATTTAGATGGAGAAACACCTAAAAATCTCTTTGAAAGCCTAACCAAATTGAGTTTTGTTGATGTGTGGCCGCGTAAGACCTCGGAAAAGTGGCAATCTATTCTATATTTTGAAGTTGAAGCATCTTCGGGATCAAAAATAGCTGGGGAATTATTTAGAGGTGATAGTCGAAAAATTTTACACTTCTCAGTTGAAAAAAACGCTCTTAAAAAGCCCGCATCCCGAGGCCTAGGAGAAACAATTGCCTACAGTGAGTTGGATAAGTGGAGTTATGTTATTCCATCCTGGCAAGCGGACAGGTTCTTAGAGGGTCTAAAGGTTATAGAGGGGGAACTGCGATAATAAGCAAATTTAAATTTGCAGTCGGTTTGAAAAAATGAAAAGCCCAATGGAAATCGCATTCTTCGAGGCTAAGAAAGCTGCTGCAGTAGGAGAAGTACCCATTGGTGTAGTTATAAGAGATGATCTGAATGATACTATCTTAGTTTCGACGCATAATAAAGTAGAGCAACTTTTAGACCCAACGGCGCACGCTGAAATGCTTGCCATAAGAGAAGCTACTTCGATTTTAGGAACCAAAGTACTATCTAATTGCACAATTTTTGTAACACTAGAACCTTGTGCTATGTGCGCGCAGGCTATTTCCCTAGCAAAGTTTAAAAGGCTGATCTTTGGTGCTTATGATCCGAAGGGGGGGGGGGCGTAGAGCATGGAGGGCGAATATTTGATACGGCTACATGCAACCATCGACCTGAAGTAATAGGGGGTTGGCATGAGACGGAGTGCAGTGAATTGCTAGTTGCATTTTTCCAGCAGCTACGTGAATCCTAAAAATTCGGTTATAAAAAAATAAAGCCAGTTATGGTGAATATTTTTCTGATTTGGACCCATCTTTTTTTGCATGTGGTTCGTAAAGAGATTGAGTTGTGCTAACACACTAAGTTTTAAATTCATTTATTCTCTAAAACGCCTTTTATCCATGCTGCCGTTTTGGCTAAACCTCCAAAAGGGTAAAAGTGAAGTTGCTCTAATAAACAATCCGGATCTTGGAACTTAGCACTAGCTATACCCTCTATGATATTATAAGGGTCCTGAGTAAGAACTAATTTTGTAAGATTTTTTGTTTGCCTAGTCAAAACGCGTATTGAAGGACCAATTCCAGACATGGTAGCAAACTTGATTAGGGTGTTTAAGGTTGCGGGCCCCGGAATGCCTATATGTATTGGTAGTTTATTGCCGTCTCTCCGTATATTTTTCTCCCAATTTATGATTGAAGGGACCTCAAAACAGAATTGTGTTGTAATGTAGGCTTCTATGTTTGAGTTTCTAGCCCATTTGTTTTTATCAATGATCGCGTTAGCTAATTTATCCTTGTTGATATCTGGTGATCCCTCTGGATGACCTGCTACGCCAACTTTTCTTATTTGGTACTTCTCCAATAAGCCCGAATTAAGAATCTGTAGGCTGTCAGAAAAGGGGCCGAGTGGCCTTGCGATACCTCCCGCAATTACCAGTACTTCACAGACGTTGGCCGTCGAGACTAATAGATCTAAAAATATCTCTAAAGCCCCCCTGTTCTCAAAGTTTCGAGCAACAATGTGGGGAACGGGATTAAATCCTTCTTCATTTAGCCTTTTGCAGACCTTTACAGTATCTCTTAAATTAGATCCTGGAAGAAATGTTACATTTATGGATGTTCCGAGTGATAGATGCTCTTGAAAGTTTTCTATTTTGCGTGCGGAAGTTGGCGTCACTTCTGTCGAAAAACCATAAAGAAGTGAAGAAATTTGTTTAAATGAAGCGGACAAGACAAATTCCTTAAAAAGGTTTACCAGGTATAAATAAACCTAGTATAAATTTTTATAGGTTTAAGGAGAATAATCTTTTTGAATTGGGTAAAATTTTTTTCAATAGCTCACAGCAAAAAGTTGCGGATACAACTTATAATGCAAAACTGACTTTTTTTCGCGCGCTTTATGGAGTTTAGACGATGAGCCAAGAAGTAGTAATTGGTGGGGGTAAGAGAACGCCCTTTGGAGACTTTGGAAAATCACTTAGAGACACTCCAATGTCTCAACTTGCAACACATGCTGCTAATGCTGCATTAATGGACGCCAAAGTAGATCCCATCGACGTAGATCACCTTGTTTGGGGGAATGTCCTGCCAGTTGATCCAGATGGTTTTTATACTGGAAGAGTAGCAGCTCTAAACGTGGGGATGCCAGAGGAAAGTTGTGCCCTGCAGGTAAATCGAGCTTGCGGGTCTGGTACACAAGCGATTATTACGGCGGCTCAACAAATAATGACTGGGCATAGTAAAATTGCGCTAGCAGGAGGAGGCGAAAACTTCTCACGTGGTGGTTTTGTTAATCAAAAAATGCGTTGGGGAGCTATAAGAGGTGCTCAACCATTTGAAGACTCTGTAGAGTGGGCTTATAACGATCCGTTTGGCCACGGTCTTATGGGGGTTACCGGCGAAAATTTAGCGGATGACTTTCAATATCTCAGAGAAGATATGGATAAATGGGGTGAGATGAGCCAGCGAAGAGCTGGGATGGCTATGGAATCAGGATTCTTGGCAAAACAAATAGCGCCAATCGAGGTAGCTGAAGGCCGAAAAAACACACGTTTAATGGAAGATGACGAATTTCCAAGACCTGATATTACGATCGAAAAATTAGCAAAGCTTAAACCAGTATTTCGTAAAGAAGGGCGAATAACTCCAGGTAATTCTAGTGGTGTAACCGATGGAGCGGCGTTTGTGGTTATTGGTGATCGAGAAGCTTTGGAAAGAAAAGAAGTCAAACCCATAGTTAAGGTAGTGGACTGGACTATCGTTGGAGTTCCGCCAAGAATTATGGGATGTGGACCAGTGCCAGCAATCAAAGCTCTTTGGGAAAAACGGAGCTTGAAATCTTCAGATATAGATTACTATGAAATAAACGAGGCTTTCGCTGTGGTTAATTTGCATGCCGAGAGAGAATTAGGAGTTAGTAGATCGGTGACCAATCAATACGGCGGAGGAATTTCGATAGGTCATCCCCCAGGTGCCACCGGGGTTCGTATGGTTCTTACAGCAATGCATCACTTAATTGATACAGATCAGCAATATGCTGTAGTCAGTATGTGTATGGGAGCAGGCCAGGGTATGGCGGTGTTATTGGAAAATTTAAATAGATGATTTCCTGCTATTCTTAGACTCTGGGGGTATGATTTGTTCCGCACAAATTCTTTAAACGATAAAGTTGCCATTATTACCGGTGCCTCACAAGGTTTAGGAAAACAATTTGCAAGTCTAGTGGCAGCTAATGGTGCCAAAGTCGCACTTGCTGCTAGACAAGTACCAAAACTTGAGGAGCTGAAAAATAAACTTGAAGAATGCGGCTCGGAGGTAATGGTTATTGAGATGGATGTTTTAGATCAAGAAAGTATCATTCAAGGTGTCGCTGAAGTAGAGAGTAAATGGGCTATACCTGACATTTTGATTAATAATGCAGGCCTTGCGATCAATAAACCATTTCTTGATGTTGAGGAAAGCGAATACGACAGAGTTTTAGATACTAACCTGAAGGGATGCTTCTTTTGTGCTCAGGCCGTTGCTAGAAGAATGGTTGAGAAGAAAAGCGGCTCTATAATCAATATATCATCAGTCCTGGGCACGCGGCCTATTGGCACGCTTACAACATATTGTGCATCAAAGGGCGGCCTCAACCAATTGACAGCTACAATGGCTCTGGAGTTGGCCCGATACAACATCCGCGTTAATGCTATTGCGCCGGGCTATATTGAAACCCCTATGAATAGTGATTTTTTCAAATCTCCACCAGGCGAAGCATTGATCAACTCTGTTCCCCAACGGCGGTTAGGCCAAGTGCAAGACCTTGATGGGGTGCTACTTTTACTGGCATCAGATGCATCTAATTTTGTGACTGGAACAGTTATGACCATTGATGGTGGCTTTTCTATTCGGTGAAGTGCTTAAGTAGCCAATCCGCAGTTTCTTTTGGACACTCTTCTATAACGTAGTGCCCACAATCAATTCCCCCCCCAATTAGTTCTGCCGATACATAGTTGCGCCAAATTTTAAGTAGGTCTCCATAAACCTTTCCGGTATGACTGTCTTCTCCCCATATAATTAACGACGGACAATCTATATGATTATGGTTTTGAAAGTCCTTTGTATCCATTGTGAAATCTGAAGTTGCGCACGCTCGATAATCCTCGCATGACCCGCGGATAGTTTTCCAATTAAAGCAGCGAATGTATTCCTTTAAAGCTTCGGGCGAAAATGGTTTGAGGCCTTTCCCTGGCTTTGAGATCTTTTTTTCTATGAAGTATTCTGGAGGCACAGCTGCCATCATTCTTTCCGGCATATCATAAGGCTGAATCATAAATAGCCAATGCCAAGAGGAATCGGCCCACTCTGCGGACGTGTTGTTCCAAATATAATGGCTAGGCAGAATATCGATTAGTGCACATTTTTTTACTATTTCTTTGTGATCTAGGGCCATGCGATGTGCAGTTCGAGCTCCTCGGTCATGACCAGCTACGTAGAAAGTATGGTGGCCTAATAACTCCATTACTTTTATTAAATCGATAGCCATAGCTCTAAAAGAATAATTTATACTTTCTGGTCCCCCATCTTCTGGGCCAATAGAGTCGCCGTAGCCCCTAAGATCAACGCATATAATTGAGAAGTGTTTCTCAAGAAAAGGAACAACTTTATGCCAGGAGACATGGGTTAAAGGATTTCCATGTATAAGTAACAGGGGTGGGCCTTTTCCACCGATACGAGTATTTATTGATGCAGCACCAAAACCATTATCAGGAATATCGAAAGTTCTTTTCTCAAAATTCTCAAACATAATAAGAACTGTTTCCTTGTCTGCAGTTTTGGTTGCATATTCAAAAAAAAACTTAATTTTCGCTTTGTTGTTTGAAATCTAGTTTCCGTTTCCTGTGAATAAGATAAAGATTTCTAGTGTAGATCAATATCCCTGTACCTTGGCCAACCATTATTACGAGGTCCTTTTTAGAGAAAGCGTAGATAAAAAGCGTAATTCCTCCAAGCAGACTAAAATACCAAAATGGGAGTGGAATAACACTTTCGCGCTTTTTTTCGCTTACTACCCATTGTATCAAAAACCTTGCGCTAAAAAGACCTTGCCCGACAAAACCGATTATAAGAAGAATAGCCTCATTAGTTCTTATTCCATTTGGGAAAAACCAATCTAATAAGAGTTCCATACAGTTTTATTCCTTGCTATCCGTATTTTTTGGGTACCTTCGTATGAGCCACATAACTCCCAGAAGGTCAACAATACCTACAACTAATCTTTGAAAGTTTGCGTATTTGGAAACCCCGTGCTTTCGATGCCTATGGTTGACTGGAACAACAAAGATCCTACAGCCCTCTCTTTTTGCAAGCGCGGGTAAAAAACGGTGAATATGATCGAAATATGGCAATCGAAGAAATAAATTTTTATCAAATAACTTCAAACCACATCCCGTGTCTGGATTGTCATCCTTTAATAGGTGAGCGCGTATAGTATTTGCGATTTTTGATGCATAGCGTTTCGCCCAGGAGTCTTTTCTTGTTACCCTATGTCCTGTAACCATTGAAAAATGGGACTCGTGGCTTTGTTCATATTTTTTCAAAAGACTCGGGATATCAGCGGGATCATTCTGACCGTCACCATCTAAGGTAACTATTATGTCGTTTTTGGCAGCTAAAATTCCAGTACGGAGTCCAGCACTCTGTCCGGCGCGTTGCAAGTGATGGATTACACGAATTTCCGATATTTCATTTTTAAGTTTCGTTAATGTGAGGGCGGTATCATCTGCACTACAGTCGTTTATAAATATTATTTCATAGTTGCAAATTCCTCTCAATGCGGAGCCAATCTCTCGTGTTAACGGATATATATTCTCCTCTTCATTAAACACTGGCACCACAACTGAAATGGACGATCCTATATTCATTTTAATAGCCCTAAACCCTGCTGGTTAATTCTATCTTTCTCGCCTTGCTAGCAATAATCACTTAATCGAATAAGTTGTAGAAACTTTCTATTACTTTTGTCCGGATAATAGTACATGAAAATAGTATCTGTTTAATAATATCGCTGTAACTATACCTAGATATGCCCCAAAGATTACATCACTAGGAAAATGTGCCAGGATCATAATCCTACTTATGCCAACTATAATAGCTAATAGTAAAAACAATATTAAATGTCTTGGGTATATTATTGAGAGTGCAACACAAATAGAAAAAATTGTTTGTGAATGTCCAGATGGAAACGAATTCATTGCTATGTCAAAGTTGAGTGGAGAAAAACCATATAGATCCTCGGAAAGCAAATAACGAGGCCTATAGCGCCCTACTATTATCTTCAATACATGATGCAAAAAACCTGAGACTATACACGATAGTATGAGATACAAAAATATCGACTTGTAGCGTTTAAATTTCTTATTGTGCTTTTCTAGGAGTGGCAGTTTGGGTCCCAATAAGGATACAGATAGACCTATGACGAAAATCACGAGCCACCACGTAGCATCACCGATAACAGTAATAATCCGAAATGTATCAATGAACAAATAGGTCTGATACTGGGCTATGAAAAGCGCTAGATTTCGTTCGAAAAAAAAACCAATAAAAATTGTAAATACGATTACAAAAAAGAGTGTTAGGCCCAAAGGTTGGTGTCTAATGATCTGCAAAAACTTTTCAATTTTAAATTCATTGTTCGACATGATCGGCTACATCATTTTGAAGTTATGGAAGAGCAGAAAAAAATAAGGAGATTGATAGTACGGCCTTTAGAGTAGTTAAATGATTTTATTTCTTCTATCTTTTCAATAGAAACGTTTTTATTTGATAAGTGGCCTAGAAATTCCTCTAAATTTGCCCTGGTCACAACTGCATATGAATAAGGGTTGTTTAAAAGGGCTTTTACGCCTTCTTCTGGGTTGACTAAAGCAGTGCTACTACCAGCATAAAAAACCAGACTTGGCTCGTGGTATCCTATAGCGACTAGAGGATACTTACCTCCGCTATGTTCCTCTACAATTTGAGCAACTTGCTTAGATGGAAAAAACCACTTTAAATCCGGAATTGACCATTGAAGTACTGGAATAAAGAAGAGTCCTACTAAAGCTACCGAGGCTGAGAGTGAGAGGACATATTTCCGAAACAAGAATAATGCATAAGCAACGAACAAGAGAAAAACAAACATAAAGCTATTAATAATGGCAGCAAAATTTAAAACCAAAAAATCTATTTCGTGGAATTTTGTGAATATTAATTCTGGGGTTGCAACAAGTTCGGGTGTTAGTAACTTGGTTTGTTTTAAAAGATTAGAAACGAGCAGAAAGCTGAGGCCAACGACAAACCAAATGACTCCGATGATTGTCACTTCTATGGTGTTTAAAGAGAAAGTTGATTTATGACCTTCTTTTTTTGTGACATGTGTCATCCAATAAGAAATTATAATTGCAATTGCGGGGTAAAGCGGTAGCACGTAGTGTGGAAGCTTCGTGGGGATGATTTCGAGCATCACCCATGTTGGAATAACCCAAGCAAAAAGAAACTTTATGGTGTTTGTTTTCCTTGAATTAATGGAAAATTTCAATGCTGGATATATAAATAGAGAACTTGGCCAAAGCGTAATTAGCGCAAGTAATAAGTAATAGCCAGGAGGTAGGCCATGGGATTCAACGCCGCTCAGTAATTTTGGTAGCAGATCTTGCCCTACAGAGGACTGTAAAAATTCACCAGAAGACTGTATCTGGATTGAAATTATCCACGGTAGGCAAATGCATGCTACGAGAGAAAAACCTAAGAGTGGCCTTAGCTTTAAAACCCATTTTATTTCTCGATCGATAATGGAAACGACTAACACAGTTAAAAAAATCACTAAAGGGGTGATTGGACCCTTGATCATAACTCCAAGTCCAATACCCCCCCACAAAAATAACCAATTTAGCCAACTTACATGGTTTTTGTAGGTTCTTATTAGACCGAATTGTGCAATGACCACAGTCGCTAAAAGCAATGCATCGCTCTTGGCCATATGGGCCTCGCCAATTAAAAGAGGTGTTGATGAGAGTATTATTGCAGCAATTGTTCCACCTGGCGGATGCAAAAAAACATTAGCTAAGAAGTACGTTCCAATAACGGCAACTATAGCAGCTAGCAAGGATGGAATTCGGTATAACCAGATTTCTTTTAGTTTGGAAGGCGATAGCAGATTAACACTGCCCGCCTGGAGCCAATAGGTACCAGCAGGTTTTTTGTATCGTGGCTCTTCTTGAAAACGTATATCTACAAAATTACCGCTCTCTAGCATCTGTTTGCTGGCTTGAGCGAAACGAGCTTCGTCCCGGTCCAAGGCTGGTATTGTGAATAAGCCCGGGAGGTAAAAGGACAAGCAAATTAAAATTATGAGGGTGACATTCTTGAAATGCACTGTCTTAGCTCTTTGTCGATGAATCTTGAATTGTCACAATAGACTGCCCCTCTAAAATAAAACTTAAAAATGGTTTCCACAAAATATAATATTCGGGTACGGAAGCTGAAGGAAGTGCTTTGGGTAAGTAGCTCGATGACTATTTTAATTCTTTTAGTTGGTTCTTGATTATACTTCTAGCAGGCGCGTTCGGGCCCATTTTTTCTAGGAGTTTGCCCCAAAGCTTTTTAGCTGCAGAACTATCGCCCTCGGTTTTGGCCAGCAACCCTCCAAAGTAGAGGGCTTCCGGATGCTCCGGTGCTTGTAAAAGTATCCTCTCCACAACAACTTTGAATTCAGCAGTGGCGTTAGCGTTTGCTGATCCTTCTGGGAGAAGTACTCGCGCTAATTCTAACTGAAGATCTATTCTTGTTGGTGCGAGATTTGCTGCCGTTTTCAAAGCTTCTCTAGATTTCTCCAGCTTACCCAATACTTTATAGGATCGACTTAAACGAAGCCAACCGTTGAGGTCGTTAGGGTTATCTTTTAGTTTTGCAGCTAAACCCTCGACCATGTTGTTAATCATTTCTTGACGATCGTTTTTAGATAAGGTTCGAGCAGCACGAATATCTTCTTGTGTAGGGCCTTGAAAGCCTTCCTTCAATATGGATGGCTTTGCAGCGTTTCGACTGGGTGTTTTGGGTTTTTGATTTGCAGCAAGTTTCTGCTTAGGCTCGCTCGTTTTAATCCCTAAGTCTTTAGACGCTTGGTCGATGCGTGATATTAACATTTTGCGCCACGGCGCATTTTGGGGTGTTTCGTTGAGGAGAGTAGTCCATGTTCGAAGTGCTGGTTCAATTTTTTCCTGCTGATAGTCAGCTAGCCCTAGATAATAACGTACTCTTGGGTCTTTCGGGATACTCTTTGATACTAGCTTGAATTGCTTCAGTGCCTCTCGTGAAATGCGCCCTTGGGCTGCCAGGACAAGTGCTTCAGCGTATGTTGCCCGAAGTTCTAGATTGCTTGGGAATATGGATACAGCTTGCCTCAGTGAAGTAGATGCTTCCTCATATTGCTTTCTTATCAATAGGGTTCGCCCCAGCAGCTCCCAGTTTTGAAGGTCATTAGGATTAACTTCAAGTTTCGCTTGCAGATTAGTGATCATATCATCTATGCCGGCGTGCTCCTCATTTGGCTTTTTTTTCTGGACGGTTGTTTTTGCTGCTATTTTTGGAGTTGGCAGGTCTGCTCGTTCTGATAAAGGGATATCTGGGTGTCCCGGCGATCCAAAGTTGGCATAAATTCCAATGGCGGCGGAAGGTACTAAAAAAGAAGCAACTAGCGTAAAGATAATATATGTCGTTGGCGCGAATTTTTTGGGCTGGTTTTGTTGATTAGCTTCAACATTCTCTGTTAACATTCTGCGTTGGATTTCCGTTTTTATTGCGTCTAACTCTGTAGAGTCGACTCGTCCAAGTTGAAAGTCCTTATCAACTTCAGAGAGTTGATCCTTATATACTTTCAAGTTGTAATCAACGTCAGTTCCCAAAACCTCTCTTTGCCTGAGAAAAGGCCAGATGATTAAAATGACGCATATTAATGTTAAAAAGCCCGCAATTCCCCAAAACATAATTAGGTTTTATCTTTCTGTTCTAAAAGTTTTGAAAGACTTGCCTGCTCTTCTTGGCTTAGTGGTTTTTCAAATGACCGACGGTTACTCCTTTTCATAATAAGCACAACCATTAATATGCCAAATATCAAAAATATAAGTGGTCCATACCACAATACATAGGTTGTGGGTTTGAATGGTGGATTGAGCAAAATAAAGTCACCATATCTGTCCACTAGAAAATCAAAAATTTCGTCGTTAGTGGCGCCCGCAGTAAGTTTTTCGCGTACGAGAACTCTTAGATCTTTGGCTAAAGTTGCATTACTATCGTCTATAGATTGGTTTTGGCAGACTAAGCACCTAATGTTTTGGCTCAACATGCGAGCGCGCTCTTCAAGCAATGGATCAGCAAGCCGTTCATTTGGCTGTAATGCCATAGTCGGTTGAATATAGGTTAGGCAACTAAACAAAACTAAAATAAGTGCTCTTACTCTAGTCATCTTTATTATTTCGCAGTAATTGAATAATCGGCATTAATTTTTCCTCGAGTATCCTTTCTGTTAAAGGGCCCACATGCCGATAACGAACCTTACCCTGTTTATCAATCAGATACGTCTCTGGAACGCCATAAACCCCCCAATCGATAGCGGCACGACCATCTTTATCAGCAACGATCCTCTCAAATGGATCACCAAGCTGGTTTAGCCAATTTATTGCAGCTTGGGTTTGGTCTTTATAATTTATACCGAAGAGCCTAACAGTTTTTTCTTTTGATATCTTCATTAAAAGATCGTGTTCAACTCGGCATGGTCCACACCATGACGAGAAAAAATTTACGAGAGTCTCGCCTCCCACCAGATCCTCGTGATCGAAACCTCTTTTATTTTTTGATAATGGTGGCAATTTGTTCTGGGGGACATCTTTATCAACTAATGCCGATGGTAACAGTTTTGGGTCACTTTTTTTTACTATAGGAATTGCAAAGTAAATAATTACGCCAAAAAAAATGAAGAAGGGTAGAATAAAGAGAGTCTTAGCCATGCTCGGTGCCAAGCTTGGGCGTTTTATAATTTCCTTTCCTCTTTTCTGGTGCTCCTATGCGAAGTCGCCTGTCAGTAAGTGAAATTAACCCACCAAGTACCATAAGCAAACAACCTAACCAAATCCAAGGAATAAGTGGATTATACCAAATACGGAGCACCCAGCCATTTCGTTTGTCGCCTTCTCCTATTGTTGCATATAAATCGGCCATCACAGTACTGTAGATTGTGGCCTCTGTGGTAAGCATTTGCTGAACCGGATAAAATCTTCTTTCGGGATACAGGTTTGCTACTGTCTTGGAATCTTTTGTAACAAGAATATGTGCTCGTTCAGTTTCATAATTTGGGCCCTTTAAGCGATCTACTTTTTGAAGCTTTAAGTTGAAGCCTGCGATTTGCGTTTGGTCCTTTTCTTTGGCGTTAAATACCACCTCTGACCTCCAAGCGCTATCAGCAGAGGCACCACAAACGAAAATGGCTATCCCTAGATGAGCGAGGGTCATACCATATGCTGATTTTGGAAGACCTTTGGCACGCAAAAGTGAGTTACGGAAAGGTATTTTAAATAATAGGAGTCGGTCTGCGAGTTCCTTTAGAGCACCGCCACCTAACCACCCCGCAATAGCGAAACCAATTATTGGCGTGAAAGGTTTGTCACTATTTAGGAGCCAGAACAAGATTCCAAGACCACCGGAGCATATTGCGGCAATCCATAATCTTGACATCGCAGATGCTAGATCACCTTGTTTCCAACTTAGCATTGGCCCGATAGCCATCAGTAGCAAAAGTGGGATCATAATTGGTATAAATGTGGCATTAAAAAACGGCGGACCAACAGAAACTTTTTGTCCTGTTGCTGCATCTAGAAAAAGTGGGTAGAGGGTACCTAGAAATACCGTGGCTGTAGCAACGGAGAGCAGGAGGTTATTCATTACAAGTCCACCCTCTCTGCTAATGGGCTGAAAGAAACCTCCTAACGCCATTTTTGGCGCACGAATAGCAAATAAAATAAATGCTCCCCCTACGAAAAAACCTAGAATGGCAAGGATAAAAAGGCCCCTTTCCGGGTCGACAGCAAAAGCATGAACGCTTGTTAGAACGCCAGACCGAACTAAAAATGTACCCATGAGGCTTAGCGTGAATGCAAGAATCGCTAAAAGAATAGTCCAGCTCCTCAATGCATCCCTTTTTTCGACTACTATGGCTGAGTGTAGGAAAGCAGTGCCTACCAACCAAGGCATAAAGCTAGCATTTTCTACGGGGTCCCAATACCACCATCCCCCCCATCCTAATTCGTAGTAAGCCCACCAACTTCCTAGTGTGATTCCTGCTGTAAGTGATGTCCAAGCTAATAGAGCCCATGGGCGGACCCAGCGTGCCCATGCTGGACCGATATTTCCCTCAATCAGTGCTGCAATTGCAAAAGAAAAGGTTATTGAAAAACCAACATAGCCCAGATAGAGCATTGGCGGATGAAATGCCAAGCCCGGGTCCTGTAACAAGGGGTTTAAGTCGCGACCGTCTAAGGGAGCAGGATCTAAACGCAGAAAGGGATTTGAAGTGATTATGATAAATGCGAGAAAAGCAACACCAATTGACCCTTGGATACCAAGTACCCTTGCTCGAAGCGTAGGTGGTAAATTCTTGCCATAGATAGCTACCATGAGTCCAAACAGAGCTAGAATTAAAACCCAAAGGACCATTGACCCTTCGTGATTACCCCAGACGCCGCTAATTTTATAGAGCAAAGGTTTAAGTGAATGCGAATTTTCTGCCACATTGACAACTGAGAAATCTGACGTGATGTAGGCATTTGTTAAAGCACAAAAGGCAAGTAGTATGGTAAAAAATTGGGCTATCGCTGAAGGTTTGCCTATCTCCATCAAAACTGTATTCGATTTTTGGGCACCTATTAATGGCACAGTTGTTTGAACGAGTGCCATAACGAAAGCGAGGATAAGTGCAAAGTGGCCGAGTTCAGCTATCAATTTTTACTTTCTCCCTTCCATTTTCCGGCTTTTTTTAAAGAGTCAGCGACCTCTTTTGGCATGTAATTTTCGTCGTGCTTTGCCAAGATAGTTTTTGCGCGGAATATACCTTTAGAGAGATGCCCTTCGGCTACAACACCCTGATTTTCCCTAAATAGATCGGGTAAGGGACCTCTGTAGACTGCAGGGATAGAATAGTTTAAGTCCGTAACTTCAAAGCGAACCGTTATTCCGTCTTCAGATTTTTTCAATGATCCATTTTTGACGAGTCCACCAATCCGAATTTGTTTATCCGTATTTATGGACTTTTCTTTTATGTCACTTGGGCTGTAAAAAAAAACGAGGGTATCCTCAAACGCAGTTAGAGCAAGTGCTGAGGCCACGAGCAGGGATAAAAAACCTAATCCTATAAATGCTAACCGCCGGCGCGTTGGTGTCATGAGTCTTTTTCGACCTTAAAAGTTTTTTTGCCCTGTTCCCGGTCATTTTTAACGAGTTCATCCAGTTGGCGCTGTGCGATGCGGTAACGAAATAGTGAGTAAGCTAAAAGCGTGACTAACAATATTGCTGTCGCGCCGTAAGCTGTCCATATAAACTGACCGTACATATCCATGGTATCGTTCGTATTTTGTTAAATTCCCCAAACAGACATTAATAGATATAAATCACTAGAAGGCATGTGCCAAGAGTATCGCGTTGATAGTGGGACAATGCGGCAATCAGCCGCTTTTCAATAACTGTTTTGCCTGAATTCTTTTTTCAATCAAGATAGTCCGCATTTTTACGATTAAAATCGAAATTAGAAACAGTTTGAACCCCAGGGCCATCAATAATAATGGTGCGAGCATAGATATATCTATTGCTGGGGCGTCAAGGCGAGATAAACTCGCAGGTTGATGCAGAGTATTCCACCAATCCACAGAAAATTTTATTATTGGGACATTTACGAAACCTATCAAGGCTAGTACGGCAGCCGCTTTCGAACCTTTTTCGGGATCATCGAATGCGTTTACCAAAACCATATATCCGAGGTATAAAAAGAATAGGACAAGAACTGACGTTAAACGCGCATCCCATACCCACCACGTTCCCCACATTGGTTGTCCCCACAGAGCACCAGTTATTAACGTGACGGCGGTAAATGCTGCTCCGATTGGTGCTAATGATCGTGCTGCTATATCAGCTAACGAATGTTTCCATATAAGAAAGCTCGCGCTAGCTGCGGCCATAAGAGAATAAGTAAATAGCGACATCCAAGCAGCCGGTACATGAACATACATAATTCTTACTGTTTCGCCTTGCTGATAATCCGCGGGCGAGTCAAAAATGCCAAAGTAAAGTCCAAACAGAAAGCAAACTGCCGCAAATGAGGACGTCCAAGGCAGAACCTTGGTGGCTAGTTTTGTAAATCGGGCTGGATTTGCAAATTTATGCATTTCTCAATCTTAGTTAGTTAAATGGCGCAGCGTTGCCGCTGCCGTCCATGGACAGAAAACCGATGATATGATCAACAAAGCGCCGAGTAAACTGACTGCCGAAGAAGTATCGATACCCTCACCGCTTGCATTGATTGCTGCAACAGAGAAGATTAGTATAGGAATTATCAAAGGCAATATTATAAGCGAGATTAGCACTCCGGAAAGCCGAGAGCCAAGGACTAATGCTGCTCCAATACCACCCATTAGACTAATTGTTGGCGTTCCAAGCAACATCGTGATTAGCAGTGTCGTGTATGCGTCCAAATTCATATTTAGCATAGTAGCCAAAACAGGCGAAATCAGCAGGATAGGAAATCCCGTAGTAAGCCAATGAACGAAGCATTTACCGAGAACAATTAATTCCAGCGGATAAGAAGTTAGGATCATCTGATCTAATGAGCCATCATCAAAGTCTGATTGAAAAACGCCGTCGAGTGACAGCATCGCTGAAAGTAATGCACAAATCCAGATTATACCTCCAGATAATTGTTGGAGTACACTTGGATCGGGGCCAATTCCTAATGGAAAGAGGGTGACTGCGATCACAAAAAAGAACAGAACCACCCAAGCGTCGTTGGCATTTCTGTAAACAAGAGTCAAATCACGCTGAACTAAAGCGAGAAACTTTTTCATTAATATATCCTTCAGAGGGAGGAAATTTCTGCAAAAAACATTTTATCCCTTTTTAAAATTATCAGTCTTTAAAACATGAACAGGACATTCGACCCTTACTTCATCATGACTGGCCATAATTACAATGCCGCCCGATTCACAGTGATTATTCAATAACGTAATTAGGCTCCTAAGGCCCGCCGTGTCCAGCCCAACTGTTGGCTCATCAAGTAACCATAGTGAAGCGGGTTTCAACATAAGCCTCGCTAGGGCTAACTTTCGGGTTTGACCTGAAGATAAACATCGTGCAGGTAAATCTGAAGAAGTAGTGAGATTAAATATTTCGAGGCTGTGCTCTAACTGACTGCTTATGTCCTTGCCGCCAATATGTATTTCCTGCCAATATTTTAGGTTCTCTTTTAGTGTAAGATTTGATTTTATTGCTGTTGAATGACCAACATATGTTATCCTTTCGAAATGCTCTGGCAGATTGTCGTGCACAAACTTATTGTTCCAATAAATTTTACCGGACGTTGGGTTAGATAAACCTGCCATAATTCTCAAGAGCGTTGATTTTCCCGACCCGTTTTCTCCATTTAAGAGCAACATATTGCCGGACTCAATTTTGAATTCAAGATCTTTGGCTAAACAGCGCCCACCCTTAGTCACTTTTAAATTGGTACCAAAAAATAAATTCTTCATGCGGATTTTAGCTACTCTACCATTATCTCAATATCATTATCACTGTTTGTCTTAGGCACTCATGGATAAACAAAATGTTTAATACAATCAAATAACTCCCTTAAGGTAGCGCTCCAATAGTAATTTGTAAGTGATTTTATCATTGGATTAATAAATTTTCTGAAATTACTTAGTAAAAAATGTAAGTCATGAAAAAGGACACTTGCTTTACGATTGCAGAGTAACCTACTGTTCGTTTGAAAAGTGAAAGAGGAGACAAAAGAATGCCGGCTAAACCAGCTTCAGAGGCCTTAAAAAGATTTACGGTGCTAGATCTAACCCGCGTAAGAGCAGGGCCAACATGTGTCCGACAGTTAGCTGACTGGGGGGCTAACGTTATAAAAATAGAACTACCGGAGGCTATGGAAAGTGGAAATGGACTTGGTGGCGCTCGGCATGGTCCCGATTTCCTAAACTTGCATAGAAACAAACGTGCTATGACACTTAATCTAAAGGAAAGTAAAGGTGTTGATCTGCTAAAGCGGTTAGTGAAAAAAGCGGACGTTATCGTGGAAAATTATCGACCGGAGGTGAAACAACGCTTAGGTATAGACTATGATATTCTAAGTAAAGAAAATCCAGCACTTGTATACGCAAGTATCTCGGGTTTTGGACAAGATGGTCCGTATGCAAAACGACCAGGCTTCGATCAAATCGCCCAGGGAATGGGAGGGGTAATGTCTATCACAGGGTTGCCGGGGCAGGGGCCTGTTAGGGCAGGTATCCCGATAGCTGATTTATGCGCGGGCCTATTTGCGGCCCAGGGAATTATGATCGCTCTTCTCGAGCGAGAGGTCTCAGGTAAAGGTCAATGGATCGATACTTCATTGCTCCAAGCTCAGCTTTTTATGCTAGATTTTCAGGCAGCACGTTGGTTAGTCGATGGTGATGTTCCTCAACAGGCTGGCAATAACCATCCAACGAGTATTCCGACCGGAGTATTTAAAACCAAAGATGGTTATATTAATTTGGGTGTTGCAGGACAGGTAATTTGGAAGAGGTTTTGCGATCTAGTTGGTCGGGAGGATTTACGCGATCATCCAGACTATTCTGACGCTGAAGCACGATCAAAAAATAGAGATGCGCTAAATGAAGAAATTGGATCATTCATAAAAACAGAAACATCTAGTTATTGGGTTGAGCTGTTGAATAAAAATGGTGTGCCTAGTGGCCCGATTTACAGCATCGACCAAGCGTTTGAGGACCCTCAAGTTAAGCATTTGGAAATGGCCAAGAAAGTTAAAGGGCATGCTCGGGGAGATATAAATCTTGTGGGGCAGCCAGTTCGCCTCTCTCGTACACCTAGCGGAATGTCGCTGCCGCCTCCCGATTATGGGGAACACACCAATGAGATACTCGATGAACTTGGATTAAGTGATGCCGAGATAAAAGAACTTCGCGAATCAAACATTATTTAATTATTCTGAAAGCGGAAGGTGAAATGATATGATTGTTGAAGATATCGTAGGACGTGGTTCTGGCCCTCTATTGAGTGAAGTTCATGAAAAGATTGCTTGGATAGTATTTAATAATCCCCAACGCATGAATGCGATGTCTCAAGAGATGTGGGATAATGCAGCGAGCTTGTTAGATAAATACGGGTCGGATCCAGATGTCCGAGCGATAGTTTTGACGGGTGCAGGTGAAAGGGCTTTTGTCGCTGGGGCTGATATTTCCAAATTTGAAACAGAAAGAGCTTCAGCAGAAGCGATGGCTTCATACAACCAGTCCGTGGCAAATTTTCATGATTCCTTAAATGTAATCACGAAACCAACCATTGCCCGTGTCAATGGGTATTGTATAGGCGGCGGTTTAGCAATAGCTATAGGCTGTGACATAAGAATTTGTTCTGAAAAATCTACTTTTGGGGTTCCCGCAGCAAAACTGGGGATAGGATATAAAGCTAAAGGGATAATGGAGTTAGAAAGGTTGGTTGGGCCTGCTTTTACGGCAGAAATCTTCTACACAGGGCGCCAGTTTTCTTCGGAGGAGGCCAAGGTTATGAGACTTGTTAATCATGTAGTTTCTGAAGGTAAGTTAGATGAAGCTGTTGCAGATCTTTTAGGACGAATTGCTCAAAATGCCCCACTTTCCATCAGAGCGGTCAAGGAATCTTTAATAGAGACAGGAAAACCTGAATCAGCGAGGGATTTCTCAGCTCACCACTCTACAGTCGAACAGTGTCAAACCAGTAGTGATTATACGGAAGGGAGGACGGCCTTCATGGAAAAACGTCGCCCAGTATTTAGAGGAACATAAAACCGATACCTTTACTTATGCAGTAGCGGGAATTTAATCTGTAGCCTTTTCTTTAGTAAGAGTGTCGGGTGTTTCGTTGAGCCGTTTGATAACATCATCTCCTAACCAAAACTCCCATCCCCTGGTTTTGGAATTTATGTTTCGTGCTTCGTCTTTAACTTTTTCTTTTGCGTTTTTTGTTGTCACGGCTGAAATATGAGCCCATTGTCGCTTATCGCTTCCGTCTTCTCTTGCTAGTTTTAATGTTACGATCAATCCATCAGGGGTTTGCCACGCTACGGATCTTAGGTTGGGGTTCGGTGTGAGTTTAGCCGGTCGAACATCTTTTAGTGTGAGATTTTCTGGTATGGTCCCAACATTTAAAACACGGTATCGCGATTTAATTTCCCGGTCTTTGGATAAATCTTGTATCTCAAAGCGTTCCATATCCTTATTATACTGCAGTTTTAAAGTTGGTTGATTAGAGGATTGGAAACTTGCTTCAAGTATTCGCTCGCGCTGAATTGATAATAATACCACAGATAACCAGTCTAAAATTTCTCCTCGTACTTCTAACTCGCCGCGCACCAACCAAGTTTGAGCATCATTAGATTGGCGGAAATAGGCAGAAGGTGTTCCACCAGAGAGATTCCGAACGCGTTTGCCAAAGTGTGAATCAACGAGAATTTTGCCGCTATCGTCTTCTAAAATTATCTGTGTTGCTTTAGAGGTTTTTAGATTTGTATCTTCCAAGTTCAGTTTCTTATGTCTTTTTGGGTCTTTTGTTTTTGCTTCCAAATAAACCAGTTCTGTCAAACCCAAGAGCGTCTCGCGGATAGCGGTGTCCCTTGCTAGGTAACCTCCTTTTTCGAGAACTTTCCAATGTTTCCCTTCAGGGATAATTGTAAAACTCCCCTTTTGGGAACCTTGAGAATTTTTGATTGTAATTTTTCTAATTGACCCGATCTCGGATGCCAATTCTGGAAAAACCAAAGTTTCTGTAACTTTGCTTATAGTGCTAGATAATCTCTCATAATACACGGAGAAAGCCGCCACGGTGACAACTAGTGTTAATAAGGCCAGTTTAATTACAAATTTTTTGTTTAGCATATTCTCTTCTAATCATCTAAAATTTGTAGGCATGTCTCTTGTGCCGGATGCTTCGTGCAATCGCTAAAATGATAAGGAAAGCAGTAAGAACCAGAGGAACCAAGGCTATATTAAAAAACCAAAGCCTCATTTCCAAACTCTCATATTCATTAGTTAATGAACGGCGCACTTTTCTGAGTTCTGATCTTAATTTTAAAATTTCACGCTGCATTTTTTCCATCGTGCGCTGATCGCTTTTGGATACAACGGCTTCACTGCCTTCCGGATTTTTTTGCCTTAATTCTTTCAATTTTTTTTCGGTATTCAATAGAGTTTGTCTAAGTTGACGTTCTTTATCTTCAAATTTTTGCGAGGCTATTTGTTGAATGTTTCGTAATACTTCGAATGGACGGCTCGCCGTACCGCGTCCTCGCAAAGCCATTAAATTGCTTCCGCCAGATAAAGATTCTATCGCATTTAAAACAAAATCACCGTTGTTGGCTGTTGCGACAGGTACCTTTTGTCCGGCAAAATCCCTTTTTATTACCCAGAACCGATCTGCCAGTATATCGGCATCGGCTACAACGATGACGTCAATCGGCTGGGATGATGTTTTCAATGTTTTATTTGGTGGACGGATCGGCTTGGTATCCTTCTTTCCGTTTGCAGCGTGATTGCTTTTTGTTTCAGTTAGTCCTTCCGGGAAACTGGACTGAACCGTTCCATTAACACGAGCGGCAATAGTGTATTGACCGTCACCAGGTGTAAATTCCCTTAATAGCTTTTTAGGATTGCGAAACCCTTGCACTTTTTTTGCACTTATCAAATTAGAACCGGGGGATGAAACTAAAAGTGGGGATATCTTAATTGGAGCTTCTTTTGATGCACTTATATGGCCGGCGCTAGCCACTGCAACAACCTCGATGCTTGACGTAATAGGAGACCGCCGATCTAGGCTTGATCCTCTAAGTTCTAGCCAGGGAAGGTATTCAATCAGGCGGTTACCTGCCTCAGGCAAAACTTTCCGAGCGCTTAAACGGTCTACAACCACCTTGCCGGGATCGTACTTAAGACCCCATGTATCAAAAAGTTTTGCAAGTGAGCTACCCTCAATTGATGGACGCATCATTTGGCCCTGCATTGCCTCAGTTTCAGCAAAAGGATCAACAAAAATAATCGCTTTACCGCCAGCTAGCAAATATTGGTCTATAGAAAACAGTGTTTTTTCCGATGTGTTTTTTGGATGAACTATCAACAAAACATTTATGTCTTCTGGAACGCCGTCGAGTTCTTTGCCTAAAAACCTTGTCTCGAACAAGCTTCCAATTTGATCACGAACTACGTAGGGCGGCACTGCTTCTTGTTGGCCGGTCGCGGTGAACTTTACGGTTCCGTCAGTTGGAAGCGTGCTGAGTATTCCAACTACTGTTGGTTTTGTCTTTGCTAACGCAAAAAGCATTCTTGATATATCATATTCCAAGAATGCTTCCCTATCTATCTGGATAAAAGGTATTTTTTCAATATCATCGGTGGTATTCGTGCCAACCAAACCAAAATACATATTGTCGCCACCACTAACAGCTGGGATACCTCGCAAACCGGAAGCTACAGCTCTATCCTCGATATTAGAGAATGGAATTGGGTCTAGTAACTCCAGTTTAATTTTGCCGCCTGATATACTTTGGTATTCAGCTAACAGATCGCGAACACGATTTGCGTATACACCTAGGTGGGGAACTTGTTGCGAAAGGCCTGATGAGACATAAAGTCTAAAAGTTATTTGTTCATCTAGCTCATTGATTAGCGATTTTGTTGATGGGGAAAGCGTGTAAAGGTTATCTTGGGTAAGGTCTAAACGTTTTGAATGCATAGAACCAGCGGCAAGGATATTTACTGCGATAAAGAGAATGCCGAGCAGAACCAAACTTATTACAGCAAAGCGAGCAGCATTTTCTGCATTTCCGTCTATGCTTTTCGTCGTCTCTTTCATCTAAGTAGCCTTGCGCCAGTCAATTATTAATGCATTCGCAATCAACGAAATAACTATTATCGAGGCAAAGAAAAATAAATCCCGAAGATCGATTACCCCTCGTTGGATTGATTGAAAATGAGGAAGAAAACCAAAATTACCTACTGCCTGAACGAATTCAGATGGCGCCCAAGCTGAAAAAAAGTCGAGTACTACCGATGAGCCGGCTAGAGTAAAGAGGAAACAGACAGCGGTTGTTAAAACGAAGGCAATTATTTGGTTTTTTGTTGTGGCTGATAGCATGGAGCCAATAGCTAAATAGGATCCGGCCATAAGAGCGCTGCCTAAATACGAAGCGAAAATAACCCCATTATCTGGTTTGCCCAGGTAATTTACTGTAATCCAAAATGGAAAAGTCAAACAGAGTGCTGTGATACTAAAGGCCCAAGCAGCAAGAAATTTGCCAACTACCGCATGCCCCATAGTGATGGGTAGTGTCAGGAACAATTCAATTGTTCCTTGTTTTCTTTCTTCGGCCCATAAACGCATTGACAATGCGGGCACTAAAAATAGGTATAGCCAAGGATGGAATTCGAAAAATGGCACAAGGTCAGCTTGATCACGTTCCAGGTAACTTCCCATAAAAAAAGTGAGCAATCCTGCTAACATCAAAAATATAACTATAAATATGTAAGCGAGGGGGGTTGAAAAATAAGCCTGAAATTCTCTAATAAAAATTAGGCCTACATTACGCATTATTCGTGACCTTTCTAAATACCTCATCAAGGTCCCCTGCTCCCGACTGAGATTTTAACTCCTCAGGAGAACCGTCAGCTACAACTTTACCGGAAGCAATGATCATTGCGCGTGTACAAACCGCATCAACTTCTTCAAGAATATGAGTAGAAATTACAATACATTTTTCAGACGCCATTGACTTAATCAAATCTCGCACCACTTGCTTCTGATTTGGATCCAGGCCGTCTGTTGGTTCATCTAAGATAAGAACAGCCGGGTCGTGTATTAAGGACTGCGCAAGCCCGACCCGTCGTTTGTAGCCCTTTGATAACGTTTCTATAGGTTGACGCGCAACGTCTTCTATTCGCGTTATATTAATTGCATGCTCCACTCGATCAGTTTTCTCGCTACCTCTAAAACCTCGTATAGCTGCGACAAATTTTAGAAAACCATAG
>CACOPQ010000010.1 GCA_902629125.1 uncultured Alphaproteobacteria bacterium
GAACTATTAAAATATTTGTAAACGGCAAAAATCGCTCAGTTTTATCTGATAGCAATACTCCCCTGATCTATGTCTTGCGAAATGAACTGGGTTTAACCGGTACCAAGTTAGGATGTGGTTTAGAGCAATGTGGCGCTTGCATGGTGTTAGTAGATGGCGAGGCGACTTATAGTTGTACGAGAGCGGTAAAAGAGTTTGAAGGTTGTTGGATCGAGACGGTAGAAGGGTTTGGAAGTCCCAAGCAGCCCAGTTTGGTCCAAAAACTATTTGCCGACGAAAATGCTGCTCAATGCGGATATTGTACTGCGGGAATTGTGGTCAGTATTAGTGGTTTATTTTCAAAAAATTCTAATCCCACAAATAAAGAATTAAATGAGGTGTTATGCAGGCATCTTTGCCGTTGCGGCTCTCACCCTCGTATTCTAGCAGCGATAGAGAAATTGAGGGGTCATATTTCAAATGAGTAAGCATGTGAGCCTCATCGCCAACCCAAAAGTGAGTGATTGGCTAGAATTTCATCCATCTGGAGAATTAAGTATACATACGGGAAAAGTGGATATTGGTCAGCATATCTCGTCGGCATTGGTTCTTATTGCCGCAGAAGAGTTGAATATCAAGCCTAATCAAATAAGTTTATCGCCAATTCAAACGGGTTCTAGTCCGAACGAAGGCTACACTGTCGGCAGCCAATCGATGCAGCACTCGGGATATGCAATCAAAAAAGCAGCTGCGACCGCTAGGAAGGTTTTAAAAACTCAGGCGGCGAAGTACTTTGATGTGCCGGTGGGGCACATCAGAATTGAAGATGGGCATTTATTTGTCGATGCAACTAACCAGCGTATCTCCTATTGGGAATTAACTAAAGATGGACATTTGGGATGTGATGTTGACGAAACCGCTGAAGTCAAGAATCATAGCAAGCACGAACTGCAAGGAAAGTATCACGTTTCAAGAGAAATGCTGGATATCGTTACTGGGCGACGTGAATTTATTCAAGACTTGAAACTCCCAAATATGCTGCACGCTCGTGTTATCCGACCCCCGCAATATCATTCGACACTTATAGAACTGGATGAAAAATTGTTGGATAAGTTTGCGGCAGAGAAAATTTACCTGGTTCGAGATGGAAGTTTCTTAGCAGTTGCGGCGGCGAATGAATATTCAGCCGTTAAAGCAGCCAAACAAGTTGAAGCTACAGCCATTTGGAAAATAGATAGTTATTTGAGAGAAACAAACATATACGAACTTCTAGTTACAAATAGAAAGGACAGTCTCTTTGTTGATGAAGGTTGTATTCCAAAAGAGAATCTAAAGATCCCATCAATCGACAAAAAAAACGTGCCTGAAGATAGCACCCTGAGCGCTGTATATAAAAAACCATACATTATGCATGGTTCTATTGGACCATCAGCCGGGGCAGCGAATTTTGATGGTTGTGAGCTTAAAATCTGGACGCAGAATCAGGGGGTATATCCGCTGCAGGCTGCCATTTCAGATGCATTGGAGATCGAATGCGATAGGGTGGTGGTTCAATTTGTACACGGCGCTGGTGTTTACGGCCATAATGGAGCTGATGATGCGGCGTTTGACGCGGCAATTATCGCAATGCATTTGAAAAATTTTTCTATTTTATTAAAGTGGACCCGAGAAGATGAACATTGCTGGGAGCCGTATGGTTCGGCTATGCAATGTGATTTGCAAGCCAGCATAAATAAAGAAGGTAATATAACGCATTGGTCCCATGAAACCTTCTCGGACACCTTCTTAACCCGCCCGGTTATTGGTAAAAATCCAGGTTCCCGTCTCTTATCTTCACATTTTGTAGAGAACTTGAAGCCATGGCCGGTGACACCGCCTTTGCTGACAGTTCATGGAGGCATTCATAGAAACATGGAGCCTCTATATAACTTGCCTTCCCAGAGATTGGTCAAGCATCGAGTTTATGACCTGCCATTGCGAACTTCCGCATTACGAGCTCTGGGCGCTTTTGGGAATATCTTTGCTATTGAGTCAATGATGGATGAGCTAGCGGTATTATCGGGATTTAATCCGTTTGAATTCCGCTCAATGCATCTTAGCGATTCCCGGGCAATGGAAACGTTAAAGAAATTGAAACAAATTATAGAAAGCTGCAAAAAGAGTTTTCCAGGTGGAAGTGGATTGGGAATAGCTTTTTCCCGCTACAAAAATTCTGCGGGTTATTGCTCTCTGGCCACGCTCCTTAAAGTGAATGATGATGCGGAAATTGAATTGCAAAAAGTCTTTTGTGTTGTAGACGTAGGAGAGGTTGTCGATATAGCGGGCGTAAAGTCGCAAGTAGAAGGAGGTATTGTCCAGGCCGCAAGTTGGAGCTTGTACGAACAAGTCGACTATGAAGCAACTGGAATAACCAGTCGAGATTGGGATAGCTACCCAATTATTTCTTTTAATAACATCCCAGAGATTAATATTGAAGTTATAGATAGACCAGGAAGTCCCTATCTTGGAGTTGGTGAAATAGCGGCCGGACCGACCGGAGCTTCTATCGCAAATGCCATAAATGATGCTATTGGGCTTCGATTGCGTGAGATGCCCTTTAACAGTGAAGCCATAAAGTCGGCCGCTCTTTCCAGCCAGTCTTGAAAAATTTATTTAGAAAAAACCTGCATAATAAAAACGCTTGGCTATCGGGCGGCTTCTGCCATCCTTTGGCTGTCATGATAGATATTAAACTCTACTTCTAAGCCATCCTGGACAACAAAATGATGAATGCTTTCAGTTGATAGGCCTTCCGCAGTAATCTTTACAAAGACACAAACATCAGTCTCATCAGAGACAACTTTCTGTATCTCCAAATCAAATCCCGGCCAGGTCTCGTTCAGTTTACTAAGAAATTTTTCTGTAAACTCTTGAAAACCAATGTAGGTTCCCGATAGTTTGTGATTGCCACTAACAGTAATTTTACATTGTGGATGATATATTTTGGCAAGGCTTGAGAGATCACCATCAGCAGAGTTTTGGTGTCCTCCTAAAACAAGTTCTTTTGCTGTCATTAATCAGTCCCCCAAAGTTTTACTGTTTATTTAAAAGAGTAAACAGAAAGCGCATTATCGTTATAATGCGAACACCCAGGTAATCGAATCAAACAAAAAACTTCGCACTTCTCTTTGAGCGGCCACATCGAGCACATAGTTTTATCTGTCGGCCTCGAAAAACTTTTGAGCAAAATCTTGATAAGCCATTGAATTTTCGAAAAATTTAGAAATCTCTTTATGCTGTGGGTGATGTTTATTTTTTGTGAAAACCAATGGTTGCAGTTAGGTAATATTTCTGTTACCCGGTTTTTTTTTTATGACATCTTTGAACAGATGTTAAGGGATAGAGCATGTCACAGTCCTCACAGCCGAATCCAAATCGTTACGTAAATGACCTTAAGCGTCTAAAGGCTCAACGTTCTGAGCTGCAGCACTTTTTTGCTCGCTTATTCCCATTTTTTATTGCCATTATTTTCTTAGTCATCGTTGGAGTATATGGGAGCTTAAGTCTAAAAGTAGCGGACGAAAATCTGATTATGCTGGTAGCAGCCGCGATTATCGGCGGTTATATGGCGTTGAATATTGGCGCCAACGACGTTGCCAATAATATGGGGCCAGCTGTTGGCGGAAGAGTGCTAACAGTTTTGACGGCAGTTCTTATCGCTGCCATTTGCGAGAGTGCTGGAGCGATATTAGCTGGCGGTGACGTTGTCAAGACCGTTGCCAAGGGTATCATTCAACCAGGAGAAGGGCTCACTTTAGGAGACTTTCGTGATCTGATGCTAAGTGCGCTTTTTGCGGCGGCTTTATGGGTAAACTTGGCTACATATTTAAATGCCCCGGTTTCGACAACGCACTCAATAGTAGGAGGTGTGATGGGTGCTGGTATTGCGGCTGCCGGGTTTGGGTTGGTTAATTGGCCAACGATGGCTAAAATCGCAGCAAGTTGGGTTATTTCGCCTGTGTTTGGGGGAATAATTGCAGCCACTATTCTTCTATTTATCCAAGTTAAGGTTTTCAACACTGGCGAACGGAGGAAGGCCGCTAAAACCTGGGTGCCTGTGCTAATTGGATTGATGGCCGGAGCATTTGCAGCCTACATGGCGCTGAAGGGGTTAAAAAAGATATGGAAGCCGTCAACAGTTGAAATAATTGTATACTCCTGTATCGCGTTTTTAATTTGCTGGTTAGCTTCAATTCCTTATATCTCAAAATTGTCAGATAAGTTGAGCGATAGAAAAAAAGATATTAACTCACTTTTTCATTTGCCTCTAATAATAGGTGTTGCCCTACTAAGTTTTGCTCATGGTGCCAATGACGTAGCTAATGCAATCGGTCCCCTAGCTGCTATCGTTTCAACTTTCAGCCAAGCTTCAGTAGAAGCCAAAGTTGCTATTCCGATGTGGGTTCTCTTGATTGGGGCTGCGGGATTGGCATTGGGTTTATTATTATTTGGGCCAAAACTAATAAATACGGTTGGTCAGAAGATAACGCGTTTAAACGCGCCACGTTCTTATTGTGTGGCTTTGGCATCGGCAATTACAGTGTTAATTGCCACCACGCTGGGCCTTCCCGTCAGTTCAACGCACATTGCCATTGGAGCTATCTTTGGTGTTGGATTTTTGCGGGAAATCATTGAAAACCCGGCTAAACGAAGGCTGAAGCCCGGCCATAAATTGAATGCGACTGCTCAAGATGCGTTCGATAATATAAATGCGAGGTTGAGTAGAAAACTAGTTCGCCGACAGTTTGTTTACTCGATCGCAGCGGCGTGGGTAATCACTGTGCCTGCGTCGGCTACGCTCGCCGCTTTTCTCTTTTTCGCCCTGCAATATCTAATATGAGGGGTTTCAAATCGGTAAAGATCTGTATGACCTTGAGAAAGTCTTCCCGATCGGTCACTTTTTGAGCATCCTCCAATGTCGCCCAGTGTCTTTGGCGTTTAGAACTTTCGGGCCACTCATCCAACTGTTTTTTCACCAGCATTGGGTAGTAGGTTACCGCCACCGTTTTCGTAGCGCCATTCTCACTTTTCGATATTGGCAGTGTCATTGGTATTTTACTTAACAAGGTTCCCTCTACACCAGCCTCCTCAAAGGCTTCTCTTTTGCAGCCCCTCTTTACTGATTCGTCTTTTTTTAAGTTGCCTTTAGGAAGGATCCACCTACCACGTCCCTGTGAAGTAACAAACATTATGGCAATACGATCACCTTTTACATCAAAGGGAATGACACCTACTTTATGATCCATGTTCTTCTTGCTCTATTTTGAAATGTTGATTGACTAGCGCTTGACACGTTAGTGCAGTCTATACGTTAAAGCTACGTTTTATTTATGCTTTATTACGACTTGGACAACTGACATAAAATTGCTTGGAATGATTTTTTACTGAAGGAATCGCTTCGTCAAACAGCGCTGCTGCATTCAGAGAAAACACGTATTGAATATTTAGAAGCAGCCATTTCGGGTGTTAAGCCTTTATCTCCCCTTGCTAGCTTTGTGAAGTTGTAAAGAGGCGAGCTTTTGTAACAAGTAACGTTGCGCACTTATTTCCTTGCAAGAAGTTGTTCCGACAGTTTTAATGTAGGCAGCTAATTATTTATCAATTAGCTGTCTCACAGGAAAAAGGGAGATTATCATGAAATTTAAGTTAGGCATCAGTTTTGTCGCTGCTACTGGTATAGCGTTGATGAGTTCAGTTGCGCAATCCGCCCCGGACGATAACAGTTTAGTAATAGCGTGGGGTTCTACTGGACCGATTGAGCATGTTGATAATTATGTTAATACAAACAGAACAGGTATTTGGTTTAGTAGGATGGTCTGGGACCAGCTTATTTATAGAGAGCCAAAAACGTTTGAGTATAAGCCGTTATTAGCAAAAAGTTGGAAGGCTTTATCCGATACCGTTTGGCGTTTTGAGCTTCGACAGGGTGTAAAATTTCATAATGGTGAAGCATTTGATGCAGATGATGTTGTTTACACATTAAACTGGGTTTCTAATCCAAAAAACGGTGTCAAAGTTCAACGAAACGTCAATTGGATAAAGGAAGCTCGGAAGGTAGGGCCGTTTACCGTTGATGTAGAAATGAAACGTCCTTTCCCGCAAGCTTTTGAATTTCTGTCGGGACCAATCACAATATATCCGAATGAATATTATTCGAAAGTTGGTCCTGACGGTATGCATAAAGCGCCCGTTGGTACTGGCCCAATGAAAGTCGTTTCTATCAAAACGGCCGAAGAATATGTGTTTGAAAAGAACAAGGGTTACACATGGGGATCACCGAAGGGTGAAGCTCAGGTGGACAAAATGATTGTGCGCGAAATAGCTGATGTCCAAACTCAAATAGCAGAACTTTTAGCCGGAGGTATTGATATTACGGCTGATATTTCTGCAGACCACGTTACCCAAATAGGTGGAGTGCCTGGTTTTACAGCGTTACAGGCTGGTACAATGCGTACTGGTTACATTGGTTTCGATGCAGCGGGTCGTGGTAACCATGAGCCGGTGACGAAACTTAAAGTTCGGCAGGCGATGGCTCATGCGATTGATCGCAAAAGTTTGGTTAAAAACTTGATTCGTGGAGATGCTGGCGTCATCCATACACCTTGTTTCCCGACGCAATTTGGGTGTGATGTTAGCGCTGCTGTGAAATATGAATTTGATCAGGGTAAAGCCAAAAAACTATTGGCAGAGGCAGGATATCCAAACGGTTTTGACATTGATTTTTACACTTTCCGTCCTGCTGATTGGGCTGAGTCGGTTATGGGTGATTTAGCAAAGGTTGGAATTAAGGCTAAGTTGACAAAGATGCCATATTTCGCTCTCCGTGATAAACAGAGGAAAGAAGGTACAACGCCTATGTTCTTAATGGACTGGGGTTCCTACTCTATGAACGATATGTCGGCTATTACGTCGCACTTCTTCAAAAAAGGACCAGATGATTTCGCGCTAGACGATGACGTTGCAAAGTGGCTTGAAGCAGGCGACACAAACTCCGACGCTTCTGTTAGAAAAGCCAATTATGCAAAAGCGATCAAAAAGATCACAGGTCAAGTATATTGGTTGCCAATGTTCAACCACGTTAGGAACTATGGCTACAGAAAAGAATTGAAATTTATCCCTTACCAGGATGAAATTCCACGTTTCTGGCAGTATGGGTGGAAATAAAAGCATCGTATATTTGCATTAACGTCTTGCTGGGGCGGTTTAATCCGCCCCAGCTAATTAACAAGCCAGGGTCCTGGAATTATGCTTGCATACACTCTTAAACGCGTTGTTGTCGCATTTTTAATTTTACTGGTTGTTTCTGGCTTAACATTCTCATTATCTCACCTTTCGGCTGATCCGGCTTTGACTATCGCAGGTGAACAGGCATCTGACGAAGATATTGAGGCTGTCCGGAAACTCTACGGTTTTGACAGGCCGGTGATAGAACAATATGTAAATTGGCTATCACGAGCGTTACAGGGCGACTTTGGGAAAAGCTATCATTATAAAGCGCCAGTGGTAGAAATGATTTCCGGTCGAATTGGGACAACCATGACGCTGGGGTTTCTGGCGATAGTATTCGCACTTGTTGTATCAATACCGTTAGGCACATTGGCGGCGATGCGACCTAACTCGCTTATAGACAGGTTTGCTCTTTTGATAGCGGTATTCGGTCAAGCGCTACCTACATTTTGGTTTGCATTAATGATGATAATTCTTTTTGGCGTTTGGTTTAGATGGCTCCCTATTTCGGGGAATACATCATGGGCTCACTTTGTAATGCCTACTATCGCTCTAGGATACTACGCAACTCCGGCCCTTATGCGTCTCACGCGAGCTGGAATGATTGAAGTATTAAGTTCAGATTATATTCGTACAGCTAAAGCAAAGGGACTTTTACCAGTCTCGGTTTTGTTCAAGCACGCTCTGAGAAATGCGATAATACCTGTTGTAGCTTTGGCAGCTGTTTGGTTTGGATTTATGTTAGGGGGATCAATTGTTATCGAAACAATCTTTAATTTGAAGGGTATAGGATGGCTATCTTATGACGCCTTACTCCGTTCAGATTTACCGGTCGTGCAAGCTATTGTTCTTATTTTTGCTTCTTTTTATGTAATCCTCACGCTTCTCGCCGACCTCCTAAATGCGTATTTGGACCCTAGGATCTCTGTGCGATGACAATTACGCCGCCATTAAGCCGAAGCCAGCAAACAGCTGAAGAAATTCTAGAACCAACGCCGATGACGAAATTACGTCGGCGTATATTTAAAAATCATAGTTTCTTGATAGGGGCATTGATCTTACTCGTCATAATAGCCATCGCAGTCTTGGCACCTCTTATTGCACCTCATGACCCTTACGATCAAGATCTTGCGCGGCGATTAATGAATCCTTTCTGGCATGACAAAAAGACAGACAGCTTATTTGTGTTTGGTACAGATAAAGTAGGACGAGACTATCTTTCAAGACTTATTTATGGTGCCCAAATTTCACTGCTTATAGGTTTTCTTACAGTTTTAATTTCGGGAATTATAGGCACGGCTCTAGGCGTCATTGCAGGGTACTTCGGTGGCAGGGTAGATATGGTGGTAAATTTTATCATCAACACCCGATTAGCAATGCCGGTTTTTCTCGTAGCGATGGCTGCAGTTGTTGCCTTTGGTGCTTCAATCCACGTTGTTATTATGGTTTTAGGCTTATTTCTTTGGGATAGATTTGCTGTCGTTATGCGTAGTATCACAATGCAAGCTAGAGATTTAGATTACGTTACAGCTGCAAGGGCCATAGGTTGCTCAACACCCTACATTATCATCAGGGAAATTTTTCCAAATGTCCTCTCGTCGCTGACGGTTGTCGCTACTGTTGAAATGGCAAATGCTATACTACTAGAGGCAGCTCTATCCTTTCTCGGTTTTGGAGTTCAAGCACCAACACCTAGCTGGGGTCTAATGCTAAATGAAGGAAGAGAATATATGTTCTTTTCACCCTGGTTATTGGCGTTGCCTGGAACAGGCTTGTTCCTTTTAGTTTTAGCGATAAATTTATTTGGGGATGGCCTGCGTGACGTGACATTGGAGCGAGAACGTTGATTAATAAAAAAGAAGTCGTCTTAGAGGTAAAAAATTTATCAATTGATATACCTGTGAGCCAGGGAATCTTGCATCCTGTGGATAATATAAATCTGCACGTAGAACGGGGTGAAATTCTTTGTGTCGTTGGTGAATCTGGTTGTGGAAAATCTTTAACATCGCTCGCTATTATGGGATTGTTACCAAAGAATGCACAACGGACTGCCGAGACATTAGAACTAAATAAGGAAGATTTACAAGAGCTGACCGAACGGCAGCTTGCGGATATACGAGGAAACAGGATGGCCATGATTTTTCAGGAGCCAATGACTAGCCTCAACCCCTCCTTCACAATCGAGAATCAGTTGCTAGAACCGCTACTAAGGCATAAAGAGTTGAGTAAAGATGAAGCCCGAAATCAAGTAATTGAAATGCTCGAGCTAGTTGGCATTAAGCCAGCTGAGCCTCGTTTGCGTCAATATCCACATCAGTTATCTGGTGGCCTTCGGCAGCGGGTTATGATTGCTATGTCTCTACTTTGCAACCCGGATTTGATCATTGCAGATGAACCTACGACAGCCCTAGACGTTACAATTCAAGCGCAGATACTTGAATTGATGATGAGTTTGCAAGAAAAATTCAATACAGGCATATTATTCATTACCCACGACATGGGTGTTGTTGCCAATATTGCTGATCGCGTAGCGGTCATGTATGCAGGCCAAATCGTTGAAGAGGGACCCGTGTCTGAGATATTTGATAATCCGGCCCATCCATACACACGTGGATTGATGGGTTGTATTCCTGTTCCTGGAAAGCTCGGACAGGACAATACTCTTGGCACCATACCCGGAATGGTGCCGTCGGTTGTAAACGATTTTCAATCCTGCCGGTTTGGAGGCCGTTGGGATGAAAATTACAAAGAAAACTTTGAACCATGCCGGTTGACAGAAGTCCCAAAAAAGAGACGTTCATTTAAAGTAAATTTAAATGAAAAACATCTTGTTCATTTCTGCTGTGATGAATGCCTCCATCTATCCGAACACACCTTAGTAGAAGGCTCCAGTTAATGGCAGACACTATGATATATGGATATGACTTGGTCAAAGAGTATCCTATTTCCCGTGGTATGTTTAAGCGTAAGGAACTCTTACGGGCAGTTGGCGGGGTGACATTACAAGTGAATAAAGGGGAGGTCTTAGGGCTTGTGGGAGAATCCGGATGTGGTAAAACAACCCTAGCAAGGCTGATACTTGGAATGATACCACCAACAGCGGGGTCAGTAGAAATAGCGGGCCAAAACATCAATAAATTGGCTCGGCTAGAACGTGCGAAAACTATTCAACCTATATTCCAAGACCCTTACTCATCGTTAAATCCATCTAAAACTATTGGATCAATTCTAACCTTGCCTCTGCGTATTCAACGGGACAGAGAAAGTCACTCGTGGGAAAAGCGTGTCAGACAGACAATGGATCTAGTCGGACTAGCTCAGAGAATGTATAATCAGTACCCTAATCAATTGTCTGGAGGGCAACGTCAACGTGTTGCAATAGCGAGGGCGTTAATAACTCGTCCAGCCGTGGTGGTTTGTGACGAACCCACCTCAGCTTTAGATGTTTCTGTACAGTCACAAATTTTGAACTTGCTTAAAGAGCTTCGAGAGGAACTTAATCTCACTTATGTTTTAATTAGCCATAATTTGGCAGTAGTCCAGCATATGGCGACCAGAGTTGCAGTAATGTATTTTGGTCATGTTGTTGAGGAAGAAAAAACAAATATCCTTTTCGAAGAACCAAAGCACGAGTATACAAAAAAACTTTTAGGGTCTATCTTGGTTCCTGATCCAAATAAAAGAATCTTCAATAAAAAAGAGTAAATTTTGGAATGTCTGCAAAAATAAAATGTTAGCTTAAAGCCATTTGTAATTCTTCGGTCAAAAGTGAATACTCCCCAGGCTGTCTGTGTTCAACAAAATTGAAGATGTTATCGCGAATCTCTTGGCAGCGGTCTAAATTTATCTCGGCGATAATTATTTGATCTTGAGGTCCCTGCGATCTAGCGATTACTTCGCCAGTTGGTGCTACTATTAAACTCCCCCCGATGAGTTCACACCCTTCTTCAAAGCCGGCTTTGGCAACTGCTACAGACCAAATGCCATTTTGATAGCAACCAGCTTGAATACTAAGTTCATTATGGAAATACTGAAGATGATCGTGTTCTGGAGCTAAAGGATAATGAAGGGGAGTATTATAGCCAAGCACAACAAGTTCGGCGCCCTTTAGGCCCAAAACTCGCCAGGTCTCAGGCCATCTGCGGTCATTGCAAATACACATGCCAATTTTAGCATTTAAGGCATTGAATACTGGAAAGCCAAGGTTCCCTTTTTCAAAGTAATATTTTTCTAAATGTTGAAATGGACGCCATTCTTGATTATCGCGATGACCAGGCAGGTGGATTTTTCTGTATGTCCCTATGATTTTTCCAATGTTATTTACCATGATGGCGGAATTGTATCGATGTCCGTCCGGTGTTAATTCGGCATAACCAAGGTGAAAAGCGATATTAAGTTTCTTGGACTCTTCAAATAAAGGTAATACATCCTTATTAGGCATTTCCCGTTCGAACATGTGGTCAAAATCTGTTTTATTATCGACCCACCAACGTGGAAAAAATGTAGTTAGTGCAAGTTCTGGAAATACTATTAGTTGCGCGCCGCGACTGGCTGCTTGATGCATAAGAGCAATCATACGGTTTACTGCAGACGCTTTTGTTTCATCTCGACTTATTGGACCAAGTTGACCACCCGCAACGACCATGTTTCGCATAAAAATTTTCCTCCAGAGGGCGCATTGAATTGACATGTTCAACTTTGATCTAAATGATTTGCGACGTAAACCCAATTTCGATACGGGAGTTATTTACCCATTAAAACAATTACAACTTTTAGTAAATCCTCGTTTTTCTTATTCGCCAATTTTGAAGCTAAATTGTAAAAATATTCTTGGGAGGTATGCAGATGTTAATAGGCATTGATCACATCGTGTTAAATTGCAAGGACGTGGATTATACTGCAGACTGGTACGAGAGAGTCCTCAAACTAAAACGTGAGATATTTGGTCCAGAGAACCGGATTGCGCTCAAATTTGGCAACCAAAAGATAAACCTGCGGCCAATTGGAGCACAAGGCTGGTTGTCAGGAGACAAAGAGGTAGCAGGATCTGCCGATATTTGCTTTTTAACCAAAGAAAGCCTCTCGTCAGTAGCCAGTCGTTTACGTGAAGAAGGCGTAAAAGTTATTCTAGGTCCGGTGGAGCGTACGGGCTCATTAGGAACCATGTATTCTATTTACCTTCGAGACCCTGAGGGAAGTTTACTGGAGATAGCATCCTATTCAGAAACGGCGACTTCTATGTAATCTTTAGATTATCTATAAACGCCGTCCCACTCACCAGTTGCATTCTCGACGCTGCCATCTTCTTTTACAACAGGACGGCGGAGTTCAAAGGCGGTCTCAGGAGTAATCACGCCATAATCCATATACCCCATTCGAGCTAATGGGCGCATGGCTGCAGTATTTACTATTCCCTCTTCTATAAAATTGTCATCAATAAAAATTCCAATCACTTGTCCGATTATTAGAAAGTGACCTTTATCCCCACCGCTCTCTACGTCTGGCATTGCTACGGTCTTCCAATGTTTACATTCTAAAGCAGCTGGTGCTCTTGCAACTCTTGGTGGTTTAACAAATTGTGAAGGAGATGTTGCAAGATTTGCCAACGCGAATTCATCTGCTAAATAATCTACAGGCGCTGAGCTTATATTCATGCCCTCGCGAGTATCCCATGTTGAAATGGAACAAGTGAATTCCCCATTGCTTTCGATATTCTTCAGGCTATCTTTCCTATCTACTGAGGAGAACATGACATAATTCGGATTGGCAGCGACAGCGTTGAAAAAACTGTATGGCGCTAGATTTAAAACGCCGTTTTCAGAAACCGTCGCAATCCAGCCTATCGGCCGCGGTGCTACTAGCGCTTTGAACGGGTCGTGTTTCAATCCATGCTCATTATTAATGCAATCGTAATACATCGGTCCTCGCTTATTAGTGGTTAATTTATTGAAAAGGGTTAAACCAAGCAGATTTTAGAAGATATCAGGCTCATTAAGAGGTGCTCCAAAGTCGATTTTCAAAAACTCAAAGTCACAACCCTCTGGTGCTTGCTCAATGCGCTTGGAGAACATGTAGCCGTATCCTACCTCAAATTGCAGTTTTTGAGGACGCCAGTTTTGTTGCCTTTGCTGACCCTCGTTATCATCTAATTCCATTTTGATCAAACTTTTTTGAACATCTAGAGTGACAATGTCTCCAGCAATATATCCTATCTTTTGGGTTCTAATATTTACAACTAATTTATCCTCATTCAGCTATTGACAACGCATCGTTAACTTCGATTTAAAAACAAGCTGCGGTCTTAATATAGCAACCGTGACGGCGTACTTTTTGAAAACTATGATTATAGCTATGATTAAATTCTTTGCGATTTGATGTTGCTTTATCTGAGCAGATAAGACGATAAACTGTTGCTTGGATTTTCAATAAGTTTGGAAACAATTTCTTATTTGGAGCTGGGATATGAACTCTCGTTTGTGTGAAAAACTTGGTATTGAATTTCCTCTTTTTGCATTTAGTCACTGTCGTAATGTAGTTGTGGAAGTTTCCAAAGCTGGAGGTTTTGGCGTTTTGGGCGCCGTCGGTCTGACGCCTGAAAATCTAGAACAGGAATTAAATTGGATAGATGAAAATATTGATGGAAAACCTTATGGCATAGATTTGTTAATCCCTAATAGAATGGATCACAAAAACGAAAACAGCCAAACGTCCGATGATCTGAAAGCATTAATACCAAAAGAGTATTATAACTTCGTAGACAATATCCTTGAGAGCCACGACTTAGAAACCGGTGACTTATGGTCGGGGAAGTATGGAATTGATTATACTCATAACATGCGCGAAGTGGGCGCCAATCAGCTTTTAGAAGTGGCATTTAGACATCCCATAACGTTATTTGTTAACGCTCTTGGTGTTCCTCCAAAACCGGTTATTGAGAAGTGTCGAGATAAAAATGTATTAGTCGGTGCTTTGACTGGCGCTCGGGAACACGCAGAAAAACATGCTGCTGCAGGCGTTGACATTCTTGTTGTTTCAGGTACGGAAGCGGGTGGGCACTGCGGTGAAATTTCTACTATGGTCTTAGTCCCCGATGTAATTGAGTCTGTAAAGTTTAACCAAGACATATTTATACTTGCCGCTGGTGGCATAGCAACGGGAGGGCAGATGGCAGCTTGTATGGCTATGGGCGCGGCAGGTGTATGGTGTGGCTCAGTTTGGTTAACTACGCCCGAAGCAGAGACAACACCAACCGTAAAAAAGAAAATGTTAGAGGCAAACGCTCGAAACACGGTACGTTCTAGAAGCAGAACAGGTAAACCAACCCGGCAACTTCAGTCTGCTTGGACAGATGCTTGGACATCTCCAAATGCTTTAAAGCCTTTGGAGATGCCTTTGCAAGGAGTGCTTTCGCGTCCCGCGATAGATAAAATTGATACAAAAGCCTCAGCTGGTCACAAGGGTGCAGTGGCACTGTCGACCTACTATGTGGGACAGGCAGTCGGCTTGATGAATGAAGAAAAGTCTGTAAAAACGATCGTTTATGAATTTATGGAAGATTATGTTAAAGCGGTTGATCGACTATCTAAAACTTTAAAATAAACTACGACGTTTTCAGTGGACGGAAGTCAGATGAATAAAGTAGCGAGGTATACCGCCCGCTGCTATTATTACTAAGGAATTTATAGATGAAACTCGATCAGCGTAAGAGCCAATTGGAATGCCCGATTTACGAGGGATTGTAATAGAGCATCCAGTCAGTTTCATCACTGATAAGTAAGTTGATGAAAGAGTGCAGAAAATTAAGGTTCAGGCTCAAGAGGTTAGGCTCGGACAGCGCGCATATATCTAAATTGGAACCAAAGAATTTTTAGTTTGAAAAATACTGGGGCACACGGGCGGTTACCTTCTCGAAAAATATTTCCTTAATCTTGGTCTTGCTGAAACATGCAGGATAGCTGAGCAACCAATAAAGAACAATATAATACCATAATCGGTAGCAAGCATGTCCGTACGGTAGAAGAGTACAATTCCTGTAATCGTAAGAATTTTAATGAATGTCTCGAGAAATTTTATTGGATATAATGCCTTTGTTCCACGAAATATGTGAAGCAGTGTGAAATAGGCAAAAGCTAACAAAACAGCTACCCGCATCGATTGCCAACGGTGGTAGGGAATTGATTCAGCATTTGAGACATGAAATGGAAAATATATTGTTATACCAGCAAAAGCTCCCAGAGCGGCTAACACTGAGTAAACCGCTAGGAACAATAATAGAACTGTTGAAACAATACGGAGTATTCCCATTGTTAGCACGTAACTTATTTATGTTTTAAGTTTTGTCCTCTAGTAACATAATTATGTGTTAAGTGCAAATTACGAAATTTTAATAAAGCCTGAGCAAATGCAAAGATATATTACCATTGGAAAATTTCTCTCGAATAAATCAAATGTTATTGAGGGAAAAATAAATCTACGTTATAAATCAATGGGTTTTATTTACATTATTGGTGTATTAGTTCCATGCTTCAGAGCATGCGGCAAAGGTATAGTTTTTTAGTTTTAGGGGGATTAGCGGATGAGCGTCAATGGGGCGTCTAGCTGCAGTCAGAATAACAATAAACAGTTGGACTACGATGTTATTATTATCGGTGCCGGCGTTGCAGGTCTTTATCAGTTACACTGTATGCGCGAGTTGGGATTAAGAGTAAAATCCTACGAAGCTGGAAGCGGTGTTGGCGGCACTTGGTATTGGAACCGCTATCCTGGGGCAAGGTTTGACTCGGAAAGTTGGACCTATGGATACTCATTTTCCAAAGAACTGATGGATGAATGGGATTGGAAAGAGCATTTCTCCTCGCAACCAGAAAACGAGCGCTATCTCAATTACGTGGCAGATAAATTTGGTCTGAGGGAGGATATCCAATTTAATACCACCGTCACTGCTGCGAAATACCAAGAAGCTGAAGGCTCCTGGGAGATAATTTTGGACACAAAGGAGAAAGTTACTTCACGATTTTTGATAACGGCAATAGGAATTCTATCTGCACCTGTTATGCCCACCATTGAGGGTATTTCTCAATTTAAAGGCCAGTCTTTCCATACCTATCACTGGCCAAAAGAAGAAATTGATTTCACCGGCAAGAATGTAGCGATAATAGGAACTGGAGCAACAGCCATACAGGCGATACAGGAAATAGCGAAGGATGCCGGCCAATTATCTGTATATCAGAGAAATCCTAACTGGTGTGCGCCTCTAAATAACGGAAAAATTTCCAAAGACGAGATGCAAGATATACGAGCACGTTATCCCGAAATTTTAGAAAGATGCAAAGAAACGCCGGGGTGTTATATACACTCAACTGATCCCAGAAAAACTTTGGAGACCTCTCCAGAGGACAGACAGGAATTTTGGGAAAAATTGTATGCAAGTCCAGGATTTGGTATTTGGCAAGGTAATTTTGACGATATGCTTGTGGATAGGGAAGCCAATGATTTGGCGAGTGAGTTTATCGCAAGTAAAATCAGACAGCGTGTAAAGGACCCAGTAACGGCGGAAAAACTGATCCCAAAAAATCATGGGTTTGGAACGCGACGTGTTCCACTGGAAACCCACTACTATGAAGTCTACAACCAAAGTAACGTTGAGCTTGTCGATATTAACGATACGCCGATTGAGCGCGTTACAGAAAATGGGATTATGACGAGTGATCAGGAGCGTCACTTTGATATAATCATTTATGCGACTGGCTTCGACGCAATCACAGGCACTTTCGAAAGAATTGATATCGAAGGCGAGCAAGGTGCTAAGCTGAAAGAAGTCTGGAAAGATGGACCACAAACATATTTAGGTTTTTTGGTTCAAGGGTTCCCTAATATGTTTATGGCGATGGGGCCACACTCGGGGCTCGGTAATTACACGCGCACGGCTGAGTATAGTGTTGAGTGGATTACTGGAGTAATTAGGCATGCTATGGAGAAAGACTTTACTCGGGTCGCAGCTACTTCGGAGGGAGTTCGCGATTGGACAGATTATGTTTTAGGGTTAGGGGAAGACCTGTTGATGAACGAAATTGGGTCCTGGATGACTGGTGTCAACAATAATGTGGAAGGGAAAAAGGTACCCAGGATTATGCGTTACAGTGGCGGTCACCCTGCCTTTAGAGATCACTGCGACAAAATAGCATCAGGAGGCTACAAGACGCTTAGTTGCAATTAACTTTATCACGAAGGCTATTATAACCGTTTAAAGTTATAAAGTACGAAATTAAAAAATTAATTGATAACGGCAGATTTACGTCTAATTAGATTACGTGCGGTTTTATGAACGTGCCTAATCGACTACATCATATAATTGTCGTCGGATTGTGGCTTCATATAAAGTAAGAAGCTCTGCTTGCGACTTAGCTCTGGCGAATAGAATGCCAACACGACTATAAGGACTGGGTTTAAGTTGATCGCCCACCGAGCTCAGGGCTACCCAACTTTCTAAAAATAAACTTTTTTTGTAGTGAATGTGATTAAAGTTTTGGTCTTTTGAGACGGATACAGTGTGACGCATTATTGGCACTCTAATATCGGGATTTTCTGCATCTCTGTATGACATACCTAAAAATGGCCGGACGTAGTTTTCAACGAATGGATATCCAGTGCTCAATTCGATTAGTCGACTATAAAGGTCTCCAGCGATTGCCCTTTTTCTATCAATTAGGTATGCTTTAGTTCCATCCCAAATAAATTGTGAATGTATTAAACCATCCTTGAGATTTAGATATTGGGCTAATTTTTCGACAGCATCGATGATTTGTTGTTGCATCTCAGATGGTGGATTGAAAATCACTCTGCTTGTATCAACAACAAAACTGTTAGCAGTGGAGTTTTCTTTTACAAAAAAGTTTTTAATAGCAGTCTGATTTTTTAAAAAAGCATTATGACTATATAAATCACCATCGATGAATCTTTCCACGATATATTCTTTTGTTAGGGATGTTTTTTTGGCAAGTTCAATGGCGTTATCAAATGTTTGTTGGTTATGGCTTCTTAACACAGTGATACCTTTTCCACTGTAGGAATCAACCGGTTTTATAATAACTGGATAATCCAATCTATTGTTGTTAATGTTCTGCGTTTCTGGTATCGGAAGGTTCAGTTTTTCCGCGATCGTCCTAAATTTTTGTTTATTATGTATCTCGTCTTCTATAGCTGGAGTTTCAATACCGGGAAAACGTCCACGATTGACAAAAGCACAAGATTTATAAGAACGATCCGTGCAACCCGGAACTAGATAGTCGAAGTTCTCTCTTTCTATTAAATCGTAAAGGGCCGTTGTGTCAGAGTAATCTATATTCCAAAAATTATTTGCAGATTTAGCAAGAGCATCAATTGGATTGCTGCCAACTACATGCACATCATGTCCAAGGTCTTGTAGCACAGAGTAAATTGGCGCTGACGAAAAGTTTGTGTCAACTAATAGTACTTTGGCCATGATAATATTTATCCTTTGGCATAAATTAATTTCCAAAACTCAAAAAAATGATGCCGTGTTAGGTCTAATTAAAGTCTGTTTGAGCGCAAGATAGAATCGTATTGATAATATGCTCTTGGTCCTCTTTTTCTAGCTCCGGATAGATTGGTAAACACAAAACATTATTGGCACTCGTGTTTGCTACTGGGAGATTATCTTTTCTGGCGGAAGCGTGCTCTCGATACATCGGAAAGTCTGTAATCAGCGGATAAAAATATCGACGTGCGTTGATCCCATTCGTTTTCAACTTTTTGTATAAATTATCCCGGTTTAAAGCAAAACTGTTGTTAACAAGAATAGGGAAGTAGGAATAGTTAGACTTAGCAGCTATCTGTGGAATATAGGTAATGCCAACTATGGAGCTTAAGGCATCAATATATCTTTCAAATATAAGCTTGCGTTTATTGATAGCATCATCGACGTGTTTGAGTTGTAGTAATCCAAGTGCTGCGTTAAATTCGCTCATTTTGGCATTTATGCCGGCTACTTCAACGGTTGTTTCATCTACAAAACCAAAGTTTTTAAGGTTATCAATGCGTCGTTTCATGTTTTTATCATGACAGATAATGGCGCCACCTTCGAATGTATTGAACACCTTGGTTGCATGGAAGCTGAGTATAGAAATATCTCCATAGTTTAGTATGCTTCTTTTTTTATCTTTGACGCCAAAGGCATGTGCAGCGTCATAAATTATCTTTAAATTGTTTATGTCGGCAATGCGTTTAATTTCTCCGACAGAGCATGGATTTCCATAACAATGCACAGGTAAGATTGCTGTCGTCTGAGGCGTGATGGCCGCTTCTATTTTTTCTGGGTTGATATTTAGAGTGTGAGGTTCAATGTCGACAAAAACGGGCCGTATACTATTCCATAGTAACGAATGCGAAGTGGCTACAAATGAATAGGGAGTGGTGATTACCTCGCCAGAAATTCTGAGCGCTTGCAGAGCTGATACCAAGGCTAGTGTTCCATTTGAAAATAAAGATACGTACGGAACGTCCAAGTAACTTGCTAAAGCGGACTCTAGTTGAGTGTGAAAAGGGCCATTGTTTGTTAGAGATTTGTTTTCCCAAATCTTTTCAAGGTATGGCAGAAATTCCTCAAGCTCAGGCAGATATGGTCGGGTAACCTCTATTGATCTATTTTTCAATTTCGTTTCCATTTTGCAAACCTGAACTTATGTAATTGTCGCAGAAAATTAATGGCAAGTCACCCCAACAGCAGTCAGTTTACCAAACTTTGTGATCTTTGGTTTACTGCATTTATTCTGTCTTTACTATGTTTCCATGCAAGCGCTTTAATTAAGCTTTTTACGTTATCTTTGAACTTTGGAAATTGATTGAAGATAGAGTAAGCTATTTGTTGGCGAGTGGGTTTATCCAACTCTAAATGACAAGTGATTAATCCAAGAAGTTCCGCATAGTTTTCCGCCAGGTATTCCGAAGGCAAAAGACTTGTTACGTCGCCATAATTAATGGAAAAAACCGGTGTCCCATGTCCGATTGCGGTTGCAGCTGCACCACCACCACCCAATCGTTTTGTATTGATAAGAAAATCAATCATGCTCAGGAACGTTTTTATTTCGACTATCGGTCCAAGACATTCTGCCCGCGGTCCACACATCTGACCTATCTTTGTAACGAGCTTATCTTCGCAACGACCAACAAGAAGAAATTTTATTCTTGGGTCTATTTGGAGTGTTTTATTTATGAATTCAATTTCATCAGGCCCAATCTCCCAATCTAAGCGATTACTCACAACAGCTAATAAAATTTCCTCCGCTTTGTATCCAAATTCGGATTTGCTAGTTGTTTTTTTACATAATAAACTATCAACTTGTGCCGCTTGACTTACCATTTTTTTATATTTTTTTGGATCGATTTGTGCGTCTTCCAGTGCCTTGATTTGGGCCGAAGAAAGTTTTTCAAATACACTCACGAGTGAAGAAAAAGGCGAGGGAACGAGCATAGATGAAGTCGTGTAAATAAGTGATGGTATATAGCTCGCTATAAATTCTTGGAAAACATTGTAACCCCCGACATTAATCATAAAGCCAGGTTGTATTTTTTCTAGGGTTTCTAAAAAGTCCTCTAGTGAACTTTTTTTGAAATGATTTGCGGCTAAATTGTATACTGGGATCTCTTTTCCATCAAAATCCCAGATTCGAAGCCCTTCTGGAGTGTCAAGATAATTCCCTTTGATGGGCTCTATCACTGGCAATATATACTCGGGTGGATAGCACTGAATTTGCGCTATCAGTACCTCAAAGCCTAATTCTATAAGGGTTTCGTAAAGTTCTAATAAAAGAAATGTTGGTGAATGATTCGCGCTGAGAATTTGGCTTGAAACAAGTAAAATTGTTTTTTTATTCTGATTAACGTCGTACTTCAGAGTTAAGTCGGAATACTCATCTTTGAACTGCATAACAAAGGAATTGAATATTTTCGCTAACGGCTTATCGAAAGATATGTTTTTCCGAAACCCTATTGTGACTAAGTTATATATAAACGCGTTTTTATTTTTTAACCCTGAGATTTTATTAAAAACTTTGTGGATATAGTGGTCAATTTGTTCGTCGTGAAGATAGGATGCGTAAATACTCAAGTTAAAAATACTTAATGGGAGTTGTTGCTCTAAATTGTTCTCATGCGTCAGAAAGTTTTTAATCTGGTCTCGCACATAGGTCTTATTTGCTTGGGAAAGGTCTGCGATTCCATTCCGATTTTCAGCAATAGCTTGGCAATGATTATCTAGATCACCCTCTAATCGGAAAAGTGAATTGAAAGCTGATAATAAAATATCCGACATTAAATTTCCCATTTTTGACGAACGTTACTTAACGCCTGTTTTGGTAGCAAGATATATGCCATTATTAACCAAGTTTTACATGTATTGGTTAGTAGTTGATGGAAGACTTTCGTATGGGTTTAATCTCTTGTGACAATACGTTGGAAGTTTCTTAAGGCAAATATAACTATGATTTGCTATCAAAATAAGTTGTTTCAGCTGTTGAGTTGGAAGGCGCAAATCGCTTATTCCCATCTCGTTGTATCGATCCGTTGCGACTCGTATTTCTAGCGACTGTTGAGTTTTTTAAAGGTGCTAAAATGACTGAGAAATTAATTCAAAAGTTTCTTGATAGCTATGATAGTGGCATAGTGGAAATCAAGTTGAGAGATCTTCTGCACTTGAAGGAAAAGGTATCCACGGACCCACATATTCAGACTTTATTCCCACCGACAGAAATTGGAAGCATTACGCTGGTCGATCAGATAGTAATCCTTTGCCTCCTGAAAATTTTAAAACCATCTGTTATTTTAGAAATAGGAACATATCTCGGTTATACAACCTCATTATTAGCGATCAATACATCAGCCGCAAAAATTCTTTCGATAGACCTTCCCAATGATCACAACTCACGTACACTGAATATAGATGAAACCCAAATATTGGTTGATCCAGAGGTAAATGATAACTTTTTAAGGCATAAACAGGCTAATGAGGGAGAAAAATACCTTGAATATCTGGGGGATTCAGATAAAGCAAAGATCAAGTTGATTAAAAATGACTCGACTGAATTAGATTTCCCAACGGAGATTGGAACAATAGATTTTGCGTTCATTGATGGTGGGCATACGGAAGAGATAGTGGCAAGTGACACGAAGGGTGTTTTTTCCTGCATGAAAAAAGGTGTTATAGTGTGGCATGATTATAAATCTGGGATACATTCTGGCGTAACTAAATATTTACAAAAGCAAAGTTCATTAAAAATTTTCCACGTAAAAAATTCTCTCTGCGCTTTTTCTATAATCGGATTTTAAGGTCTTTTAAATGGAGCAGCGATTAAAAAGAATTTTGGACAAGTCGACATTTAATAACTTAATGCGACTTGATAATCGTTTGGCTTTTCTTCACCTCGCTGTCAGAATTTTTGTCGAGATTGGTCTAGTCGTTGGTTTAGCGCTCTCTTCCTCGAACTACACTATCATTGCTATTCTGATTTTGGCGATTGGATTTTGGCACAGTTTTTGGGGATATGCAGGTTACGCCCATGAGCTTTTTCATGGGCGGGTGTTCTCCTCTAAACGACTTAATAGAGCCTTGTTTGTATTTTCCACAGCTATCACCTTCAATAATAGGGCTTTCTTTATGAAGAGCCATTCCAGACATCACAATCAAACCTTTCATGAAAGTGATGAAGAGACATTCTCAATTCAACAATGGGATAGGTTGCATGTAATTCTATACTGCTTGGTGGATTTTCGATTAATATTTCGAAAGTTGGCATATACTTTTACAAATGCCGCCGGTTTTGTTCCTGATGAATATAAAATGATTAAAAGTTCAATTATTCGATCAGCACTCGAAATATTGATAATCAACACCCTGCTTTATGTCTTGATTTGGTTTTTAAGCGGCGAAATATTTATTGCCTTTTATTTTTTTGTGGCGCAGTTCTCGTGTCAACTTCCAGCAAAAATGCTAGCCCAAGCCCAGCATTTAGGGTTGAAAAGTAGGGCTAAAGAAGGCCCATTTGGTCATTCCCGCACAATAATTCTCCCTCGTATACTGTCTTTTTTATATTCTAATATGAATTACCACTGTGAACATCACCTCTTGCCGGCTGTATCATATTACAATTTGCCGGCGGTTAACAAATTACTCAAAGATTCAGAAATACCATTCAATGAATGTGATGTTAGTTATTTTTTTGGAGACTTTTGGCATGATCTGGAAGCAAATGAGAACCGAATTTAGCCGCCGCTCGTTTAGGACGTATTAATTTCAAGATAGCATAAAAATTTTTTCGTAAGGAATGAATTTTAAATATGGTCGACCGATGTATGATATGTGGTGAGACAACCGCATATTTTTTTTCAAAGTCATATACGGCAAATAGATATTGGGATGCGTTGGATGTAAGTTACAATCGATGTGGCAACTGTGGATTCACTTTTTCTATAACACACCAACACTTGTCGGATGAAGAATGGGAACACATAAACGCGCGAGCGCATCATGCTGACGAAATTGACATAAAAACAAAAAGTATAGATATCAAGTCTTTAAGTTCGAATAAACCGCCTTATGGTCCTATGGCGTTTGCTCTTAATCTTTTAGTCAAAAACTCAATAATTTCATTAGAAAGTTCACTTGATTATGCATCGGGGTATGGAACCTTAGCTAAGCTTTTAAAGAAATATTATAATACAGAGATTCGTTGTTTTGATCCCTTCGTGCATGAGCCTGAACCGCTTGTAGAGTACATTTCATCTAGCGATCTGCGGCAGTATGGATTGGTTATCAATTCCGCTATGTTTGAGCATGTTAGAAAGCGAGAAGAACTTGAAAGGATAAACGACCTTGTCGCAAAAAGTGGTATTCTAATGATACATACGGTTGTTTGTGAAAATATTCCAAAGGATCCAAATTGGTTTTATCTCACACCTATCGTTCACACAGCATTTCATACAAATAAAAGTATGAGTATATTGATGAAGCAGTGGGGATATTCCAGCTCAATTTACTCACCCTTGGCCAAAAGCTGGTTTTTATTTAGAAAAGATTATGACCTTTTGTCCGATTTACCATCACTAGTTCAAGATATAAATACTGAACTCCAAACAGAATTCTTTCTTCATAGAAATGGTTTTGTTGATTATTGGAAGGGTTTTTGAGGCAAAATGGTTGATGTTTTCTAGAAAAATTAACTTGTTAGGAGAAATTTGCTGGTGAAGCTGACAGATTTGATTAGTTCTGAACTAAAGTACTTTAGACCAATGCTTGAGCGGGATAAGCAATCGAGCTTCGAACAGAGAGAAATATGGCGAGGGGAGACAATTCGACAAAGACAAAAGAGGATCTCTCTTGAACTTTTCAAAATGCTTAATGGTACAGTAAAATATGGTCCCTTTAAGGGGCTTCGTTTAACACACAACCCTTGGTGGGGACAGTTAGACTTAGGATCGCAGTGTTTGGGGTTGTACGAAAAGGAAATATTAAAATTTATTGAAAATATAGAGGATGGCCAATTTACAAACTTTATCGATATAGGTGCGGCAGACGGTTACTATGCCGTTGGCTTACTCTCGACTGGTAAGATACAGCGCTCCATATGCTTTGAAAAAACAGATAAGGGAAGGGAAGCTATTTTTACCAATTGGAAAAATAATGGCGCTATCGGTCAGCTAGTTGTCAAGGCGAAGGCAAACTTTGAGAGTATAGCGACGTTGACAGAGCATGACTTAGAAAGATCACTTATTTTGATTGATATAGAGGGTGGTGAATTCGAGCTATTGAATAATGATACTATCCACAAATTTAGATATTCAAAGATTCTTCTAGAAATTCACAATTGGGTGACTGATTTCGAAGAAAAATATAAAAATTTATTAATAAGTTTGGATGAATTTTTCTGTATAAAAATTATCAAACGCGTAGACCGACAAGTTGATAACTATATGGAATTGAGAGACTTTACTGATGACAATAGACTTTTGCTGATTTCTGAGAGAAGACCATGCTTGATGCGATTTTTGGAATTGACGCCAAAGAGTAGACTTTAGAGATTTTGATCAGGAAGTTTATCTAATTAAGTAGGCACGGTGCATTGTGATCAAGACGGGGCCCTCAGAAAAAAGGCCTGAGAATATTGACTGGGCAAGTTTTTAAATAGGGGCCAGAGGGGTAGAAAGATGAAAGTTTATATAGCAGCCTATTTAGGTGCTTTTTTTACTTTTTGTTTGATGGACGGTATATGGCTCGGGATTATTGCGACAGAGTTTTATTTTGGAGCTATAGGGGACTTGTTACTCGAAAAGCCTAAGTGGTCTATGGCTGCCATTTTCTACATTGGATACATTTTGGGAATAGTATACTTCGCTGTTAGGCCTGCACTAAAAACGAGGAACTTCGGACAGGTCCTTCGGGATGGCGCACTATTGGGTTTATTGGCTTACGCAACCTACGATATGACAAACATGGCAACTTTAAAGGGTTGGTCGCTGACAGTGTCTATCGTTGACATGATATGGGGCATGGTAATAACAGGCACTTCAGCTGCCGGTGGCTACATTGCTGCTCGACGTTTTGTCTAAGATGGCTTTTTGCGGTGCGATAATTAGGAAAATTGGAAGAGAATCGATGTCCAAACGTGTAGTTGGTTTTTTATCATGCTTTATTCTAATTTTACTAGGCGGATGCAAAGCAGAGCTGATTGAAACCAAGATTAAAACAAGTGATATAAAACGCGCAATTTTGCAAGGAATGACGACTGTTCCTTTTGAGACAAAGATAACGATCATGGGGGACTCCCAAGATACGCGGCAACAGATCAAGTCATTTGAAGAAATAATCGAACAATATGTTGAATTAGATGATGTTGAGATAGAAAAATCAATGATGGGAATGGATCTCCTCATAGAGGGGAATATCCCGCTGGTTCACGGTGAAGAATTACCAAGAAATAGAACTGATCCTTGGGCTCTATTTATTAAGAAAAATAAAGTAAAGGGTCTATCAGGATCTTACCCTTATAGTTTGACCCTTTTGCCAACCCGCAATTTTGGGAGTTTTAAAAATAAATTTTCAGAACTCAATATCCTTCTAACACCGAGCGCATCGCAGCCAGCATCATTCAAAATGCGGAATAATGATAAGTCAAAATTTAATGTATTTTCTGGTGGCGCATTGGTTAATGGCGAAGCTCATGCAATTTATACAGCCAACGTCAAAAGAAAGCTTTCATTAACCATGAAGGATGGGGTTTACGATGCAGCCTATCCAGTTATCTTCTTTCGATTAGATTAATTGAATGTTTTCTTCCCTTCGCAGTAGTTTGATATGGAAAAGTAATGAAGAATATAAACCACTTGTTGCCAGGGTTTGAATTTCCGGAAACGGTCATTCAAGTTTCTGAAGAAGAACAAAGACATAAGCTCGGTTGCTGTGACATAGATGGATCTATTTATGGCAATGAAGTTGATATCACTATGCTCGGTTTGCCGACGCTTGAAATATTAATGGCTGCTGATGTCCCTGTCTTGGGAGCGGTTCATTTGTTTCAAAAATTTCATCAACATAGTCCCTTTGTTCTAGGGGAAGCAATCATCGTCAAAGGCAAGATTAGAGAGGTATTGCCGCATGAACGGGGGTGTATCCTGAGCTGTGAATTTCGGTATATGGACTCAATGGGTAATGTTCGAGTTGAGGCGCAACGATCTGGGATTGTGCCAGTCGGTGCTAAGGCGAAATCGCAGGAAAATTTCAGACCTTCGGAGCAATTAGAGGGATTCCAAGAGAGAAATCGATATTTACTTAATCCAAAAAAGGTAACTGACTTTAGCTCTGAGGCAGGAAACTTAATTCATTCCGATCCAGAGGTCGCCAAACAACATGGGTTTCGTGCACCAATTGCAGCTGGGCTAATGGGACTTCATTTCTATCGAAAATTTATCGCGGAAAACTATGAAACTAAATCATTTGATCTACAGGTTTGGTTTCGGCGGCCGATGTTTTGGGATGATGAATTATCACTCGTTGTAAGGGAAGTTAATTCCAAAAGGTTTGATATGCACCTACTGGGCGCCAATGGAAAGCCAGCGAGTAATTGCCAGCTAACAATATATTAATACTTGCCAAAATTCTTAAGCATGTTGAAATGTAGCTTGCACTATTCCGTCATAACGGAAAATTTTTTGGGAAACAGCAAACTTCTGGAACTGGTATGTCAAATATAGAAACTGAAGACTTGAGCTTAGATGAGATATCTAAACTGGCCAAAACAGTATTTTCGAACAACGGTTGTGATGAAAATAATACAAATGCTCTGGCACGAACTGTAACTACGGCTGAGCGCGATGGTTCACTCTCGCATGGCTTGTTTCGTGTGCCCGGCTATGTCGCCTCCTTAAAGTCTGGAAAGGTTAAAGGAGATGCGCAGCCTAAAATTGACAATAAACTTGCATCGATAGTGACGGTTGACGGTGACTTTGGCTACGCGCCTCTTGCAATAGAAAAGGGTTTGCCTGTTGCCGTAGAGGCCGCAAAGAATACAGGCGTAGCGGTGATAAGATTAATTAATACGTTTCATTTTGCGGCACTCTGGCCTGAGACAGAATTCTTAGCGGAAAATGGTTTGATGGGATTAGCCTGCACCGTATATAAGCCAGCGGTTGCGCCGGCGGGGGCTTCGACACCATTTTTTGGTACAAATCCAGTTTCCTTCGCCTGGCCTAGGCCAGATAATGATCCTTTTGTGTTCGATATGGCGACATCCACTCTTGCTATGGGTGACGTGCAAATTGCGGCAAGGGATGGACATGAAGTTCCGCACGGCACGGGCTTAGGGCCGGATGGAAAACCTTCCGATGATCCGGCAGAGATACTCAAAGGGGTCCTCCTTCCGTTTGGTGGTTACAAAGGCTCAGCAATTGCTCTTATGATAGAGCTGTTATCGGCCGGAATGACAGGAGACAACTTCTCGTTTGAGGCGGGAGAAACTGACAATAATGACGGGGGACCGGCGAAGGGCGGTGAATTTATTTTGGCGATAAACCCGCAGCTTGTTGTTGGGGACAACTGGTCGGAGCACTGCGAAGAGTTTTTCCGGCGTATAAAAGCTATAGAAGGGGTAAGGTTGCCAGGAGAACGTCGCCATAAAAATAGGCGCGACAAAGGACCCCGAAAAGTTAATAAAGAATTATTAGAACGAATTAGAAAATTGATTTGATTGAAATCGCTTAGGGGGTGGTGGTTCTGCCTTAAAGAATTCTGAGCTGTTTCTTTTGAAGATAAGAATAAAGCGATTAAGGATTTTAGCGAAAGAAGAAAGCCTAATTATGAGGGTCAATAAGTAAAATCATATTCTGATCATTATGCAGTGAAGCATTTACGTGGAAAGTGGGATTATAATGGCAAAAGATTACAAAAAAATTGCGGCAGACTTAACATCCTCAATGGAGAGACTACAGAAAGGGATCCCAGATACAATGAAGGGGTTTGCCGCTATGGGGGCTGCCGCAAAGGCATCTGGCGCTCTTGATGCCAAAACAAAGGAGCTGATCGCCATTGCTATTGCGGTGGCAGTAAGGTGCGATGGCTGCATAGCTGCGCACACTAAAGCAGCGGAAAAATATGGCGTCGATAGAGAGGAGATTTTGGAAACGTTAAGTATGGCAGTCTATATGGGCGGAGGTCCTTCGGTAGTTTACGCATCTCAAGCTCTTGACTCCTTTGATGATTTCTCTTCTTACTCGAATTAAAGGTTATCGATTAAACTATACAACTAAGAACTTGGTGGTTGTGGGTTATTGGCTGGATTACTATCTATCAGTTTTACCTCGTCTATTGTGCCGTTCGCGGCAAGCGGTAATAATTCTGAATAGATTTCCTGAGCAAGTACTTTCTCATATACTTGGTCGCTGTTTCGATAAAAGGCAAAAGATTTAAGGTGCTTTTCCTTTTTTTCAGGATTTTCGATGGTTTGTTTAGTCCAGTTATAAAGAGGATAATCCTCCACTCCATTTTCCTCGGCTTCCGTGCAATAGCCTACAAAGGCATCGTATGTACACACTAGCTGTGTCCCATATTTTTCTGCCAAGCTATTTAATAATTTCGAAGCGCCAGATGGTTTATTTTGGCGCAAGTTAGATGAAGTCTCTTCGTTAACTCTTATCCTTATTTGATATAGCCATTCGTCCGACATTTTTTTGCCCTTTTGATTACTCAATTTTTTCTCTACCCAGTTGATTTACACATAAGCTACTTTTCTTCTTTGGCTAGATCATAAAAGTTAATTTGTCTTATAATAACAAGCAAGGGGCTAACTCTCCTGTGAAAGCATTGAGTTTCACGGGAGATAAAAATGTGGAATTCTTTTCTAGGATGCAATTGCAATAGGAAGGTGGTCATCAAGCTAATCCGAATGGAGATTTAAAAACGGCGGAATATGACCCATTAACCCTTCCGAATAGCGCAAAAATTGTCACTCGTGTATTCCCAAGTCTTACGGATGTTAATGTTGCGAGGAAGGGGTGGCGTTAAGAAGGTAAAATGCCTGATGACATTTCCATCATTGGAATAGGCAGGACTAAAAAGCAGGGTGTCGCGCTTTTGGGTTTTGCGTTTATGTTTTTAAATTAAGCCCTATAGTTGGCAAACTACTTGGCAGAATTACTTGTAGACGGTAAGTCAAGTATTTCCCTCGATGCCTTTTCCATTTCCCGTTTTGGTGGAAAGCAAAGTCATTACAACAATTTAACCATAGCTCAAAAGTAGGGAATAATTAAATTTCTGAAAAAGAACTTTTTAATTCTAGATTAGATTGGCATCCTCTAAACAATTTCACCCACGGCCGTAATCAAAACGGAAAAAGGTTGAATATGGGCCTCCTCATTACCTGCACGCTGGTTACCACGCTTTATGCAACGGCAATGACAATTGCCAATGTATCTCTACCGCAAATTCAGGGAGCCCTATCTGCAGGACCTGACCAGGTTGCTTGGGTTGTAACAGCTAATTTGATTGCTACCGCAGTAACTATTCCTTTAGCTGGCTGGATATCTAATAGGTTTGGGCGTCGAAGGGTTATGGTCATTGGTGTTGCAGGGTTCGCCGTTTCTACTTTGTTGTGTGGTTTATCATCTTCTCTCGAGGCTTTAATTTTTTGGCGAGTTTTTCAGTCTGGTTTCTGTTCTCCTTTGGCCGCCGTTGCGCAATCTGTGGTTATCGATGAATTTCCAGGTGAACAGCGTCCTCGTGCTGTAGCGATATTTATGATGGGGGTGGGAATTGCACCTACGATTGCCCCGCTCCTAGGCGGTTATGTCTGTGAAACACTCTCCTGGTCATGGGTTTTTTACATCATGCTACCGATAGCAATATTAGCATTTTTTGGGCTATTCATCTTTGTAAGACCAGATCCTCCTCGAAAAGAAAGAGCGGAGCTTGACTGGATTGGTTTCTTAAGTTTAGTCGTAATGATTTCTTCTATTCAATTAGTGCTGGATCGAGGGGAAAGGGAAGAATGGCTGAGCTCCCTACAAATTGTATTCGGTTGTTTTTGTGCTGTAGTGTCAGGTTGGATCTTTTTTTCTCATAGCTTAACAAAAGAACGTCCCTTAATTGACTTAAGACTATTTACGGAACGGAATTTTGTACTTGGTATTTTTATACACGCGATATTTGGGATGCTCTTTATAACGCCCATGGTTTTGATGCCCTCTCTTTTACAACAACTACAGGACGTACCAGAATTTGAAGCGGGGTCTCTTATCGCTATAAGGGGATTTGCGACCACGATTTCTATGCTGATGATGGTTTGGGGAGCCAGCAAATGGGACCCGCGACTTCTTCTGTTATTTGGTTTTGGAACACACACATATGCAGGTTTGACGATGGCAGGATTTGATATGAATACTTCATTCCTAGAAGTTTCCTGGGTCATGTTTGCTCAAGGCTTTGGAGTAGGCTGTCTTTGGGTGCCGATGACACTTGTTACATTCTCTAATTTGGCACTTGACCGCTCGGCAGAGGGAGCGATGATGTGGAATCTCGTAAGGAGTATTGGGTCGAGTTTTTATATTTCCCTAAGCTTTATCGTGATATTTCACACTCAAAAAATGAGCTACAGTGAGTTAACTCAATGGATAATACCGTTTGATAACCGTTTTGAATTTGGTCTGACGCAAAGTTTTTGGAATATAAATGAATTCTCAAGTCTTATGCAGATTTCGAGTGAAGTAACGAGGCAAGCAGCCAATATCGGCTATATAAATGTATTTCACTTATTTTTATGGGCTTCCATCTTGGCATACCCATTAATCTTAATGATTTCTTGGCCACCAAAAGGTGATCAGAGCCAATAAACGCAGGATGATTTGGTAAGTAATTGTTATGCTTTATTAATTTTGAATGGCTTTTTCCTGTTGGGATAGCAAGTCGTGCAGATGTCACAAACCCGGCCGTCACATCCTCTCGCAGTGCAATATTCTCTTCCATAAAAAATAATTTGAAGATGCAGTTTATTCCAGGTCTCGGAGGGGAAGTTCTTTTTTAAGTCTCTCTCCGTTTGTGCAACATTCTTGCCCTTCGTAAGGCCCCAACGTTGCGCGAGGCGGTGTATGTGCGTATCTACCGGAAAGGCTGGGTGTCCGAAACCTTGGGACATAACTACGCTGGCTGTTTTGTGTCCGACACCGGGTAGCATCTCTAACTCTAATAAGTTTTCAGGAACGTCCCCGTCATATTTTTCTACAAGGATACGCGATAGTTCTGAAATCGCGGCTGACTTCTTTGGAGCTAGACCACACGGACGAATAATCTTGTAAATTTGTTCTGTAGGAACCTTGAGCATTGAATGTGCGTCAGACGCAATAGCAAATAAATTTGGTGTAACTTCATTGACCCGCTTATCCGTACACTGCGCGCTGAGTAATACGGCAACCAAAAGTTGGAAGGAACTTTGATGTTCAAGAGGGATAGGCGGGTTAGGATAAAGTTCATTCAATCTTTGCTGAATAAACTTTGCCCTTTCACTTTTCAACATAGGCTATAGTTCCTTGTGCAAAAAAATATGTAAGCCTAAACTATATGCAATTTATTTGTTAACTCATCAAGATATAGAAATAGTCATGTAGAGAAGGGCGGTAATATAATTATGACGAATATAAATGAAACAGCTCCACGACCAGGCAAAACTATTTATGGGGCTTCGTTAGGTATACTGTCACTCGACACAAAGTTTCCTAGGATTCATGGTGACATAGGCAATGCTGAAACATGGCCATTTCCCGTCCTTTATAAAATTGTAGAGGGTGCCAGTCCCGACATGGTAGTCCGTAAGGGTGCCCGAGGTTTAAAAGAATATTTTATGCAAGCGGCAAAAGACTTAGTCTCCATGGGAGCTGATGGTATTGGAACGACCTGTGGCTTTTTATCGCTGTTCCAAGATGACATTGCTGAAGCGGCAGGTGTCCCAGTCGCAAGTTCATCCCTTATGCAAATACCATGGGTTCAAAGTACATTGCCGCCAGGAAAACGAGTTGGCGTAATTACTATTTCTAAAGAAAGCGTTACCCCCGAGCATTTGGAGTCTGTTGGTGTGCCTCTAGATATTCCATTAGTTGGTACAGAAAATGGAAAAACCTTTACGACAAGTGTGCTTGACGACGGCGACACATTGAATGTTGATTTAGCTAGAGAGGATCTTGTTTCTGCGGCAAATGAATTAGTGGCGGAGTATCCGGAGGTAGGCGCAATTGTTCTGGAATGTACTAATATGGGCCCCTTTAGCAAAGATATTAATTTATCGCTCGGGTTACCCGTTTATGATGTGATTTCCTATCTAACTTGGTTCCATGCGGGGCTTCGGCCGCAGAGGTATCGTGTTTAATTTATTCGATGGAAACATAGTTTGAATAAAATTATAGTAATTTCGCTGCAAGTGTTATGGAAAGTAGATTATGAAGAATGTTGATGTTGTAGTGGTAGGTGCTGGGTTTTCTGGTCTCTACTTATTATATCGCTTAAGGAAAGCTGGTTTTTCAACGCGAGTGTTTGAACGTGGTGGAGGTGTCGGTGGGACCTGGTATTGGAACAGATACCCAGGAGCACGATGTGATGTAGAAAGCTTGCAATATTCTTATTCGTTTGATGAACAACTTCAGCAGGATTGGCATTGGCCTGAAAAATTCTCGGCGCAGCCGGATATTCTCGCTTATGCTAATTACGTTGCCGATAGATTTGATCTAAAAAAGGACATCGAATTTAACGTAGAAGTTAAGGGGAGTTGGTTCGATGAAAACTCAAACAGGTGGAAAATTACTACGAATACTGGAGAGGACATTAATTCTCAATATTTTATTATGGCAACGGGCTGTATATCTACAACACAAATACCCAATATTAAAGGTCTGTCTGATTATGCTGGTAATACCTTTCACACTGGGGATTGGCCTCATAAGGAAGTGGATTTTTCAGGGCAGAGTATAGCGGTCATTGGAACTGGTTCTTCCGGGATACAGTCAATTCCTGTACTGGCAAAGCAAGCAAAAAAACTCACTGTTTTCCAAAGAACCCCAAATTACTCTATACCATCACAAAATGAACCAATGACAAAAAAATACGAGCGTTCATGGAAAGATGTATACTCGGAGCGAAGAAAGGAAATGAGATATTCTGCTCACGGAAGCCTAAAAGATCTCAACGACGTCCCAGCCCTCTCAGTAGACAAACATCAGCGCCAAGAAATCTATACAAAACGTTGGGCCATCGGCGGAACAGGATTTCTTGGCTCGTTTAATGATTTGCTCACAAGTGCCGATTCAAATTATACGGCAGCCGAATATGTACGACAGCAGATAAAGAAGATTGTGAACGATAAAGAGACAGCTGAAATTTTATGTCCGAGAAGTTATCCCATCGGAACAAAACGCATTTGTATAGATACCGGATATTTCGAAACATACAATCGTGAAAATGTGAAACTTGTTGATATAAGTAAAAAACCTATCCAACGACTGGTTACAGATGGAATAATTGTTGATAATCAACTCTATTCTTTTGATAGTATAATTTTTGCCACGGGTTTCGATGCGATGACGGGTAGTCTATTCAATGTTGATATAAAAGGTCGCGGCGGCTTAGCACTAACGGATAAGTGGAACGCCGGACCAAAAACATATCTTGGTTTGATGTCGGCTTCTTTCCCAAACCTATTTATGATTACCGGACCTGGCAGTCCCTCGGTAAAAAGCAATATGATTATGTCTATTGAACAACATGTAGACCTCGTGACTGAAACACTGCTCACAATGCGAAGTAAGGGGTTATCGGTCGTGGAACCAGAATTAGAAGCTGAAAATAAATGGGTGGATCATGTGCAGGAGGTCGCTAACAAGACGTTATTCCCCCAAGCTAATTCCTGGTATATGGGAGCCAATATTCCCGGAAAACCGAGACTATTTATGCCTTATATTGGTGGTGTTGGAGCGTACCGAAAAATCTGCGAAGAAATAGTCGCAAACAATTACAGAGGGTTTAAGTTTGAAAAGTCTAAGCAAGTTATCGCGGCCGAATAATGAATGATAACGTCCGAGACTATCGATTATTCCTAAACAAAAAACTAGTAACTCAAGTTTATTTTGATGAAAGTTAAAAGATGAAACTTTTTGATTTTGAACCTGCAGCAAATGCTCAGCGTGTTCAAGTATTTATCAGAGAAAAAGATATTGAGATACCAACTGAACAATTGAATGTTCGAGAAGGGAAACAGTTTTTAGAACCTTTCACATCCATGAACCCATTCCACTGTGTACCATTTTTGGAGTTGGATGATGGAACTGTTATCTCTGAATCTATTTCGATATGCCGATATTTGGAGGAAATTTATCCTAACCCTGCGCTGTTTGGAACAACAGCAGAAACTCGGGCCATAATCGATATGTGGTTGCGGCGATTTGAGTTAGATGGCTTCATCCCTTTGCTTCATGCTGTTCGTAACCATGCAGAAAATTTTAAAGGCCGAGTAATTCCCGGAACAAGGACCGACCTTCCTCAGAGCCCAGAAATGGTTGCCAGAGGGATAGAAATGGGAAAAATGCTTTTAGAACGAGTTGAACCCCATATGGCTGATAATGAGTTTGTAGCAGGTTCTCGTTTCAGTGTTGCAGATATTACAGCTTTTTTTACAGTTAAACTAACAAGGCCTCTTGAGATAGATATAAACTCATTGTATCCCGCTGTTGCTGCTTGGATGGACAGGATGTCCAAGCGAAAGGCTTTTAATATCTAGTCAAATTTTTTTGTTTCTCTGAGTATCTTCTTGTTGAAAAATTATCGATCCGTTTTTTTGGAGTAGCCGATGAATAAACCATTTGTAACCACAGTCGTGGGCTCAATGCCAAAGCCGAGCTGGCTTATGGAACAAATACCACTTAATGCTGAGGGTAAGCAGGTGCACGGTAAGGGAGCAGAATGGCAGTTTTCAGGTGATGTATTGGAAAAAGCATTAGATGACGCGACACGATTAACACTCCACGACCAAGAAAATGCAGGTATTGAAATTTTAAGTGATGGCGAACAAAGAAGAAAATCATACCTCACCCATATCACATCGCAGTTGGAGGGTTTTGACTACCAAACACTGGCAAAGAAATGGACCCGAAATAATCGGCGGCTCGCGGAAGTCGGGCGCTGTATCGGACCTATTAAACGAAACGCTTCAATACTTCGATCTGAATTAAGCTTTACTCTTAGTGAGACGACGTTGCCTGTAAAAGTAACATTGCCAGGTCCTATGACCGTGGCTGACTCAACAGCAGATGAATTCTATCACAATGAAGAAAAGTTAGCGATGGATGTAGCAGTGGCCTTAAATGAAGAGGCACTCGAATTAGAAAAACAAGGCGCTGCAGTAATACAGTTTGATGAACCTGTATTCAGTAGATATCCAGAAAAAGTGGTGAGCTGGGGTATAAAAGCTTTAGATAGATGTTTGGAGGGCCTAAGCACAGCGAAGTCTACTGCACATATTTGTTATAGCTATCCCATGCCAGGTGTCCCAAGACCTATCGTAGATAGCTACCCTGTGATTTTGGAGGCACTCGAGTTTTCAAAAGTTGATGAGTTGGCGCTTGAGTTTGAAGCTTCAAAATTGGACCCAAGTTTATTGCGGATATGTCCGTCAAAAACGGTGTTGTTTGGATGTATCGATAATGGAACCAACGATATTGAAAATCCACGGGATATTGCCAAGAAGCTCCTCGCAGCAGCAGAGCATTTACCTCCAACACAAATACAAGCTGCGCCAGATTGCGGACTTGTGCCGTTACCTTTAGACATAGCGAGGCTAAAACTTAAAGCTATGGTTGAAGGAGCAAAATTAGCTAGACAAGAATTTGGAAAATAAATAAGCCATTAAAAGTTTGACGAGGTTTAGGGAGCGGCTGATGTCTGTAAATAATGTCAAGAGATGGCTGACGTTCGATTGTTACGACACGCTCGTCCGGTATACCGAGAGTAAGTCTGCTACAATGACAGAGATAATTTCAACGAAGGGTGGCACGAAAGACATAGTGGATAGCGCCTGGTCAGTCTTTCAGTCGTCAGAGCGGCGCTTGCAGACAGAGGAGTTTTTGCCCTTAAATCAGGTGCTTAAAAAAAGTCTCAAATTTGCGTTAAATGAGATAGGTTTCGAGTCGACAACTTCAGATGAAGATAAAATGTTGTTGGCGGTAAAGGATGCCGATCCATTCCCTGAAGTAAATCAGGTGCTATCGGAATTAAAGCAAGATTATAAAATAGCGATCTTATCGAATTCAGAGCCGGATATTATTAGGTTTAATATTGCAAAAATCGGTGTAACTTTTGATGAGGTTGTTTTGGCATCTGAAGCTAAATGCTACAAACCCGCAGCGGGAATGTTTAACGAACTAATTAAACGCCTTAATGAAGATCCAAAAAATATAACTCACATTGCCCAAAGTTTTTATCATGATATGCGCACGGCAAAAGATTTAGGTTTCGGCCGCCGTATCTGGATTAATCGATATAAAAAACAGGGAGATTTTTCTTACAAACCCGATGCCGAAGTCTCAGATATGAGGAGGCTTCATGAGCAATTATGAGTTTCCCTTAGATTGCTAAATTAAATTTGGAAGTCGCTCAAAAAGTAGCTGGAAGAAGCCATCTGCATTTACCTCGTTGATTACTGTTGCGTTTTCCTTGCGACCAGTGACACCCCACCAGTCGACAACTGTCGCGCCACGCGTAAGGTAAGAATTAACTTCTATTTCAACATTGCAGGCTTTACCAGAAAATAGACTTGGCGCTATCAGCCAAGCGATTACTGTTGGGTCATGTAATGGTGCCCCATCCTCGCCATATTTCTTAGAATTATATTTTCCATAAAACGATAACATGTTGGCAAGCGCTATAGACGCAGAATTATTTACAGATTTGATGCATTCTATTCGTTTTTTATTGGCGAGCACTTTATGAGTGACATCTAGCGGGAACATTGTGATGGGAACTCCGCTTTTGAATACAATTTCTGCTGCTTCTGGGTCGGCAAATATATTGAATTCGGCCGAAGGCGTAACGTTCCCTTGTATAAAATATCCACCTCCCATCATAGCTATCTCGGCTATCCGAGTTTTTATGGTGGGTTTTTTGGTTATAGCTAGTGCGATATTAGTCAACGGGCCTATTGGGCACAGTGTTATGCTATTGGGAGGATTTTCTTCTATTGTGTTTAAAAGAAAGTCGATTGCATCTTTTTCTTGCAAAGGGGTTATTGGATCGAAAACATCTATTCCATCGAGACCACTATTTCCATGCGCGTGTTCGGCAGTAACTTGCGGGCCATTAAGTGGCTTTTTAGCGCCGGCGTAAACCTTTGTTTCTGGTTTTCCAGCTAAGTCACAGATCATGCGGGCATTTCTGCACGTTAGATCTAATGGAACGTTCCCCGCTACGATGGTTAGGCCAACCACTTCTAGTTCAGAGCTTGCGAGTGCCAACATGATTGCAACGGCATCATCTTGTCCGGGGTCAGTATCGATAATGATTTTTTTCATGTAACAAACATATCTTTTCGAGCTAATGAGGGAGTGTATTTCAGACCTCAGTAAAAAAAGTATTGAACTAGGCGCGTTAAATTAAGTCCTGTCTATTAATCCATCTATATTCGCTTTCTCTGTTCCCTTAAGGTAAATCCCACCTTGTATGTCTGCTATTTCTTTATGTATTCGCAAGGCCTCTGGAGCCATTGTTGATGAAGGGATTGGTTCGTATTCAAAGTTTTTATAGTCATCTCGACCTCGAACTAGTGTTGCAAAGTCGCGGTCAGTTCGGGTCTGCTTTGCCTTCGGTGTAATGTAACGTAGCGCTAATGCAACTCGCCGATTTTCTGTTACATTAGCCGGAGATGCATGCCACATAAATAGATGGTGAATAGATGCTTGTCCTGGTTCCATTTCCACCCATACTGCCTTCTCTTCATTTATTTTTTCAGAAATAGTTTGGCCTCGGGTTAGCATATTTTTTTCCCCCCACGTATCGTGATGGGCGACTGTACCAGTAGTTTGGCTTCCAGGAAGCATCTGCATGCATCCGTTGGCTCGAGTTACGGGTGTCAATGCTATCCAAACTGTTAAAATGTTATCAGTTTCGAGCCCCCAGTGAGCTGAGTCCTGGTGCCAAGAAATAAATTTTTGATCGCCTGGTTCTTTTGGATATAAGTGGCTGGTCCAAACCATAATGTCCGGACCAATTAAGTCCTCTACCATGTTCAAAATACTGTCATTTCGCATTAATTCATTTATCCATGGGAAAACTAAATGGCATTTATACCGGAATTGATCTTTTACAGGGCCACCAGTTGCAGCTTCATAATTTTCAAGTAAAGCCAGGTATTCCGATGCTCTAGAAGGTGTCATTATAGTTTTTGGAAATAACAGACCGTCTCTACGGTAGCGCGATATCTCTTCTTTTGTGAGTGTTAGGGACATTCCAGTCTCCCCCGAGATGTATTTTCTAAATTAAGTAATCGAAGTTCTAAAAAATCTGAGCAAGTTGTTTGTCTGACGACAATAATAACGTGCTTTCAGTCTAGAATAACCAATATTTTGAGTGATAATAAAATACTACCCCCGCTTTAAATAATTATTATGGTGATTGAAATCCGTATTATTGGAGGTTTAAAAAGAGAGATATTATTAGCTTATAAACAAGAATATAAATAACGAAGGTTTCTCAACTAAACCCAATTACTCAAAAGCATTTTATTTTGTGATTTGGTAATAATGATGGCTCTTATAAGAGCGACAAATAACAAAGTTAAATATTAAGATTGGTAATGCCTGTGAAAGATAATGCAAAACGGCTCGTTTTTTTTGAAGACTGGATGGATACATCCGCAGCAATGAAAGTATTTGAAACTGTAGAAGATATTCAAGTGCAGAAGCTTCATTACGACGCTAGAACTGAAGAGAATTATGCTGCGATGTCCCGAACACACGGATATCAGGTCCAGCCAAGAACGGAACTTCAAATTCCTTGGTTTCCCAACAGTGATTTGATTGAAAGGGCACCAAATCTAGTCGCGGTTTCTTCAGCAGGTGCGGGTTTCGATTACATTGACGTTGCTGCCCTAACTAGGGCAGGGATTGCTGTGGTCAATCAGACAGGAACAAATAAAGAGTCTGTCGCTGAGCATGCACTTGGAATGATGTTAACTGTTTCCAAGAAGATGATACAGGCTGATCGACGAATTAGAAGAGAACACAATGTTGATCGTTGGGAATTAATCGGCACAGAAATGTTAGGTAAGAAGTTGGGAGTAGTTGGAATTGGTCAGATAGGCAGTCGGACCGCCGAATTGTGTAAATTGGCTTTTAAAATGGATATCATTGCCTATGATCCATACCTCACCGAGGAAGAAATAAATCAGCGCGGCGCTAAAAAAGTTGATTTTAGTACTTTATTGGCAGAGTCAGATTTCATAACCGTGCATTGCCCTAGAACCGATGAAACACTAGGGATGTTTGGCGCTAAAGAATTCAAGGCTATGAAGAAAGATGCGGTTTTTGTAATAACAGCACGTGGAGGTATTGTGAACGAACCCGAACTTGCTAGTGCACTTGCGAGTAATGACATTCTTGGTGCGGGGGTAGACGTGTTTTGGGAAGAACCCACGAGCCCGGACAATTGCTTAATGGGGCTAGATAATATTCTTGTCACTCCCCATCATGCTGGCATAACGATCGAAGCAAATAAAAATATGGCTGTAGGGGCAGCCGAGCAATGGATTACTTTGCTTAGAGGCGGTGTTCCACCTAGGCTAGTTAACCCAGATGTTTGGCCAGATTACCAAGATAGGTTTGAAGGAATTATGGGGTTTCGACCTTCTGATTACAGTAAAAATTAATACCTAAATTAATGATAAATTAGATTGGAGTTGAAAGCATAATAATACAGTTGAATGGCCCAGTATCGCGGCTTATTATATTTATAGAAAATACGGAGGCAGTCGATGAAAATACTTATCCTTGGAGCTGGCATAGGCGGTACCACACTCGCCCTTGGTTTGCAACGCGCTGGACTAGACTTCGTTATTTTAGAGCAGGCAAAGGCTTTTGCAGAAATTGGCGCAGGTGTTCAGCTGAGCTCAAATGCAGTGAAAGTCCTGTCGCGCCTTGGCTTAGAGGATCAACTGTCCAAAGTCTGTTGCGAACCTGACTCCCATAAATTCAAAGACTGGTCGACAGGGGAAACAATTCTGCGCACACCGCTATGTCCAGAAGTTCGTGATGTTTTTGGAGCTCCTTACTTTCACAGCCATCGGCCAGATCTTCTTGATGCTTTGACAGCTGATCTAGATGAAAATCGCATTCGCTTCGGTTTCAAGGTGGAGTCTGTAGGTGAGGATTACGACGGACCTTGGGTACGCAGTGTTGATGGAGAAATTGTGCGTGGTGATGTCTTGATTGGAGCGGATGGAATCCATTCCGTGGTGCGTTACCAGATTTTTCAGCCACATGTGCCGCTCCGATCAGGCTATTGTACATGGCGCGGCGTAATTGACGCAGCCGATGTGGCCGATCTAAATGTGCCCATATCTTCTTATATAGTAATGGGACCAAAACTTTCTTTTGTTTTCTATTATGTTTCTGGCGGCAGTAAAATTAACTGGTTAGCAATGGGTCCCACCGAGAGCACAATGCGGGAGTCATGGTCGCAAACAGCTCAAAAAGAGGGACTATTAACTTCGTTTAAAAATTGGTACGAAGTTCCTGTCAGGTTTATTGAGGCTACACAACAACCATTCGTTACTGCACTCTATGATCGTGACCCTCTAGAGACATGGGTGCGGGGTAATATCGCCGTGATGGGCGATGCGGCTCACGCCATGCTTCCTTATCACGCTCAAGGGGCAGGTCAATCTATAGAGGATGCGTGGGTTCTTGCAAGACTTCTCGAAAAAAACGACGACGGACCAACTCTAGCGCTCAAGCGTTTTGAAGGTCTTCGAAAAAACAGAGCTGACCGAATGATACAGCATTCCCGTGATGCTGAGCGCTGGTATCACCTGGATGCGGCTGAGGATGTGGAACGACGTAATTCCCGTTTTCGTCGATATAATGATGAAGCGAGCTTCACCCCTCAACAGACTTGGCTCTACAGTTACGATGCGGAAAAAGCAGTCGAAGGCACCGACGACGAGTGGCGTGCTTTGTCAGCCTGGTAACAAGCAAATGAAATACCAATTACAAAAAACGAGGGTAAACTATAAAGGTTTCTTCCCAAAAAAAGAATGTTCGACGTCCTAATGTAAATATGTAAAAACTGGCGTCTACAGATCCTAACGTCTCGTTTCTTGTGAAAAACGCCTTCTTTTAAAAGCACTGTTCATTTCTTTTTGCTGTGTTTTTTTGAGTTAAAAGCCATAAATCTGAAAATATATATTTTTGATAAGTTTCTCGCGGCCCCTGCAGGGTTCAAACGTAAGAATTTTTTCCTCGAAGGAAGACACGCTACCAGGCAACGCTACACCCCGACTAGGGGGAACGAAGACCCGAAACTCCAGCAAAATAAAGACGTTTAGCAGAAAAAGAGCCCGGAGATATAGACGATATTGAAGGTCCTAAAGTAAGGGACTATAGCGATTGGTGCATAGGCAATGAAAAGGTTTAAAATTATATCCTGTTCCGTTGATATGTTTCAGAAAAATAAGCCATTGTTTTAATGGGAAAATTTTAGGACATTTGATCAAAACGCCACGGTGGTAAACTACAGTACTGACAATAAAGCTGACAAAAAACGAGCAGTAGATTAATTGAAATTTGTACAGGAATTTGGCAAGATATAAGAAAAAAGGGTCATAAGTGTCTGATAATAAGTGGAAAATCGGGGTGGACGTTGGAGGAACCTTCACGGATTTTACTCTATTAAATGATAATACGGGTGAATTGAAATTTCATAAAGTTCCTTCTACACCGGAAGACCCTTCTCAAGCTGTTGATAAAGGGTTATCAGAGCTTACTAAATTCTATGACATAAGTGCATTTGAAATTGAATACTTTGGGCATGGTACGACAGTTGCGCTAAATATGTTGCTTGAAAGGCGTGCGCCGACAATTGGTTTGCTTACTACCAAGGGGTTTAGGGATGTCATCGAAATCGGTCGCCAAACCCGGCCACACCTTTACGATTATACCTTAAAAAGGGCACCTCCGCTTGCGAGGCGGGTGGATAGAAAAGAAATCACGGAACGTATAACGGCAGATGGATCCATATTAACTCCTATTAACATGGAAGAGGTCGAACTTGCGGTAAAGCAATTAGGAACGAGAGGTATAAAAGCGGTCGCTATCTGTTTTTTACACGCCTATCTAAACCCCGATCATGAAATTTTAGCTGGGGAGGTAGTGCGACGTCTGATGCCAGATGCCTTTTTAAGCCTATCGTGCGAAGTGCTGCCAGAATTTAGAGAATATGAGAGAGCATCGACGACCGTAGTAAATGCATATGTCGGACCGAAGATGCAAGATTATTTGGTTCGCCTAGAAAAAAATCTTACTCGAAATAACGTTATAACTTCACCGCATATCATGCACTCCAATGGAGGAATGCTGACTGTAAAGACCGCAGCCAAGTTGCCAGTTCGCACTTGCCTCTCTGGTCCGGCAGCTGGAGTGGTCGGTGCGGCTAACATCGCTTCATCTTCTGGATATAATAATATTTTAGCATTCGATGTAGGGGGTACCAGTACCGATGTTTCACTAGTCCTCGATGGCCAACCGTTGTTCACATCCGAACGAACAGTTGCAGGGTACCCCGTAAAGTCTCCAGCAATTGACGTGGCAGCCATAGGTGCAGGAGGTGGCAGTATCGCGTGGATAGATGGTGGTGGGGCATTGAAAGTAGGGCCACATAGTGCCGGAGCGTCTCCGGGGCCAGTTGCTTATGGATTAGGGGGTGAACATGTTACTCTGACAGATGCAAATTTAATTTTAGGCCGTCTTAATCCCAGTACTCTGCTTGCGGGCAATATCGCTTTAGATTTTGAAAAAGCCTACGTTAAAATGGAAAGTCAGATTTCAAATCCCTTGGATCTAAGTGTTGAGGCCGCGGCAACCGGTATCATTAAGATAGCCTCCTCAGGAATTGCGAGAGCTATACGTGGAGTGGCCTCGGCTAAGGGAAATAGTCCATCAGAGTTTTCCCTTTTTGCCTATGGTGGTGCTGGACCTTTATGTGCGGCAGATGTGAATGAAGAAGTTGGTTGTCCAAGGATAATAATACCGCCCGCACCTGGGACTTTATGCGCACGTGGTATTCTTTTATCCGATTTATCCTTCGATTTTGTCAGAAGTTTGCTTGTAATTGCGGAGGTGGATGGGTGGGAGGCCGTAATGAATAATTTCGAAGTATTAAAAGAACAGGCCAACAAACTTTTTATCAATGATGAAGTTATACTGAGTGCTAGGTCGTTCAAATATTATTTAGAGGCTCGCTATATGGGGCAGAGTTATGAATTACGTATTCCGTTGCCGGGCCAACTAAAATCTAACTCACTAGTTGAATTTATTGCTGCCTTCCATGTTGAGCACAAAAAAGAGTTTGGTTATGAGCTAGTGGAAAGACCCATAGAAATTATTAATTGCCGTTTAGAGGCTGTTGGAAAAACATCTAAACCGATTTCAGAAAAAGCAACGCAAAACAAAACTGAACCTGAAATAAAAGAGACGCGGGAAGTCTATTTTGGAAGTGCTTTTGGTTGGAAAGAAACGCCTGTATATGAGAGAGCTGGCCTTTCGCATTGGGCAAAAGTAATTGGGCCAGCTGTCATTGAGGAAATGAGTTCTACGACTATTTTACCGCCTAATTATGAAGCTACAGTAGATAACCGCGCTAACCTTATTCTGGTGGAAAGTTCATAATGAGTTGTGACGTCGAACGCGGTATTGATGCGATTCAAGTAGAAGTTTTCAGCAATCGCATATTGGCCATTATTGAGGAAATGGGTGCGAAGTTGGTTCGCTCGTCTTTTTCTCCCAATATTAAGGAACGCCAAGATTGTTCAGTAGCACTCTTTGATGCAAAAGGTCGGGCTATTGGACAGGCCGCGCATATCCCAATTCACTTGGGATCTTTGAAGGGCGGCGTGGACGCGGTACTCAGAGATTTCGATTTAGACGATATTGAGGAGGGGGACGCCTTTATATGTAACGATGCTTATTTGGCTGGTGGAACCCATTTGCCCGATATCTCTATAATAACACCGGTATTCTATTCAAATGGGTTAAGATTTTTCGTTGCATGCGTTGGTCATCACGCTGATGTTGGTGGATCAGTGCCGGGTTCTATCAGTCCGAGTGCTACGTCGATATTTGAAGAAGGAATACGAATTCCCCCGATAAAAATTATGCGCCGAGGTATTCTACAGGAGGATATTATTCGCTTAGTCATAAATAACACCCGTGAACCAGAGGACAGAAGTTTAGACCTAAAAGTGCAGGTTGCGACAAATGACTTCGGTGTAATACAGACAAAAAAATTAATCGAAAAAATGGGCCTTGAAGCTATGGAAATAGCCGTAGAGGATTTACTGATTTATACATCGAGACGTCTAAAAAAACATCTTTTAGCGCTCAGGCAGGGAAGTAGTTCATTCACAACTTGGATGGATGATGATGGACTTGAGGGTCAAACAGTTCCTTTATCAGCAAATGTCAAAATAGAAAATGGTCATTTGTTAATCGATTTTTCAGGGTCCGGTCCTCAGTCACGTGGAGCTTTCAATGTTATGACAACGGGAGTTATTGCAACTGTATCTTACACCGTAAAAGCGCTGCTAGATCCAGACTTGCCTGCTAATGACGGATTATATTCTGTGATCCAGCTCAAAATGCCGAGAGGCTCAATTATTAATCCAGTTTACCCTGCAGCAGTTGGAGCCAGAACAACGACTTGTCAAAAATTGGCAGGCGCGATTTTTGGTGCGTTTGCACAGTTACTAGAAAAGGAGCAGATTATGGCATCTAGTCATGACGTTTTGGCTGGAATGGTGTTTTCTGGATTGTCAAAGCAGGGAGATAGGCGCTACGTCTATTTGGAAACCATAGCGGGAGGTAATGGAGCGCATTCTAAAATGGACGGAATGGATGGAGCTCACTGTCATATCACCAATTCCCTCAACATGCCAGTAGAGGCGGTAGAGCATGAATATCCATTAATGGTTGAGGAATATTGTTTAATAAATGGATCTTCTGGTAGTGGGAGAATGCGCGGTGGAATGGGAGTTGCGAGAGAGGTAAGGGCTCTATCTGACGATACAACATTTTCAGGGCGCGCCGATAGTTTCATTACTGCTGCTGAAGGCTATGATGGTGGACTGCCGGGTAGCCACTGTCGTATTATTAGAAATTATGGCTCCCAAAATGAAATAGTGATGGCGCCTAAGCAAAGACTTATTTCTTTAGCGGCTGGAGAAAGGGTAAGAATGGAGACACCTGGCGGTGGTGGGCTCGGAGATCCTTCTGGGCGTAGTATTGATGATTTAGCTATTGATCTTGAAGACCAGAGGATTTCCGTCGCTAGGGCAAGGCTAGATTATGGTAATGAACTTACCGAGAAAGCATTAAAAATGATCAGCAAAAGTAATCCTGAATGGGATTTTTAGCTTAGATATTTTGGAAGTTCCCCTAAGAAAACGTCTATGTCGTTTTCTGTTGTGAAGACGTGTGCGGATATGCGGACTCGATTATTATCCCCCCAGACTAATATTCCGTCTTCTGCTGCTCTTTTTACAAAGTATTCAGGTTTGTTAAAAGCGAAGGCAGCATTACCAGCAATTTCATGTGAGGCCGTTGGCGTAATTACTTCTAGTCCATTTGTTTTTAAGCCATCTATTATTTTCTTGCACATCTCTCGAGCATGACTAGATATTTTCTGTATTCCAAAATTATTCAGGTAATCTAGTGATTCATTGAGTAGATAGGCGCCTAGATGACCAGCATTCCCGTATTCAACTCTTTTTGCACCGGGTTTTAAAAAAAAATCATCTCGTTTTTTACCAGCTGTTGCAGATGACCAACCAACACCAAACGGTATAAAATCTCGAGTTCTTGATTGGTTCCATGCAAAGATACCTTCGTGGATTCCTAGTGCAAATTTATAACAAGAACTTACTGTGAAATCAGCTAGGTGCCCCTGAACTGGAACAACGCCGAGCGCATGGCTTGCATCTAAAATGAAAGCTACGTTCGATGACTTCAAATGCTCAGACAAGTTGCTAATGTCGATAAATTGGCCAGTGGTTGCATTTACTTGGCTTAGATATAGAACGCGTGTTTTATCGTCGCATGCGTTTTTCAAATCATCTGTGTCTATATACCAGCCAGTTTTTGGTACCAACCGCACTTCTACACCAAGCCTTTTTAGGTTTCCCAAAGCATAGCGGCCAGATGTGTAATCTAATTCGGAAATTACGACGTTTTCGCCTTCTTGCCAATTAATGCTAGACAGAACCTTTACAATCCCCTCCGAAGCATTTCCTATTAAGGCAATATCTCCAATGCTAAGATTAAAGAAACCAGCTATTTTATTCCGCACTCCCTCTACCAGTTCCCAATGGCGCGCATAACCCGACATCCCTTCAGCCTTATCTAGTGCGAATTTTTCAAATGCATCTCTGTGACATGTCAAGAGTGGGGGTTCGCCACCGGTGGCCAGATGGATAATGTTTTCAATTCCTATAAAATCACTTCTTGGTGCTGGAAGGTATTGTTGTCCCATTTTTGAATCCAAATAGTTTCAGAGCTAGAACCAGAATTGTTTATCTACAATATTCCGAAGAGGTTTACCTCTAGCAAAACGATTACAATTATCTAGAAGAATATTTAATCTTCGATCGTCCAAATATGGTCCATAGCCAGCTGTATGTGGTGTAATCAGAATATTTGGTGCGGTCCACAAGGGATGATCATTTGGTAATGGCTCTATCTCAAAAACGTCAAGAGCAGCGCCGGCTATTTGCTCCTTTTCCAAAGCTTTCACAAGATCATCTAAACGTACTGTCATACCTCTTCCAATATTAATCAGGAAGCCTGTTTTTTTCATCAGGCCTAGTCGCCTTTCATCGATCAACCCTTCGGTCTGTGGGGTATGAGGAATTGTCATAATTACAAAATCATATTTAGGTAAAAGATTATCTAACTGATCTGGCGTAAATAATTCGTCGAGCCCTTCGGTTAAACTGGTTCGTCTAGGATCAACTCCCGCAACATGCATACCAAATGCCTTACAGAGTCTGGCGGCTTCGCAACCGATGCCACCAACTCCGACAATTAATGCTGAGGCTTCCGGGAGATGGACCACGCCGGTATCTAGAGGCCGGGGTTTATATTGTTGTTGTATTTGTTGTGGAAGGTAATAGTGCAACCCCCTTGAGAAGGCTAACACAAATGCCATAATATGCGCGCCAATGTGATCATTAAAAATTTCTCTGAAGTTAGTGACCACAACTGGATGTTCAATTAGCTCTTGGTAGTAAAAGCCTGCTGGCGGTGCAATTTGTGGGGCCTGAAGCCACTTTAAGCGACCAGCGTTGGCAAGAAGCTCTTTTGGCATGAAACCGAATGCTGCGTCGGCATCCCTTATCATTTCTAGAGCTTCCGGCAGACCTTTAGGTTGAAGCAACGAGATATTTGGATTTTGCTCCTGCACCTTTGCGCCCCATTCGAGATAAACGGCCGATTGCGGTGGCAGCATGACTAATTTGAAGGTTTTTTTTTGCGCCAATTTCATCTCGCTTTCATTTTTTAAAGTCGTATTCAGCCGGTTATGCCCGCTAGTGACAGTTCGTTTAATAAATTACGTCAGCAATATTACCAGCAAAAATTCTGTCATTAGTTCCTATACATAATATAACGCGATACAGAGCATAAAGCATGCCAAAATGAGCACGAGTTGCTTAATATGTTAATGCTATGTCCAATGCTTTTACGACATTAAAGTTAATAGATTCAGAGGTGAATGATGCTCGAAAAAGAACTCGCTGAAAAATTTAAAAAAATATCGACTGCAACACTTACCATGCAGTTATTAAAGCGTGGGATAAAGTCTATTTGGATGTATGGACCAAAACCGCTTGGCCAAAATCAAGAAAGAATAGCGGGTCCAGCTTATACTTTGCGTTTCATCCCAGGACGAGAAGACCTGAATGGCCCGGATATTTTAAAGCGCACCGACTTGGCACAACGTAGAGCGATCGAGGAATGTCCGCCAGGATATATTTTAGTTGTTGATGCACTCGGCCGAGAAGATGGTGCGGCTATCGGTGATATTCTTGCCACCAGACTTCAAGTAAGAGGGGTTGCTGGGTTGGTTAGTGACGCAAATGTCAGAGACGCAGATGGCGTGATGGCTTCTGGGTTGCCCGTTTGGTGTCCGGGGGCGGCTGCTCCTGCCTCTGTTGCCAATCTGTCTGATGGCGAATTAGATGTGCCAATAGGTTGTGGTGGGGTTGCTGTGATTCCTGGCGATTGGATAATAGCTGATAATGATGGTGTTGTTGTGGTGCCCAAAAAAATTGCCGAGGACGTCGCTAATGATGGACTAGAACAGGAGACACACGAAGTCTTTATTTTAGAGCAGGTGAAAAATGGTGCAAAGATCCCAGGTCATTATCCGCCAAACGAGGAAAATATATCCAAATATAAAAAATGGCGTAATAAAAGAAATTTGACGTGAACACTAGCGAAATAGATATACAAAATCTTAATACGCCGAGGCTTATTTTAAGAAACTGGAAACGAGAAGACATAGAGCCATTTGTTTTATTGAACGCGGATCCCAGGGTCTGCGAATTTCTTCCCAACCTGATAACACGGGAGGAAACATTGGCGTCACTAGACAAAATACAATCACATTTCAGAGATTTTGGCTTTGGGCTCTTCGCGGTAGAACTTCGGTCTGTAAATAAGTTTATAGGGTTTGTTGGGCTAAAATATTTTAGTTTTGATGCACATTTTACCCCCAACGTAGAATTAGCTTGGCGGCTTTCTTGGAAGCATTGGGGGAAAGGTCTAGCTACCGAGGCCGCTAGGAGGGTGACGCGATATGGTTTTGAGTGTCTGAAATTATCAGAAATTCTAGCGATCACTGCAAAAAACAATAAAAGATCTAGGCGGGTAATGGAAAAACTTGGGATGAGGAGTAATCCAAAGGAAAATTTTAAACATCCCCAGTTAGATCATCAAGACCCACTATCGGAGCATGTATTATACCGGTTTTGACGTAAAGCCGTCGGATATTGTATTTTCTTCCAGTGAATAACGAGTTGAATAAAAGTAGATAGCTATAAAAAGCCACGATAAGAGACAAGCTTGGGACCAGTTATGGACATTAAGAAAATAGAAGCGGGAGTTCTTGAAGTTGGATATCTGGAATATGGTTCTCCAGATGGTTGGCCTTGTATACTATTGCACGGATTTCCTTATGATGTTCATGCTTACACAAAATCAGCTTCAATCCTACAGACGCATGGAGCTAGAGCGATCGTTCCTTATATGCGCGGATATGGTGCAACCAGTTTCTTATCAGATGATGTTATGAGATCTGGCGAGCAAGCAGCCTTTGGTTCAGACCTTTTAAGTTTCATGGATGCTTTAAATATTAAAAGCGCGGTTTTAGGTGGTTATGACTGGGGTGGTAGGGCTGCGTGCGTAGTCTCCGCTCTATGGCCGGAACGGGTCACAGCATTGGTGTCTGGTAATTCATACAATATCCAAAATATATCAAAGTCGAGTGAACCGGCAAAACCAAAAGCTGAGGCGGCATATTGGTACCAATATTACTTTCATAATGAAAGAGGACGTAAAGGACTTAAGAGGAACCGACGTGATCTTGCTAAGCTACTGTGGTCTATGTGGTCTCCCGATTGGAAATTCACATTGGAAGAATTCGAACAAACGGCTAGTTCTTTCGATAATTTGGACTTTGTTGACGTGGTGATTCATTCATATCGCCATAGGTATGGGCTAGTCGCTGGTGACCCTAAGTTTGCAGATATTGAAAGGCGATTAGCATCACAACCAAACATTGTGGTTCCCGCTATTTGCATTGATGGGGATAGCGACGGTGTAAGTGAATCTACGAAAAGCCATTCGGAAAAGTTTTGCGGGCCTTATGAACATAGGCAGTTTGCGCGTGCAGGACATAATCTTCCTCAAGAAAAGCCCTCAGACTGGGCGAAAGCTATACTTGACGCTAAGCGACTTGGTAATTCTTAATGATACCAGTTCATAGAGCTTCTCTAATTTAATATCTACGATTAATAATGGTTTAGGAGATGAAATTGATTCTCGATAAATATGAAACCTTTGAAGAGTATAGAAAAGCTGTTCGAGAGTTATCACAAACACTACTTATTGCTTCAGAGGATCGACTCTCCCTTGAAGAGGGTATTCCGGAAGACTTGACAGACGCTCTTCGAGACATGGGGTTGTTTGGAATTTCGATACCTACCGAGTATGGGGGGCTCGGTCTTTCGATGGAAGAGCAGGTCCGATTAACTTTTGAATTTTGTCAGGCGTCGTGTGTCTACAGATCAAGGTTCTCGACGACAATAGGCCTTACATCTCAGGCGATATTGGATTTTGCTACGGAGGAACAGAAAGAAAAATACTTACCAAAAATGGCAAGTGGGCTTTGCACTGGTGCCTTTGCTTTGACGGAACCCGAAGCCGGATCTGATGCGGGTTCCTTAAAAACGACCGCGGAAAGGCGTGGTAATGATGGGTGGCTTATAAATGGCGAGAAGCGTTATATAACGAATGCCCCACAAGCGGATGTTTTTTTAGTTATGGCTAGAACGGATCCATCCTCAACCGGTTCCAATGGTATTTCGGCATTCCTAGTAGATGCTACACTAGATGGAATTAGAGTAGGTGATCCTCCAAAAATGTTAGGTAATGAGGGAAGCCATGCATGTTATGTATGGTTTGAGAATTGCGAAGTTCCGGCAGATTCGATCGTTGGAGGGCAGGAAGGAAGGGGGCTAAAAGCTGCACTTAGAGGAATAAACCATGCCCGTTTGCATGTAGCTGCTACCTGCGTTGGTCAAGCAATTAGACTTATAACAGAGATGACGGAATATGCATCTAAGCGTGAGCAGTTTGGAAAAAGAATTGGTGAATTTGGTCAAATAGCGGCTATGCTAGCGGATAGTCGAGCTGAAATGGCGGCCGGGCGCGCCTTGTGCTTAGATTGTGCTAAACAATTTGATGCCGGTGATCAAATACCCTTTATAGACATCGCGTCGGCGAAACTATTTTGTTCAGAGATGGTCTCTCGTGTTGCGGATCGGGCTGTCCAGGTGATGGGTGGCTTAGGTTATATGGAAGATCTATCAGACGTACCAAGACTTTTTAGAGATGTCCGATTGTTCAGAATTTTTGAGGGTGCAAGTCAAGTGCAGCAAGGGAACATAGCTCGATCTATGATGAAAGATCATGAAAGTTTGTCTTAACGTTTTCGCTGGAAAAGTTATTGGAACAGTTAGGTTTAGTTAACCGAGAAGTTATTGCCGATTTGTAGAAAAACTGTTGGGGGTCGCTTTATTCAATTATTTTTCTTAAAAAAAAGCTGAAAAGATAATAGCGTCGTATTGAGGGAACTTTTTTTTTCAAATATAACTTTCTAAGAAATCAGATTGACTAAAGGTCTATTGGGAGACGGGTACTATGACGAGAGCGGACCAAGCTGAAAAGATGACCAGTGGCCCTGGTTTTGTTGCCGCATTGGATCAGAGTGGTGGTTCTACTCCCAAAGCTCTAAAGTTATATGGCATAGATGAGAATGCTTACAGTAACGATGATCAAATGTTTGACTTAATCCATCAAATGAGATGCAGAATAATGCAATCACCCGCATTTAATGGCGATAAAGTAATTGGCGCTATTCTTTTTGAAAACACAATGGATCGGGAGGTTGCAGGAAAATCCGCAGCAGACTTTTTATGGGATGAACGCAGAATAGTACCATTTTTAAAAGTTGATAAAGGGCTCTCGGATGAAAATAACGGCGTGCAGTTGATGAAACCAATGCCGGACCTTGAAAGTTTACTCGAAAGAGCAAGCGCCGCCGGTATTTTCGGAACGAAAATGCGGTCAGTAATAAATCGAGCGGATAACAAGGGTATTGAAGAGAATGTGTCTCAGCAATTTGACATAGGTCAAACCATTCTTGGTTTTGATCTAGTCCCAATTATCGAACCCGAGGTAAATATCAAAATAGAAGATAAAGCCGAAGCAGAAGAGATACTTTTAGAGAATTTGATAAAGCATTTGGATGCATTGCAAGGCGAACAGAAAGTGATGCTAAAGCTTACCCTTCCAGAAAAAGCAAACCTCTATTCCCCCGCAATTGATCATACTAAAGTTATGCGTGTCGTTGCTTTATCGGGAGGGTATACGAGGGAAGAGTCTAATCTAAGACTTCGATCAAACCAGGGTATGACGGCTAGTTTTTCCAGAGCTCTCACAGAGGGGCTGTCGGCCCAACAGAGCAATGAAGTGTTCAATAACACTCTTAGCCAAACAATCAACGATATCTATGAAGCATCAATTACATAAGATGATTGTCTCTTCAGATACAGTAAGCAATCTAAAGAATGATATAAAGTAACTACCGGACTCCGTTGCTTTTTCTTTTCACTTTTCAATGATAGTATTTCACCAACACTGCGTGGAGGATAGCACTTTGAGTGAGGTGTCATTTGATAGGAATTCGAGGGGAGAGTGGCGGCCGTCGAAACCAATAACGCTTGCCCCAATAAACAATTGGCCGATGAAATTTCCAACTATGACGAAATGGTTGTTTGGGTTTCCGGGATTTCTGTGGCCTTATAATGCCTTCTGGATGGGCATTACGCTGTTGACTTGGTGTTACTTAACACCTGATTTATCGACAATGGCAACATTTGAGCTTTGGTGGGTTGGGCTAATATTTGCGCGAAACTTGTTGCTCATTACGCTGCTATTTGGTGGTTTGCACTTGTATCTATATGTTTTTCAAAAACAAGGAAACGATCATCGCTTTACCACGCGGCCATTTGCAAAAGGCAGTAAAAAGTTCCTTTTTAAAAACCAGGTTCGAGACAATATGATACGAACGCTTGGTTCGGCTGTGCCAATTATCACTGGGTACGAAGTTTTCACTTATTGGGCTTTTGCCAATGGCTATCTTGGTCTTTTCGACCTTGGTAGCTCGCAAGTTGTATTTTGGAGCTGGTTTGTTTTACTCACTCTGCTAGCGCCTGCTATCCACGCTGTGCATTTTTATCTGGGGCACAGGCTACTGCATGTTAAGTTTTTATATAATCGTTTCCACGCCTTACATCACAGAAATGTAGAGGTAGGTCCATGGTCAGGATTAGCTATGCATCCCGTTGAACATCTGATCTATTTATCTACGCTGATGGTTCAATGGCTTATCGCCGCGCATCCCGTGAATGCATTGTTTCAGTTACAGCTTGCAGCATTTTATCCCGCCCTCTCACATAGTGGCTTTGACAAGCTGATGATTGGGAAAAAATTGGGTATAGATGGCGGAAACCATTTTCATTATCTGCATCATAAGTATTTCGAGTGTAATTATGGCGGTAGTCTTGCACCGTTGGACAAGTGGTTTGGAACGTTTCATGATGGATCGGATAAGGCGGATATCGCCATGCGTGAACGTATAAAAGCGCGACGCAACATTGTTAAATAAGGGCCGATGTGTAATTATCGCACAACCTAAATTTACTCGCCTTATTAACTAGTTTTGGGAAGAGAAAGGAAGAAAATGGCCTACTCGGGGACTTGTACATGCGGGAATATAGAGTTTAGCTTTCCTCACGACCCTATGATGCAATTTCAATGTCACTGTAGTAAGTGTCAAATAGCATTTGGGTCATCCCTTTCTGCGCTCGCTATGCCGGAGAGTGAAATTGAATGTAAAGGAGAGCTAAAAACCCACACGGTTCAGGGTGGAAGCGGTAATGAAATGCATTATTACCGGTGTGCAGAGTGTGGTGTGCTTATTTATAATAAACCTGAACTTCTGGAAGGAATGATATATATTCCAGCTGGTCTTGTTGCAGATCAAATAGAGTTCACGCCCACCGTAGAGTTGTGGACAGCAAATAAACCCGATTGGATCAACTCGCCAGCCTCGATTGTTGCATCTTTTGAGGACAATGGGACAACCGAGAGATTAATAGAGCTTCTTGAAAATTTAGATCAGAGAGAATAACCACAAGCTAGGTATTGTGCAGTAAAAATTGTATTGTTAGCCAACGAATATTCCTCTCAGTTTACTTGCTACTCCAGTTTTTCGATAATTTTTTTTAACTCTTCTATTATCGATTGATCTATAGCGTCTGTGTCTATTTCAAGATTAAACCCTTTGCGCTTGTAATTAGTAAGGTTGTTTTTGGCAGACTCTTTCATAGACAATTCGTAAGCCTTTAATTTCCTTTGTAAGCCTTTAACATTCAGATGTACTGGTTTATCAAAGTTGAATTTATCATTAACCAGTAAAAATGTCTCTTCAGAAACTAAAATTGAACCCGCCTTAGCGGCTGTTTCCAATCTGGACGCCAAATTAACTGCTCCTCCGACTACGGTATAGTCAATTCGGTCATTGCTTCCAAAGTTACCTACCGTGCAAAAACCAGTATTTATTCCAATACGCATTCGCAGGTTATCTCTGAAGCTAAAATGTCGACCCCAATGACCGTCCAAGTCACGCATCTTTTTCTGCATTTCGATTGCCATTAAAATACAATTTTTCGCGTCTTTTTCAGCACCATGGCTCTGCGGATCGCCAAAGAATACCATGATAGAATCGCCAATAAATTTGTCTATTGTACCGCCGTGTTTAAGAGCTATTTTCGACATTTCGTCTAAGTAGAAGTTGAGCATATTTGTTAGATCTTCTGATTCCAACTCGTCAGAAATAGTTGAAAATCCGACGAGGTCTGAAAAAAAGATAGTCAGTTTTTTACGGTAACTCTTTACTTCAGCATTATGTTGCCCACTAAAGATTTGCTCGTATATCTGCGGTGACAAGTACTTCGCGAGTTTGGCAGACAGTTCCGCGAGCTGTTGGGATTTTAAAAGCGCATCAGCCTTAGCGGTATCTGCGATCGATTTTTGCCTAGTAAGTTCTGCTGAAAGTGACTTACGCAACTTAGCTTCTAGTCTAAGTTTTGTGAGCTCCTTTTTAAGTACTAGGAACTCATCTTTCTCAGGAACAGCGTCCATGAACTTTAACCAGTCGTTAAATAAACTAAAGATTTTCCATCATTATTCTAATTCAAAATATAGAATTGAAAAAGTTTGATTTATGGTTTGGATTTACAAAGCCCTTTTGGTACAGCATCTTGATGTATACGGTTGTTAAAAATATTATCCCAAAGCTAATATGATTGAGTGAAGGAGTAGGAAGGATGATCGAAACGGGTGAAAGTAAAAATGAACTCAAGTCAGAATTTATAAAAAATCGCGGCTATTGGAGTGAGTTTTGGGAAGATGTTTTAGAATTGGATGCGAGTTTTTTCGCCGCGTATTCGAAATTTTCGTCTATTCCCGCTAAAAATGACGCTTTGTCGGCAAAAATTAGGGAATTCATTTATATAGCCATTGATGCATCTACAACTCATTTGTATTTGCCAGGCTTAAAGTTGCACATGGAAAACGCACTAGCCCTAGGTGCAACCCGAGACGAAATTATGGAAGTCTTGGAGTTAACTAGTGTTTTAGGGATACACACTTGTACTATGGGTGTTCCAATTTTGATGGATGAACTAAGGAAGCTGGGCCGCGGTGATGAAATTGATAACATTGAGTATGGAGATCATGAAAAAGCCTTGAAAGAAAGCTTTATTAAAAATCGAGGCTACTGGAGCCCGTTTTGGGATGACATGTTAAAACTGAGCCCAGAGTTCTTTGAGTGTTATCTTGATTTTTCCTCCGTCCCCTGGAAGTCCGGAACGCTTGAGCCCAAGGTAAAGGAATTCATATACATCGCGATCGATACGGCCACAACCCATCTGCATGAGGAGGGAGCTAGAATTCATATCAGAAATGCGCTCAATTATGGCGCGACGAAAGAAGAGATTATGGAAATTTTTCAATGCGTTAGCGTATTGGGGATGCACGCCCTCACAGAGGGAGGTCCTATGCTACGAGAATTGGCTAAGTCATAATAGGTATTCCACTAGCCTTTATTGTTTTCTCCAGTTACCCAAAAAGCGTGAAATAAAATGGGACCTCCATTTGGGGATACATTTTGGTCCCGTCGTGGCGGGCGTCATAGGACAAAAATCAATGCAGTTTGATTTCCTAGGCGAAACGGTCAACACCGCATTTAATATATGTGGTTTATCAGAAAAGAATGATATTTTGATTTCCAATGATGCGTGGATGCAATCACGTACGGACATAAAAGTAACGTCGATCGGCGCAGATAAATTAAGAGGAAATCATGCGGTCGAAATATTTAAATGCATAGAAGTTATCTAACTTCTAGATAAATCGTCATCAATTGATCAAAAAAATAAAATTGCTTGGGTTAGTGTTTTTGGTCTTTTTAATAGCAGGTCCCCTTTTAGCATTGGGAGAAGTTAAAATCATGGGCAAGGCTTGGTGGGAGGCGTCAAGGCAGTCCTCTGGTGTTTCTCCTATTCCTTATGAAGTAATGGACGCAGTAATTCAAGTGTTTGCAGCACGGGCCTTCAGTTGGCGTGGCATTTTTGGAGTTCACACTTGGATTGCAGTTAAGCCGACGAACGCCGCTGAATACACTGTGTATCAGTTGGTAGGTTGGCGTCTCAGGAGGGGAGAAGATCCGGTGGTCATTCAGCAAGATATTCCTGATCGTCTCTGGTATGATGCAGTACCAGAATTGCTTGTGGATGTTCGCGGCGAGGGTGTTGATGAATTAATTAAAAAAATAGACAAGGCTGCAAAAACTTACCCGTATAAAAATACCTATTCCGTCTGGCCAGGACCAAATAGTAATACGTTTATTGCATGGATTGGGCGCCTTGTACCTGAGCTACGTCTAGACTTGCCTCCTACCGCAATAGGAAAAGATTGGTTGGGAAAGACAAAGTTTTTTTCATCTACCCCAAGCGGCACAGGATATCAGTTTTCATTTTTAGGTATTTTGGGCATTTTACTAGGTGTGGAAGAAGGATTGGAAATTAACATCTTGGGACTGAACTTTGGAATTGATGTGCTTGGTATGAGTTTGCGCCTGCCTGGTGTCGGGAGACTTGGTGCGCCCCGGACTATTGGGCCTCGGGCGCTTTGAAAGCAAAATAGTCAACGGTAAGGATATCTAAATAGCTCAAAAGTTTTAGTGCCGAAATTGATTGACTACAAAATTTTTGCATTTGTTATGAAAAGGAAAAACTGTGCCCTCTCAAAATAGATCAATTAATGTTTGCAGTGAAATACCTATTTTGGATATGTCTCCTTTGGTTGAAGGAAGTAATATCCAAAAATTGGCAGAGAAGCTCAGTTCAGCTTGCAAAGACATTGGTTTTTTTTATGCTATAAACCACGGTGTCCCTGATGCCGTAATTGCAAACGCATTCGACGCGTCACGCCGTTTTTTTGATCAACCTATGGAATGGCGGATGAAAGTGCATAAAGATCGTTTTCATCGTGGATACTTACCACTGGGTACGACGAAGTATCCTGGAAAGGCTGCCGATTTGAAAGACAGCTTTGATATTGGGATAGATTTACCGCTGACACATCCTGACGTTAAAGCAGGGCTCCCTTTGCATGGTCCTAATCAGTGGCCTCTTGCTGAGTGGTTCAAAGAGCCGGCTGAGCTATATTTCTCTGCGGTAAAGTCCTTTGGATTGAAATTATTGCTCTTGTTTGCAAAGAGCTTAGATCTCGAAGATGACTTTTTTTTAAGGCATTATGATAACCCGACAATACTTATGCGTATGTTACATTATCCACCACAATCGGAGGCAAAGGAGGTGGGCTCTGTTGGTGCTCTCGCTCACACAGATTACGGCGTAATAACTGTATTAGCACAGGATCCATTAGGTGGTCTGGAATTAGAACGTCGAGATGGGAGTTGGATTAAGGCACCATATATTCCTGGAACATTTGTTGTAAATATTGGTGATTTAATGGGGAGATGGACGAATGATGTTTACCGCTCAAATAAGCATCAGGTCATCAATCGGTTGGGCGTAGAGAGATTTTCGATACCGTTTTTTTTCAATCCTAATCATAGGTCAGTGATAGAGTGTATACCGACTTGTAAAACCCTAGAAAGGCCCGCTCGATATTCTCCTGTTG